>JAWKXG010000019.1:0-48861 GCA_041397065.1 Paracoccaceae bacterium | reverse complement strand
CCGCGCATCCGTGCTGCGCGACAGCCAATAGCCCAGCGTCCCGGAATCGTTGTCCATCAGCCCAACGCGGCGCAGGCGGGGTTGGCGTTCGGTGACAGTCAGGCTGCGGGTTTCGCCGGCTGGAACCTCGACCTGCCAGCGCCATGTGTCCAGTGTTTCCTCAGCCGCCGAGGTGCTGGAAACCGTCCAGCCATTGCCGCGCGGATGGTCCACCGTGACCGTGCGATCCGCCAGCGCGGCCCCTTCGATGCGATAGGTGGTCGTACGCTCCAGATCCTCGGTCACGTTCAGCATACCGCCCGCCAGACGCATCTCGCGCACGGTTTCGGTGGTTGACCGGTCCTCGCGCACCGAAACCGCCAGATCCTGCGCAAAGTCGACGATCTCGGTCGCGCCCGGTTGCAGTTCGGGGATCATCGCGTCGCCGGCATGGCCGCGTCCGTCCTCGTAGAGCGTCAGCACACCGGCGGGCAGGCGCAAGGGCAGGGGATTCGTCAGCGACAGGGCGATGACCGGGTGCTGCGCGCCCGACCCGCCACGATAGAGCGTGAGCCGCGCGTCCTCCAGCGTTTCCGACAGGAACGGCACGCTCATCATCTGGCCCGCGGCCAGCGTCACGGGGGTGGACAGGGCAAAGCGGCTGAAGCTTTCGCCATCATCGGCCTCGACGCGCGCGGCGGCGGTGCTATCGGCCATGGGCATGGCTTCGGCCAAGGCACCGCGCGCCATGGCGACCATCGGTGCGGCGGCGATCACGGGCTCGGCAAAGACTTCGGCTTGGCGGCGCGCATAGCGGCGTTCGTAAAGCTGCGCGGCGATCGCCCGCACCGACCCGGTCGCCAATGTGAGGCGAACATCCTGCCAATCCATCCCGGTGGTGTTTTCCACCACGGCCCAGCCGATCAGCTGGATCCCCTCGGGCGTGTCCACGGCGCGCCATGCCGTGCGCCAGAGGGGGGCGTTTTGCAGATAGACCAGCCCGACCTCGCGCGTCTCGGGATTATCGGTCGTCAGCGACAGGGCCACGCGGCGGGGGTTGGCCCCCGCGCGCCACGCCCTGAGCGCTTGCGTCAGCGTCGCCTGATCGGCGGCATCCGAGAACCGCACGCCGAGCGCGTCATCCATGACGAAAGAATGCAAGGTGCCGTCGTCGCCTTGCAGGTTCAGCACGTTGCAAGGGCCATTCTCGCACGGGCGCTGGGTCACACCCATGTTGGTGCCCTGCCAGGTCTCGCCCCGGCGTTCGACGGTCAGCGGTGCACCGACCATGGCGCGCATCAGGCGGGCAGGGTCCGTCACGTCATCGGGGCCAAAGGGGAAGTGGGCAAAACTGTCCTCGAACCCGCCGGGGCCGGCCATGGTGACGAAGGGCACCGCGCCCGCCGGGTCCAGCACCCAGAGGCTCTTGAGGAAATCGTCGATTTCGTCGCGCGGAACGGAAAGCTGGATCGGTTCGGCCCCCATCTGGCCCGAGGCTTCGATCATCGCCAGCCCGGCGGTCGACAGGGTCACGCCCCGGATCGCGGTTTCGGCGGACAAGGGCAAGGCAAGGAACAGGCCGCTGACGGCCAACAGGATTCCACGGCGAAGGGGGCGGGCAAGAAAAGGCATGAACGAAACTCCTGACGATGATCGTGTCAGACTGCGCCCGGGACGATCAGGACACAAGCAGGCGGGCGATCACGAGCGCGAAACCGTCCCGTGAACTAGCGGAAACCGGCGCATCGACAAAAAAGCCGGGCACACAGGGTGCCCGGCCAGTCACCGGCCGGCGGCTGACACCGGCAGGGAGGATGCCTTATTTGAAGCGGCGGATTTCGCCCGACTTCAAACGGGAGAGATAGCTGTCGAGCTCGCGCTTCACGATGGGCATCAGGAAATAAAGGCCGATGATGTTGACCACGCCCATCGCGAACAGCGCCGCGTCCGAGAAGTCGAGCACTGCACCCAGGCTGGAGGCTGCGCCGACGATCACGAAGAAGCAGAAGATCAACTTGAAGACCAGTTCGGTCGTCTTGCCTTCGCCAAACAGGTAGGTCCAGGCTTTCAGGCCGTAATAGCTCCACGAGATCATGGTCGAGAAGGCGAACAGCAGCACCGCGAAGGTCAACACATAGCCGAACCACCCGAAGGCCGAGCTGAACGCCGCAGCGGTCAGGGCGACGCCGGTGTTGCCATCGACGGTGGCGATGCGCCCGCCTTCGGTCACCATGTAGAGGCCCGTCTCGGCATCCATCATCAGCTGGCCGGTGATGATGATGACCAGCGAGGTCATGGTGCAGATCACCACGGTGTCGATGAACGGCTCAAGCAGCGACACGAAGCCCTCGGTGATCGGCTCCTTGGTGCGCACCGCCGAGTGGGCGATAGCGGCCGAACCGATCCCGGCCTCGTTCGAAAACGCGGCGCGGCGGAAGCCCTGGATCAGCGCTCCGACGATGCCGCCGGTCACACCCAGCCCGGTGAAGGCCCCGGCGAAGATCTGGCTGACAGCCTCGCCGATCATGCCCGCGTTCATGATCAGGATGACCAAGGCCGCGGCAACATACATCACGCCCATGAAGGGCACGACCTTCTCGGTCACGCGGGCGATGGATTTCAGCCCGCCGACGATCACTGCGAACACGACGCCTGCCAGAACCACACCGGTAATCCAGCCGGGATAGTCACCGAACAACCCCGCCACTGCGGCATGCGCCTGGTTGGCCTGGAACATGTTGCCGCCGCCCAGGGCGCCCAACACACAGAACACCGCGAAAAGCACGGCCATGGCCTTGCCAAGCGGCAGCCCGCGTTCCTTGAAGCCCTTGTCGAGGTAATACATAGGCCCGCCCGAAACCGTGCCGTCGGCGTATTCGTTGCGATACTTCACGCCCAGTGTGCATTCCGTGAACTTGGTCGCCATGCCCAGAAGACCCGCAAGGATCATCCAGAACGTGGCCCCCGCGCCGCCGATGCTGACCGCAACGGCCACGCCGGCGATGTTTCCCAGGCCCACGGTGCCCGACAGCGCCGTTGCCAGCGCCTGGAAATGGCTGACCTCGCCCGCGTCATTGGGGTCGGAATAGTCGCCGCGCACCAGTTCGATCGAGTGCTTGAAGGCGCGGAACTGGATGAACCCGAAATACAGGGTGAACACCACGGCTGCGATGACCAGCCAGCCGACGATCCACGGCACGCCCCAGACCGAGGCGAAGATCAGGTTGACGAACCAGCCGGTCGAGGCGGCGAAGGCGTCATTGATGGAGTCACCGATGCTTTGCGCCTGCGCAATCTGCGCGATCAGGGCAAGCGGCATCGCCAGCGCGAGGCGCTGCGAGATGGATATTGTCATGGAACTCTCCTCCCAGAGTGTTTCAGGGAACGATGGTCACGGGAACCGGGGCGATCTGGGCCAGGGTGCCCGCGACCGATCCGAACAGGCGCGCACTGAGGCCGCCGGCACCGGTGCGTCCGGTCACGATCTGCGAGGCCCCTTCGGCCTTGGCGATCTCGACCAGGGTTTCGGCCACATGGCCATAGCGGATGGCAGCGCGGGCGCTCAGCCCCTTGGCGGCCAGTTCGGCGATCAACGGTGACACAAGGGCAGTTTCGGCCCGTGCCAGTTCTTGCTCCCGCCGCTTGTGGCGTTCGGCCAGTTCCTCTTGTGTCAGGAAGCTATAGGGCGACCATTCGAGGATATGGGCAATCACCAGCGAAGCTCCGGCGCCCGACGCCAGTTCGGCGGCATGGGCCACCGCACGGCGACCGGCGTCCGAGCCATCAACGGCTACGACGATCGGTTTCGTCATTTGTTATTCCTCCCGATTGTTTGGTGCCTGCTTTGACAGGCAGCGCAACGCTAGGGCAGGCTGTCAGGAATTTTTTGTCTTTGTTTTGCGCGCAATTGCCCGATGTCGCGTTAAATATTCGTAATTAATGTTTAGTAGTCGAAGAAAATTCGACAAGAAATAATATTGCGCGATGAATTCACCGCCTGTGTTATGATTTGCCGCGCCGTGCTGGCGCTTGCCCTCGGGGTTTGTGTCACCTAAAGCGCAAGGGTCCCTGACGAAGGAATGTCACCCATGACCGACGCATCGACCACTGAAACCCGCGAGAAGTCGCGCCGGATCGGCTCGCTGGCCGGCCTTTGGCCGTTCCTGGCGCGCTACAAGGGGCTGCTGCTGGGCGCGTTTCTGGCGTTGGTGACAACGGCGGGCGTGTCGCTGACCTTGCCGCTGGCCGTGCGCCGGGTGGTCGACGGGTTCAGCGAAGGATCGCTGCAACTCTTGAACGAATATTTCGGCGCGGCGCTGGCCTTGGCGTTCCTGTTGGCCGTGGGCACGGGCGTGCGCTATTACATGGTGACCCGGTTGGGCGAGCGGGTCGTGGCAGACATCCGCGAAGCGATGTTCGCCCGCGTGATCTCGATGTCGCCTGCCTTCTACGAACGCGTCATGACCGGCGAGGTTCTTTCGCGCCTGACCACCGATACCACGCTGATCCAGTCCATCGTCGGTTCGTCCGTGTCGGTTGCCTTGCGCAACGTGCTGATGCTGTTCGGCGGGCTTGTCCTCTTGATGTTCACCTCGGCCAAGTTGACAGGTCTGGTCCTGTTGATCGTGCCGGCTGTCATCGTCCCCATCGTCGTGCTGGGTCGCCGGTTGCGCCGCCTGTCGCGCGAGAACCAGGACTGGATCGCGGCGTCCTCCGGCAACGCATCCGAGGCGCTGGGCGCGGCGCAGACCGTGCAGGCTTTCACGCACGAGGCGCTCTCGACCGCCGAATTCAACCGCGTGACGGAAAAATCCTTCGACATCGCGATGATCCGCATCGGGACGCGGGCGGTGATGACGATGATCGTCATCGCGCTGATCTTCTCGGGGATTGTCGGCGTGCTGTGGGTCGGCGCGGTGGACGTGCGCGAAGGCACCATGAGCATCGGCGAACTGGTGCAGTTCGTGATCTATGCGGTGCTGGTGGCCGGGGCCGTCGGCGCGCTGTCGGAAATCTGGGGCGAGTTGCAGCGGGCCGCGGGCGCAACGGAACGGCTGGTCGAATTGCTGGATGCCGTCGACTCGGTGCAGGACCCGGCAAGCCCGAAAAAGCTGGCCAAGCCTGTGAAGGGCGAGGTGGTGTTCGATGATGTGCGCTTCAGCTACCCCTCTCGCCCCGATCAATCGGCGCTGGCCGGCATCAGCCTGACGGTCAAGCCAGGCGAGACCGTGGCCCTCGTCGGCCCCTCGGGCGCGGGGAAATCGACGATCATCCAGATGCTTTTGCGGTTCTATGACCCACAATCCGGCGCGGTCCGTCTGACGGATCACCTTCGCGATCTGCCCCGGACCGATGTGGGGCGCGATGGCGCTGGTGCCGCAAGACCCGGTGATCTTTGCCACCACCGCGCGAGAACATCCGTTTCGGTCGCCCCGAGGCCACCGATGCCGAGATCGAGGCCGCGTTCGCGCCGCCGCGGCGCATGACTTCATCACCGCATTGCCGCAAGGCTATGACACGCAACTGGGCGAACGCGGCGTGTTGATCTCGGGCGGACAAAGCAGCGCATCGCGATCGCTCCTGCGCGAACCTGCGCGACGCGCCGGTGTTGGTGCTGGACGAGGCGACCTCGGCCCTTGACGCTGAAAGCGAGCGCGCGGTGCAAGCCGCCTTCGAGGCACTGGCTGATGGCCGAACGACTCTGGTCGTCGCGCACCGCTTGGCCACCGTGCGCAAGGCCGACCGACCGTGGTGTTCGGCCGGGCGGATCGTCGCGCAGGGCACGCACGCCGAACTTGTGGCCCAAGATGGGCTCTATGCACGGCTGGCGCGTCTGCAGTTCACCGATGGCGGTGCCGAAGCCTGACCACGTTGCGGCATCCGTGCCTGTTTCCTGCGCGGGATGAATTGCATCGGTGTCGCAAAACGGTCAAACTTTGCCCAACGGTGCCAAGCCCGAGGGAGGTAAGAATGACCAAGAAATGGCGACTGTCGCCGATCGTGACGCGATTCAAATGAAATGTCATGGAGACCGGGGTCTTCCCGTCACCGTATACGACCAGATCCAGCGGACGCGGAACCCGCACGGCCAACGCCCTGCGATCTCGTTCCAGATGTTTTCCGACGATGGGGCAAAGGCCGAAACCCTTACCCGGGCCGAGACGGCAAGATCACGCAGGCCGCGAACCTGTTCAGGTCACTGGGCGTCGGCGAAAACGACACCGTCGCCTATGTCCTTCCGACGATCAACGAAACCTCGATCACGTTGTTCGGGGCGATGACCGCAGGGATCGTGAACCCCATCAACCCGCTGCTGGAGCCCGAGAAGATCGCCGGCATCCTGCGCGAAACGAACGCCAAGGTCGTCGTCACGCTGCGCGCCTTTCCCCAAGACCGACGTAGCCTGTAGCGGCCGAGGCCGTCGCGCATGCCCCCTCGGTGCGGCACGTGATCGAGATCGATCTGAACCGGTATCTGACGCCCCCGAAAAGCCTGATCGTGCCGCTGATCCGGCCGAAGAACCCGACGCGGCATACGGCGAAAGTCCTGCGGTTCTCAAGCGAACTGGCCAAGCAACCGGCTGACAAGCTGACCTTTGCCCAAAGCACGCAGGACCGTGTCTGCGCCTATTTCCACACCGGCGGCACGACCGGCACGCCCAAGGTCGCGCAGCACAAAGTTCTCGGCCTGCTCTACAACGGCTGGTTGGGCGCGACGCTTTTGCTGAAGGAAACCGACGTCACCCAAATTGCCCGCTGCCGATGTTCCACGTCTTTGCCGCCTATCCGGTGATGATGGCGGCGGTCTGTGCCGGCTCGTATGTGGTGTTCCCTACGCCGCAGGGGTATCGCGGCGAAGGGGTGTTCGACAATTTCTGGAAACTGGTCGAACGCTGGCAGGCTACCTTCATGATCACCGTTCCGACCGCGCTGTCGGCGCTGATGCAGCGGGCCGGTCAATGCCACATCTCGTCCTGAAGAACGGTTTCGGTCTGCACGGTTCGTCGAACTTTACAAAACGGTTCGAAGAAGCCACTGGCGTGTCGATCCTCGAAGGCTATGGCCTGACCGAAGCGACGTGTCTTGTTCGTCGAACCCGCTGCACGGGAAAAGAAGATCGGTCTGGTCGGTATCCCGTTCCCTTATTGCGACACGCGGATCCCCGGCAGGGATTGATGCGGCCGCACCGTCACGAAAGAATGCGGTGGACGAGGTCGGCGAGACTGCGTCGCCAACCCGACACATGGGCGGGCCATACCTATACCGAGACGGACAAGAACAAGGGCCTCTATGCCGATGGCAGATGGTTGCGCACCGGCGATCTGTGGCGGATCGATGCCGACGGTATCTGTGGATCACGTGGGCCGCGCGAAGGACTTGATCATCCGGGGCGGGCACAACATCGACCCGGCGATGATCGAGGAAGCGCTGCTGAGTCACCCGGCCGTGGCCTTTGCTGGCGCGATCGGCCAACCCGACGCCACGGCGGGCGAATTGCCCTGCGCCTATGTCGAACTGGTGGCCGGCAAGCACGCCACATCCAAGGAGCTTTCGGACCACGTTTCCGGCCGCATCGAAGAGCGCGCGGCCATGCCGAAATACATCGAGGTATTGCCGGAATTGCCCAAGACCGCCGTTTGGCAAGGTGTTCAAGCCCGACCTGCGCCGTCTCGCCATCACCTCCGGGTGTTCGATGAAGCGCTGGCCGAAGCGGGGCTGGCCGCGCATGTCGCCGAGGTGATCGAGGACAAGAAACGCGGGCTGGTGGCCAAGATCGCGCGCGACGGCACCGTCGACGAGGACAAGGTCCTTGCGCTGCTGGGGCAGTTCACGGTCGCCCATGATCTGAAATGATGGCACGCCGCGCGCCTGACCGGCGCGCGGTGCATAAGGGTACGCCCTGACCGGGCGCGCTTGTTCCTTGGTGCGCAGGGGCGCTGCCTTCCGGCCTGCGGCCCATTCACCCCGGGATATTTCCAGCAAAGAGGGCTTGTCCGGAAAGTCGGTGGGGCGGCGCCGATAGATCGGGCGCAAGAGAAAGGGGGGCGCGCATGTCGTTCAACAGTTTCGGCCACCTGTTCCGGGTGACTACCTGGGGCGAAAGCCATGGTCCGGCGCTGGGCGCAACGGTTGACGGTTGCCCGCCGGGTATCCCCCTGACCGAGGCGGACCTCCAGCCATGGCTGGACAAGCGCAAGCCCGGCCAGAACCGGTTCACGACGCAGCGCCGTGAGGAAGATGCGGTCGAGATCCTGTCGGGCGTCTTCGAGGGCCGGACAACGGGGACGCCGATCCAGCTGATGATCCGCAACACGGACCAGCGGTCGAAGGATTATGGCGACATTGCCCAGACTTTCCGGCCCGGCCACGCGGACATTACCTATTGGCAGAAATACGGTATCCGCGATCCGCGCGGCGGCGGGCGATCCTCGGCCCGCGAAACGGCGGCGCGGGTGGCGGCGGGTGGCGTGGCGCGGCAAGTTCTGGCGGCGCTCGCGCCGGGGCTGTCGATCACGGGCTACATGGTGCAGATGGGCCGTCGGGCCATCGATCGAGCGCGCTTCGATGGGGCGGTGATCGACGAGAACCCGTTCTGGTGCCCCGACGCCGAAACCGCCAGCCAATGGGCCGACGACCTCGACGCATTGCGCAAATCCGGCAATTCCGTGGGCGCGGTGATCGAGGTGGTCGCGCGCGGCGTCCCGGCGGGTCTGGGCGCGCCGATCTATGCCAAGTTGGACAGCGAGCTGGCCGCGGCGATGATGACGATCAACGCGGTGAAGGGGGTCGAGATCGGCGATGGTTTCGCCGCCGCAGCCTTGACAGGGGTCGAGAATGCCGACGAGATCACGATGGGTGCCGATGGCCAGCCGGTCTATGCGGCGAACCATGCGGGCGGCATTCTGGGCGGGATCAGCACCGGGCAGGATGTGGTCGTGCGCTTTGCCGTCAAGCCGACGTCGTCGATCCTGATCGCCGCGCCAGGCGTCGATCTGACTGGACGGGCAGCCGATCGAAGTGGTCACCAAGGGCCGCCATGACCTGTGCGTCGGTATCCGCGCCGTGCCGGTGGGCGAGGCGATGATGGCCTCCGCGTGCTGCTGGACCAGTTCGATGCACCGGGGCCAGAACGGCGAGGGCCTGCGCGGTCATATCGGATGAGCCGCAGCGTCACGGCCCTTGTGACACCCTTCGCCGCCAATGCCATGGCGCAGACGCTGGATCGCGCGCCCACGGATTCGCCGACGGGACAGGCTGCCGCCGCTGTGGCACTGGTTCCACGCGCTGGAAACCTGCCGGATCGCGGATACCGGCCCCGACGGGCACGAGGCCTTGGGGCGGTTTCTGCCCGACCCGGGTCTTCCGCGCCGGATGTGGGCGGGAAGCCGGTTCAGCTTTGTCCGGCCCGTCGTGATCGGCAGCACGGTTACCCGCGAATCGCAGGTTCTTTCGGTCACCGAGAAACAGGGGCGCAGCGGGCGCCTTGCCATCGTGACCGTCGCGCACCGCTGGCACGATCCCGAGGGGCTTCTGATCGAGGAAGAGCAGGACATTGTCTATCGCGAGGCCGGATCGACAACCGGTCAGCCTGTCGCAGCACCGCGCGACGAAACCTTTGCACGGTCCATGACTGCCGATTCGCTGATGCTGTTCCGGTATTCGGCGCTGACCTTCAATGGCCACCGCATCCATTACGACCCCGAGTTTTGCGCCACCGAAGGGTATGAGGGGCTGGTTGTTCACGGACCGTTGCTGGCGACGCTGCTGCTGGATCTGCTGATCCACGAAGGGCAGGCGCCTGCCCCGAGAGCGTTTCGCTTTCGGGCCATGGCGCCCGTGATCGCCGGTCAGGCCTTTACGCTCTGCGGCGCGATCTCGGGGGCCGAGGTGCGCCTGTGGGTGCGTCGCCACGATGGCGCGCTGGCCATGGAGGCCAGCGCTACGGTGTAACCGGGCCTGTCAGTCCTGAGCCGCCAGCCAGTGTTCGGCATCCAGCGCCGCCATGCAACCCATGCCCGCCGAGGTCACCGCCTGGCGATAGGTGTGGTCGGTCAGATCGCCCGCGGCAAAGACCCCTTCGATCGACGTGCGCGTGCTGCCCGGCTCCACCCAGACATAGGCGCCCGAATGCAGTTTGAGCTGGTCTTTCACCAGGTCCGAGGCCGGGGCGTGGCCGATGGCAACAAAGAACCCCTCGCAAGGGATCACCGATTCCGCGCCGGTCTTGACGTTGCGGATGCGCGCGCCGGTAACGCCCAGCGGCATTTCGGTGCCTTCGATCTCGACGATTTCGCTGTCCCAGATGACGTCGATCTTGGGATGCTTGAACAGGCGGTCCTGCATGATCTTCTCGGCGCGCAGGCTGTCGCGGCGGTGCACCAGCGTGACCTTCGACGCGAAGTTGGTGAGGAACAGCGCCTCTTCCACGGCGGTGTTGCCGCCACCCACCACGACGATTTCCTTGCCGCGATAGAAGAACCCGTCGCAGGTGGCGCAGGCCGAAACACCGAAGCCTTGGAATTTCTGCTCGGACGGCAGGCCCAGCCATTTCGCCTGTGCGCCGGTGGCAAGGATCACCGCATCCGCGGTATAGACGGTGCCGCTGTCGCCCTTCGCCGTAAACGGGCGTTTCGACAAGTCAAGGTCGAGGATGATGTCGGTAATGACCTCGGCGCCCATCTCGCGGGCATGGGTTTCCATCTTGACCATCAGGTCGGGACCCATGATCGAGGTTTCGCCGGGCCAGTTTTCGACGTCGGTGGTGATGGTCAACTGGCCGCCCGGCTGCATTCCCTGCACGAGGACGGGCGCGAGCATCGCGCGCGCGGCATAGACGGCGGCGGTATAGCCGGCGGGCCCTGATCCGATGATCAGCAGGCGGGTATGTCGGGTGTCGGTCATGGCTTGTCCTTAACACATTCGCTGGCTTGCATGTAATGACTTGGATGCCAACTGCAAGGGGTTCTGATGGTCCTAGCCTTTCGCCGGGGACAATGGCAAGCTGTGACGATGATGCGCGGTCTTGCCCTTTGGCTGACTTTGGTGATGTGCCCCGGTTTCGCGGGCGCGCAATCCTACTCGGCCGAGGTCTTTGCGCCCGCGGGTGCGGGGCCGCAGTCGCCGGTCGTGATCGTCCTGCATGGCGGTGGCGGGTCGGGGCCACAGGTGCGCCGATCGTCGGGGTTCGATGAACTGGCCGTCGGCGCGGGGGTCATCGCACTGTATCCCAGCGGCCCGTGGCGGCACTGGAATGATGGCCGTCGGCCCGACAATGCACGGGACGATGTGGCGGGCATTCTTGGGGCACTGGATGATTTGTTGAACAGTGGATTGGGCGACCGAAGCCGCGTCTATGTGATCGGTCACTCGAACGGTGGCGGGATGGCGATGCGCCTCGCGTGCGAGGCACCCGAGCGCCTTGCGGGTATCGCCGTGGTCGCCACCAAGACCCTGTTCGAAGCGCCTTGCGCCCATGGCGAGGGGCCAGAGATTCCCGCGTTGTTCATCCATGCCACGGCAGACCCGCTGGCGCCCCATCATGGCCGGCTTCTGACCGATCCCGATCCGGAGATCGCCGATCTTGCGCGTCGCTTGGGCGAGGCGCGCAGCGCCGAGGACACGCTGGCATTTTGGTCGGTGCGCAACGGCTGCGCGGCAGACCCCGACACCCAGACCATGGACCCGGACCCCACCGACGACGTGAGCTTGCAGATCCATGATTTTCGCGATTGCGACGCCCCCTTGCGCTGGATCGTCATCGATGGCGGGGGCCATGCATGGCCGGGCCGCGCGCCTGCGCGCCTGATGCGCCGCCTTGCGGGGGACGAACCCGTGGTGCGCGACATCGATGCAGGTGCGGCGGCGCTGGCCTTCTGGTTCCCGCTCACCGTGCAGTGATATTGCTCAGTTGTGAAATAATATTGCGCAGCCCCCCGATCCCGCCTACATAAGCGCAAAGCTGAACGGAGATCTGCCGCAATGCCCGGCGCGAAACTCGATCCCATCGATCGTATGATCCTTGCCGAACTTCAGGCCGATGGCCGGATGACCAACGTCGAACTGGCCAAACGCGTGGGCATTTCCGCGCCCCCGTGCCTGCGGCGTGTCCGCACCCTCGAGGAAGCTGGATACATTCGCGGCTATCACGCGCGTGTGGATGTACGCGAACTGGGGTTCGAGGTTCAGGTCTTTGCCATGGTGCGTCTGCACCGCCAGAACGAAGCCGACCTGCGCGCCTTCGAGGATCGCTGCCGTGCGTGGTCGCTGGTGCGCGAATGCCACATGCTGAATGGCGAGATCGATTTCATCCTGAAATGCGTCGCCCCTGACCTGAGCACGTTCCAGAGCTTCCTCACCGAAGATCTGCTGGCCGCCGACAATGTCGCATCGGTCAAGACCTCGCTGGTGATCCGCTGCGCCAAGGAAGAGCCGGGTGTGCCCTTCGACGTGCTCGAATCGCGCTACGCTGCCGAGGCCTGAGAGCCGCCGGCCCCGCGCCCGGCATCAAGGAACAATGGTTTCCAACGGGTCATAGGCCGCCGCCTGTCGTGGGCCAAAGGCGATATCGGGCAGGCTGTCGGGCTTGAAACGCAAGCGCAGCAATTCGTCGCGCGTGACCCATCGATGGCGGTTCACGATCCCTTCAGGATCGCGTGAGGAATCCACCACGTCGCTGTCGGTGATGGTCGCAAGGAAGAACAGTTCGACCTGGTGAAACCCGCGCGCCGGATCGTGGAATTCGTTCACGAGGCAGGGCGCACCCACGGTTATTTCCAGCCCGGTTTCCTCGCGCAGTTCGCGCGCGAGATTGTCGGGCAGGGACTGCCCCCTCTCGACCCCGCCGCCGGGGGCGCACCACAGGTCGCTTTGCTGGCCCGGCCATGCATTCACGATCAGCACCCGGTCGTCGCGCCGGATGATCGCCCGCACGGCAAGCCTTGGTCCTTTGTTCATGGGGATCTCCGTCGTGGCGCCACTCTCCCCTTCCTTGCCGCCGCGATGCGGACTAGTCTAGCCCCATGCGCTGGCTCATTGTTTTTCTCTTGTTGCTTCCCGTGTCGGCCCGCGCCGATTGCGTTGTCATGTTGCATGGGCTCGGGCGGTCCGAAAATTCGATGATCGTCCTGCAAGAGGTTCTGGAACTGCACGGGTATCGCACCGTCAACCGTTCGTATCCGTCACAGGACGCCCCTATCGAGGATCTGGTGGGTCATGTCGCCGATTCGGTGGCCGCTTGCGGCGATGATCGGTTGCATTTTGTCACGCACTCGCTTGGGGGCATTCTGGTGCGTGGTTTCCTTGCGCAGGGGTTGCCTGCGAACCTTGGCCGCGTCGTGATGCTTGCGCCGCCGAACCATGGGTCGGAAATCATCGATACGCTCAATGCCTCGGATCTGCTGCGTCGGCTGTCGGTTGTTCTTAATGGCCCGGCAGCGCCGCAACTGGGAACGGGGGCGCAGTCTGTGCCCAATACGCTGCCGCCTGTCGATTTCGACCTTGGTGTCATCGCCGGGGATATCGCGATCAACCCGTGGGGGCCGCTGGTGATCGACGGGCCGAATGATGGCACCGTTTCTGTCGCCAGCACCATGGTCGAGGGAATGCGCGATCACATCGTGGTGCCGGCCTCGCACACGCTGATCATGAATAATCCGATCGCCATGGCCGAGGTTCTGGAATTCCTGCGCAACGGTGTCTTCGATCACGGCATCACGTTTGTCGCCGCGCTGCGCAAGCTGGCCCACCCGGGCTGATTGCTGGCGCGTCAGAATGCTGCCGCGACGTCGTACATCACCGGTTCGAACCGCGCGCACAGGGACGCAATCGCGCGGTTGCGCTCGCGCATTTCCGGGGTGCGCAGCATCGCCTGAAAATCCTGCCGCCGATCCCAGCGCGAATATGTGGCGATCCGGGTCTGCGCGTCGTTGACATGGATCGCGCCACCGCGAAATCCGGGTTGGTGGCGGATCACCTCGTCATAGGCGCGGGTCAGCGCCTCGAGCACATCGGCGCAGGTTCCGGGGGTCATCTCGAACGTCGAAATCACGGTCTGGCCGCTAAAGCCGGGGTCGATGGTTATGGGCATCGGCTGTCCTCCCTGATGTGCATGGCGCCCATGGTGCCCCCTTGCGCGCCCGTCGCAAAGGATTATCTTCGCCCATACCTCGGGGTGCCCGCTTGCCGGGCTGAGACGTGCGATGCACGGACCCGTTGAACCTGAACCGGTTAGGACCGGCGGAGGGAAGGTGACAGGATGATCCTCCACCCCGACCCCTCTCGTCGCAATGGAGGATGAACCATGCGTTACACCACCCTTGCCGCGGGACTTCTGGCTTGTGCGCCCCTTGTGGCCACGGCTCAGACCGACGCGCAGCGCCCTGAATTGCACGTGCTTACCTATGACAGTTTCGTCGCCGATTGGGGTCCCGGGCCCGCGATCGAAGCGGCGTTCGAGGCCGACTGCGGTTGCGACCTCGTGTTTACCACCGCTGGCGACGGCGCGGCCATGCTGGCGCGGCTGATGCTGAGCGGATCGCGGGCGCGCACCGATGTGGTGCTGGGGCTCGACACGAACCTGACCCATGCGGCAACCGAATCAGGCCTTTTTGCGCCGCATGGGCTGTCACCGCAGCTTGATCTTCCGGTGGCGTGGGACGACCCGCTGTTCCTGCCCTTCGACTGGGGCTGGTTCGCCTTTGTCTATGATCGTACGCGGGTGGATACCCCCCCCACGGATTTCGACGCGCTCGCAGCCTCGGACCTGCGGATCGTGATTCAGGACCCCCGCGCATCGACGCCCGGGCTGGGCCTGCTGATGTGGATCGACACGCTCTATGGCGAACGTGCAGGCGACCTGTGGGCGGCCCTCGCCCCCCGCATCGTGACGGTGACCCCCGGCTGGTCCGAAGCCTATGGGCTGTTCCTCGAGGGCGAGGCGGACATGGTGCTGAGCTATACCACCTCGCCCGCCTATCACCTGATTGCCGAGGGCGACGACACCAAGGCGGCCGCACTGTTCACGCAGGGGCATTATCTTCAGATCGAGGTTGCAGGGATTCTGGCCGACGCCGCACAACCCGATTTGGCGCGGCAGTTCATGGAATTCATGACCTCGCCTGCCTTCCAGTCGATCATCCCGACGACGAACTGGATGTATCCCGCGCGCATTGCGCCTGAGGGGTTGCCCGACGGGTTCGACACGCTTGTCCAGCCCGAGGTGTCGCTGCTGCTGAGCCCGGCCGAGGCTGCCAGCCGCCGGGCCGAGGCGCTGGAGACGTGGCGCAACGCCCTTGCGCGCTGAACCGCGCCTTCTGACGGGGCTGGCCGCGCTGGTCGCGGCCTGCCTTGTCGCGCTGAACCTCGGGGCGCTGGGGCTGGTGGGCCTCAGGGCCGAGGCGGGCGCGGGCCTGTCGTCTGCCGATTGGGCCGCCGTTCGGTTCACGCTGGTTCAGGCGGGGCTTTCTGCCGTGGTTTCGGTGGCGCTGGCGATCCCCGTCGCGCGGGCGCTGGCACGCCGGCGGTTTGTGGGGCGGGATCTGCTGATCACGATCATGGGCGCGCCCTTTATCGTGCCCGTCATGGTGGCGGTGTCCGGCCTGCTGGCCGTTTTCGGGGCGCGCGGGCTGATCAGTCAGGGGCTGGCGGTGCTGGGGTCGCCGCCCTTGTCGATCTATGGGCTGCATGGTGTTGTGCTGGCGCATGTGTTTTTCAACCTTCCGCTGTCGGTTCGGCTGATCTTGCAGGGTTGGTCGCGCATTCCGTCGGAACACCTGCGGCTTGCGGCATCGCTGGGGTTCGGCCCTTGGGCGCGACTGCGGCATATCGAGGGGCCGATGCTGGCGCGGGTTGTGCCCGGGGCGCTGGCCGTGGTCTTTCTTGTGTGCCTGTCGTCCTTTGCCGTCGCGCTGACATTGGGCGGCGGACCGCGGGCGACCACCGTGGAACTGGCGATCTATCAAGCCTTCCGATTCGATTTCGACCTCGGGCGGGCGGCGCTGCGGGCGCTGGTGCAAGGCGCGATGGGGGTGGTGGCGTTGGTGGCTCTGGCCCGTCTGACACCGGCGACGCTGGCGATGGCGACGCTGGATCGCCCGGTGCCGTCGCCGGGCAGGGCGGGGCGCATGATCGATTCCTTCGTGATTTCCGCGGCTGCTGTGTTCCTGCTGGTGCCGCTGGCGGTCGTGGTGATGCGGGGGCTTCCGGCGCTGGCGGACTTGCCTGCCCCTGTCTGGCAGGCGGCTTTGACATCGGTTCGCGTTACGGCGCTGTCGATGGCGATCCTGGCGCCAATGGTGTTGATCCTGTCCCTTGCCAGCCAGCACCGCACTTGGCCCGAGTTGGCGGGCGCGCTGGCCTTGCTGGGTTCGCCGATGGTCATCGGGACGGGGGTGTTTCTGGCCGTGTATCCTGTGGCTGATCCGGCGGATTGGGCGGTGCCCGTTACCGCTTTGGTCAACGCTGCGATGGCGCTGCCTTTCGCGCTGCGTGCCGTTTTGCCCGCGCTGCGGCAGACCTCGCGGGATTATGACAGGTTGGCGCAGTCGCTGGGCATGGGGTTCTGGCCGCGGTTCCGGCTGATCCTGTGGCCGCGTCTTCGGCGGCCCTTCGGGTTCGCGATGGGGCTGGGCGCAGCGCTGGCGATGGGCGATCTGGGCGTCATTGCCTTGTTTGCCCAGACGGGCAACGAAACACTGCCCCTGCAAATGCAGCGCTTGCTGGGGGCGTATCGATCGGGCGACGCGGCGGGGGCCGCCTTGCTTCTGTTGCTGATGGCGGGAGCGGCCTTCGTTGTGGTGGAACGGGCAATAGGGGGCACGCGTCATGCTTCGGTTTGAAGACGCGGTTGTTCGTCAGGGCGGCTTCTCGTTGAGTGCCGATTTTGCCGTTGGCCCGGGCTGCGTCGCGGTGATGGGGCCATCGGGCGCGGGCAAATCGACGCTGCTGGGGGCACTGGCCGGCTTCGCACCGCTGCAGGCCGGGCAGATCACATGGCTGGGCCAGCGGATTGATCGGCTGGATCCGGCGGATCGCCCCCTGAGCATGCTTTTCCAAGATAACAACCTGCTGCCGCACCTGAGCGCGTTTGACAATGTCGCACTGGGGATCAGCCCCGCGCTGCGGTTGGATGCAGGCCAACGCAAGGCTGTGATCGCGGCCCTCGAAGAGGTGGGAATTGCCGATCTCGCGGCGCGCAAGCCCGCGCAGCTATCAGGCGGGCAGGCAGGGCGCGTTGCCTTGGCGCGGGTCCTGCTGCGTCGGCGGCCCATTCTGGCGCTGGATGAACCCTTCGCGGCGTTGGGGCCCGCCTTGAAACGGGCGATGCTGGATCTGGTGGCCTCGTTGGCCCGACGCGAAGGCACGACGGTCCTGATGGTCTCGCACGATCCGGCGGATGCGTTGCGCATCTGTCCTGAGACGATCGTCGTCGCGGAAGGGAAGGCGGGCGGGCCGCATCCGACGGGTGCGCTGCTGGCATCGCCGCCGGCGGCACTTGCCGATTATCTCGGCTAGAACCCGCAGGCGTTGCGCAGGGCCTCGCGGGCGGCACTGCTGCCATTCAATCGGTATCGCGCCAATTCGGTGCCTTCGGGCGCCAAGATCGTCAGGCGACTGGCCCAACCAAAGGGATAGAGGGCTTCGGTGTCCAGCGCGTCCTCGATCCGCCATGACTGCGTTTCCGGCGAAAAGGTCATCCACAAGCCGATCGGCAAGTCATCTAGGTGAAAACCGATCTCGGCGGTGACGGGTGCGGCCATCGGGTCGACTGGTTGCGCAAGGGCCGCGCCGCGATACCGCGAGAATTCCACCCATGCCGCCGTATCCCCTCGGCGGCATCCGATCGCCAGCCTTGTGTCGTGGTTTTCACCTTCGGCATGCAGGGCGACGCTGTCGGGGCCATCACGGTCCACGATCCATGTGCCCGGCTGGACATAGCGCCATCCTTGTCCGTCGCTCCAGCGTCCTGCGGCGATCCATTCGGCGCTGGCTGGCGTGGCGGCGAGGCAGGCAAGAACAACACAAAGGCGCAGCATCCGAGACCCCTTTTTCGCGCAGTCTGGCGGGGGCTTTCCTTGTTGCCAAGCCCCACGAACGAAAAACGCGCCCCGAAGGGCGCGTTTCAATGACGGTCGGCAAGGGCCGATCAGTCTTTCTTGGCAGCGGCCTTGATCGGGGCCCACAGACGCTTGTTCGTCAGATACAGCAGCGCGGCCAGCATGCCCAGGAACAGCACGCCAACGAAGCCCCAGAACTTGCGCTCGGTCTGATGGGGCTCGGCGGCCCACATCAGGAACGCGGCAACGTCCTGCGCCATCTGCTCTTCGGTGGCGGCGGTGCCGTCCGAATATTCGACCAGATCGTCAACAAGGATCGGGGGCATGGCGACATTGCCACCGAAGGCACGGTTTTCATAGAACACCGAACCGCCTTGTTCCGATTCTTCGCCGGTGAAGCCCAGCAGGAACGAGGTGATGTATTCAGCGCCACCCATCCCGTGCAGAAGCTGGTTGATGCCCAGCCCATAGGGGCCGTGGAAACCCGCGCGCGCCTTCGCCATCAGCGACAGGTCGGGGGCGTTCGACAGCGACGAACCGGGGAAATGGTCGGTGCTGGCTGCGGGCCGGAATTCGCCGTTGTCCTCAACCTCGAAGCCCGCCGCAAAGGCGCGCATCGTGTCGGGGTCCAGCGCCGGGCCGGTTTCCTGCGTCAGGGTGCGGAATGCCACCTGATTCAGGCCGTGGCAGGCTGCACAGACCTCGGTGTAAACCTGAAGGCCGCGCTGCAGCTGCGCCGTGTCATAGGTGCCGAAAGGGCCTTCGAACGAGAAGGCATAATCCTCGACATGGCCAGCTTCGCCTGCTGCCAGCACCGGAGTGCTGGACAGCGCGACGGCGGTCAGGGCCGAAAGGGCAAGTTTCTTGAACATGGTCTTACTCTCTTCCTTTCGATCACTCGGCCGGGATCTGCTCGGCCGGATGGGCCTTGGTGGCCTTGGCCTTGATAGAGGCCTTGAAGTCCTGCTCGATCGTGGCCGGCGGGGTGGTCGGACGTTCGATCACACCCAGCAACGGCAGGATCACGAGGAAATAGGCGAACCAGTAGGCCGAGCCGATCAACGCGATGTTGGTATAGATCCCTTCGGCGGGCATGGCACCAGCCCACATCAGGACGACAAAGTCGACCACCAGCAGCCAGTAATACCACTTGAACATCGGGCGGAAACGGCCCGAACGCACCGACGAGGTGTCCAGCCACGGCGTCAGCGCCATGACCGCGATGGCACCGAACATCGCCAGAACACCAAAGAACTTGGCGTCAATGATGCCGAACGACAGCCAGTTGGCCGCGATCACGACCCAGACGTCAGCGGTGAAGGCGCGCAGGATCGCGTAGAACGGCAGGAAGTACCATTCGGGGACGATATGCGCGGGCGTCACCAGCGGGTCGGCCATGCGATAGTTGTCCGGGTGGCCCAGGAAGTTCGGCATGAAGGACGCGACAGCCCAGAAAGCGGCCAGCACCAGAACCAGCGCGAACAGGTCCTTGATCACGAAATAGGGCCAGAAGGGCAGGGTGTCCTTGGCGGCTTCCTCTTTCGAACCACGGCGCACTTCGACCCCGGTCGGGTTGTTGTTGCCCGTCGTGTGGAAGGCCCAGATGTGCACGATCACCAGACCGGCGATCACGAAGGGCAGCAGGTAGTGCAGCGAGAAGAAGCGGTTCAGCGTGTAGTTGCCGACAGCAGGCCCGCCCAGCAGCCAGGTCTGGATGGTCTCGCCGATGCCGGGGATCGCGCCGAACAGGCCGGTGATGACCGTGGCGCCCCAGAACGACATCTGACCCCAAGGCAGAACATAGCCCATGAAGCCGGTTGCGATCATCAGCAGGTAGATCAGCATGCCGATGATCCAGGTCACTTCGCGCGGGGCCTTGTACGATCCATAGTACAGGCCGCGGAAGATGTGGATGTAGACGGCAAAGAAGAACAGCGATGCGCCGTTGGCGTGCAGATACCGCAGCATGTAGCCGCCGTTCACGTTGCGCATGATGTGTTCAACCGAGTTGAACGCCATGTCGGCATGCGGCGTGTAATGCATCACCAGGACGATCCCGGTAACGATCTGCAGGACAAGGCAGAAAGCGAGGACGATGCCCCAGATCCACCACCAGTTCAGGTTCTTCGGGGTGGGGATCATGAGGGTGTCATAAAGCAGCCCAACGATCGGCAGGCGGCGGTGCAGCCACTTTTCGATACCGGTCTTGGGCTCGTAATGGTCGTGGGGAATCCCGGACATGCCTCGTCTCCCTTAGCCGAGCTGGATGGTGGTTTCGTCGACGAAGGCGACGACGGGGATATGCAGGTTCTGCGGTGCAGGACCCTTACGGATGCGGCCCGACGTGTCATAGTGCGACCCGTGGCACGGGCAGAACCAACCGCCGAAATCGCCCGAACCGTTGCCCAGCGGCACGCAGCCGAGGTGGGTGCAGACGCCGGTCATGACCAGCCACTCGCCCGCTTCGTCCAGCGTGCGGTTCTCGTCCGAGGCGTCGGTGTTCGGCTTGTTCGGGTTCTGCGAACTTTGGTCGATCGTGAGTTCCTCGAGGGTGACCGCGCGCGCGGCTTCGATTTCCTCGGCGGTGCGGCGGCGGATGAACACCGGCTTGCCAAGGAAGCTGACGGTCAGCTGGGTGCCTTCGGCAACGCCGCTGATGTCGACAAAGATCGAGGACAGGGCCTGCACGTCAGCCGACGGGTTCATCTGGTTGACCAGCGGCCACACGGCGCCCCCGGTTGCGATCACACCGGCGCCGGCGGTCGCGTAATACAGAAAATCCCGGCGAGTGCCTGCGTTGTCGTCTGCGTGGGACACGAGCATTCTCCATTTCAAGGTCATGGGTCCGGCAGCTATGCCGAAACGAGCCGCAGTTTCCTGCCGCTTCCAGCCGGGTGTTTAACGGCGAATTGAACTTCCGTCCAGCCGCGAAACGCCGCATTTGCACCGTCAATTCGACCTGCAACGCAGCGTGAGCGGTCACATGGCGCCGCTACCTTGGAGCGCGTGCCACAAAGACACGGCAAGGGTCAGGGCAAAACCACCGAAAAAGATCCCGACACCGAGGTGGATGAAAGGTGCGAGCCGCAGAAAAGCCCGCGCCGCGGCCCGAGTCGAAAAGGTCAGCGCATAGGCCGCGTGGATACTTCCGGCGACCACGCTGGACCCCAGACACAGCACGCCCAGATCGGCCATGTTGGCGCGTTCGATCGGGAAAATCGCGGTCAGCGTCAGCCACGTGGTCAACGCCTTCGGATTCGTCAGCAGGATCGAAACCGCCCGCACCATGCCATCACGCGCACGCGCGTTCTTCTGGGCCTGCGGGGCCTCGGCCCCGGGGCCCTGACGAAATCCGGCCATCGCACGGCGCAGATAGCGGCTGGAGAACCAGCCCAGCAGCCCGATGGCCAGCACGGTCATCGCATGGCGGGCGCCCGGCACGGTCGCCAGCAAGGTCGCGACGCCCAGCCCCATGCCAAGGCACCAGACGCAGATGCCCAGCCCCGTGCCCAACGCCGCGCCCAAAGCCGCGCGGCGCCCCGAACCGATCGCCAGCGCGATCGTGTTCAGCACATTCGGCCCCGGGGACAGGACGTTCATCGCCAGAAAGGCCCATGCCGCGAGGAACTCGGCGGCGGGCAGGCCGGGGATCAGCATCGCGTGTCCCCTTCAGTCGTTCGCGCTCATGCCGGCAGGGTGGCCTGCATCGACGCGCGCTGGACGAAGCGGGCCTCCCACCCGGCAAGCGCGGGCCGCCCCGTCCGCCATGGACGATCGGCAAAGCGGAAATCCAGATACCCCAACGCACAACCGACGGCGATCTGGCCCATGCACAACGGCCCTTCCAGATGGCCCATCCACCGCGCCTCGAGGGTGTCGAGGCTGCGTGCGATCTTGGCCCACTGACCTTCGACCCATTCCGCGGATCGCTTGTCCTCGGGCCGCGTCACGACCTCGTAGCGCATCAGGAGCGCGGCATCGAGGATCCCGTCGGCCGTCGCTTCAAGGGTCAGGATCTCCCACACGCGGGGGCTGTCGGGATAGAGCGCAGGCGCCGTCGCCGGGGCGAGCGACGCCAGATAGCGCGTGATCACCCGGCTGTCATACAGCGCGCAGCCCTCCGGGCGTTCCAGCGCCGGCAGTTTGCCCAGCGGGTTGGCCGCGACCGGCATCGATTGCGGGTCGATCGGCGTTCCTGTCGCGAAGGCCAGTTCGACCGAATCGGTCTGCCCGGTTTCGTGCAGCAGCACGAGGACTTTGCGGGCATAGGGCGAGGTCGGAGAATAGTGCAGTTTCATCATGGCGATCTTTCGCAACAGGGGGCGGGGTCAGCAGCACGGGAACGGACAAAGGACACCAGGTGCGCGGCCGAAGCTAGCAGGTTGGCGGCGCATGTCCATGGCCCCGACGCGACCGCGCGACAGCGACGCGGCGGGGCGCGGGAAAGTCAGGGGGCCGCCTTTCCCCTTGCCCCGGGCAGGCGCCGGGGGGTAACCAAAGCCATGGCAAGATCGAGCAGCAAATCCGCAAAGACCCGCCGCGGCCTGATCGGCCGCTTGCGCGCTTGGCTTCGCGCGCAGGTCTGGCGCGTGCTGCGTTGGTTCGGATGGGCTGTCTCGGGGCTGGCTGTCGTGCTGTGCGCGTGGGTTGCTGTCTACCGTTTCATCGATCCGCCGGGTGGCCCGTATATCTGGGCCGAATCCCTGCGCCTGAACGGAGGCGTGACGCGGCAATGGGTGCCCATGGCGCAGATCGCGCCGGTGATGGCCCGGTCCGTCGTCGCGGCCGAGGATGCCAATTTCTGCCGGCATTCAGGTTTCGATCTGGGTGCGATCCGTGCAGCACTGGCCGAGGGCGCGGATCGCGGCGCATCGACGATCACGCAGCAGGTGGTGAAGAATGTGTTCCTCTGGCAAGGGCGCAGTTGGCCGCGCAAACTCCTCGAGGCGTTTCTGACCCCGGTGGTCGAGGTCCTTTGGCCCAAGCGGCGGATCCTTGAAGTTTACCTGAACATCGCCGAATTCGACGAAGGAATTTTCGGTGTGCAGGCAGGGGCGCAACGCTATTTCGCGCGCGATGCCGCCGATCTGGGTCCGCGCCAGTCGGCTGCGTTGGCCGCGGTGCTTCCATCGCCCAGGGCGCGTGATGCCGCGCATCTGACGCAGGCCCTGACGGCGCGCGCGCAAGCCATCGCCGATGGCGCCGCGACAATCTTGCGGGATGGTCGCGCGGATTGCTTCAATGGTTGAAATCCGCGCCCCGCGGGTGCAAAGGGTGGGGGACCATTCCATAGCCACGCCCACCATGCTTCGACTTTTTCACGTTCCGCTTTCACCCTTCTGCCGCAAGGTCCGCCTTACGCTGGCCGAAAAACGGCTTGAGGTGGAACTGGTCGAGGAACGCTATTGGGAGGCCGGGACCGATTTCCTGCGCCGCAACCCCGCGGGAAAGGTGCCGATCCTTCGCTACGAGGGGCGGATGCTGGCCGAGAGCCAAGCGATCTGCGAGTATCTCGACGAGATGCATCCCGAAAACCCGCTGATGCCGCGCGATCCGGCCAGCCGGTACGAGGTGCGCCGCCTGTGCGCGTGGTTCGACGACAAATTCCACAACGAGGTCACGGCCAACCTGCTGTATGAGCGGATCAACAAGAAGATCATGGGGCAGGGCTATCCGGATTCGCAGCGCATCAAGACCGGATCGGCGCGGATCAAGTATCATATCGATTACATGGCATGGCTGCTGGAGCACCGTCGCTGGCTGGCGGGCAATGCGATGACGCTGGCCGATTTCGCGGCGGCGGCGCATCTGTCCTGCCTCGATTATATCAACGACGTCGACTGGGACCGCGCGCCGGCGGTCAAGCAATGGTATCAGACCATCAAGTCGCGCCCCGCGTTCCGGCCCCTGTTGGCCGATCAGGTGCCGGGTTTTCCGCCGCCGCGTCGCTATGCCGACCTCGACTTCTGACGCTTCTCGCCGGGTGGTCGGGCGGGCGCGCCTCGGGGGCATCGAGCCCCCTCGGCGCGCCGGGGCTGTCGCCCCGATGATCCTTCGGGGGGGCGCTGCCCCCCTTGGCGCTGCGCGCCACCCCCCGGGATATTTGCAGAGCAAAGACGTTTCATGGTGAAGGCCTGGCTTGCCGAGCAGGCCCTGAGCGAGGGGTTCGCGGCGATGGGCGTGACGCGCCCCGATGCCATCCCCGGCGCCGCCGAGGCCCTTGCGCGGTTCGTTGCCCAGGGGCGCCACGGCCAGATGTCGTGGATGGCCGACCGCATGGCCTGGCGCGGCAATCCCGCAGCCCTGTGGCCTGAGGCGCGGTCGGTGATCATGCTGGCGGATGTTTATACCCCCGATGACGACCCGCGGCGCATCCTTGAACGGCGCGATGTCGGCGCGATCAGCGTCTATGCGCGCAACCGCGACTATCATGATGTGGTCAAGAAGCGGCTCAAGCGCTTGGGTCGGGCCCTGATCGACAAGGCGGGCGGCGAGATCAAGGTTTTCGTCGATACCGCGCCGGTGATGGAAAAGCCCTTGGCCGCCGCCGCCGGGCTGGGCTGGCAGGGCAAGCACACCAACCTGTTGAGCCGCGATCTGGGGAACTGGTTTTTTCTCGGGGCGATCTTCACCACGCTGGAAATCCCGCCCGATGCGCCGGCGCGCGAGAACTGCGGCTCGTGCACGGCCTGCCTCGAGGCCTGCCCGACCGATGCCTTCCCCGCGCCGTTCCAGATCGACGCGCGGCGCTGCATTTCCTATCTGACGATCGAGTATCGCGGGCCCGTCGCGCCCGAGTTGCGCGCCCGGATGGGCAACCGGATCTATGGCTGCGATGATTGTCTTGCGGCGTGCCCGTGGAACAAGTTTGCCGCCGACGCGCGCGAGATGAAATATGCGGCGCGCGACGATCTGCGCGCGCCCGACCTCGCCGCGTTGGCGGCGCTGGATGATGCCGCGTTCCGCACCCTTTTCGCTGGTTCGCCCATCAAGCGGATCGGGCGCGACAGGTTCGTGCGCAATGTCCTGTATGCGATCGGGAATTCAGGGATGCCGCAGTTGGCCGCGGCGGCACGGCCCCTGCTGCATGACCCCGATCCGACGGTCGCCGATGCCGCGCAATGGGCGCTGTCACGGCTGGAGTAGCGCCATCGCCGCTGGCCATGCCTGCGGATCGGCGACGGTCTTGTCGCGGCAGAATGCGTTGCAAAACCCGATTGTCGTGCCATCGATCCGCGCGAAATGCGTGACGGGCAGTCCCGAATAGGGGCAGGTCGCGTTGATCGAGGGGCCATCGCAGGCCTCGGCCGGCAGCGGTGTCGGCCCGGGCCAGACACGCGTTGGCCAGTCGCGGGCATAGAACGGTTGATCGGGCCCGTCGACGAGGCCCATCGCGCGCCAGCGGCGGAACGATGGATGCGCGAGATGGGCCTGAACATAGGCCTGCGCCTCGGCATCGACGGGGAGGTTGTACCCGGCGATCCGGCCGGCGACCGGCGCAAAGAAAGCATCGGCCACGCTGTAATCACCGCAGAGCCACGGGCCGCTTGCGCCGGTCTCGCGCCGTGCCCAAGCCCAGATTTCCTGCAGGCGCTGCACGTCGGCCAGCACCGGCTCGGGCGGCTCGCAGGTTTGATAGCTGACCCGAAGGTTCATCGGGCAATGCGAGCGCAGGGCCGTGAAGCCGGCATGCATTTCGGCGGCCAGCGCGCGGGCCACCGCCCGGGCGCGCGGCGCGGCGGGCCAATGCCCGGATTCAGGGTGCCGCGAAGCGAGTTCCTCGGCGATGGCGAGGCTTTCGGCGATGACCAGCCCATCCGAGCCGGAGGGGTGATCGGGCCCATCCGAGAAGCGCAGGCAAGGCACGGTGCGCGCGGGCCGGAATTGCGCCAGGGTCTCGGCGAAGCCGGGTTCATAAAGGCGCGTGACGACCGTCTTGACCGGCAGGCCGAAGGCATCGAACAAGAGCCAGCCGCGCAGGGACCAACTGGAATAACCGCGATCGGCAATGACGAGGGTATGGGGCATGAGAGTCTCCTTCCCGGTCACAATGCCCACGGGATCGTGCTGTGACAAATCAGTTTTCATGCGGTTTTCTGGGCCTGATCGTGATGAATGGAGGGATCGATGCCCCAGCGCGCCCCGATCGCCGCCCGGATTGCCCGGGCGGGCGTCTTTGCAAGCGTCGCCGCCGCGATTGCGGCGGTGCTGTCGGGGGGCGGCACCGCCCGTGCCGAGGGCATGGCCCATCCTTTGGATCACTGGCCCGAGGCCGAGGTCTTTGTGCTGGGCGAGGTGCATGACAACCCGCAGCACCACCTGAATCAGGCGCGTGCGATCAGGGCCATCGCGCCGCGTGTCGTGGTCTGGGAAATGATCGCGCCCGGCACCGCCATGCCTGAACGGCGCGACGATCCAGAGGTCGTCGCGTCGGCGCTGGGTTGGCAAGGCTGGCCGGATTTCGCGATGTATTTTCCCATTCTTCAAGCCTCGGGCGACGCCGTGCATGTCGGCGCGAATGTTCCGCGGCCTGATGCGCGCCGTGCCTTTACGGAAGGTGCCGCGGCGGTTCTGGGTGCGGGGGCCGCGCGCTTTGGGCTGGACCTGCCGCTGCCTGCGGACGAGCAGGCGATCCGCGAGGCCGAACAGTTCACAGAGCATTGCGAGGCGATGCCGCGCGAGATGATGACCGGCATGGTCGAGGCGCAGCGCCTGCGCGACGCGGCACTGGCGCGGGCGGCGCTGGAGGCAGTGCACGATACTGGCGGGCCGGTGGTCGTGATCACCGGGAACGGCCACGCCCGGACGGATTGGGGCGTCCCTGCGCTGTTGCGTCGCGCTGAACCCGGTTTGAGGGTCGTGGCGTTGGGGCAGTTTGAGGGTGAACCCGAGGGTGAAATCCCGTGGGACCGTTGGATCGTCACGCCGCCGGTTGAGCGGGGCGATCCTTGTCTGGCGTTCCGGTAACGCGGCTTTGCCCCCTCTGGCCCGACGGGTCATTCACCGACTGGGTATATGGGGCAGGGGAAGGTTAGCCCCCGCAGGCCGCACAGCCTGCGCGGCGCTTTACGGCAATGCGGCGCGTCTCGGCATAAAGCGCGTCGTAGATCAGCAGCGTTCCGCGCAAGGATTCGCCTGCATCGGCGAGGGTCTTGATCGCCTCGAGCGCCATCATCGCCCCGATGACACCCGGCAAGGGGCCAATGACGCCCGCCTCGGCGCAGGTGGGCACAAGGCCCGGTGCCGGCCTTTCGGGGAAGACGCATTCAAAACAGGGGGCGCCGCGTGCCGGGTCATAGACCGAGATCTGCCCCTCCCATTGGGTGATCGCGGCAGCAATCAGCGGTTTGCCCAAGCGTGCGGCCGTCGCGTTCACCAGATAGCGCGTGTCGAAATTGTCGGTGCCGTCGAGGATGAGGTCATATTCGGCGAACAGGGTTTCGGCATCGGCCTCGGTCAGGCGGCGATGATAGGGTTTCACCATGATGAACGGGTTGATCGCCCGCATCTGCTGGGCAGCGGAATGCACCTTGGGCATGCCGATCCGGTCGTCGGTGTGTGCGATCTGGCGCTGCAGGTTCGAACCATCGACCGTGTCGTCATCGATCACGCCGATGGTGCCGACCCCCGCCGCCGCCAGATACAGCAAGGCAGGCGACCCCAGACCGCCCGCGCCGATCACGAGGACGCGCGCCTCCTTCAGCTTTTTCTGGCCCGGACCGCCGATTTCACGCAGCATCAGGTGGCGGGCATAACGGGCGAGCTCGGTTTCCGAAAAGAGCGGCGCATTGGTTGCCGTGGGCGCAGGCGGTGCGGCCCGTGCCTTGAGGCGCCGCAGACCCTGCGCATAGCCCCACCCCAGCAGCGCCAGCGCGGCAAGGATCACCCATGGTCGGGCGTCGCCGCCGGTCGCCAGACGCAACGGTGCATCGGCGGGCAGCACAAGGTGCGCAAGCACGACCCCCAACCACAAGAACCCGATCAGGCCAAAGCGCAGCCGTAAAGGCACCCGCGCCAGCGTGGCGAAGGACCAGAGCGCGACGCCGATCAGCAGGACCGGAAGCATTCAGCGCCTACCCGTCGAGCCGAACCCACCCTCGCCGCGCGCGGTATCGGTGAGGGTTTCCACCAGCACCATGCGGGCCTGCACCACCGGCGCGACGACCATCTGCGCGATCCGGTCCCCATGGTGAATGGTGAAGGGTTCGGGCCCGAGATTGATGATCGGCACACCAACCGGGCCGCGATAGTCGCTGTCGATCGTGCCCGGCGTGTTGGGCAGGGTGATCCCGTGTTTCGTGGCAAGGCCAGAGCGCGGGCGCACTTGAACCTCGTATCCCTGCGGGATTTCAAAGCGCAGGCCGGTGGGGATGATCGCGCGGCCCATCGGCGGCAGGGTCAAGCCCGCCGCGCGATCCGCAGGGAGCAGATTCGCGCGCAGATCGGCGCCCGCGCTGCCGGGTGTTTCATAGGCGGTCAGGGCGATGGCCGGGTCGGCCCAATCGTCGCGGGTGGTTTTGATGGTGACGCTCATCTCAGCCCCCGGTGATTTCTGTCGCGATGCGTTGAGCCAAACGGCGCGCCACTTCGGCCTTGGGCAGGCGTGGCCAGTCTTCAACGCTGTCGGCGGTGATCAGATGCACGGCGTTTTCGGTGCCGCCCATGATGCCGGTCGCGGGCGAGACATCGTTGGCGACGATCCAGTCGCAGCCCTTCCGTAGGCGCTTGGCTTGCGCATGGGCGACCACGGTTTCCGTTTCCGCCGCAAAGCCGACCACGAGGGCCGGGCGCTGGGCATGGCGGCTGATGGTGGCCAGAATGTCGGGGTTCTCGGCGAATTCCAGCATGGGCAAGGCGCCTGCAACCTTCTTCATTTTCTGACCGGCTTCGTTCTTGACGCGCCAGTCGGCCACGGCGGCGGCAAAGACGGCGGCATCGGCGGGAAGGGCGGTTTGCACGGCCTCCAGCATCTGGCGCGCCGATTCGATGGCAACGACGGTGACGCCAGAGGGCGGCGGCACGCTGGCCGGCCCGGTGACGAATGTCACGCGCGCGCCAAGGTCGCGCAATGACGCCGCCAGCGCTGTGCCCTGCGCCCCGGACGAGCGGTTCGCGATATAGCGCACCGGGTCGATGGGTTCATGCGTCGGGCCCGAGGTGACGATGACATGTTTTCCCTTCAAGGGCCCGTCGGACAGCGCGCCTTCGATGGCCGAGAGGATGGCACGGGGTTCGGCCATGCGCCCGGGCCCGTGTTCGCCACAGGCCATATCGCCGATCTCTGGCCCGACGGTCAGGATGCCGTCGCGGGTCAGTGTGGCGAGGTTGCGCTGCGTGGCCGGATGCTCCCACATCCGCACGTTCATGGCGGGGGCGATCAACACACGCTTGTCGGTGGCCATGAGCAAGGTCGATGCCAGATCATTCGCGTGGCCCTGCGCCATCTTGGCCATCAGGTCGGCGGTGGCGGGGGCAACGACGACAAGGTCCGCGGCCCGCGAAAGCCGGATATGGCCCATCTCGGCCTCGGACGTCAGGTCGAACAGGTCCTGATGCAGGGCTTCGCCTGCCAGTGCGGCCACAGACAGCGGTGTGACGAATTCAGCCCCTGCCTTCGTCAGGACAGGGCTGACGCTGGCGCCCGCGCCGCGCAACAGGCGGATCAGTTCCAGCGATTTATACGCCGCGATCCCGCCGCCGATGATCAGTAGGATACGCTTTCCTGCCAGCATGGAAACCCCCGAATGGTTCACGACAGGTGTAGGGTCGGGGCGTGGGCTTGGCAACACTCAGCCGTTCGCCGCGGTGAATTGCGCCCAGGCTTCGGCATCGGTCCAGTCGGTGGTCCACAGGAACTCGGGGCCATGGGTTGCGATTGCCCAGTCGACCAACAGGCGTTCTCGGGCGTAGAAGCCCCAGTTGTTCCAGACTACCCGCCCCTCCAACGCCGTGACGACGCTGCGCAAGCGTTGCCGGTCTGGCGCGCCCAGGGCCGCAAGGTCAGCGCTGCCCTCGATCACCCAGCGCGGGCGTTGATGAAACCGCACCGCGCCAAGCAGCTGGCCCGTCGCCAGATGGCTGATCTCGTGGCGCAGATAATAGGCAAGGTCGCGCGGCGGCGGGATCGACCGCCCGTCCTTGACCAACAGACCCGTCGCCCAATCGGCGCCCGACAGGAAGACCGTGTCGGCATTCAGCCCGATATAGGTGACGCCGCCCGCCCCGGGGGTTAGCGCCATGAACAGCGATTGGCGCCAACCTTCGCCGAGGATCACCACGGAAACCGGGCCATCAAACGCGGGCATCGCCGCGCGGGGGATCAGGTCGACGGTCGACAGATAATCGGCCGCGGCATCTGGAATCGGGGCGGCAGATAACAGGGTGATTTGACCGACAGTCAGACGATGGGCGAAAAACGGGGCAGGATTGGCGATTGCCGCTGCCAAACTTCCGGCAGCCAGTGCCGCCAGAACAAGCGCACCGAGAATCGAACGCAAGACGAGGCGGCGCAGGCGAGACAGGAACTTCATGCCCGTCAGTTTGTTTCCCTGCCCCCCGCGACGCAAGACACGATTGCGCAAAAACGCCCCTTGATTTCCCCGCGCGGCTGCCGTAACCCCCGCCTCAGGCCTAGGGGTATAGCTCAGCCGGTAGAGCGACGGTCTCCAAAACCGTAGGTCGCGGGTTCGAACCCTGCTGCCCCTGCCACCTTCCCGCACAATGTGTTGCAGAAACGTCATGATGGGCGGGATTGCGCCTGTGTTCCGGCCATGGGGTTGAAACCGGGGCGGGGCGGGCGTAATTGGGCGCCAAGTTGCATGGGGCTTGAGTCTGCCCCGAATTCCAGACGTTCAGGGGACACTCATGGCCAGGACCAATCCGTTGACCTTCCTCCAGCAGGTCCGCTCGGAGACCGCAAAGGTGGTCTGGCCGTCGCGCCGCGAAGTCGGTGTGACCACGGTCATGGTGCTGGTCCTGACCACCCTGACGGCGATCTTCTTCTTCTTCGTCGACTGGATCATCCGTTCGGGTCTGGCCGCCATTCTCGACATGGTCGGCTGAAGGTTGGGGGCCCGGATCGGCCCTTCGCCCCTTGAATTGTGGCGAAGACGGCGATAAAGGCACCCTCACTGTCCGCGGCACGAAGCGCACCGATTCGGTGCGCACATTTTTTGTCTGTCGGGAAAATCGTGATCAATAGCCGCAAGGCGCTGATTGCAAACGGAATTCGCCAGCGTGTCCGCGCGTTGGAAAACAAGGTGGGTTGCATGGCCAAGCGCTGGTACTCGGTGAGCGTGCTTTCGAACTTCGAAAAGAAAGTGGCCGAGGCGATTCGTCAGGCTGCGGTCGAGAATGGACTCGAGGAAGAAATCGAGGAAGTGCTCGTCCCGACCGAGGAAGTCATCGAAGTGCGCCGTGGCAAGAAAGTTGCCAGCGAGCGCCGCTTCATGCCCGGCTATGTGCTGGTGCGCATGGAGATGTCGAACCGGGCCTATCACGTCGTGACCTCGATCAACCGGGTAACCGGTTTTCTGGGTCAACCCGGCAAGCCCAGCCCGATGCGCGACGAGGAAGTGAACCTGATCCTGAACCGTGTCGAGGAAGGCCAGGAAGCACCGCGCAACCTCGTGCGCTTCGAGATTGGGGAAGAGGTCAAGGTTTCCGACGGGCCCTTCGATGGCTTCGCCGGCATGGTCGAGGAAGTCGACGAGGACAACGGCCGCCTGAAGGTCATGGTGTCGATCTTCGGCCGCCCGACCCCGGTTGAACTGGAATACACTCAGGTTACCAAGACGGCCTGAGTGATCGCGTGGGAGGCGGGGCCACGGCCCTTCCGGACCACTAAGCATGCCCCCGGATCATCCGGTTATGGGCACTGACGAAGAGGAGCGGCCACATGGCCAAGAAAGTAATCGGGCAGCTCAAGCTGCAAGTGAAGGCGGGGCAAGCCAACCCCTCGCCGCCCGTGGGCCCGGCCCTGGGTCAGCGCGGCATCAACATCATGCAGTTCTGCAAGGACTTCAACGCGAAGACCGCAGACATGGAACCCGGCTCGCCGATTCCGGTCGTGATCACCTATTATCAGGACAAGTCGTTCAGCATGGAGCTGAAGACCTCGCCTGCGTCGTGGTATCTGAAGAAGGCCGCTGGCCTGAAGCCGGTCGGCAAGCGTAACCGCGCCAAGGGCTCGACGAAGCCGGGCCGCGAAGTTGCCGGCAGCGTGACCGTCGCGCAGATCCGCCAGATCGCCGAAGCGAAGATGAAAGACCTGAACGCCAACGACATCGAAGGCGCGATGCAGATCATCCTCGGCTCGGCGAAGTCGTGCGGTATCGAGGTCAAGGGGTAAGTCATGGCCAAGCTCGGTAAACGTACCCGCACCGCCCGCGAGGCCTTCGTCGGCAAGGACAACATGTCGGTCGAAGACGCCGTCGCCCTGATCAAGGGTGCCGCGTCGGCCAAGTTCGACGAAACCGTCGAAGTCGCGATCAATCTGGGCGTCGATCCGCGTCACGCCGACCAGATGGTCCGCGGCGTCGTGTCGCTGCCCAACGGCACCGGCAAGACCGTCCGCGTCGCCGTCTTCGCCCGTGGCCCCAAGGCTGACGAAGCCCGCGCCGCTGGTGCCGACATCGTCGGTGACGAAGACCTGATGCAGACCATCCAGGGCGGCACGATCGAATTCGATCGTTGCATCGCGACCCCGGACATGATGCCGCTGGTCGGTCGTCTGGGCAAGATCCTGGGTCCGCGCAACCTGATGCCGAACCCCAAGGTCGGCACCGTGACGATGGACGTGGCAACCGCCGTGGCCAACGCCAAGGGTGGCGAAGTCCAGTTCAAGGTCGAAAAGGCGGGGATCATCCACGCCGGCGTCGGCAAGGTATCGTTCTCGGCTGAAAAGCTGGCCGAAAACATCCGCGCCATCGTCGATGCGGTGTCGAAGGCCAAGCCGTCGGGCGCCAAGGGTGCCTATCTGAAGAAAGTCTCGCTGTCCTCGACCATGGGTCCGGGCGTCAGCGTCGATCTGGCTTCGGCCACGGGCAACTAAGCCTGACACGAATACCCGACCCCCTGCGGGGAAGGGTTGGCGGGGCGGAAACGCCCCGTCCTGTCCGAGACGGCGGGTGGCTGAAAGGCCTTAATTTCCTGCCTGAGATGGGAACGAGACGAATTTGGCCGGGTTTATCTCGGGCGGTTTTGGCCTCGGTTCCTTTCGGACCCGAACGCTCCGGTTCGCCGGGGCATAAACGAGCCGGGGGGAAACCCCCAAACTTGGAGCAAACCTGTGGATAGAGCCCAAAAAGAACAAGTGGTCGAGGAACTCGGCCATGTCTTCGAAAGCTCTGGCGTGGTCGTGGTTGCACACTACGCAGGTATTACGGTTGCTGAAATGCAGGACCTCCGCGCGCGCATGCGTGCCGCCGGTGGATCCGTTCGCGTTGCCAAGAACAAGCTCGCCAAGATCGCCCTTGAAGGCAAGCCCTGCGAAAGCATCGCGAACCTTCTGACGGGCATGACCGTGCTCGCCTACTCCGAAGACCCCGTCGCTGCGGCGAAGGTGGCGATCGGCTATGCCAAGGACAACAAGAAGTTTGAAATCCTTGGCGGCGCAATGGGCGGCACGGCCCTCAATCCGGATGGTGTGAAGGCCGTCTCCGAACTGCCGTCGCGCGAGGAGCTTATCGCTTCCGTCGTGGCTTGCATCGGGGCTCCTGCCAGCAACATCGCCGGTGCGATTGGCGCGCCTGCTTCGAACATCGCGGGCATCCTCTCCACTCTCGAGGAGCGGGAAGCCGCGTAAGCACCCTAAGGCCTGCATGTGGGCAAAGACCCCATGTCGGAAAACACCCTATCAGAATGGAACGTTAAAATGGCTGATCTGAAAGCTCTCGCCGAGCAAATCGTGAACCTGACCCTGCTGCAGGCTCAGGAACTGAAGCAAATCCTGAAAGACGACTACGGCATCGAGCCCGCTGCTGGCGGCGCTGTGATGATGGCTGCTGGCCCCGCCGCTGCCGCTGAAGCCGTTGAAGAAAAGACCGAATTCGACGTCATCCTGGTCGACGCCGGTGCCAACAAGATCAACGTGATCAAGGAAGTCCGCGCGATCACCGGTCTGGGCCTGAAAGAAGCCAAGGACCTGGTCGAAGCCGGTGGCAAGGCCGTCAAGGAACAGGCTCCGAAAGCCGAAGCCGAAGACCTCAAGAAGAAGCTCGAAGCGGCTGGCGCCAAGGTCGAGCTCAAGTAATTCGGCAGGGTGCACTCTGCACCCGTGTCACGCGACAAGGCTGGGTCCGGTTCATCCGGGCCCGGCCAAAGCTGTTTCTGACGGGGGGCCCACGAGGCCGTCTTTCAGAAGCAGCACGGGCTCGGGAGCACGCCGGTGGGACGGCGCGCAGGAATGGGGCCCTGCTTCTGTTTCGCATGGGGCGCCGCGGCCGAGGCCCAACGGCACGCGTGCCCGCGAAAAAATGAAAGGTTAGACCGAGCATGGCTCAGAGCTACGTAGGCCAGAAGCGCATCCGTCGGATGTTCGGCAAGATCCGCGAAGTCTTGGAAATGCCCAACCTGATCGAGGTTCAGAAGTCGTCCTACGACCTGTTCCTGCGGTCGGGCGACAGCGACAAACCGCTGGACGGCGAAGGCTTGATGGGGGCGTTCCAGTCCGTTTTCCCGATCAAGGATTTCAACGAGACCGCGGTTCTCGAGTTCGTCAAGTACGAGCTGGAGAAGCCGAAATACGACATCGACGAATGCCAGCAGCGCGACATGACGTATTCCGCGCCGCTGAAGGTCACGCTGCGCCTGATCGTGTTCGATGTGGATCCCGATACCGGGGCCAAATCGGTCAAGGACATCAAGGAACAGGAAGTCTTCATGGGCGACATGCCCCTGATGACGCCGGTCGGGACATTCATCGTCAACGGCACCGAGCGTGTGGTCGTGTCGCAGATGCACCGCTCGCCGGGCGTGTTCTTCGACCATGACAAGGGCAAGACGCACTCGTCGGGCAAGCTGCTGTTCCAGTGCCGGATCATCCCGTATCGCGGCTCGTGGCTCGATTTCGAATTCGATCCCAAGGATCTCGTGTTCGCGCGCATCGACCGTCGCCGCAAGCTGCCGGTGACGACGCTGCTGTATGCGCTGGGTCTGGATCAGGAAGGCATCGTCAGCGCCTATTACGACAAGGTGTCGTATCGTCTCGAAAAGAACCGTGGTTGGGTCACCCGGTTCTTCCCCGAGCGCGTGCGTGGCACCCGTCCGACCATGGACCTGATCGACGCTGCCACCGGTGAAGTCATCCTGAAATCCGGCGACAAGGCGACACCGCGTCTGGTCAAGAAGTGGATCGACGAGGGCAAGGTCACCGAACTGCTGGTTCCGTTCGATCACATCCTCGGCCGTTTCGTCGCCGAAGACATCATCAACGAAGAAACCGGCGAGATCTACGTCGAGGCCGGTGACGAACTGACCTGGGACCTGGACCGCGACGGCGACGTCAAGGGCGGAACGCTGAAGGTCCTGCTGGATCAGGGCATCGCCGACATCGCCGTTCTCGACATCGACAATGTCAACGTCGGCCCCTACATCCGCAACACGCTTGCGGCCGACAAGAACATGAACCGCGAACAGGCGCTGATGGACATCTATCGGGTCATGCGCCCGGGCGAGCCGCCGACCCTGGACGCGGCGGTCTCGATGTTCGACTCGCTGTTCTTCGATACCGAACGCTATGACCTGTCGGCTGTCGGCCGGGTCAAGATGAACATGCGCCTCGATCTGGACGCGCCCGACACCCAGCGCACGCTGCGCCGCGAGGACATCATCGCCTGCATCAAGGCGCTGGTCGAACTGCGCGACGGCAAGGGCGAGATCGACGACATCGACCACCTCGGCAACCGCCGGGTGCGTTCGGTCGGCGAACTGATGGAAAACCAGTATCGTCTGGGCCTGCTGCGCATGGAGCGCGCGATCCGCGAACGCATGTCATCGGTCGAAATCGACACCGTCATGCCGCAGGATCTGATCAACGCGAAACCGGCGGCGGCGGCGGTGCGTGAATTCTTCGGCTCGTCGCAGCTGTCGCAGTTCATGGACCAGACCAACCCGCTGTCCGAAGTGACGCACAAGCGCCGCCTGTCGGCGCTGGGGCCGGGCGGTCTGACGCGCGAACGCGCGGGCTTCGAAGTCCGCGACGTTCACCCGACGCACTATGGCCGGATGTGCCGATTGAAACGCCGGAAGGCCAGAACATCGGTCTGATCAACTCGCTGGCCACCTACGCCCGCGTGAACAAGTATGGCTTCATCGAGACCCCGTATCGCCGGGTCGTCGATGGCAAGGTGACGGACGAGGTGCAGTATCTCTCGGCCACCGAGGAACAGCGCCATGTGATCGCGCAGGCGAACGCCACGCTGAACGAAACGGGCGAGTTCGTGAACGAACTGGTGTCGACCCGCAAGGGCGGCGAATTCATGCTGAACCCGCGCGAAGTGATCGACATGATCGACGTTTCGCCGAAGCAGCTGGTGTCGGTCGCGGCGTCGCTTATTCCGTTCCTTGAAAACGACGACGCCAACCGCGCGCTGATGGGTTCGAACATGATGCGTCAGGCGGTTCCGTTGCTGCAAAGCGACGCGCCGCTGGTGGGCACCGGGATCGAAGGCATCGTTGCCCGTGACTCGGGCGCCGCGATCATGGCGCGCCGCGCCGGGATCGTCGATCAGGTGGACGCCCAGCGTATCGTTATCCGCGCGACCGAGATGCTGGAACCCGGTGAACCGGGCGTCGACATCTATCGCCTGCGGAAGTTCAAGCGGTCGAACCAGTCGTCCTGCATCAACCAGCGCCCGCTAGTGAAGGTGGGCGACGTCGTGACCCGTGGCGAAGTGGTGGCCGATGGCCCCTGCACCGACATGGGCGAACTGGCTGTCGGCCGGAACGTTGTCGTGGCCTTCATGCCGTGGAACGGCTACAACTACGAGGACTCGATCCTCATCAGCGAACGTATCCTGAAGGATGACGTCTATACCTCGATCCACATCGAGGAATACGAAGTCGCCGCCCGCGATACCAAGCTGGGGCCTGAGGAAATCACCCGCGACATCCCGAACGTCGGCGAAGAAGCGCTGCGCAACCTCGACGAGGCTGGCATCGTGTATATCGGCGCCGAGGTTCAGGCGGGCGACATTCTGGTGGGCAAGATCACGCCCAAGGGCGAAAGCCCGATGACCCCGGAAGAAAAGCTGCTGCGCGCCATCTTCGGTGAAAAGGCGTCGGACGTGCGCGATACCTCGCTGCGCCTGCCGCCGGGTGCGTATGGCACCGTGGTCGAAGTCCGCGTGTTCAACCGTCACGGCGTCGACAAGGACGAGCGTGCGCTGCAGATCGAACGCGAAGAGATCGAACGCCTGTCGCGCGACCGCGACGACGAGCTGGCGATCCTGGAGCGCAACATCTACGCGCGCCTCAAGCAGTTGATCCTTGGCAAGGTCGCGGTGAAAGGGCCGAAGGGTGTCCGCCCGAACGCCGAGATCACCGAGGACCTGCTGGACACGCTGTCGCGCGGTCAGTGGTGGCAGCTTGCGCTGGCCGAAGAGGCCGAAGCGCAGGAAGTCGAGGCGCTGAACGCCCTCTATGAACAGCAGAAGCGCCAGCTGACCCACCGCTTCGAGGACAAGGTCGAGAAGGTTCGCCGTGGCGACGATCTGCCCCCGGGCGTGATGAAGATGGTCAAGGTCTTCCTGGCGGTGAAGCGCAAGCTTCAGCCGGGCGACAAGATGGCCGGTCGTCACGGGAACAAGGGCGTCGTGTCGAAAGTGGTTCCGCAGGAAGACATGCCGTTCCTCGCGGATGGCACCACTGTCGACCTCGTGCTGAACCCGCTGGGCGTGCCGTCGCGCATGAATGTCGGTCAGATCCTGGAAACCCACATGGGTTGGGCGCTGCGCGGTCTGGGCATCCAGATCGACGAAGCCCTGCAGGAATACCGCCGCTCGGGCGACCTGACCCCGGTTCGTGAAGCGCTGCGCATCGGGTATGGCGATCAGGTCTATGGCGACGCGTTTGCCGACATGGACGAGGATCACCTCGTCGAAGCGGCTGGCACCGTGACCAAAGGCGTGCCGATCGGCACCCCGGTGTTCAACGGCGCCAAGGAGATGGACGTCAACGACGCCCTGACCCGCGCCGGGTTCGACACCTCGGGCCAGTCGGTCGTGTTCGACGGACGCACCGGCGAGCAGTTCCAGCGCAAGGTCACCGTGGGCGTGAAATACATGCTCAAGCTGCACCACCTTGTCGACGACAAGCTGCACGCCCGCTCGACGGGTCCGTACAGCCTCGTCACCCAGCAGCCGCTGGGCGGTAAGGCGCAGTTCGGTGGTCAGCGTCTGGGTGAGATGGAGGTCTGGGCCCTCGAGGCTTATGGCGCCGCCTATACCCTGCAGGAAATGCTGACCGTCAAGTCGGACGACGTCGCAGGCCGGACCAAGGTCTATGAATCGATCGTCAAGGGCGAGGACAACTTCGAGGCCGGCGTGCCCGAATCCTTCAACGTGTTGGTGAAGGAAGTCCGCGGCCTCGGCCTGAACATGGAACTCCTGGATTCGGAGGAAGAGGAGTGACGGGGGGTCTTTGACCCCCTCCACCCCTCTCTCCCCCGAGCCCCATCAAGGAATTGACGATGAACCAGGAACTGACGACCAACCCGTTCAACCCGCTGGCCGCACCGAAGCAATTCGACGAGATCAAGATCTCGCTGGCCTCGCCCGAGCGGATCCTCTCGTGGTCCTACGGCGAGATCAAGAAGCCGGAAACCATCAACTACCGCACGTTCAAGCCCGAGCGTGACGGCCTGTTCTGCGCGCGCATTTTTGGCCCGATCAAGGACTATGAATGCCTGTGCGGCAAATACAAGCGCATGAAGTATCGCGGCGTCGTCTGCGAAAAATGCGGCGTGGAAGTGACCCTGCAAAAGGTCCGCCGCGAGCGCATGGGCCATATCGAACTGGCCTCGCCCGTCGCCCACATCTGGTTCCTGAAATCGCTGCCCAGCCGCATCGGCCTGATGCTGGACATGACGCTGCGTGATCTGGAACGCGTGCTGTATTTCGAAAACTACGTCGTGATCGAGCCCGGTCTGACGGAACTGTCCTATGGGCAACTGCTGACCGAGGAAGAGTTCCTTGATGCGCAGGACAACTTCGGCGCAGACGCCTTCACCGCGAACATCGGCGCCGAAGCGATCCGCGAAATGCTGGCGAACATCGACCTTCAGGCCGAAGCCGACAAACTGCGCGAAGAGCTGAAGGAAGCCACCGGCGAACTGAAGCCCAAGAAGATCATCAAGCGCCTGAAAGTGGTGGAATCGTTCCTCGAGTCGGGTAACCGCCCCGAGTGGATGGTGCTGACCGTCCTGCCGGTGATCCCGCCGGAACTGCGCCCGCTGGTGCCGCTGGATGGCGGCCGTTTCGCGACCTCGGACCTGAACGATCTGTATCGCCGGGTCATCAACCGCAACAACCGCCTGAAACGCCTGATCGAACTGCGCGCGCCCGATATCATCGTGCGCAACGAAAAGCGCATGCTGCAGGAATCGGTCGATGCGCTGTTCGACAACGGTCGTCGTGGCCGCGTCATCACGGGCAACAACAAGCGCCCGCTGAAGTCGCTGTCCGACATGCTCAAGGGCAAGCAGGGCCGCTTCCGCCAGAACCTTCTGGGTAAGCGCGTCGACTTCTCGGGCCGTTCGGTCATCGTGACCGGCCCGGAACTGAAGCTGCACCAGTGCGGTCTGCCCAAGAAGATGGCGCTGGAACTGTTCAAGCCTTTCATCTACTCGCGGCTCGAGGCCAAGGGCCTGTCATCGACCGTCAAGCAAGCCAAGAAGCTGGTCGAGAAAGAGCGTCCCGAAGTCTGGGATATTCTGGATGAGGTCATCCGCGAGCACCCGGTTCTGCTGAACCGCGCGCCCACGCTGCACCGTCTGGGCATCCAGGCGTTTGAACCCATCCTGATCGAAGGCAAGGCGATCCAGCTGCACCCGCTGGTGTGCTCGGCGTTCAACGCCGACTTCGACGGTGACCAGATGGCCGTGCACGTCCCGCTCTCGCTGGAAGCCCAGCTTGAAGCCCGCGTGCTGATGATGTCGACGAACAACGTTCTGTCGCCCGCCAACGGCGCACCGATCATCGTTCCGTCGCAGGACATGGTGTTGGGTCTCTATTACACCACCATGGCGCGCGAGGGCATGAAGGGTGAGGGCATGGTCTTCGCCGATATCGAGGAAGTGGAACACGCCCTTGCCTCGGGCGAGGTGCATCTGCACGCCAAGGTGCAGGGCCGCATCCTGCAGATCGACGAAAACGGCAACGAAGTCGTCAAGCGCTATGAAACCACGCCGGGCCGCCTGCGGCTGGGCAACCTGCTGCCGCTGAATGCCAAGGCGCCCTTCGAGCTGGTCAACCGCCTGCTGCGCAAGAAGGACGTGCAGAACGTCATCGACACTGTCTATCGCTATTGCGGTCAGAAAGAGTCGGTCATCTTCTGTGACCAGATCATGGGCCTGGGCTTCCGCGAGGCTTTCCGTGCCGGCATTTCGTTCGGCAAGGACGACATGGTCATCCCCGACAGCAAGTGGGACATTGTCAACGAGACCCGCGATCAGGTCGCTGGATTCGAACAGCAGTATCTGGACGGCCTGATTACCCAGGGCGAAAAGTACAACAAGGTCGTCGATGCCTGGTCGAAGTGCAACGACAAGGTCACCGAAGCCATGATGGGCACGATCTCGGCGTCCAAGCGCAACGAGGCTGGCGCCGAAATGGAACCGAACTCGGTTTACATGATGGCTCACTCGGGCGCCCGGGGTTCGGTCACCCAGATGAAGCAGCTGGGCGCCATGCGCGGCCTGATGGCCAAGCCGAACGGCGAGATCATCGAAACGCCGATCATCTCGAACTTCAAGGAAGGTCTGACCGTTCTTGAATACTTCAACTCGACTCATGGCGCCCGGAAGGGTCTGTCGGACACCGCGTTGAAAACGGCGAACTCGGGCTATCTGACCCGCCGTCTGGTTGACGTCGCGCAGGATTGCATCGTGCGCAGCGACGACTGCGGCACCGACCGGTTCATCACCGCGTCGGCGGCGGTCAACGATGGCGAGGTTGTTTCCTCGCTGGCGGAACGTGCGCTGGGTCGTGTCGCGGCCGAGGACATCATCAGCCCCGCCACCGGCGAGGTTCTGGTGTCGCAGGGCCAACTGATCGACGAACGCGACGCAGATGCGATCGACACCGCCGGTGTGGCGAGCATCAAGATCCGTTCGCCGCTGACCTGCGAGGCCGAGGAAGGCGTCTGCGCCAAGTGCTATGGTCGCGACCTGGCACGTGGCACGCTGGTCAACAAGGGCGAGGCCGTCGGCATCATCGCTGCGCAGTCGATCGGTGAACCCGGAACGCAGCTGACCATGCGCACCTTCCACATCGGGGGCGTGGCGCAGGGTGGCTCGCAGTCGTTCCAGGAAGCGGGTCAGAAGGGCAAGATCGAATTCCGCAACCCGATGGTTCTGGAAAACGAAGCCGGCGACCTGATCGTTCTGGGTCGTTCGATGCAGATCGCAATCATCGACGAGAACGGCACCGAACGCGCCGCGCACAAGCTGACCTATGGCACCAAGCTGTTCGTCCGCGAGGGGCAAGAGGTCAACCGGGGCGACAAGCTCTATGAATGGGACCCCTATACCCTGCCGATCATCGCCGAAAAGGCCGGTGTGGCGAAGTTCGTCGATCTGGTCTCGGGTCTGTCGATCCGCGACGAAACCGACGATGCCACCGGCATGTCGCAGAAAATCGTGACGGATTGGCGTTCGGTTCCCCGTGGTGGCGATCTCAAGCCCGAGATCATCATCATGGACAAGGAAACCGGCGAGCCGATGCGCAACGACGCGGGGAACCCTGTCACCTATCCGATGTCGGTCGACGCCATTCTGTCGATCGAAGACGGGCAGGAGGTCAAGCAGGGTGACGTTGTCGCGCGTATCCCGCGCGAAGGTGCCAAGACCAAGGACATCACCGGGGGTCTGCCCCGCGTGGCAGAACTGTTCGAAGCCCGTCGCCCCAAGGATCACGCGATCATCTGCGAAATCGACGGCTATGTGCGCTTTGCCAAGGACTATAAGAACAAGCGCCGTATCACCATCGAGCCCGTCGACGAGAACGTCGATACGGTCGAATACCTAGTGCCCAAGGGCAAGCACATTCCTGTTCAGGAAGGTGACTTCGTGCAGCGCGGCGATTACATCATGGATGGCAACCCCGCCCCCCATGACATCCTGCGCATTCTGGGCATCGAGGCGCTGGCGAACTACCTCATCGACGAGGTTCAGGACGTCTATCGCCTGCAAGGCGTGAAGATCAACGACAAGCACATCGAGGTGATCGTTCGCCAGATGCTGCAGAAGTTCGAGATCCTCGACTCGGGCGATACCACGCTGCTCAAGGGTGAAGCCGTCGACAAGTTCGAATTCGACGAAGCCAACGAGAAGGTCGAGGCCCTTGGCCTGCGTCCGGCCCGTGGCGAGCCGATCCTGTTGGGGATCACCAAGGCGTCGCTGCAAACCCGCAGCTTCATCTCGGCGGCCTCGTTCCAGGAAACGACCCGCGTGCTGACCGAAGCCTCGGTTCAGGGCAAGCGCGACAAGCTGATCGGTCTCAAAGAGAACGTCATCGTCGGCCGCCTGATCCCGGCCGGTTCGGGTGGTGTCGCGACGGCCACGCGCCGCATCGCCACCGACCGCGATCAGGTCGTCATCGACCAGCGCCGCGCCGAGGCCGAAGCCGTACTGACCGCCCCGGTCGAGGACAGCGCCGAGTAATCGACGCGACGATGAAAAATCGGAAGCCCCCGCGACACGCTCGCGGGGGCTTTTCTTTTGATCCATGCCCACGAAGCCTGCGCCAATGAGGAAAAAACTGGTCACGCAGACTGGTTTCGGTTTTCAATAGCGGTGAAACCCTCGAACAACGGAGGACAAGTGTCGGGATTTGATTGGAAAGAATGGGCCGGGATCGGCACCGGCGTGGTGGGCGTAACTGTTGCTTTCTTCGCTTTGCAGCAGACATCGGAACTGAGCGTGGCAGATTATGCCGAACGCATCCGCGCGAATGAGCTGAGCATCCAGAACAACACCGATCAGTTGCGCAATGCGGCGTCGCAACTGCAAACCTTGGCCGGTCGCCTTGAAAGCCTCTCTCGGGAAGCCAACCGTGAAGATCTGCTGCCCGCGCTCCAAGAAATCCAGCGTCGCCTCACGGAAGTCGAAACAAGGCCAGCAGGTGGCACCACCGCGCGCGTTGCCGTCGAGGATGTGGCGGCTGTTATAGCCAGCGACTATGCCGATCTACTAAGAGGAGAGCCCGGCCCTGCTGGGCCTCGGGGCCCCGCTGGCCCAGCAGGGCCGGTGGGCCCAACGGGGCCCGAGGGGCCGCAGGGTCCACGAGGCCCGGCAGGCGAAGCTTCGTCTGCGGCGGGTGGCGGCCGCGCGGACACGCCGATCATTATCGAGACCGAACTCCCGGAGTCCTTCGAGCCGCAGGTACTGGGGAACAGCGAGATCGGGCTCATCGGCTGCACACGGACTGGCACCCAGGTGCGATGCGATTTCGTCTTGCGGCTTGTCTCGGGGCAGGCGTCCGAATTTGGAAGTTGGGCCGAATACACCCGGATTGCCCTGCAAAATGGGCAATGGGTCGAAGGTTCCGATGCTACTTACAATGGCCGGACCAGCACAAGGATCGAGATTGCCATGATCCCCGATGTGCCCGTGCGCTTGTCGATCCGCTATCAAGACGCGGGCGTTTCCGGCGAGGGGCTTGTGGCCCTGCAATTCGGACAGACAAACCGATCACATATTGTTTGGCGCGGGGTTCCGTTTTCCCAGTGAGAGATCGGCGTCGCGGGGCCTTTTCTTTTCACCTGTTAAGCGCCATTGTCGGCCCGAATCCGGACAGGGCAGGGAAATCATGCATTCCGACAACGCGCGCGGGGCGTTCTTCATGATGGTGGCAACCGCGTCCTTCGTGGTCTCGGACACGATCATGAAACTGTTGAACGATGCTGTGCCGATGTTTCAGGTGCTGTTCCTGCGTGGGATCATGGTCAGCGCCATCCTTGGGCTTCTGGCGATGCGGGCAGGGGCCTTGCGTGTGGCCCTGTCAGGGCGCGACCGGCGCCTTGTCGTGCAGCGCACGGCGGCTGACATGGTGGCAACGTGGTTCTTCCTGCAGGCGCTCTATAACATGCCGATCGCGAACATGACGGCGATCTTTCAGTCGGTCCCGCTGACGATCACGCTGGGGGCCGCCCTGTTCCTGGGCGAAAAGGTCGGCTGGCGGCGCATGGTCGCGATCGGCTTTGGCTTTGCCGGTGTGCTGCTGATCGTGCGCCCCGCATCGGAAGGGTTCGACCTGTATTCCATCTATGCCCTGTGCGCCATCGCTGCGGTCACGCTGCGCGATCTGACGACGCGGCAGATGGCGCGGCATGTGCCCACAGAGATCGTCGCGCTGCTCAATGCGCTGGGGGTGATGGGCATGGGGGCAATCGGGTGCCTGTTCCTGCCCTGGACCCCCACGGCCTTGCCCGTGCTGCTGATGATGGTCGCGACAGCCGTGCTTGTCGTGGCGGGCTATCTTCTCTCGGTGCTCGCCGTCCGCACCGGCGAACTAAGCGTGGTCGCCCCGCTGCGCTATACCGGCTTGGTCTGGGCGCTGCTGATCGGATTGTTCGTGTTCGGCGAATGGCCCGATGGGCTGACCCTGCTGGGCGCGGCGTTGATCGTTGGGATGGGGCTATTCACCTTTTACCGCGAGCGCCAGATCAAGGCTGCCAAGGCGCGTGCGGCGCGCTAGATTGGCATGATGTTCAGACGTCTGAAGAAAGCGATCCGCCGGCACTATCGCCCTGTCCTGACCGGCAGGGCAGGGGGCAGCAACCGGATCGTCGGCGTCATCCGCTTTTCGGTGCCCCTGCTGACGGGCTTCGTGAAAACCCCCGCCGACATCGCGGCGGCGCGCGCCTTTCTTTATGATCCCGAGAGGCTGGAACGTCGTTTCCACTGGTTCGAACGCCTTACCTTGCCGTCGCTGATCGCGCAGACGGACGGGGATTTCCAGCTGGGTGTGGTGATCGGCGAGGACCTGCCCGCCCCGTGGCGCGACCGCCTGCACGAAGCCCTGCGGCCACTGCCCGGCGCCTTCATCCGGACGACCGAACCGGTGACGAACTATCGCGCGACGCATGACACCTTCATTGCGGCGAAACTGTGGGGCGCGCATCACCTGACCAGCTTTCGTCTGGACGACGACGACGCGATGGACCGCCATTTCATCGGCCGGTTACGGCGTCAGGCCGACATGATGCTGGCGCTGGACCCGTCGCGCCCGGTCGCGATTGCCCAGAACCGCGGGTTCTTCCTGATCCGCAATCCCGAGGGGAACGACATCCTTAACGTGACGGAAAACCAGCCGGGTTCGTGTGGGACGGCGATGGTCGCGTCGATGGCGCAGGACTTGTCCGTCTATATCGAGAACCACCGCTGGCTGCCTCGCCGTTTCAGCACGCTTTCGGACACGGAATCCCCCGCGTTCATCCGTGTGGTGCATGGCGACAACGATTCGCGACCGACCGTTTCAGGGCGCCACTGGCGCACCGAACCCGACCAGACGGACAAGGCCCTGAGGCGCGCTTTCGGCCTTGGACTGACGCATTTCAAGGGGCTTTAGTCCGGCGCGTCGGGCCTTGTTGACATCCCCGGCGACTCCCCCTATACGGCGCCCACCTGCCCAAGGAATCCGACGGCAGGGCTTAGAAAATTAAGTGGTCACGATCCGGGCGGTGCATGCCCCGATCCTCTGAGATTCCACCGCTGTGCTTCCCTCGGAATGGGTGCACATGCGGTTTTGTGTTTTGCGGACGCGCAGGGCACCTAACGACGAAATGCCCCCGGATACCCCCTTGACGGAGGGAGGTTGAACGGGCCGCAAGATAAGGCGAACTGAATGCCTACGATTCAGCAGCTGATCCGCAAGCCGCGGCAGCCCAAAGTCCAGAAGTCCAAGTCGCAGCACCTGGAGCAGTGCCCGCAGAAGCGTGGCGTTTGCACCCGCGTCTACACCACGACCCCGAAGAAGCCGAACTCGGCTATGCGTAAGGTGGCCAAAGTCCGCCTGACCAACGGTTTCGAGGTCATCAGCTATATCCCCGGTGAAAAGCACAACCTGCAAGAGCACTCGGTCGTGCTGATCCGCGGCGGCCGCGTCAAGGACCTTCCGGGCGTCCGTTATCACATCCTGCGCGGCGTTCTCGATACGCAGGGCGTCAAAGATCGTCGTCAGCGTCGTTCGAAATACGGCGCGAAGCGTCCGAAGTAAGGAGATCCCAAGATGTCGCGTCGTCACGCTGCTGAAAAGCGCGAAGTCCTGCCTGACGCCAAGTTCGGCGACAAGGTTCTGACGAAGTTCATGAACAACCTGATGGTTGACGGCAAGAAATCAGTTGCCGAATCCATCGTCTATAACGCCCTGGACCGCATCGAAGCCCGCCTCAAGCGCGCGCCGATCGACGTGTTCCACGAGGCCCTCGACAACATCAAGCCGTCGGTCGAAGTCCGCAGCCGCCGCGTTGGTGGTGCGACCTACCAGGTTCCGGTCGAAGTCCGCACCGAGCGCCGCGAAGCCCTCGCGATCCGCTGGCTGATCACCGCTGCGCGCAAGCGCAACGAGAACACCATGGAAGAGCGTCTGGCCGGTGAACTGGCCGATGCGGTCAACAACCGCGGCACCGCGGTGAAGAAGCGCGAAGACACCCACAAGATGGCAGACGCTAACAAAGCGTTCAGCCATTACCGCTGGTAAGGAGCCCGTCCTATGGCACGCGAATATCCGCTTCAGCGCTATCGTAACTTCGGCATCATGGCTCACATCGATGCAGGCAAGACGACGACGACCGAACGCATCCTCTACTACACCGGCAAGTCCCACAAGATCGGCGAAGTCCACGACGGCGCCGCGACCATGGACTGGATGGAGCAGGAGCAGGAACGCGGGATCACCATCACCTCGGCCGCGACGACCACTTTCTGGCAGCGTCAGGAAGATCCGACCAACGAGGGCACCTCGGCGACCAAGTATCGCTTCAACATCATCGACACCCCCGGCCACGTTGACTTCACCATCGAAGTCGAGCGTTCGCTGGCCGTGCTCGACGGTGCGGTTTGCCTGCTCGACGCCAACGCCGGTGTCGAACCCCAGACCGAAACCGTGTGGCGTCAGGCTGACCGTTACAAGGTTCCGCGTATCGTGTTCGTCAACAAGATGGACAAGATCGGCGCCGACTACTTCAAGTGCGTCGAGATGATCAAGGACCGCACCGGCGGCACCCCGTGCCCCGTTTGCCTCCCGATCGGCGCAGAAGATCAGCTTGAAGGTCAGATCGACCTGATCAAGATGGAAGAATGGGTCTGGAAGGGTGAAGACCTCGGCGCAAGCTGGGTTCGTCAGCCGATCCGTCCCGAGCTTCAGGATCTCGCCGAAGAGTGGCGCGGCAAGCTGGTCGAACTGGCCGTCGAAATGGACGACGATGCCATGGAAGCCTACCTCGAGGGCAACGAGCCCGACGAAGCGACCCTGCGCAAGCTGATCCGCAAGGGCACGCTGTCGATGGCGTTCTTCCCGGTCTTCGCCGGCTCGGCGTTCAAGAACAAGGGTGTTCAGCCGCTGCTGAACGCGGTCATCGACTTCCTGCCCTCGCCGCTGGACGTTCCCGCCTACATGGGCTTCGCCCCGGGCGACGAGACCGAAACTCGCAACATCGAGCGCACCGCCGATGACACGCTGCCGTTCTCGGCGCTGGCGTTCAAGATCATGAACGACCCGTTCGTCGGCTCGCTGACCTTCACGCGGATCTACTCGGGTGTCCTGAAAAAGGGCGACCAGATGCTGAACGCGACGAAGGGCAAGCGCGAGCGCGTCGGCCGTATGATGATGATGCACTCGATCAACCGCGAGGAAATCGACGAAGCCTTTGCGGGCGACATCATCGCGTTGGCTGGCCTGAAGGAAACGACCACCGGGGACACCCTGTGCGATCCGTCGAAGCCCGTCGTTCTGGAAACCATGACCTTCCCCGAGCCGGTGATCGAAATCGCCGTCGAGCCGAAGTCCAAGGCTGACCAGGAAAAGATGGGTCTGGCTCTGGCGCGTCTGGCAGCCGAGGATCCGTCGTTCCGCGTCGAAACGAACTTCGAATCGGGTCAGACGATCATGAAGGGGATGGGCGAACTCCACCTCGACATTCTCGTCGACCGCATGAAGCGCGAGTTCAAGGTCGAGGCCAACATCGGTGCACCGCAGGTGGCCTACCGCGAGACCATCTCGCACAAGGCCGAAGTGGACTACACCCACAAGAAGCAGACCGGCGGTACCGGCCAGTTCGCCCGCGTCAAGCTGGTGATCGAGCCCACCCAGCCGGGCGAAGGCTACTCGTTCGCGAACCAGATCGTTGGCGGCGTGGTTCCCAAGGAATACATCCCGGGTGTCGAAAAAGGCATCAAGTCGGTGATGGATTCCGGTCCGTTGGCCGGCTTCCCGGTGATCGACTTCAAGGTTGCGCTGATCGATGGCGCCTACCACGACGTCGACTCGTCGGTTCTGGCCTTCGAAATCGCGGCACGTGCCGGGATGCGCGAAGGTCTGAAAAAGGCTGGTGCCAAGCTGCTCGAACCGATCATGAAGGTCGAAGTCGTGACGCCCGAGGAATACACCGGT
>JAWKXG010000018.1:0-51012 GCA_041397065.1 Paracoccaceae bacterium | reverse complement strand
CGACTTTGGGGGCCTAGATGCGCAAGCATGGCGTGGGGCTGATCGCCATTGGCAACGGCACGGCCAGCCGCGAAACCGATGCGCTGGCGGGCGAACTGCTGGCAAAGCTGCCGGCGCCCAAGCCGAAGAAAGTGGTCGTCAGCGAGGCTGGGGCGTCCGTCTATTCGGCCAGCGAACTGGCGGCGCGGGAATTCCCTGATCTGGACGTCAGCTTGCGCGGTGCGGTGTCGATTGCGCGGCGCCTGCAAGACCCGCTGGCGGAACTGGTCAAGATCGAGCCCAAGGCCATCGGCGTCGGCCAGTATCAGCACGACGTGAACCAGACCGCGCTGGGCCGCGCGCTGGATGGTGTGGTCGAGGACGCGGTGAACGCCGTGGGTGTCGATCTGAACACCGCGTCGGCGCCTTTGCTGGCGCGGGTGTCGGGTATGGGGCCGGGGCTGGCCGAGGCCGTCGTGGCGCATCGCGATGCGAACGGACCCTTTGCCAGCCGTCGCGAGTTGCTGAAGGTCTCGCGCCTTGGGCCCAAGGCGTTCGAGCAAGCGGCGGGGTTCTTGCGGATTGCGGGGGGCAAGGAGCCTCTGGATGCATCTGCCGTCCACCCTGAGGCCTATGATCTGGCGCGGCGCATCGTCAAGGCAACCGGGCGCGATGTCGGTGCCCTCATGAAAGACCCGGCGCCGCTGCGGCGCCTGACGCCCGAGGAGTTCACTGACGAAAAGTTCGGCCTGCCCACGGTGCGCGACATTCTGGCGGAACTGGAAAAGCCCGGCCGTGACCCGCGCCCCGAGTTCAAGACAGCGACCTTCACCGAGGGCGTCAACGAGATCCGCGACCTGAAACCGGGGATGCTGCTGGAAGGCACGGTGACAAACGTCGCGGCCTTTGGTGCCTTCGTCGATATCGGGGTGCATCAGGACGGGTTGGTGCATGTCAGCCAGCTGGCCGACCGTTTCATCAAGGACCCGCACGAGGTGGTGAAGGCCGGCGATGTCGTGAAGGTCCGCGTGGTCGAGGTGGACGTGGCCCGCAAACGGATCGGGCTGACCATGCGCAAGGATGGCGGCGCGCAGGCCGAATCGGCCAAGACGCGCGACCCACGCGGCCCGACGAAAGGCCCGCGCAACGCCAGCAGTGCGCCAGCGCAGCGCAACGACTCGCCCGGAGGGTTGGGTGCGGCGCTACTGGAAGCCATGAAGAAACGCTGAATCTGTTATCCGATCTGCAACACTGACGGGTTTCCGGGGATTCGGGGTTGCCCGAATCCCCCCTAATGGGCTTCATCGTTCTGAACCGGTGCATAAACCGGCCACGGGGGTGGATGATGGACAAAGCTGCCAAACGGCGGATCTGGGGCTGGTGGTGGTTCGACTGGGCCAGCCAGCCTTACAATACGTTGCTGATCACCTTCATCTTTGGCCCCTATGTCGTGTCGGTTGTCGGCGATGGCACGGCGGCACAAACGATCTGGGGCTATGGCATCGGCGCGGCCGGGGTTCTGATCGCGGTGCTGGCACCGTTTCTGGGCGCTGTTGCGGACAAGACCGGCAGCCGGATGCCGTTCATCTGGGTCTTCTCGGTGCTGTATGTCGTGGGGGCTTGGGGCGTTTGGTATTCCGCACCCGCCGATTTCAATGTCTGGCTGGTGATGGGCTTGTTCGCCGTCGGCCTGATCGGCATGGAATTCGCGACCATCTTCACCAACGCCATGATGCCAGACCTCGCACCGCGCGAGGAACTGGGCAAGATTTCCGGCTCGGGCTGGGCGTGGGGCTATGTCGGCGGGCTGATCGCGCTGATCTTCATGCTGCTGTTCCTTGCCGAGAATGGCGAGGGCAAGACGCTGCTGGGCATGGCGCCGATCTTCGGGCTGGATCCCGAAACGCGCGAGGGCACGCGTTCGGTCGGGCCGCTGACGGCGATCTGGTTCATCGTCTTCATGATCCCGTTCTTTCTGTGGGTGCGCGAGCCGCGCAAGCCCGATGCCATCGGCATCGGTGCTGCGGTGGCCAGTGCAGGGCCTGAGTTGAAAGCCACGCTGAAAACCCTGCCGAAACGCCGCAGCCTGTTCTCGTTCCTGCTGTCGTCGATGTTCTATCGCGACGCGTTGAACGGGGTTTATTCATTCGGTGGCATCTATGCGGCCGGGGTGCTGGGCTGGTCGGTCGTCAATGTTGGCATCTTCGGCATCCTTGCCGCGACCTCGGGCGCGTTGTTCGCATGGCTGGGTGGCAAGGCAGACAGCGCCTTGGGCCCCAAGCCGGTGATCATGTTCAACGTTGTTGCTCTGGCGCTGACGTCGCTGGCGATTGTCTTCGTTTCGCGTGAGTCCGTGATGGGCATGCCGGTGGCCGAGGGCAGCAGCCTGCCGGACATTGCGTTCTATGTGCTGGGCGCGATTGTCGGCGCTGCCGGCGGGTCGATGCAGGCCGCCAGTCGCACGATGATGGTGCGTCAGGGCGACGAAGACCGCATGACCGAAGGCTTCGGGCTTTATGCCTTGTCGGGCAAGGCGACGGCCTTCATTGCACCGCTGTCCATCGGCATCGTGACGGATCTGACCAACAGCCAGCAACTGGGGATCACGCCCATTGTTGGGCTGTTCATCCTTGGCCTTGTGCTGCTGCTGTTCGTCGATGGCGAGGGGACGCGCGCATGAACCGGGCCTTCGCCGTGCTGGGTGCCGCGATTCTGGCCGCTTGCGTCAACGCGGGCGGTCCGGTCGGCAGTCAGGAATTGGCGAATGTGCTTTTCGGCGCGCATCGGCTGGCCACAGACGAGCCAGCGCAGGCTTACGGTTCCTATGCGCGGGGTTGCGCGGACGGGCTGGTTCAACTGCCGGAAACCGGGCCGACGTGGCAGGCCATGCGTCTCAGCCGAAACCGCAACTGGGGCCACCCCGAGATGATCGACTTCCTGCAGGGTCTCAGCCGCGAAGCGGTGCGGATCGGCTGGAACGGGCTGTATGTCGGCGATATCAGCCAGCCACGCGGCGGGCCAATGACCTCAGGGCACGCCAGCCACCAGATGGGGCTGGACGCCGATATCTGGATGTTGCCGCCCGGTCGCCTGAACCTGTCACGGGCCGAACGCGAATCCCTCAGCTCGGTGTCGGTGCGCACCGAGGATCAGCGCGGCCTCACCCGCCACTGGACGCCGCAACACGCGCAGATCTTGCGTGCCGCCGCAAGCGATCCGCGCGTGGATCGTGTGTTCGTTGCCGCCGCGGTCAAGATCGAGCTGTGCCGGACTGCCACCCCTGCCGATACGCCGTGGCTGCAACGTATCCGGCCGATTCAGGGGCACAATTATCACTTCCACGTCCGCCTGCGGTGCCCCGAAGGGTCGCGCGCCTGCGAGACGCAAACACCAACGGTCGCCGAGCTTTCCAATGGGGGGAATGGTTGCGACGACACGTTGACATGGTGGGTGACGGATTACCTGAACCCGCCGCCTTCGACCGGCCGACCGGCTGAACCGCAACCCAGACGACGGCACCCGCGTGAATTCACGCTGGCGGATCTGCCCCGCCAATGTGCCCAAGTCGTCCAACGATAAGCTGCCCGAATTCATGCTGCCACGTTTTGTCCTGCCTTTTCTTCTTGCGGCGCTGCTGCCGCTGGGGGCTTTTGCCCAGCCTGCAACCTATTATGCCGGTGTGGTCCAGCACCCGACCGAACATGTGCCCCCGGTGCAAGTCGTCGCGAGGTTCACCGTTCCGCGCATGAGCGGGGCGTCAATGATTTCTCGGGCATAGCGACGCGTGACGGCGAAAACGTCCTGTTGCTGTCCGACCATGGGTTCATCACCTCGGCCCGGTTGCGCCGTGGCTATGGGCAGCAGGAACACACCGTTCAGGTTCTGCGCGTCGACCCACTGCAGGATGAAAACGGCCATCTGCTGCACGGTTCGATGCAGGATGCCGAAGGGATCGCGCTGGGTCGTGATGGCACGATCTACGTGTCGTTCGAGCAGCACAACCGCGTGCTGGCCTATCCCCGTCTGGGCGGTCCGGCCATTGGTTTGGGCGAGCATGTCGATTTCGAACGCATGCGTGCGGGCCGGGCCATGGAGGCCCTCGCGGTTGCGCGGGATGGCAGCGTCTATGCGATCCCCGAGCGTCCGGCACGCGCGACCTATGGGTTTCCGTCCTATCGGCTGCGCGACGGGGACTGGACCGGATCGTTCCGGCTGCCGTCCGAAGGAACCTTCCTGCCGGTCGGTGCCGATTTCGGGCCGGACAACCAGTTGTATGTTCTGGAACGCACCATCGAGAATGGACGCTTCCGGTCGCTGGTTCGCCGTTTCGCGATCAATGGCCGCGCGATCAGCGAGCCACAGGTGGTCATGCGCTCGGACCCCGGTCAGTTCGACAATCTGGAAGGGCTGGCGGTGTTCCGTGACTGGAACGGGCGGATTCATCTGCTGATGGTGTCCGACGATGACATGAACGCGAACCTGCGCAGCGAGATCGTCGACGTTGTTCTGAACCGCTGACTTTGAAATTCCGCCTGACAATCCCTAGGTGTGGGGGTGAAGGCAAATTTCGGATGACACCATGGCGCAGCAAGACCAAGTCGACCCCCGCCCCGTTCCGGTGCTGGCCCTTGTCGGCAAATCGGGTGCGGGCAAGACCTCGGTCATCCGCGCCCTGACGGGCGAGGGTCAGATCGGTTCGGGCTTTGCACCGGAAACGCGGGAAAGCACGCTGCATTCCTTTCCCGCGGTCGATCCTGCCGTCTGGTTCCTCGATACGCGTGGGCTGGGCGAGGCCGGGCTGGACCCCGCACCCATGCTGGCCGAGGTTCAGGCCCGCGCCCAAGCCGTTCTGGCCGTGATGCGGATGGACGACCCGGTTCAGGACTGTGTCGCCGAAGCCGTTGCCGGCCTGTCGATGCCGGTGCTGGGCGTCCTGACCGGCGGCGATCTGGTTGCCACGCCACAACGCGAAGCGGCGCGCGCACGGGCGCAACGGGTTGTGGGCGGCAAGGGGCTATGCGTCGAACTGGCGCTACCGTCCGAGGGGATGCAAAGCGGGATCGAGCCGCTGTTGACCGCATTGGACAGCTTCATGCCCCATGCGGTCGCCCGTCTGCGTCGTGCACAGGAAGAGGCGATCTTCGCCACGCTTCGCCCCTTGGTGCGGCGCTATGCGTCGGCCGCCGCAGCGGGTGACGTGGTCCCGCTTGTCGGGCTGGGGGCCGTGCCGGCGGCGCAGGGCGCGATGCTGTATGCGCTGGCCGCGCATTACAAGGTCACGCTGACGCCTGCACGGTTGGGTGTGCTGGCCTCGGCGCTGGGGACAGGGGCGCTGGTCCGGATGGGGACGTTGCATGTGTTGCGTCAGGGCGCCAAGGCCGTGCCGGTGGTGGGCCAGACCTTGGGCGCGGCCGCGGCCGCAGGGGCCAGTTTCGCGACGACCTATGCCCTCGGCCGCGCGGCTTCGGCGTGGCTCTATGGTGTTGCGCATGGCACCGAAACCGACGCTCCGGCCCTGCGCGCGCTCTACGAAAGCGCGATGAAAGGGGCGGCCCGTGACGGTCTTTGAACGGCTGCGGCATCGCCTGTTGCGCTGGGGCCGTCTGTGGTTGGCTGCCGTGCTTGGGGTGCCCTTTCTGATCACCTCGGGGCTTGGCTTTGCTTGGCTGCACGAACGGGGATGGCTGGTCTGGTTCATTCTGGCGACGACGGGTTTTTATGCGCTGGTCCAGATCGGGCTGGTGCTGTCACGGCGGCTGAACAAACCCGACCCGCTTGAGGATCTGCAAGGCCCCGAGCCCGAGGCCGAATGGTCCCCCCGCGAGCGTGCCGCCTTCGACCGGGCCCGACAGGCAATCGCGCAGCGCATTGCCGCGCCGCTCGCATGGGCCGAACTGCCGTCCGAGGGGCTGGCGATTGTCGAATCCGTCGCCGCCGACCTGTCGGACGGACGCCGGGGGATGCTGGATTTCACCATGCCCGAGGCGCTCTTGCTGACCGAACGCGTCGCGCTGCGCTATCGCGCATTCTTGCTGCGCAACGTGCCCTATTCCGACCGGCTTTCGGTGCGCAGCATGTATTGGCTGTGGCAAAAGCAGGAAACCGCGATCACCGCTTGGGAAGGGGGCTCGCTGGTCTGGCGTGGTGTGCGGTTCTTGCTGAACCCCACCGTCGGCTTGCTGCGCGAGGCCGAACGTGCCTTGGCGACGAATCTTCAGGGCCGGTTGACCGAACGTTTTCAGCGCGAGGCGCAGATCGTCCTTCTGGAGGAAATCGCGCAAGCGGCCATCGATCTGTATTCCGGGCGGTTGCGGTTTACCGATACCGAACTTGCCCAGCACGACATCGACGATGCCCCCGCCGCAACCCTTGCGGTTGGTCGTTGTCGGGCAGAGCGGAGTGGGAAAATCGGCGCTGGTCAACGCGTTGATCGGGCACGAAGCCCATGAAACCGGCTTGGCCACTCCGTCGCGGTCGGATCAGACGATCGACTGGCATCTTGCGGGTGGCGAAAGCCTGCGCGTGGTGGATACTGGCGGGTTCGACGGCTCTGCCCGGCGGGACGAGGCTGTTCTGGCGCAGATGGACAACGCAGACATGGTGATCTGGGTGCATCGCGCCGACCGCCCCGCCCGCGCCGCTGATGCCGCGCTTTTGGCGGCATGGTCCGACGCGCATTCGGCCACGCCTGACCGCCGGGCGCCGCCGCTGCTGCATGTCGTGACAGGGGTGGACCGGGTTCTGCCGGGTTGGCCGCGCCCGGAAAACCAATTGACACGCGACGATCAGACCCGCTTGGCCGCGATTACCAACGCGGTGTCCGAGGCCCTCGGGGGGCCGCGGGTGGTTCCCGTCAGCGTTGGGCCGGTGGAATGGAACCTCAACGCGTTGCGGCAGGAACTGGATGCCTGCCAACCGCAAGCCCGTCTGGCACAGCGCAGCCGCCTGCGCCTTGCGGCCGAGCGCGGCACGGGCCTGTCGACGAACGCGCGTCGGGCCGGGCGCGGCATGGGCAAGCTGGCCAGCAGGTTTCTGCCGTGGGTCACGCGTCGCTGATCCGCAGATCCATCCACACGATCCCATGTGCCGATGTTTGCGACGGCCAGTACACGCCCGAGGCCGTCACCTCGATGTCTTGTGTCGGCAGAATGTAATCGGTGCGCAAGGCGCCCGGACCTTCGGGCCAGTTTCCGGTCGCCGTATCGTCACGGCCCAAGCCGGGATGCAGGCCGGTCGGGCGTGGATCGCGGATCGCTGGATGCGTCAGCAAGGCGGTGACTTGCTCACGATTGGCGTCGCCGCGCGCTGGGTCGGCATTGCACAGGCACAGGATGACCGCAGGCGCCCGGATTGCGGGCGCGAGGCTTCCGTTCAACCGGTGAACCCAGAAAGCGATCTCATCAGCGTTGCGCAGGCGGTTCCGCCCCTCTGGCCCGTCAAACGCCGGGGGTGTGGCGTGGGACAGGTGCAAGGTCACCGTTTGCGCGCCGATCCGGATGGGCACATCCCAGATGCCAACCGAGGCCAGCGGTAGCACGTCGCGCGCCGCTTGCGACGGAAAAACCCGTCCGTCCAGCATCGGCACGCGGGCATCCGGCAGGTCGTCCCAGCGCAAGGCTGACCAGTCCTGCACGGATCCAGCTTCCAGCGGGAACCGCGACAGCAGCGCCATGCCACCCGCGCCGCGAAACCGCCCCCAGCCCAAGGCATCGCCCGGCCCCCCCTCGCGCCCGTCGCCATCGAGATCAACGCCCGAGGGGACGCCGGTGTTGGGCGGCAGAGCGAAGCGATGCGGGTAAAGCCCGTCGGCAAAGGCATCGAGCGCCAGAGAATCCAGATCATGGTCGAAATCGAACAGTGCAACGATATCGGCATCGACATGCCGCAGCGTATCCCGTGCGGCGGCGACGTCGTCGGTGTTTCTGGTGATGTCACGCAGCAAAAGGCCCGGCCCCTCTCGGCCGAGCCCTGTATGAAATAGCGCGATGCGCAGGTGTGTTTCGTCGGCCAGCGCCGCCTGTGCGACCACGGCCGCCGCGAGGATCAGGCCGCCACGTAATGCCCGCCGTCGTGATCGGCCAGCCGCCGCCGGCTGTCGTGGATCATGTGCGCGACGCGGTTCATTGCGACGCCACGCATGACAAAGGCAGCCGGAAGGAAAGACCAAAGCGCAATGCCCCATACGTATCCCATGGGTGACATCAGCGTCACGGGCTTCATCAGCATGCCGGACGCGATCACCGCAATCGGCAACAAGAATGGCATCACAATGCCTAACGCGATGTTAATGCGTGCGTGCCGATGCAGGCGCTGGACCACATCATTGCCAGCGGTGGGGTCGAAGGTCGGAAGGTTGATCCAGACGTTGAACGGGCCCGTGCCCATCGGCCAGATGTTCATCCGGATCGCCGCGACAAAGCCACCGACCGTGGCGATCGCCATGACCATCGCCAGTGCGGCGCCGTCGCGAACCTCGGCGATATGGGCTGCCGTCGCCGTGTCGGGCAGGGCGCCCAACAGCAGGTTGACCGGGCTGCCGGGGAAGGACAGGATCATCCCGAACACCGACGCCAGCCCCGCGACGAAACCGTTCAGGGCCGATGGCTCGACCGCGTTGCGCAGGATCATCGACAGCATGAGCACAATCGCCGCCAGCAGCGCGAAGCGCGTGCGGTTGAACGGCGCGGCGAACCGGAATTCGATCAACGCGGGATATTCAGAAGCATATTCGGCAAAGATGATCCCACCCGCCACCAAGGCCAGCAGAACCATGCTCTGCGCCGTGTCGGGGGCAGTGGTTGGAATGGCGACCGCCGGAAAGATCGAAACCGCCACGACCAGCAAGGCGCGCAGCCATGCCCCCCGATATCGCGATTTCTCCTTGGGCTTCTTCATTTTTCTGCTCGCCGGCTCGGCCCGCTTGCGCGTGCGCTTTGTGTCGCGCGCCAGGAATGTGGCCGCTTGCCTTAGTTTTGACACAATTTTGCCCATTTTCCTCGAGCCCCGCAAGTGTTCACAGCTAGTAGGGCCTCTTTGCCTGTCGTTTTCGAGGCCGAACTGTCGCAGCTTTGCATCAATACTGAGGAAAAAAAGTGGCGCCCCGGGGGACGCCACACGCTAAGGTATTGTATTTTCTGATCAAGCCCAAGGAAACTGGGCCTTGGCGCGGCTCTCGTAACTGTCGATTGCCGCGGATTTTTCCAGCGTCAGGCCGATGTCATCCAGCCCGTTCAGCAGGCAATGCTTCTTGAACTCATCGACGTCGAAAGCATAAGAGGTGCCGTCCGACGCGGTGACAGTCTGCTCGGCCAGATCCACGGTGATCCGCGCGTTTTCACCCTTCGACGCGTCGTCCATCAGATGGGCGACGGCCTCGGCGGGCAAAACGACCGGCAAGATGCCGTTCTTGAAGCAGTTGTTATAGAAGATGTCGGCGAAGCTGGTCGAGATGACGCAGCGGATGCCGAAATCGAGCAGGGCCCAAGGTGCATGTTCGCGCGACGAGCCGCAGCCGAAGTTGTCGCCCGCAACGATGATCTCGGCCTTGCGATACTGCGGCTTGTTCAGCACGAAATCGGCGATTTCATTGCCTTGCCGGTCATAGCGCATCTCGTCGAACAGGTTCACACCCAGCCCCGACCGCTTGATGGTCTTCAGGAAGCCCTTGGGGATGATCATGTCGGTGTCGATGTTGACCAGCGGCATGGGCGCGGCAACGCCGGTGAGTTTGGTGAATTTTTCCATTGTATTGTTCCTCAGACCATCTCGCCCATCAGCGCGCGCACATCCGTCAGATGCCCGGTCACGGCAGCGGCGGCGGCCATGGCGGGCGACATCAGATGCGTGCGGCCCTTGAAGCCCTGACGCCCTTCGAAGTTGCGGTTCGAGGTCGAGGCGCAGCGCTCGCCCTCGGCCAGCTGGTCGGGGTTCATCGCGAGGCACATCGAGCACCCGGCCAGACGCCATTCCATCCCGGCATCGAGGAAGATCTTGTCCAGACCTTCTTCCTCGGCCTGCGCGCGCACCAGGCCCGAGCCCGGCACGACCATCGCGCGGACACCCGGCGCGATCTTGCGACCCTTGAGCACCGCAGCGGCGGCGCGCAGGTCTTCGATCCGGCCATTCGTGCAGGACCCGATGAACACCGCGTCAATCTTGATGTCGGTCAGCTTCATCCCAGCGGTCAGGCCCATATAGTCCAGCGAGCGCTTCGCTGCTTCGACCTTGCCGCCGGCGAAATCCTCGGGCGCGGGGACGTTGGCGGAAATCGGCAGCACGTCCTCGGGCGAGGTGCCCCAAGTGACGACGGGCTCGATCGACTCGCCGGCGATGGTCACGACCTTGTCGAAATGCGCGCCTTCGTCGGTGAAGAGGGTCTTCCAATACGAAACGGCGGCTTCCCAGGCAGCGCCCTTCGGGGCATGCGGGCGGCCCTTGCAGTATTCAAAGGTCTTTTCGTCTGGCGCAATCAGGCCCGCGCGCGCGCCGCCTTCGATGGCCATGTTGCACACGGTCATGCGGCCTTCCATCGACAGATCGCGGATCGCTTCACCGCAATATTCGATGACATGGCCCGTGCCGCCCGCCGTGCCGGTCTTGCCGATCACTGCCAGCGTGATGTCCTTGGCCGTGACGCCGGGGCGCAATTTGCCCGTGATCTCGACCTTCATGTTCTTGGATTTCTTTTGGATCAGCGTCTGGGTGGCGAGCACATGTTCCACCTCGGAGGTGCCGATGCCATGCGCCAGCGCGCCGAATGCGCCATGCGTGGCGGTGTGGCTGTCACCGCAAACGACGGTCATGCCGGGCAGGGTCCAGCCCTGTTCGGGGCCGACGATGTGCACGATGCCCTGACGCACGTCTGACACCGGATAGTAATGCACACCAAAGTCGCGGGCGTTCTTGTCCAGCGCTTCAACCTGAATGCGGCTGTCTTCGGTCATGGTCTTGGCGTTGGCGCGGTCCAGCGTGGTCGGCACGTTGTGATCGGGCACGGCGATGGTCTTTTCAGGCGCGCGCACCTTGCGGCCCGACATGCGCAGGCCTTCGAAGGCTTGCGGGCTGGTTACTTCGTGAACCAGATGGCGGTCGATATACAGCAGGCAGGTGCCGTCGTCGGCTTGGTCGACGACATGGGCATCCCAGATCTTGTCATACAGGGTCTTCGGAGCGGTCATGGCTCTCTCTCGCGTTCAGGGAAGGGGGGATCAGTCGGATGTGCACGCGTATGCGCGCAGCGGCTGTCAAAGTCGTGCGAGGACGGACCGGTTTTCACGGGCAAAGCGCTGCGGCAGGCGCGCGTGGTCGGTCATGTCGAAATAACGCATCATGGCGGCGTTCTTACGCCTGAATCCGCGTTCAGGCAACAGGAATGCAGCGATGTCGGGGTGCTCGCGAACTCTGGCTATGCCCGGCAGGAGCAGCGCGATAGTCTGAGCCCATGGACAACGAACTGTCATCATGGCTGCAAGACTGGGTCGCGGGGGCCGGGGGCTTTTGGGCGGCGGTCCTTGATCTGTTCGAATCCATGCTGCTGCCCGCACGCTTGCTGCAAGTCGAGGTCGCGATCGGCGTTGCCGTGCTGGCGTGGCTGGCCGCGCTTGTGCTGCGGCCATGGCTGAACGCGCGCCTTGACCAACTGCCCGAAGGGGCGCGGCTGCTGCGCGGCTTGGGCAGGCTGCTGCATCGGCGCCTGCCCCTGATCCTGTTCGTGCTGCTGATGTGGGCGGCGGTGGCTGTTTTCATGGCGCTCTATCAGTTCCCGTCGCGGCGCTATGTGCTGGTGCTGATCGCCACGATCGCGACGGCGTGGCTGGGGATTCGGCTGGCCGCGCAGTTGGTCCGCAACCGCGTGCTGCGGCGTCTGCTGATCTGGGGCCTGTCGATCTATGCGACGCTCTATTACCTCGGGCTGGCAGAACAGGGCTCGGCCTTCCTCGACTCGCTGGCGGTCGAGTTCGGCGATTTCCGGCTGTCCGTCCTGTCGGTGCTCAAGGCGCTGGTGGTGACGGGCGGGTTGCTCAGCGTGGCGCGGATTGTCACGACGACCTCGTCGCGCAGCATCCGCGCCAACGCCGACATCAGCCCCTCGATGCGCGAGTTGATGATCAAGGCGCTGCAAGTCGGGCTTTACGGTGCGGCGCTTTTCATCGGCCTCAAAGCGGTGGGCTTTGACCTGACCGGGCTGGCGGTGCTGTCCGGGGCCATCGGTGTGGGCCTTGGTTTCGGTCTGCAAAAGGTGGTGTCGAACCTTGTGTCGGGCGTCATCATCTTGCTGGACAAGTCGGTCAAGCCCGGCGACGTCATCAGCATTGGCGATACCTTCGGATGGATAAACACGCTGGGCGCGCGTTATGTGTCGGTGGTCACACGCGACGGCAAGGAATACCTGATCCCGAACGAGGACCTGATCACCGGGCAGGTCGTGAACTGGTCACACACCAACGACCTTGTGCGGTTGGATCTTGAATTCGGCACCGCATACAGCGACGACCCGCATCTGGTGCGCCGCGTCGCGGTCGAGGCTTCGCTGAAAGTCTCGCGCGTGCTGCGCGACCCCAAGCCCGTGTGCCATATCACCGGCTTTGGCGGCTCGTCCGTCGATTATGTGCTGCGCATCTGGATCAGGGACCCGGCGGCGGGCCTGACCAATCTGCGCGGCGAGGCGTATCTGGCCCTATGGGATGCCTTCAAGGCCGAGGGGATCCATATTCCCTTCCCGCAACACGAAGTGCGGGTGCTCAAGGACTAAAGCCCCAGATGCTTGCGCACGGCACCCCAGCCGATGCCCTTGCGGCCATAGGTCGGGCGGTTGGGGTTGGCGTCGATTTCCGCCGGGGTCTTGGTGACGCAGTCGTAATAGTGGCGCACATCGGCGCCCACCGTGGCCATTTCCGGCGGCAGGGCGCGGCCCACCGCCTTGAGGTATTGTTCCGGATGCACAAGGCTGGGGGGCATCGCGGTCGCGCTCAGCCCGTGGCGTTCCAACGTCTCGGCTGCCGTTGCGCGGGCAAAGACCAGCAGGTTCTGCCGGTAATAGGACCGGATCGACGCGTCGTTCCACAAGGGCATACGCAGGACATCGTAACAGGCAAAGCCCAGCGGCTGGAACAGGCGCACCCAGTATTCCACCCAGTTCTCATTCACGTGGCCAGCCCCCTCTTGGTAAGGGATCGCCGCCGAGAACAGCACCAGATCCGATGCCTGTCCCACATTGGCGATGAATGTCGCGGCGTGTTCATAAGGCAGGTGTTCTGCAACCTCGGTCGAGATCGCCAGATCGAACCGCCGGTCCAGCGCCAGTGGCTTGCCCAGATCGGCGGGTATGAACCGCTCGGCGGGAAACATGCGCTGGCTGACGTCGATCTCGGGGATGTCGTAGCCTGTCACATCGGTGACGCCACGGTCCAGCGCGGCCTTCAGCCAAGCCCCGCGCCCGGTTCCAAAATCCGCGACCGAGGCAAACGGAACCCAGCCGGCGATCTTGTCCAGCACGCGCTTCTGCGACAGGTCGGGCGTGTTGAAATATGCCATTGCCGACCGCGCCATCTCGGACGGTCCGTCGATCCAGTGCGAGGAAGCAGTGCGGGCTTTCGAGGCAGGCGGTTTGCGGCGGAACATCGGTGGACTCCCTTGGTTGGGCCATTGTGCCCCAGCATCGACGCGCGGAAAACCGCGAATCCGGGGCGAAATGACGGTTTCGGGGGGCTTGCCTCTGGCGGCGCGGCGATGCATTGAGAAATTCAGCGCGGATTGCTATGATCCGCAGACCAGCCCTTGCAGGAGGACAGTTCTCTGTCTCAGATCGACCCGGCCGCCCTCGCGGCCCCCGCCCCGGAACCCAATGGCCCGTCTTACACGTCCGCCGATGTTCTGGCCCTGGTCCTGCAATCCGTCGATGACGACAAGGCCGAAGACATCGTGCAGATCGATCTGCGCGGACGCTCGTCGATGGCTGATTACATGGTGATCTGTTCGGGCCGTTCGTCGCGGCAGGTCGCGGCGATCTCGGAAAAGCTGCTCGCCCGGCTGAAGGAAGGGTATCGCATTACCGCCCGATCCGAAGGCAAGGAAACCGGTGACTGGGTCTTGATCGATGCCGGCGATGTGGTCGTGCATGTCTTCCGCCCCGAAGTGCGCGAGTTCTACCAGCTCGAACGCATGTGGCAGGTGACCCCCGGGTCGGCCTGATGCGCGTGCATCTGTGCGTGGTCGGGCGGCTCCGCCAAGGCCCCGAACGCACCTTGATCGATGACTATGTCACCCGGTTCGACCGCACCGGCCGGCCCTTGGGGCTGGGCCCGGTTGCCGAGCACGAGGTCGAGGACAAGCGTGGCGGCGGCATGTCGGCCGAAGCCGCATTGCTGGAACGCGCCTGCCCGACGGGTGCGCTGCGTGTCATGCTGGACGAGCGCGGAACGGTCATGACTTCGCCGACATTCGCCGAACGCCTTGCGGCATGGCGCGACAGGGGAACGCAGGACATCGCCTTTTTCATCGGCGGCGCCGATGGCCTGGACCCGGCGCTGCGCGGCACGGCGCAGGCGGCCCTGTCGTTCGGGGCGATGGTCTGGCCGCATGCCTTGGTGCGGGTGATGCTGACGGAACAGTTATACAGGGCGGCAACGATCCTGTCCGGCGGTCCCTATCACCGCGCGTGATTTGGCCTTGCGCGCGGCGGCCGATCTGTTTTCCTGGTCAGATGGTCAAGCTCGTTCTACTTCACAAGGCAGAGTCGATTTACGACGACGAACCGGACGTCGTTTATGACTTTCCGCGCAGTTACCTGCGGGCCATGCAAGAGGCCATCGGGGACTGGATCGTGTATTACGAGCCCGTCAAAGCAGGCCCGCGCGGGTATTTCGCCGTCGCCCGGATTTCCCATGTCATCCCCAAGCCGGGTGTCGCGGGGCGTTTTCTGGCGATCATCGCACCGGGCAGCTTCCTGCCCTTTGACCGCGAAGTTCCCCGTCTGATCATGGGGCGCCCCCTCGAAGCGGCACTGACCGACACAGACGGCGCGCCGAAGAAAGGCGGTGCGGTTCAACTGGCCGTGCGCCGGCTGTCCGACGAGGATTTCGCCCGGATCGTCGATCTGGGCTTGCCCGACAACCTCGAGGCGATCGAGGCTGCGCGTTATGATACGGCGGCGGCGGCCCTCGATGACGGGGCCGAACCGTTTCGCCGGCCCGTCATCGAACGGCTCAATCGGCGCAAATACCGGGATGTCGCCTTCGCCCGTCGCGTCCGCGAGGCCTATGGGTATCGATGTGCCCTGTCTGGCCTGCACCTGCGCAACGGGGGCGGGCGCCCAGAGGTTCAAGCAGCCCACATCCGCCCCGTGAACCGCGATGGTAGCGATTCCGTTCGCAACGGGCTGGCGCTTTCGGGGACATTGCACTGGATGTTCGATCGCGGGCTGATCTCGGTCGCGGATGATTGCCAGACCATCCTCGTCTCGCGCAACAAGGTCCCGCCCGAGGTCGCCGACCGGCTGCTGTCGTCGGGCGGAAAGCTGTTGCTGCCCGAGGACCATAGGAACTGGCCACACCCGGAAAACCTGCGCTGGCATCGCGAGAACATTTTTGGTGCGGCGCTGTCGATGGACGGGAGCGCCGGATATTGAGGGGGAAGGGGGCTTTGCCCCCTCTGGCCTGCGGCCATTCACCCCCAGGATATTTTCGGACAGATGAGGGACCGGTCGCGGGCGGAAAATGGCGTGGTGCCGCGCCGGGGCATTGCCGCGCAGGCGATCGGGGACTAGACAGGCGTCAAAGACCGGAGGCAGGCCATGACCCGAAAGAAACCCGTTGTTCTGTGCATCCTCGATGGCTGGGGGATCAACCCCGAAGCAAATGGCAATGCCGTGGCCTTGGCGCACAAGCCCCATTTCGACCACGTCATGGCAACCTGCCCGAACGCGACGCTGACGACCTTCGGGCCGGATGTGGGCCTCCCGACCGGGCAAATGGGGAACTCGGAGGTCGGGCACACCAATATCGGCGCGGGCCGCGTCGTCGCCATGGACCTTGGGCAGATCGACCTTGCCGTCGAGGACGGGAGTTTTGCCCGAAACGAGGCCTTGCGCGAATTCATCGACCGACTGCGCAAGACCGAGGGGACCGCGCATCTGATGGGCGTTGTGTCGGATGGCGGGGTGCATGGCCATATCAACCATCTGAAGGCGGCGGTGCGCGCCATCACCGAGGCGGGCGTGCCCGTGGCGATCCATGCCATCACCGATGGCCGGGACGTTGCGCCGAAATCAGCGGAGGGCTTCGTCGCACAATTGCTGGCGGACCTGCCCGAGGGCGCGCGCGTCGCGACGGTCATCGGCCGCTATTGGGCGATGGATCGCGACTCGCGCTGGGAACGGGTGGAAAAGGCGCATGACGCCATGATCCGCGGCCGCGGCACCCCGGCGTCCGATGCGGCGGCGGCAGTCGCGCAGGCCTATGCTGCCGGCGAGACGGACGAGTTCATTACCCCCACGGTGATCGATGGGTATCAGGGCGCGCGCGCGGGCGACGGGTTTTTCTGCCTGAATTTCCGGGCCGACCGTGCGCGAGAGATCATGGCGGCCATCGGCTCGCCTGCCTTTGCCGGCTTCGAGACGCATCGACGGTTCGACTGGGCGATGTTGCTGGGCATGGTCGAATATTCTGACGCGCATAATGCCTTCATGCATACCGCCTATCCCAAGCGGGTGATCGTGAACACGCTGGGCGAATGGGTGGCGAAGCATGGCCTGACCCAGTTCCGTGTCGCCGAGACCGAGAAGTATCCGCATGTCACCTTCTTCCTGAACGGCGGCAAGGAGACCCCGGAAACGGGAGAGGACCGGTTCATGCCGCCCAGTCCCAAGGTTGCCACCTATGACCTCGCGCCGGAGATGTCGGCAGGCGATGTCACCGACCGCTTTGTCGCGGCGATCGACGCGGGGTATGACCTGATCGTGGTCAACTATGCCAACCCTGACATGGTCGGGCACACGGGCATTGTCGCCGCCGGGATCAAGGCTGTCGAAGAGGTTGACCGGGGCCTTGGCCGGGCCTTGGCTGCGTTGGAAAAGGCAGGCGGCGCCATGCTGTTGACCGCTGACCACGGCAATTGCGAAACGATGATCGACCCGGTGACGGGCGGGCCGCACACCGCGCACACGCTGAACCCGGTGCCTGTCGCCCTGATCGGCGGGCCGCAGGGGGCGACGCTGGCCACCGGGCGGCTGGCTGACGTGGCGCCCACGCTGCTGGAACTGATGGGCCTGCCGCAACCCCCCGAGATGACAGGCACCAGCCTGATCCGGCGCGGCTGAATGATGCGCCGCCTCGCCTCTGCCCTTGGGCTGGTCGTCTTGCTGCTGGGTTCGCCGGTTGCGGCGGATACGGCCGAGAACGCACGGGCGGCGGCGTTGTCCTTGCTTGAGGCAATCGATGGCCTTGCCGAAGCCCGGCGGGCGCCCGATCAGATCACCGCCTTGACGCGCGCTATTCAGGCGCACGAGACCGGGCTATCGGCGCTGCGCGAAGGGGTTCGGGCAGCGTCCCTGCGCGAAGCTGCCTTGCAGCGCAGCTTCGATCAGCAACAGGTGCGCATCTCGCGGTTGCTGGGCGCGATGATGGCGGTGGAGCGGGTCGAGGGGCCCGCGCTGCTGGTGCATCCGCGTGGCCCGATGGCGACGGCGCGCGCGGGGATGATGATGGCCGATCTTGCGCCCGCGATGCAGGCCGAGGCCGACCGGCTGGGTGCCTTGCTGCGGGAATTGAGCGACCTGCGCATGCTGCGCGAGACCGCGATCGATACCCTTGCCCGCGGGCTGGAGAGTTTGCAGACAGCGCGGGCCGAACTGAGCCAGGCGATGGCGGACCGCCGGGAACTGCCGCCGAACCTGGGCGAGGACGAGACGCGGATGCTGGGGCTGCTGCAATCGGTGCAGACGCTGGAAGAACTGGCGAGCGGGCTTGCGGAACGACCAGCGGGCGCTTCGGCGGACCTGCCATTGTTCGCGGCGGCGCGCGGGCGGCTGCAGATGCCCGTCGTCGGGCAGATCCTGCACCGCGCGGGCGAAACCGATGCTGCCGGCATCGCGCGGCCCGGGTGGGTCATCGCGACCGAACCGGGGTCACTGGTATCGGCGCCGTGGTTCGGGACGGTGCGATATCGGGGGCCCTTGCTGGATTACGGCAATGTGGTGCTGATCGAACCGGGCGAAGGTTGGCTGATCGTGGTTGCGGGGTTGGGCACCGTCTATCCCCGTATCGGCGAGGTCGTGGGTCAGGGTTCAGCGCTGGGTCTGATGCCCGGGGCGGACAGTGCCGGTGACGAGTTTGTGCGAACGGACCCGGTGGCGGGATTGAGCGAAACGCTGTATCTGGAGATACGGGAAAACGGTCAGCCCATTGACCCCGCCGAATGGTTCGTTTTGAGTGACGGTTGAAACGATGAGCCGGTGATGCGACGCGCGGGCCGAGCAGACGGGAAGCAGAGATGAAGAAATACGTTGTGGCAGCGCTGGTCGGGATCGTCGGCGGAACCGTGTTCTCGACACAGGTGGCCGGTCCGCTGCTGGCGCAGGAGCAGGCGCAGAACGAATCGGTCTACGAGCAGCTCGAACTGTTCGGTGATGTGTTCGAACGGATTCGCGGGCAATACGTCAACGAGGTCGAGACCGGCCAATTGATCGAAGCCGCGATCAACGGGATGCTCAGCTCTCTCGATCCGCATTCCAGCTATCTTCCGCCCGATGATTTCGAAGCGATGCGCGTGCAGACCCGCGGTGCGTTTGGCGGCCTCGGCATCGAGATCACGCAGCAAGATGGCTATGTCCGCGTCATCACCCCGATCGACGACACGCCTGCGGCCTCGGCCGGGGTCCTGCCGGGAGATGTCATCACGCATGTCGACGGCACGTCATTGCTGGGCATGACCATGAACGAAGCCGTCGACATCATGCGCGGGCCGGTCGGCGAGGAAGTGATCGTGACCATCGTCCGCGAGGGGGTCAACGAGCCCTTCGACCTGTCGATCATCCGCGACACGATCACCATTCGCGCCGTGCGCAGCCGGATCGAGGGGAACATCATCGTCCTGCGCGTCACGACCTTCAGCGAACAGACCTATGAGAATCTCGCCGCCGCCCTGCAAGAAGGGATTGCCGAACTGGGTGGCATCGACAACCTGCAAGGTGTCGTGCTGGATCTGCGCAACAATCCCGGCGGCTTGCTGACGCAGGCGATCCGGGTGTCGGACGCGTTCCTTGACCGTGGCGAGATCGTTTCGACCCGTGGCCGCAACGAAAGCGAGAGCGAACGCCATAACGCCACCCCGGGCGATCTGATCGAAGGACGGCCGATGGTCGTGCTAATCAACAGCGGTTCGGCGTCGGCGTCGGAAATCGTGGCGGGCGCGATGCAAGACCATCGCCGTGCGGTGGTCGTGGGCGAACGCAGCTTCGGCAAGGGTTCGGTGCAGTCGTTGATCCCGTTGCGCGGCGAAGGCGCGATGCGCCTGACGACGGCCCTCTATTACACGCCGTCGGGCCGGTCGATCCAGGCGCTCGGCGTGGCGCCCGATATCGTCGTGCACCAGCCGCCGCGCGCCGAGGAAACCGCCGTCCCCGAAGAGCCCACGCGCCCCGAGCGCAGCGAATCCTCGTTGCGGGGCAGCTTGCGCAACTCGACCATCACGGATGACGAGCGCCGCCAGATCGAGGAAGAAGAACGCGCCGCCGAAGAGGTTTCGCGCCTTCGCGGCGAGGATTATCAATTGGCCTATGCGCTGGATATCCTGCGCGGCCTTTCAGTGATGAACGGACAATAAGGGCATCATGACCCCTCAACAGATCGCCGCGCTGCCTTATCGGCCCAATGTCGGTATCATGCTGATCAATGACAAGGGGCTGATCTTTGCCGCACAGCGCATCGATTCTCCGGTGGCAGCGTGGCAGATGCCGCAAGGCGGGATCGACGAGGGCGAGAACGCCCGTGTCGCGGCCTTGCGCGAACTGGGCGAGGAAATCGGGGTTCCGCCCGCCCTTGTGCAAGTCGTCAGTCAGACCAAGGATTGGCTGACCTATGACCTGCCGCACGACATCGTCCCGCGGATCTGGAAAGGTCGCTATCGCGGGCAGAAACAGAAGTGGTTTCTGATGCGCTTCCTCGGTCGGGATGACCAGATCGACATCGCACAGGACCACCCTGAATTCAGCGAATGGCGCTGGATTTCCGCCGGCGAGATGATCGAGGCCATCGTGCCCTTCAAGCGCGCCATATACGAGAGGGTCGTGGCCGAGTTCCGCTCGCATCTGGCCTGACACCCCGCCCGAAGGACGAGGTGCCCATGTTCGAAGTCGTGATCATCACCTTCGCTTTCACCTTCGGCCTGATCGTGCGTCGGATCGGATTGCCGCCGCTGGTCGGATTCCTCGCGGCGGGATTCGCGCTGAATGCCGCCGCGCGTCTGGGCGGGCTGCCGTTGCCGGCCGAAACCGGGCCGATCCTGCACCATGTCGCGCATCTAGGCGTTCTGCTCTTGCTGTTTTCGGTGGGGCTGAAACTGAACCTTCAGCAGATCGCGCAGCCGCATGTGATCGGTGGCGCGTTGGGGCATTTCGTCCTCAGCGTCGGGTTCGTCGCGCCCATTGCCCTGCTGATCGGCGCCGATGGCAATACGGCGCTGTTGCTGGGTATCGTCCTTGCCTTTTCCTCGACGGTGCTGTCGGCCAAGATCCTTGAAGCCAAGCGCGAACTGGGCGCGTTTCACGGCCGTACCGCGATCGGTATTCTGGTGGTGCAGGACATCATCGCCCTTGCCGTGCTGGCCGTCTGGGAAGGCCAGACACCGAACACACTGGTTTTTCTGCTGCTGGCAATTCCCCTGATCCGGGTGGGGATGTTCCGGGCGCTGGACATGGCCGGGCATGACGAACTGTTGGTCATATTGGGCATGATGCTGGCGCTTGTCGTGGGCGGCGCGGGCTTTGCCGCCATGGGGCTGTCGTCCGAGATCGGCGCGCTGGTGATGGGGCTGCTGTTGTCCAAGCATTCGCGGGCCAAGGAACTGGGGCAATCGCTTTGGTCGATCAAGGAGCTTTTCCTCGTCGGCTTCTTCCTCGAGATCGGCCTGACGGGGCTGCCCGATACCGGCGCGCTGCTGTTCGCCGTTCTGGCGGGGTTCCTGCTGCCCCTCAAGGCAATCCTGTTCTTTTTCCTGCTGATTGCCTTCGGCCTGCGGGCGCGCACGTCGTTTCTGGCGGCGCTCAGCCTGTCCGCCTATTCCGAGTTCGGTCTGATCATCGGCGCCGAGCTGCTGCCCGACCATGTCGTCGCGCTGGCGATTGCGGTTTCGATTTCCTTCGCGCTGGCCGCGCCATTGAACCGGGCGGCCCATCCCTTGTTCGCCCGATACGAAAAGGCACTGATGCGCTGGCAGCGCAAGACGATGCACCCCGACGAAAAGGCACGCAGTCTGGGCGACGCGAACGTGCTGGTCTTTGGAATGGGGCGCACCGGCACCGCCGCTTATGAGCGTCTGCTGGCGCAGGGGATGTCGCCCGTTGCGCTGGATGCCGACCCGTACAAGACACAGGCGCATGAAATGGTCGGCCGCAACGTCCTCTACGCCGATGCCGAGGACAGCAATTTCTGGCGCGAGGTTGATCTGACCAAGCTGGAGGCTGCGGTTCTGGCCATGGACGACCTCGAGGCCAAGCTGCATTCGGCCCGAAGCCTGCGCGCGCGCGGGTTCACCGGGCCAATCGTGACGCATGCGCTGCATCACGATCATCAGGCCCAGTTGCAGCAGGCCGGGGCCGATTGCGTGTATCTGACGATGACGCAGGCCGGGATCAGCCTTGCCGATGCGATGGCCGCCGAACTGGCGCGTGCCCGGAGCGACGACGCTGGACCTTCGGCCTGAATTCGGACAGTGTCCGCCCATTCGACACTGCCGCCGGAGCCGCGCGTCATGAAACTGGGTATCTTCTTTCTGGTCGTCGCCTATGTCCTCAGCCAGTTCTATCGCGCGTTCCTTGCGGTGCTTTCGCCGGTGTTGGGGGCCGATTTGGGCATCGGGCCCGATGTGCTGGCCTTTGCTTCTGGCCTGTGGTTCCTGACCTTCGCCGCGATGCAGATCCCCGTTGGCTGGGCGTTGGACACCATCGGGCCAAGGCGCACGGCCGCATGGCTTCTGGGCATTGCCGGCGGTGGCGGGGCGCTGGTTTTCGCGATGGCCAGCGGTGCGGGGGCGATCTATGCCGCGATGGTGCTGATCGGGATCGGGTGCTCGCCCGTGCTGATGGCGGGTTATTACATCTTTGGCCGCATCTATCCCGCCGCTGTCTTCGCGACGCTCGCGGGCGCGATGATCGGCTTCGGCACGCTGGGCAATATTGCCGGGGCGTTTCCGCTGGCGTGGGCGGCGCAGGCTTTCGGTTGGCGCGGGACGATGATCGCCCTTGCCGTGGTCACGGCGCTGGTCGCTGTTGCGTTGGGCCTGTTCATTCAGGATCCGCCCAAACTGGAAAAGACCGAAGGGCAGAAGGGCGCGTTGCTGGACGTTCTGAAGATCCGCGAATTGTGGCTGATCTTGCCTCTGATGGGCGTCAATTATGTGCCGGCTGCCACCATGCGCGGCCTCTGGGCGGGGCCGTTCTTTGCCGATGTGCATGGCGCGGATTCGATTGCGATCGGCTGGGTGACCCTGATCATGGCGATTGCCATGGTGATCGGTTCGTTCGCCTATGGCCCGCTGGACCGCGTTTTCGGGACGCGCAAATGGGTGGTGCTGACGGGTAACCTGTTGGGTGCGGCCTGCATGCTGACGCTGTGGGCCAACCCGCTGATGAGCTATTGGAGCGCAGCCGCCCTGCTGGCGCTGATCGGGCTGTTCGGCGCGTCTTTCCCGATGATGGTCGCGCATGGTCGCAGCTTTGTGCCGCCGCATCTGCTGGGCCGGGGCGTCACGCTTCTGAACCTGTTTGGCATCGGCGGTGTCGGTGTCATGCAGACGATCTCGTCGCGCGTGCATGGGGCGGTTGCCGTGCCGCCCGTCGAAGCCCCGTATCAGGCGATCTTCCTGCTGTTTGGTGCCCTGCTGTTGCTGGGATGCCTGATCTATCTGTTCTCGAAGGATAACACCGCCTGAACCGGGGGGCCTGCGGCCGAATCGCGCGTTGCGCGTTATTTTTCCAGCGAATCGGGGCAGGGTCTTTCCAACAAGGCGCGTTTCGCGTATGCGCGCGCTTGGTCCGCGCTTGCTTGCGGGCCATGCCTGAAGGAGGGTCTGATGGGCTATCGTGTCGTTGTCGTTGGTGCCACGGGCAACGTGGGCCGTGAAATGCTGAACATTCTGGCCGAGAGGGAGTTCCCCGTCGACGAGATCGCCGCGCTGGCGTCGCGTCGCAGCCTTGGCACTGAATGCAGCTTTGGCGACAAGACCCTCAAATGTCAGGATCTGGAGCAGTTCGATTTCACCGGCTGGGACATCGCGCTGTTCGCCATCGGCTCGGACGCGACCAAGATCTATGCACCCAAGGCGGCCTCGCAGGGTTGCGTGGTGATCGATAACTCGTCGCTGTATCGCTATGATCCCGAGATCCCGCTGATCGTCCCCGAAGTGAACGCCGACGATGTCGTGCGCTACAAGAACAAGATGATCATCGCCAACCCGAACTGCTCGACCGCGCAGATGGTCGTGGCGTTGAAGCCCCTGCATGACCGCGCGCGCATCAAGCGTGTTGTCGTCAGCACCTATCAATCGGTGTCGGGCACTGGCAAAGAGGCCATCGACGAGCTGTGGGACCAGACCAAGGGCATGTATGTGCCCGGTCAGGAGGTCGCGCCCAGCGTCTATCCCAAGCAGATCGCGTTCAACGTGATCCCGCATATCGATGTTTTCCTTGATTCCGGCGATACCAAGGAAGAATGGAAGATGGTGGTCGAGACCAAGAAAATCCTCGATCCCAAGATCAAGGTCACAGCCACCTGCGTGCGGGTGCCGGTTTTCGTGGGCCATTCGGAATCGATCAACATCGAGTTCGAGGATTTCCTCGACTGGGAAGAAGCAACCGACATCCTGCGCGAAGCACCGGGGATCCTCGTCGTCGACAAGCGCGAGGCCGGCGGTTACATCACCCCGATCGAATGCGTCGGCGATTACGCGACCTATATCAGCCGCATCCGTCAGGACGTGACCGTTGAAAACGGTATCAACCTGTGGTGCGTATCGGACAACCTGCGCAAGGGCGCGGCCCTGAACGCCGTGCAGATCGCCGAGGTTCTGGGCCAGCGCTGCCTGAAAAAGGGCTGAGTACACAGCATTTTAGCCATCGGATTGCGCCGCTTGAGAAAGCGGCGCATCTTTCGTTTGTGGGGTCTTGAGGAGAGTCCATGAACGATATCCTGCGCCCGTTTCTTGTGCTGACCTTGCGCCGCACGGGGGGCACGTCACTGGTCAGGCTGATGTCGGCCTTGTCCGCCTTTCCGACTGTCCAGCATGAACCCTTGAACCCGGGCAGGCTGTGGGGCGATATCGCGACCCGCTTTGCGCAAACCGGCGATCATATCGCCTTGCGGCGCGATCTGTCTGAGGTTCTGCGCGGTTGGCCCAATATCAAGCATTGCTTCGACATTGCCGACCCTGCCGTGACCGAAGCCCTGCTGGACGCCTGCGTTGCGCGGGGCTATCGGGTCGTGCTGCTGCTGCGTGAGGATGACGCCTCGCGCATCCGGTCGCTGTTCCTTGCCATGGCGACCGGCGCTTGGGGCAGCGACCGCGCAGCCGAGGTGTTTCCCAAGATCGCCGCTGGCGAAATCGCTTTGGCCCCGGTGGATCTGGCGCAGGTGCGGCGGCGTTTCTTCGTGGATCGCGCCGCCATCGCCGAGGTCGAAGGTTTGCTGGCAAAACGGCGCATTCCCCATGTCCGCCTCACCCACGAGGCGGTCTATGCCCGCGATGGTGACATGGCGCAGCGGGCGGCCGACCTGCTGGCATGGTTGGGCGTCGACGCGGCGCCGGGCCACCCCGCTATCCGCCGATTTGCCGCCGGAACCGGGCAGAAATCGGCGTCGGTGATGGACTATCTGCCCAACCGAACCGACTTTGACGCCGTCCTCGCGGAACTGCGGGCCTCTTGATCGAACCATGCGCCGAAGGTGGCGTAGTCTTCCGCATAGTGCCGGCGCAGCAGGCCGACCTGCGCGTCCGTCAGCGCGTCGCGATCAATGCGCGGTCCCTTGACCTGCAGCCATGGAAGGGCAACATCGCGCCCCGTCCGGCAGCGGATGTCATCGGCCATTTGATCGAGTTCGTCGAACCGATAGAGCCGGTCGAAATAGGCCGGATCGTTGCCCAGAAAATGCACCAGCGGGCGCGTGTGGTGTCGGATTGACCGCACCGCTTGAGCATATCGGTCAAGATGGGTGATGAAGGTTGCAAGGTCGGGCGTGGTGGGCAAATCAGCCGCGCGCAGCACATCGCCCGCGTTTTTTTCCGACAGCTCGCGATGGCCCAAAACCCGGTTGCCATAGGCCGACAGCACCCGTCGCACCGGGTCGCGCACCACTGAGAACCGGTGCAACCCCGCGCAGGCCGGATGGTCGATCAGCGCGAAGGGCAGGGACGGATAGTGACGGTGGATGAACACGGGCTTGCCGCGCCGGTTGCGCGGGGCCGCATAGGGGTGGCCGTGCTCGATCTCGTAGAGAAAATGCTTGATCGACGTGCAGGCGACCTTCGGCACGGAAAAATAGGCAAGGCCGCTGCCGGGCATCACGTAAGGCATGCGGCGTTCCTTTCCGCCATTCGCCCGAACCCCGTGGCGTTGATCGTCGCAAGCTGGTCGAACAGGGCATAGTCCCGGGCAAAATGCCGCCTCAAGGGCGCCACAAGGTCAGGCGGGATCACCGAGGTTGCGGGGGGGCTGGCGTTGCGGCGTGGCAGGGGCAACGGGGTCAGGCCAAGCCCCCGGCAGACCTGTTCGACACCCTCGGCAAGGCGGTCATAGGGCAAGATCACATCGGCAAGGCATCGGCCGTCGTCGTCAAGAAACTTGTCGGCCTGCCCGAAGGGCCGTCCGTCGCGGCGCCGGATGTTCCAGTCGCCGCGTTCCCAGAATTGCGCGAAGGTCGTTCCGGGCGGCAGGGCCGCGTCGATCCCCGGTTGCAATCTGTACCGATACCACGAGGCGATCCAGTCCAGCGGATCGCGCATCACCCCGAAGCGAAAGAACGAGTCAAAAGGCCAGTCGGGATCGTCGAAGATCAGGCCGAACGCCCTGCGCGCTTGCGACAAGGGCAGATGCTTGAGCCGCGCCGATCCCCGCGCGCGATAAGGGGCGAAGGGTGCCAGAACCTCGACCAGACTGGTGGACGCGCATTTCGTGTTCGCGACAAAGACGAAACGGTGGGCAAGACTGATCAGCACAGCGGTTCCTCGGTCTTCATATGGGTGAGTTTGCGGGTCATGACCCCGGCGACCAGTTCCGGGTCGAAGGGCTCGCCCAAGGCGTCGAACAGCGGTCCAAAGGCACCATGGTCGCGCACATAAGCGTCGTAATGCAGCCGCACGCAGCGGTCGGGATGGGCCTGCTGGCAGGCATCGAACAGGGCATCCCACCGCGCGATGCGGCTGTGAACGGCTTCGGGCTCCATCTCGGCCCACCAACCGGATTTGGCGACATCCCGGGCATCGCGCGTGTTGAAGACCAAGAGCGAGCCGGGAAAGAACCGCAAAAGAAAGGCCATGGCATTGCGGAAATGCCGGTCATCGCCGGGCCAGCGGATTTCCTTGAACCCGGCGATGCGCGTTCCCTCGGGCGGGTTCAGCACCTTGTCGACAAAAAGCCGCGCGAGGTGCTGGCCCACATCCTGCGCATCGATCTGTTCGGCCCCGAACCACGGTTCGGACGGCGCGGTCGGCAGGCGTTTTCGCCTGTGGCTGCCGATGTTCTCGCTGAACGCCAGATTGGCCCATGCCCGGCTGAGAGGGCCCAGAGCATCGGCGTTTTCCCCGCGGATGCAGTACCCCGGCAAGGCGTTCAGCAGGTTCTGCACAAGGGTCGACCCCGATCGGCCATAGGTCACGACGAAGACAAAGCGTTCAGGACAGGCGGTGGTCATGGTCCATCTCCGGGAAAACGCGGCGGCTTTGAGGATTGGTTAAGGGGAAATGGTGCATCAATCCTGAACGCCGCCACCGAATCGGGAGATTTTCGTGACCAGCCCCCGTGTTTCCGTGATTGTCCCCGTGTTCAACACGGCACCCTGGGTGGCCGAGGCAATCGCCAGCTTGCAAGCCCAGACCCTGCCCGATTTCGAGGTGCTGGTAATCGACGACGGCTCAGGCGACGGGGCGGGCGATGTCGCTGCACAGACCATGGGCGCCGATCCGCGTTTCCGCCTGATCCGGCAGGCCCATGGCGGCCTGTCACGGGCCCGAAATCGCGGGCTGGACGCGGCGCGCGGCAGCGTGATCGCCTTTCTTGATTCGGATGATCGGTTCCATCCCGAATTCCTGCAGCGCATGGCTGCCACGCTGCATCGGACTGGCGCGCGATGGGCCGCCTGCGGCATCGACCTGCTTTATCCCGGTGGCTGCATCGCGCACAGCGGGGTTCACGGACGCAATCCGCCGAACGGCCTGATCGCGCTGGATGACGCAATCGAGGTCGGGCGGATCCTGCCGTCTGCGTGGAACAAGATCTATCGCCGCGACCTGTTTCGGGATCTGCGATTTCGTCCCGGCACCCTGTTCGAGGATCACGAGGTCTTCTGGACGCTGGCGCAACGGGCCGGGCCGCTGGCCTATCGTGACGAGGCGCTGGTGCAGCACCGCCGAATGCGCCCCGGCCAGATCACCGCCTGCGAGGATGACGGCGCCTTCGCGATATTCGACGTGCTCGAACGCCTGCGCGGGCTGATCGCATCGGGCTGTGTCGCCCATGCATCGGCGGGCTTTGCGCAACTGGCGACACGGCTGGTGCATGAACGGCTTGCGGTGATTGGCGATCCCGACCGGCGGGAACGATTCGTTGCCGCTGCGTCGCGGTGGTTTCGCCATTCGGCGGTGGATTTCGACGATGGTGGCGACCCTTGGATCAGCGCGGCCCTGAAACTTTCCTTGGCGGGCGAGGTCCCGCTGTCGGCGATCCTCACGCCGGGTGCGCATCCGCCGACCGGGGCGGGATGGCCCCAAATGCACGTGCATCATTGGCCGCCTCCACACCCGCTGCCGGGCCGTTTCGCGATGATCCTCGGGCCGGGACAGACAGCGGACGCGATGGCCGTTCAGGCCGCAATCCGCCAGTTGCTCGCGACGGGCGCGGACATGATGGTCGGGGCTTATCGCCAACCCGAAGGCGTCCATGACGGCTGGACAGTGGCCACGCAGCCGACGCGTGATGCCGCCCTGTCCGGCTCGAGCAGTGTGCGTCCATTCACCCGTTTTCGCGGGTAATCGTCCTCGACTCACTGCGCGGTTATTGGACGCTTGCGCCCGGCCCGGTCAGCTTGACGCCTGCTCGGTGCAGGACCTTGTGCTGGAGAACCGGCGCGAAGGCGCAGCGGATCGCGGATGGCGGACATCGTGTGCAAAGGCCCGCGCAACCCTTGGCCCGGACGGTCGCCGGCGCAAGTGGCGCTGGAGCTCCGCGCCGACAGGATCGCGCGCAAATTGCGCGCGCAGCTGTTCCTGCGCATGGTGGCATCCGGTCAGGCGGATTGGCGGCAGGTCATCCAGGCTGCGTGGCGACACGGGCTGCTGTTCCCGACGCCCGAGCAATCTGCCCCGCGCTGGGTTCGGGCCTGTCTGCTTGGTGGTTTCAATACCCGACGTTTGATCGGCAGCCGGGGGGGCCGCTGACGATGGTGCACCACCCGACGCACCCTTTTCGTGCCCGCCCCGGCGCCCGTCTGATATGCGAGGCTGACTTCGCGCGAGGCGCGGTGCTGAACCTGCATTTTGTGGCGGACACCCGCGACGTGGAGCCTTTTCACGTTTCGCTGAGGCGCGATGAAAAGCTGGTCGTGGTGAACCGGCGCGACCGGCAAGGTTGGCGACGCGAGATCCGGTTTCCTTTTTTCTTCTCGGGGATACGGGCTCCGGTCGAAGTGCGGTTCGGGCTTTTTGGCGTGCGGTTGTGCGTTGATGGCGTCTGGTTCGACGGGTTCGACCCCTTGCCGCGACCCAATGCCGAAGGGCGCGCCGGTCTTCGGCGGGGGTTTCGCCACCTGTCGCGGATCCGGGCCGTTGCGATTGAAGGGGCCGTGCGGCGCGGCAGCCTTCGAACCTATGTTCCGCACTTCCGGCGGGCGGCGGCTTCGGGTGTGACACTGTCGGACCGGCTGGAACTTGTCATGGCCGATCCCCCCGCGGGCGCGGCGTTTGGCGCGATGGCTGGGACGGAACGCATACCGGCTGTTCGCCGATCCCTCGTCGCGACGGATCGCAAGGGCCGCTGCCACAGCGAGATTGCGGCGGTGATCCCGGGACGGATCTGGCAGAACGCAGCGGAAGCTGTCGTCCTGTCCTTGCATGCGGCTGATGGGAACTCGCTCGGTTCCGTGCGGCTCAGCCGGTCTGACCTTCGCGACCGAATTGCCGCATTGGCCCTGTCCGGCCATTTGGCACAGGATGATCGTGCCGCGTTACAGGCGATTGAACACGCGCATCACGCCGTTCTGGCGCCGTTGTTGCCGCCCGAGGCGCTGGCCGCTCTGCTGGCTGCCGCCGCGCGCTTCCGGCTGGAGGGATATGTGTTGCGCGATCACCCGGCCCCTGCGCCGGTCTCGCCCCCCGACATGCTGGAACGTCAGGTCGCGGCCTTCACCGATCACGCCCGCGACGCTGGCCCGTGGGAGGCGCTGTCGGCGCTGTCGCTTGGCCCCGCGTCGCCACCCGATCTGGTCCTGCGTCTGTGCGACTGGTTCGTGCAATGTGATGATGTTGCCCTGTTGTCATGGTTCGCGGCCGAAAAAGGGGTGGCCTTGCCCCGGCCTGACGATCCGACCCTGGATGCGGCGGCCCTGTCGCGTCTGGCACCCTTGCTGTATGCGCGGGGCGATTTTGCCGGGGTCGCCGCGGCGATCTGGGCCATGCTGCGGGCCCAAGGTTGGTATGCCCGAGCGGCCTTCGGGCGCGTGTTGCGCGACCTTGTGCGCTTTGCCCCCGCCGCCGATGGCGTGCCGCCCGGTGCCGAGCACCGCCAATGGGCCATCGATGCGGCGCTGAGCGTCCTTGAACAGCGCGCCGACTATTGGGACGAACGCGGGCATCGCGACGTGCTGGATGCGGCCGCCGAAATCGTGCGTCAGGGCGACAGCCTCGCACCCACGCATCAAGGGTCGGCTGTGGTGCGGACCTTGCGACTCTATGCGCTGGATCCCGCGTTCTGGGAGGCTCTCGGGCCCGACCGACCCTCCGCCGTCGAGCCCGTTTTTTCTGCCTTCGAGGCCCTTCGCACCGCATCGCTCTCCGGCATGGCGCCACCCGCCGCGGCGCTGGACGTTCTGCGTGACCTCAAGGTGGTGGACCTGCCTCAGTTCGAGACTGACCTGTCTCTTCCCCTTGGCCCCGATCCCGCGCCTGCCGACGCCATGCGCCACCTTGCGCGGCCGCTGGCCGATCCGTCGCCGCCGTCGGCGTTGCTCGCGGCTGCCGCGCGCGGGGTGGCCGAGGCGATGCCAGAGGCGGCAGCCGGCCCCTTTGCCCCGCGCGAAGGCGCGGCCGTCCGCCGCGCGCTTGATCTGTTGAATGGCCCCGATCCTGCGACGGCCCGCCAACTGTGTCACGATATCGCCGCGCTCGGCGGGGCTCGGGCGGGTTTCCTCGGGTGGGCACTGGGGCAGGGCCTTGTCGCGGGCTTGTGCCACCAAGAGCGCGAGGCCGAGGCAGAAGACTTCGTCGCCCTTCTTGAACGAATGGCGCGCGCCCGGTTCGAACCTTGGGAGAGGGACGCGCTGGAGCGCGCGGCGGCACCCGCCATGGGCGCGCATGCAATCCTTTGTGGGGCCTCAGGTCACCCGCTGGGCCGGCGGGTTCTTTCGGCAATGGAAAGTTTGATCGAGGTTTCTCCCCATGACCCTGTCGAAAACCTTGCTACCGACCTGAGTTGCGACGCGAACCCGATCTTTGACACTCTGGTCTGTGTCTATTCCTGCCGAACGCATCTGGATGACCGGGTTGCCGCCATGCGCCGCGGGTGGCTGTCCACCCTGCGCGGACTTGGCGTTCCGTTTCTGGTCTTCACCGGCGGTGGGGACGGCACGCGCACCGGCGATGTGGTCGCGCTTGATGCGCCGGACGATTACGAAGGCTTACCCGCCAAGACCTTGGCCATGGTCGATTGGGTTTACCGGCACACGAGTTTCGCGCATCTCGTCAAGATCGACGATGATTGCTTCATGGATGCCTCGCGGTTCTTCGGCGGCCTCAACCACCGCAAGGCCGATTATTATGGTCGGCCCCTGCGCCGCGCCCGGGGCGAGATGGACCGCACCTGGCATCAGGCGAAATCCTCGACCCCACGCGGGCGCGACGAACTGGACAAATCGCCCGAACCCTCGACCTATGCCGACGGTGGCAGCGGTTATGCGCTGTCGCGCCGGGCGATGGCAGCAATCCGCTCGGCCGCGCGCAACCCCGAGGGTCAGGACCTGCTCGCCGTCTCGTTCATGGAGGACAAGCTGGTCGGCGATCTTCTGGCTCTGCACGGGATTGAGGCGCAGGGCGAAGGTTACCTCACCAGCATGTTCCGCAAGGTTGAAGGCAGCGATCAGCCCCTGTCCCGCTGGGTCACCGGGTTCCTGCCCTTTCGGGGCGCCGACATCCGGCAGGTGCATCTGGACACGCCGTCATTGCAAGACACGGCCTTGGCCTGCCGCGACGCCACTGTTCTGCGGCCGTCGCGGATATGGCCCAGCTTTGCCCCGGCGCGGCTTGGTTGGAATGCGCAGGCGCTCGACCTTGTGTCCGATCCAGCCAAGTTGGCGCAAGTCGCCGCGCAACCCCTTGTGGTCGTCGGTGTATTTCGCAACGAAGCGGCGTTGCTGCCCGCCTTCTTCGACCATTATCGCCGGTTGGGCGTGACTGGTTTCCTCGTCGTCGACAACGCTTCGACCGACAGAACCCTTGCCGCGTTGCTCGCCCAGCCCGACGTTGCGGTCTTTCAGACCGACAGCGCTTATCGCGATGCGCATTACGGTGTGGCGTGGCAGCAGGCGCTGTTGTCACATTATCGCGTCGGGCGGTGGACGTTGGTGGCGGACGCCGACGAACTGCTGATCTGGTCACCCGGCGAAGGGGGCCCCTTGGCGGCGCATCTCGCCTTGCTTGATGCCGAAGGCGCGGATGCCGCGCGGATTTTCATGCTGGATCTGTATCCTGATGGCCCCTTGTCCACGGCGCAGCTTGCGGGATGCGACCCGTTCAAAGCGACCCCCTACCTTGACGAGCCGCCCTTGCTGCCGCTCCGCGAACACCGCGGGCCCTTCGGGGATTCGGAAACATGGACGAGCGCCGTCCGGCATCGCCAGATGCCCGGGTCACGGCCCGATTTGTTCGTCGCACAAAAGATCGCGTTGCTGAAATACCGGCCCTGGATGCGCCTGTCGGCGGGTCTGCACTATGTCGCCCGCGCCCGGCTCGCCCGGCGCAGCCTGATGTTCGGCCATTTCAAGTTTCATGCCGGCTTTCACGCAAAGGCGGCCGAGGAAGCTGCGCGGGGTCAGCACTTCAACGAGGCCGAGGAATATCGGAAATATCTCGGCCTCACGGTGCATGACCGGGCAGTGTGGCACGATGCTTCCGTTTCGGTCCGCTGGGATCAGAATCCTACCGTCCGGCGCATTCGCGATGGGGGCGTGCCGCGATAGATTTCGCTCAGGGCGCGGGCATGTTCGGCCATCCTGACGGGCGCCTCGGCCCGACGCCAATATCGGGCGGGGGTCAGATGGCCGTTCAGAATTGCGCGGATGATTCGTGTCAGCCCGGCGGCATCGCCCGCCCGGAAAACGAACTCGGGCGCATTTCCCAGTTCGCGCGCTCCGCCTTTGTCGGCGGTGATCAGGGGGATATGCCGGGCGTGCATCTCGATCGCGACCTGGGGCAAGTTGTCTTCCCAAAGAACGGGAACGATCCCGGCATCAACACCCCTGAGGATCTGGTCGAGTTGCGCGTGATCATAGCCGTCGAACAAGGTCAGCCCTGCCAGCCGGGGGCGAAGACGGTTCAGCCGGGCCGCGTATTCTGACGTCAGACCCCGTGCCGCGATGACGACGTCGAGGCGGTGCGCAAGGGCATCGGGCATATTCTCCAAGGTGTCGAGCAAGAAGACGAACCCCTTGTCGCGGCGCATGTAACCAAGGTAGGCGAGCCGCAGTGGGGACGTCGCGAACGCGGGTTTCGGCGTGGTTTGTGCCCAGGCGTCAGCCTCAGGCGTGCCGATTCTCAGCACCGACAATCGTTCAGGGTCGATTCCCTGTGCCTCGGCAATCAGGCTCACGCGGCGCGAGACGCACAGCACCGTGTCGCAGTATCGGTTGATCAGATCGACAAATCGCGCGTGCCGGTGGGTGAAATGGTCCGCCAATGGCGGCGCGGTCGCGCCCGCCTGCGCGCGGCCGCGCAACAGACGCCAGCCGCGGCTCAAGGCGGGGCGCAATCCCCGGTCGAACAGCAAGGTGCCGGGCTGGATGCAGCAACGGGCGGCAAGGCTTTCCAACGCATAAGCGGTGCGGATCGCCCGGGCATCGGGTTGCGAAGGCAGGCAGCTGGTGCAGCGCGCGCCGTCACCGGGGCCCGAACAGGCCTCGATCTCGCGGTGCCAGAAATTCACCTGCGGACAAAACGGGTAGTAATTATGCAGCGACAGGATGAACCGTGTCGCGGGCATCTTTTCCTTGAGCGAGAGGATATCCGCCGGCACCCCCTCGAGGGTGTTGAAATGGATCGCTTGCCACGGGCCCGTATCGCGCAAAAAGCGGCAAATCGCGGCTTTCGTGGCAGGGTGACTGATCTGCGAGGCCCCGGCAAAATCAGCATGCGAGGGGGCAAGGACGCCCGAGTTCACAACAGTATATTGGCCGTCGGCAAGCGTGGTCACGCGCGGCGGCCCGGGAACGAGATCGTGCACAAGGCCCGAAGACAGGAACTGTGCGTCAACCCCTGTCATCGCCGATGCAAGGTTTCGCTGATAGACGCCAATCCCCCCGCCCCTGCGGCGGGGGTCCATCGGGTCGGCCCAGTTGTAGAACAGCACCTTCATGATGACTGCCGGCGTTTTCGCCGCACCCGAACGAGCTCTGCGCACAAAAGGTCGATCACCTGACGCGCGATCCGAAGATCCCCGTCGGAACCGCGCGGCAGATCCGCCAGCATGGCGTCCCAGTCGAGAGCTGCGCCGGGCAAAGTTCTGAGCGCTTCAATGCAGCGGATGACCTGCGAAACCGGGGGCATGGTTGCTTGCGCAGGCGGCGCAAGCTGTGCGCTCAGCCTTGTGACCCAACGGTCGGTCACGGTGGGCGACAACCCATGGCGCCGAAAGGCCCGTCGCATGTCGAGCGTACGCGGATCCAGCCGAGGATTCGGATCGTTCCCCAAGGGTTTGGGCCAGAGGGGCAGGCGATATCCCAGCGCGCCAAGAAAATCACGGGCGAGAGCGTTGCCTTCGCGCAGCGAGGCGCCGTAGCTCCGCAGAAGGACCCGCCCGGGCCCGAGGACCTCTGCCCATGGCAAGATCGCGGTGGAATAATCCGTGTGGACCTCTTCCATGATGCTGACGGTCGCGTCGAAATCGCCGGGTGCGGCGTTCATCTTGACCAGTTGATTATACCACGATTCGAGATGGCTGTGTGGCGGGCGCAGATAGGCGATCGCGCGTACGTCGACATCGGGCATCCGCGCAAGGCACGCGCGCAGCCCGGCGATGGCCCGGGGGTGCGCGCCGAGGCGGATGAATTCTTCGGAACTGACCACCAGCTCCGCCCCGGGCGCGAGGGAACGCGCTTCGTCGGCGAGGGCGTCCCAAAGCCGGGTCGCGGGGGTCGGATCCGTATAGCCATGCATCAGCGTGGTGGCGCCGGCCTCGCGCAGAAGGGCCAAGGCCAGCGCCGAATGCTTGGAAAGGTGTTCACTGGTTCGCGCGTAAACCAGGCCTTGGCGCGCCAACCGGGATCGGTGGCGGGCAAGGAAGACTTGCAGCGCTGTCGTCCCCGTCTTGAAATGACCGATATGCAGGATCAGGCGCGGCTGCATCGGTCAGGCCATGCTTTTGCGGTGATGGTTCAGCGCCTCGGCCACATCGTCGAAATATCGCAGACGCCCGCCCTGCAGCACCAACGCCGCATTGCAGACCTGCCGCAGATCGTCCTCGGAATGGCTGACAAGGATCGCGTCGGCGCGGGCCATGCGGTCACGAAAAAGCGCCTTGCTCTTGCGTTTGAACCTTGCGTCACCGACGGCGGTCACTTCGTCCACCAGATAGGTCTGGAAGGGGATCCCCATCGATACCGCGAAGGACAAGCGCGCGCGCATCCCGGACGAATAGCTGCGCAGGGGCTCGAAATACTGCGGCCCCAGTTCGGCAAAGTCGGCCACGAAATCCGAAAGATCGCCGGTGTCCACGCCATAGACACGCGCCAGAAACCGGGTGTTCTGCTCGCCCGTCAGATCGCGGTGAAAACTGCCGTTGAAGCCGATCGGCCACGAGATCGACCCTGAGACCTGAACCGACCCGGAATCGGGGCGCAGGGTGCCCGCGATAAGATGCAGCAGTGTCGATTTGCCGGCACCGTTACCACCCAGCAAGGCCAGCGACTTGCCGGTTGGCAAGCTGAGGGTGACATCGTCGATCACCGGGAAATAGCCGTCGGTGCGGCGAAAACCTTTCGAGAGATGGGACAGCGTGATCATCGCATCAGCCCCGGTCACGCAGGCTGTAGATCAGGGTCGTCAGCACGGACCAGCCAAGGAACAGGAACAGGGCCGTCAGGCCGAGGATCGCCGGGCGGTTGGGATATTGCGCCCGTTCTGCCAATGTCGGCGTGACATAGGTCGCGAGATAGAGGCTCTGCCGTCCGGCATTCGACCGCGCCGCATCATGGGCGGCGAGGGCTGCGGTCAGGCTGCGTTCGGCGAATTCCTGATTGACCGACAGCGCTTCGAACTGGGCGATCAATCGCGGGTAATCGGTGGCCTGTGTCGTCACGTCCTGCGTCGCAACGCGGGCGCGTTCGGTAGCGATCCGGTCCTCGATCACGGCGATCCGGCGCCGGGCCTGCCGCGCGCGCGGATCGCTTTCAGTGGTGATCTGGGCCAAAAGATCGCTTTCGATCAAGGCTTCGGCCAATTGCTGCTGCAAGGTGTTCAACACGCCCATGCGGCCCTGAAGATCCGCGGCAGGATCAACAATCTGGGTGCGGGCGCGAAAATCGGCCAGTTCTTGCCGTGCCGACAACACGCGGGTCTGGGCATCGGCCAGGTCGCGCTGGGCCATGGCCATGGCGTCGCGTCGCGACTGGGCGTTCAGCGCGTTGATCATCGATTCGCTTTCCGCGACGATGGACGTGGCGATCGCCTGAGCCATCTGCGGTGAAAAGGCGCGTACCTGCACATCGGTCAGGCCCGAAGCTTTGTCATACGAGACCTGGACAACCCGGTTCCAGAACCAAAGAAGATCCTCGATCGTGGCATCGCCCCAGATCGAGAAGAGCGGATCACGGTCCCAGACTTGGCTGTAGTGTTCGCGCAGGTTCAGCCGAGCATCGATCCTTTCGACAATCTGCTGCGACTGGATGAAGGCTGAGAGCACATCGGCGTTCACGCCCGTCGTGCTGCGGGTAAAGCCGGCCAAGCCGCCCAGCAGGTCAGCCGCCGGCGCAGCTTCTTCACTGCGCAGGGTAAAACCGGTGACCGAGGCATACTGGTCCTGTGCATAGACCCACAGATAGAAGGCCAGCGCGGCGACCGGGGCGATCACGCAGGCAAGAAAGCTGACATAGACACCGATGTGTCGCCGTCGCAGCCGGGCCGGGCGCGCTGGCGGCGGGGCAAGACGCGGGCCATGCGCCTTGCCCTTTCCCGGCGTCTTGCCCTGACGGCCGGGCTGCCGCCTTGGCGGTGCGGGGGCAGGGGACGGCGGATTGATAACTTCGGCTTCGGACACGCGAAATCCTCCTCGTTGTTATCAATCTGATCACTCTTCTCTTAAATACTGGCTAACGGCAGCCAAGTTCCGGAGGTGTCCAATGCCGTTCGATTCCCGTCAATTTGCGCCCGCTGCGGGTCGGGCCGTCGGCGGTGTGCGGCGCCGGTTCTCGGCCCCGCGTGTCATCGGCGCGCTTATGCTGCGCGAGATGGCGACACGGTTCGGCGGGCATCCGGGGGGTGTGGCCTGGGCCGTTTTGCAGCCGCTGGGGGTGATTGTGGTTCTGGCCGGGGCTTTTGCGCTGATGCTGCGCACGCCCAGTCTGGGGACAAGTTTCATGCTGTTCAAGGCGACCGGGTTGATGGTGTTCGTGACTTTCCGTTCGGTTTCGCAGATGGTCGGGCGCGCGCTGACATTTTCCCGCCCCTTGTTGATGTATCCCGGGGTGACTTGGGCGGATGCCGTGCTGGCTCGATTCGTGCTCAACGCGTTGATCGCTTTGCTGGTGACGGCGCTGATCCTCTGGGGGATCGTCGTTTACGACGACGTGGGCGTGATCATTGACTGGGGCGCCGTTGTCGCGGCGATGGGCTTGACCCTGATGCTGGCGTTCGGCTGGGGGTCCTGAATGCGTTTCTTCTGGAACGTTTCAGCCTCTGGGATCAGATATGGGGGGTGCTGACCGCGCCGCTCATGCTGGTGTCGGGTGTGCTGGTGTTGTTCGAGGACATGCCGCAAGTTGGACGCGACATCCTGTGGTTCAATCCGTTGATGCATCTCACCGGGATGATGCGCGAAGGCTTCTATTCCACCTATAGCCCGACCTATCTGTCGGTTCCGCTGGTGCTGGCCTTCGCGCTGCTGCCGATGGCGTCAGGCCTCGTGCTGTTGCGGCGCCACGCGCGCGATCTTCTGGCGCGCTGAGGGCCGGTTTTCGCGCTCGGCCAGCGCGAGGATTTCGCCATGGGGCCGACCGGTGTGCCCGGCGAGGCCATCGCGCAACGCCAGCGTCAGCAATCGCAGATACACACCCCGCGACCCGCGATAGTGGCGTGCCTTGGCCAGCCAGATCGGCAGGTGAACGACCAGCACGGCGGGGAACAAGGCGCCCGCCACGAAACGGTGCAGCGCCGTCAGGTTGCGATAGTAATAATACACCCGCCACAGGGGACGGAATCGAGGATCGCCGGGCGAATAGGTTTCGGTGTCGTGCTCGAACCCGACGGCAGGATTGAAGCCGATGCGATAGCCCGCGCGCGTCAGGCCCAAGGTATAGAACGCATCATCGGCATAGAGGAACAGATCCGGGTTCGGGCCACCGTGCATCGCCAGAACCGTTCCCCGCACGAAAAATCCGACGAAGGATGCACCATCGACCGGGCGCGTGCCTTCGATCGCCAGATCATGGGAGCCGATGTGATACCCCGCGCGCCCGCCGCCCAACGCGCTGCGCAGCAGGCGTCCGGGGTGCCGAAACGGGTCGAAGGTCGGGCGATTCATGTCGGCCAGTGCACCGTCCGGCGTGCGAACGGCAGCGGCGAAACCATCCCAGTCGCGCAGGTCCAGTTCGGCAAAGCGTTCCAGCGCACCCGGATCAGGGCGGCCGTCATCATCCATCACCACGATCCAATCGGGGGCATAGCGACGCATCGCGACCCGCATCCCCCATTCGAACCCGCCGGCGCCCCCGATGTTTCGCGTCAGCAGTTCGACATGAAGGCGCGGATCCGCTTGCCTCCGCAACCAGGCACCGATGGCGGGGTCCGAGGCGTTGTCGACCACGACCACGCGTTGCAGCACATGGGCGGGCGTTTCCAGCAGCCGACCCAGCGTGATCTTGAGTTTGTCGAGACGTTGATGCGAGACAACCACCGCGCACAGACGCGTTGTGCTGTCGATATGGAAATGGCTTCCGTCCATTTGGCCCCCCAATGCCGTCGGTGTGGAATCTGTTCAAGTCTGGGAACAAGGGGTTAACGAAGCCGCGCGGCACAGGTTGGAAAACAGGTAAAATTGCGCGGGAAAGCCGCTGTTTCGCCCTGATCCCGCGCGGCTTTGCGGCGGTTCCCCGGGGCAGGCTGGTGCCGGGTGAACAAGGGTGAGGCGATGCTTCTGCAATCAGCCGGCATCATGCGCGCGGGGTCCGACGCGCTGGACAACGGGATCACCGCGCTGGAGGCCGCGCGGATCGGAGGTGTGCTGTCACTCTATGCGGGCAGCGGCGCCTATGGCGGGATCGTGCAGTATTCCGTGCAGGCGGCGCCTGTTGTGGTGTCGTCCGTGGTCTTTCCGCCGAACCTGACGGCGGTGGCTGCCGACCGGTTGGTGCTGGCAGCGGGCGGGGTGCCGACGCTTTTCCATGGCGGCGATGGGGCCGGGTTGCAGGGCTACGTGCTGGACCCTTCAGGGCGCATCGGTGCGGCAACGACGGTGTCCCTTTCCGATGCCGCCGCGCGCGCCGCCGAGGGTGGTTTTGCGCTGGCCGAGGCCTTGCTGACCTTTGCCGACACGGCCGCCGCCCTTTTTCCCCAAGGGACGGCCCCTGCGATTGCAGACCTCAAGCCGCTGGACCTTCAAGGGGCCACGGCCGTCCTGACGGCAAATCCGATGGATGACACAGTGCGCGCCTATCGGTCGCATAACGGTGCATTGGTGGAATTCGGGCGTATGGGGGCGGCGCAGGGACTGGGGCTTGCGGCCCCCTCGGCAATCGAGGTGGTGACACTGGGCGGCGTCAGCTATGTGCTGGTGGCGGGCACCGGTTCGGACAGTGTCTCGGTCATGCGGGTCGATCCTGTCGCGGGCCTCGTCCCTGTCGAACACCGCATCGACAACGGGTTCAGCCGCTTTGCCTCGGTGCAGGCGCTGGGCGTCGCCGCGCAGGGCGATCATGCCTTTGTCGTCGCGGGTGGCGCTGACCATGGATTGACGGTCTGGCGATTGCTGCCGGATGGCCGGCTGGTCCCGGTGCAGACACTGGCCGACGACGCCACCACCAGCCTGCACACGGTGACAGCCATCGAAGCGGTCATCGATGTGGGTGTCCTGCATGTCTTTGCTTCGGCGCAGGGCGAGGGCGGCGTTTCGCATTTCACGATGGCGCTGGACACGCTGGGCAGTGTTCTGACGGGCACCGAGGGGCCCGAACTGATGCAGGGCGGCGCCGACGACGATGTTCTCGTGGCGCAGGGCGATCTCGACACGCTGATCGGCGGGGCGGGTGACGATGTGCTGGTCTCGGATGGAGCGGGCATCGTCCTGACAGGGGGGGCGGGGGCCGACCTTTTCGTCATGGACGCCGCCAGCGGGGTGACCCGGATCACCGATTTCGAACGCGGGCTGGACCGGATCGACATGACCCGCCTGCCGATGCTGCGGGACCTTGGGGCCCTCAATGTGGTGTCGACGGCCAGCGGTGCGACCATCGACTACCGGGCGCAGACCATCGTGGTGCAGGCCGCCGACAACGCCCCGTTGACCTTGGCTGACCTCGTGCCGCAGGGATTGGCGGGCGGCGATGTGGTGCCCTTCGTGCCAATCCGGCCCACGGCGCCACCGGGGGTGCGCCTGACGGGGACAGCGGCCCGCGACACGCTGATCGGCACGCCCGACAGCGACACGCTGGAGGGCGGCGACATGGACGACACGCTGGATGGCGGCGCAGGGGATGACGTTCTGATCGGCGGCAGCGGGCGCGACCTGCTAACGGCCTTGTCGGGATACAACCAGTTCTTCGGCGATCTCGGGGCAGACCGGCTCGAAGGGGGGGGCGAGGGCGACTATCTCTCGGGCGGAGAGGGGGCCGATACCATCAAGGGATGGGACGGCGACGACACGATCCTTTCAGGGGGCGGACGCGACCACATCGTCGCGGGCAACGGCAACGACCTTGTGATGCTGGATCGCGGGCGCAACCGGGCCTTCATGGGCGAGGGGGATGACACGGTCGCGGGCGGCACCGGCAAGGACCGGCTGGCGGGCGCAGCAGGGAACGACGTTCTGGACGGGGGCGCCGGCAACGACCTGATCGGGGGCGGCATCGGCGATGACATCTTGCGGGGCGGCGACGGCAATGACCGGCTGTTCGGCAAGAAGGGGCACGATCTTCTGGAAGGAGGAGAGGGCCACGACGGGTTATGGGGATATGACGACGACGACACCCTGCGCGGCGGCGGCGGGAACGATTTCCTCGTCGGCGGAAACGGCAATGATGCCATCCATGGCGGCGACGGGGTGGATACGCTGCGTGGGGCGCCGGGCAACGACACTTTGTGGGGCGATGAAGGCGCGGATGTGTTCGAGTTCTTCTCGGACCATGAACAGAACACCATCATGGATTTCGATGCCGCCTCAGGCGATACCATTGGGGTCCAGCAGGCGATGTGGTGGTGGCGCGGGTCGCTTTCTGCAGCGCAGGTCGTGCAAGAATACGGCCACGTCGGGGCCGAGGGCGTGGTCCTCGATTTCTCGGGACTGGGGGGATGCCAGATCGTCGTGATCGACGAGTTCGATCCGGGCGCTGTGGCCGCAGCGCTGCACTTCTTCTGAGCGAGACGGGCACAAAATTGCCCCAAGCCCTGCATCCCGTGCCATTATTTCACCTTGAAACTGGATTAATGAATTCTTCGTGGCGGCGGGTGCAGTATGCGTCGTCAGGTCGATTTTCGAGGGTTTCGAATGCGGAATGTGCTTGTCACCGGTGGCGCGGGGTATATCGGTTCGCATGCGTGCAAGCATCTTGCGCAGCGCGGCTATACCCCCGTGGCCTTCGACAATCTCAGCACCGGATGGGCGCAGGCGGTGAAATACGGGCCGCTGGTGCAGGCTGATCTTCTGAACCGCGCGGCCATCGACAAGGCCATCGCCGAATATGAACCGATCGCGATCATGCATTTCGCGGCCTTCAGCCTTGTTGGCGAATCCATGATCGACCCGGCGAAATACTGGCGCAACAATGTTCTGGGGTCACTCAACCTGATCGAGGCCGCGACCGCCGCGGGCATCAGCAAGTTCGTCTTTTCGTCTACCTGCGCCGTTTACGGCGAGGCGGATGGAATCGTCCTGACCGAGGAAAACCCGCTGGCGCCGATCAATGCCTATGGCTCGTCCAAGCTTGCAGTCGAAGGGATCTTGCGCGATTTCGGCGTGGCCAAGGGGCTGGAATCCGTGATCTTTCGCTATTTCAACGTGGCTGGCGCCGACCCTGCGGGCGAGATCGGCGAATGCCACCGCCCGGAGACGCACCTGATCCCCGTGATGCTCGAGGCGATCGATGGCCAGCGCCCTGCGCTGGAAATCCATGGCAACGACTACCCAACGCACGACGGCACCTGCATCCGCGACTATGTCCATGTCGCCGATCTCGCCGAAGCCCATGTCCTGGGGATCGAGTGGCTTCTGGGCGGCAATGGCAGCCGTGTCTTCAACCTTGGCACCGGGGCTGGGTTCTCGGTCAAGGAAGTGATCCGCCACGCCCGCGCTGCGACAGGCAAACGCGTCCCGCATCATTTTGGCCCACGACGCCCCGGCGATGCTGCTTCGCTGGTGTCGGGCAGTCAGCGCGCGATCCGCGAGCTGGGCTGGGCGCCCGAAAGGTCGTCGCTCAAGCTCATGATCGCCGATGCTTGGCAATGGCACCGCAGCGGTGGATATTCCGGATAATCACATATCGCGGGCAAACCCGCGAAAACGAGGCAAGGTGTACGATGCAAGTGACTGAAACCGCCCTGGACGGCGTTCTGATCCTGACCCCGAAGGTTTTCGCGGATCATCGCGGTTCCTTCAGTGAATCCTATTCCCGCAAGGCATTCGCCGAGGCGGGCATCGATCTGGAATTCGTGCAGGACAACCATTCCGTCAGCCGCAATGTCGGCACCGTGCGCGGCCTGCATTACCAAGCGCCGCCTCACGCACAGGACAAGCTGGTCCGCTGCGCACTGGGGGCGATTTTTGACGTTGCCGTCGATGTCCGCCGGGGCTCGCCGACCTTTGGCCAATGGGTCGGCGTGGAACTGACACCGGAAAATGCGCGCCAGTTGCTGGTGCCGAAGGGCTTTCTGCACGGCTTCGTCACGCGCGCGCCGGATACCGTCGTCTTGTACAAGACGACCGATGGCTATGCCCCCGAATGCGACGGAGCCGTGCATTTCGCCGATCCCGACCTTGCGATCGACTGGGGCATCGACCCCGCGACGGCGACCGTATCCGACAAGGACGCCAAAGCCCCGCGCTTCGCCGATTGGGCGACGCCGTTTCACCTCTGAGGGCGCCATGACCCCTGCGTTTCTTGCTTATTCCCGTCAGACGCGCTTCGGTGCGCTGGACGGATTGCGCGCCCTTGCGATCAGCGCGGTGCTGTTTCACCACACCGACATGCCCGGATGGCTGATGGACGGCTCGGTCGCGCTGCATCGCGGTTTCTTGGGGGTAGACCTGTTCTTCGTGATCTCGGGGTTCCTGATCACCACGCTGCTGCTGCGCGAGCGCGACCGGACCGGCGCGATCTCGCTCCGCGGTTTCTATTGGCGCCGGGCGTTGCGGATCCTGCCGCTGTATCTGCTGATCGTGACGGCCGTCGGGGCCTATTATGTGCTCATTCGGCAGGATGCGGCCGCGGCACAGATATGGCCCTATTACTATGTCTTCATGGTCAATTTCCTGACCTACGACATCCAGATGCTGGGGCCGATGTGGTCGCTGTCGGTCGAGGAACAGTATTACCTGATTTGGCCGCTGCTTCTCATCCTGTTGCCCGCGCGGGCGATACTGCCGGTTCTGGGGGCGCTGATCGCGGCCAATGTGCTGATCTCTGCCGGGGTTTTCGGCGATGTGTCGATGCGCACAGGGCCGCTGTTGCTGGCCTTGCCTTTTCCGACCTATGCGCCGATCCTGATGGGGTCTGCGCTGGCGGTGATCCTGAACACGCCGCGTGGCTTCGCGATGCTCTGGCCCCTGATTGGTGCGCGCGCCGCGGCGCCTGTTCTGGCGGTGCTGATCGTGGCGTTGACCTTTTTGCTGCCGGAACCCTTGCAAGGTTGGCCGAACCTGGTGATGCATCTGGCGATGACTGCCCTCGTCGGTGCCCTCATCATCCGCGAGGACACGGTGTTGAGCCCGGGCTTGCGGTTCCCACCCCTCGCTCGGATCGGGGTGGTCAGCTACGGCATCTATCTGCTGCATCCCATCGTGCATCATTTCGCGGCGGCGCTGGCCGGGCGCTTGGGCCTTGAAGGGGCACATCCGATCTATCTGGCGCTGTATTGGGGTGGCAGCTGGGCTGCGGCGGAACTCAGCTTCAGGCTGTTCGAAACCCCGTTCCTGCGGATGCGCCACGGGCGCTCCCGCCCGGCCCAACCCCTGAACCAAGACGGAGCACGCACATGAAACTGCTGGTTACGGGCGGTGCCGGATTCATCGGATCGGCGGTCGTGCGCCGGGCCATCGCCGATGGTCATTCGGTCGTGAACCTTGACGTGCTGACCTATGCCGCCTGCCTTGACAACGTGGCATCGGTGGCGGGCAGCCCGCGCTATGCCTTTGAACAGGCCGATATTCGCGATGCCGAAGCCGTTGCCCGCGTCTTTGCGACACATCGCCCCGATGCGGTGATGCATCTGGCCGCCGAAAGCCACGTCGATCGGTCGATCGACGGGCCGGGGGCCTTCATCGACACGAACGTGCGGGGCACATTCGTGCTGCTCGAAGCGGCGCGGGCCTATTGGCAGGCCGAGGGCAAGCCCGAGGCATTCCGGTTTCATCACATCTCGACGGACGAGGTATTCGGATCGCTTGGCCCCACCGGGCAGTTCACCGAAGACACGCCCTATGATCCGCGCAGCCCCTATTCGGCCAGCAAGGCGGCCAGCGATCATCTGGTGCGCGCGTGGCATGAAACCTATGGCCTGCCGGTCGTTTTGACGAATTGTTCGAACAATTATGGCCCGTTTCACTTCCCCGAGAAACTGATCCCGGTTGTCATCCTGAACGCGCTGGCGGGCAAACCGCTGCCGATTTACGGGAACGGGGCGAACATCCGCGACTGGCTGTTTGTCGAGGATCATGCCGACGCCCTGTTGCTGGTCCTGCAAAATGGCCAGAACGGTCGCAGCTATAATATCGGTGGCGAGAACGAGAGGACGAACCTCGACCTCGTGCGCACCCTGTGCGGTATTTTGGACGACCTGCGGCCCAAGGCCAGCGGTTCTTATTCTGACCAGATCACCTTTGTTGCCGACCGTCCCGGTCACGATGCGCGCTATGCCATCGATCCGACGCGCATCCGCACCGAACTGGGCTGGCGCCCGTCGGTTACGGTCGAGGAAGGGCTGCGGCGCACGGTCGAGTGGTATCTCGCGAACGAGGCTTGGTGGCGCCCCTTGCAAGCGCGGCAGGGCGTCGGCGAGCGGCTGGGGGTCAAGGCATGATCTTGGTCTTCGGGAAAACCGGGCAGGTCGCGCGCCATCTGGCCGCAGAACCTCGCGTCGTGACGTTGGGGCGGGACGGGGCCGACCTGTCCGATCCCACAGCCTGTGCCGAGGCGATCCATAGCCACAAGCCGCGCGCCGTCATCAACGCCGCCGCATGGACCGCCGTCGACAAGGCCGAAACCGACGAAGCCGCCGCGACCGTCATCAACGGGGACGCCCCGGCGGCCATGGCCGAGGCCTGCGCAGCACTGCGCATCCCGTTCGTGCATATTTCCACCGATTACGTCTTCGACGGGGCGGGCACGCTACCCTTTGCTCCCGATGATCCGACCGGCCCGCTGGGCGCCTATGGCCGCTCGAAACTGGCGGGCGAGATCGGTGTTCGCGCCGCGCGCGCGGCCCATGCCATCCTGCGCACATCATGGGTTTTTTCGGCGTATGGCACGAATTTCGTCAAGACGATGATGCGGCTTGGCGCCGAACGGCCCGAACTGCGTGTCGTGGCCGATCAAGTGGGCGGGCCGACCCCTGCGGATGCCATCGCGCGCGCCTGCATCCTGATCGCCGAGGGGCTGATCATGGACCCGTCGCGCAGCGGAACCTATCATTTTTCGGGTGCGCCGGACACCAGTTGGGCGGGCTTCGCGCGGGCAATCATGGAGGCTGCGCAACTCCCCTGCCAGATCACCGACATCGCGACCGCCGACTATCCGACGCCGGCGCGCCGGCCCTTGAATTCCCGGTTGAACTGCCACGACCTGCACCGCGCTTTCGGCATCGAACGCCCGGACTGGCGCGCCGCACTCGGGCCCATCGTTACCCAGATCACGGAGCAAACCGCATGAAACGCAAAGGCATCATCCTGGCCGGGGGGTCGGGCACGCGGCTCTATCCGATCACCATTGGCGTGTCGAAACAGCTTATGCCGATCTATGACAAACCGATGGTTTATTACCCGCTGTCGGTGCTGATGCTGTCGGGTGTGCGCGAGATCGCGATCATCACCACGCCGCATGATCAGGAACAATTCATGCGGGCATTGGGCGATGGGTCGCAATGGGGCCTCAGCTTTACCTATATCGTGCAGCCATCGCCGGACGGCCTTGCCCAGGCCTTCATCCTGGCCGAGGAGTTTCTGGCAGGCGCACCGTCGGTCATGGTGCTGGGTGACAACATCTTTTTCGGCCACGGCCTGCCCGAACTGCTGGCCGAGGCCGACAAGCGGACATCGGGGGGCTCGGTCTTTGGCTATCGGGTCAGCGACCCTGAGCGTTACGGGGTCGTCGGCATGGACGCTTCTGGCAAGGTGACGCAAATCGTCGAGAAACCGGCGAATCCCCCGTCGAACTATGCGGTGACGGGCCTGTATTTCCTTGATGGAACAGCGCCCCAACGTGCCAAGCGCATCAAACCCTCGCCGCGCGGCGAGGTCGAGATCGTCGATCTGCTGCAATCCTATCTGGATGAAGGGCAGTTGGACGTGATGCGCATGGGCCGCGGCTATGCGTGGCTGGATACCGGGACGCATGGCAGCCTGCTGGACGCGGGGAACTTCGTGCGCACGCTGCAAGCCCGGCAAGGCCTGCAAACGGGTTGCCCCGAAGAAATCGCGTTCCAGAAGGGCTGGATCGATCGCGACCAGTTGCGCAAGATCGCCGAGCCTTTGGCCAAGAACGACTATGGCCGCTATCTGCTGGCGCTGCTGAACGAAACCCGTGCCTGGGGTTAGGCGGCCTTGGTGAAGACCGGGCGAGCACCCGCGAGATAGGCGCGGGCGATATCCATCGCCTCGCGGATCGTGACATCCATGTCGAGATAGCGATACGTGCCCAGCCGCCCGACAAAGCTGACGCCCGAAAGCGCGCGCGCGCGGGCGACATAGGCGGTCAACATCGCAGTGTCGCGCGCCAGCCGGATCGGGTAATAGGGCACGTCGCCCGCCCCAGCCTCGGCCGAGTATTCACGATAGGTGACGCTGCGCGCATGGGTTTCCCATGGGGCGAAATGCTTGTGTTCGGTGATCCGCGTCCACGGCACATCGGCGTCGCAATAATTGACCACCGCGCAGCCTTGGGCATCGCCGTCATGCACCTGCCGCACGAAGCGCAGCGTGCGATACCCCAGCCGCCCGGCGTCGTGATCGAACCACGCATCCAGCGGCCCCGACCAGAACACATGCGCGCCGCGCTCCATCCCCCGTTGGTAAGGGGTGTTGAGCGACAGGCGGATCAGCGGGTGATCCAGCATCCGAGTGACCAGCGCGGTATAGCCGTCTTCGGGGATGCCCTGATGGGTATGTGCGAAATAGCTGTCATCCTGCGTAAAGCGCAGGGGCAGGCGTTTCAGCACAGCCGCAGGCAGGTCGCGCGGGTCGCGGCCCCATTGCTTGGCGGTATAGCCCGCAAAAAACGCCTCGTATAAAGGGCGGCCAAGGGTGGCGAGGGCTTGTTCCTCGAAATTCGCGGGGGAGGCGATGGCCTCGGTCTGGGCGGCGATGAAGGCGCGCGCTTCGTCCGGGGTCAAGTTGCGGCCAAAGAAGGCGTTGATCGTGCCAAGGTTCATCGGCAGTGAAAACGCCCGCCCCCCCACGATGGCGCGCACCGAATGGCGATAGGGTCGGAACCGGGCAAAACGCTGCACGAATTGCCAGACGCCGGCGTCATCGGTGTGGAAAATATGCGGGCCATGCATGTGCTCCATGACGCCCGTTTCCGGGTCGCGCGCCGTGTGGCAATTGCCCGCGACATGTGCGCGGGCCTCGATCACGCGGGTGGGCACGCCCGCCTCGGCCAGCAAACGCGCGATGACCGCGCCGGAAAAGCCCGCGCCGACGATCAGCGGGGGGCGAAAGCCGGGTTCAAGCATGGGGTGCCTCGCATGATGAAAAAGGGAGGCCGAAGCCCCCCTTTATTCAACACCCATTCTCTTAAGATATCCTTCGATCAGGGGCACATCCGAGGGGTTGTTCAGCTCCCAGAAGGCGGCGCCGGGGGCCGAGACCTCGACCGCGTCGATCTTGTGCCCGTGTTCGAGGAAGCGAAGCTGTTCCAGCCCCTCAATCTGTTCCAAGGCGCCGATGGCCAAGCCCGCATAAAGCCGCAGCGCCTCGGGCGTATAGGCATAAAGCCCGACATGGTGAAACACCGGGATTTCAGCGCCGGGTTTCAGGCTGTCGCTGTAGGGGATGACCTCTTTCGAGAAGTAGATCGCCTTGCCCGTCAGGTCGCGCACCACGGTCGTTGCCCCCACGCGGCCGGCCTTGCGGTCGGCGCGGAAGTTATCCAGCGCCTCGCGGTCGCAGCGCAGCACCGGGGTGGCGACCTGCCGGGTGGCGTCGGCGCGCATGGCCTCGATCAGGGCGGTGACGAAATGCGGGGGCGTCAGCGGTGCGTCGCCTTGCAGGTTCACGACGATGGGTTGGTTCAACCCGGCGCGTTCTACGGCTTGCGCGACGCGTTCGGTGCCATTGCGGCACTCGGGGTCGGTCATGATGACATCGGCGCCGATCCGGCGGGCCTCGGCCTCGATACGGGCGTCGTCGGTCGCGACGAAGATACCGGTGATGCCCGCAGTCGCCTCGGCCGCGCGGCGGGCGGCGATGACCGAGCGTTCCAGCAGCGTGCGCTCGATGCCGGTTGCGCCCTTCAGCGCGGCCAGCGGTTTCGCCGGATAGCGGGTCGAGGCATAGCGCGCCGGGATGATGATGACGGCCTCACGCATTCATGGCCCCCTTGGTCAGCGCGTCATAGGCGGCAAGCTGGCCGATCAGCGCCTTCATCTGGTCCAGTGGGACCATGTTCGGCCCATCCGACGGCGCATTGTCCGGGTCTTGATGCGTTTCGATGAACAGCGCATGGATGCCGACCGCGCAGGCCGCGCGCGCCAGCACCGGCACGAATTCGCGCTGCCCGCCCGACGACCCGCCCTTGCCGCCCGGTTGTTGCACCGAATGCGTGGCGTCGAACACAACCGGATAGCCGGTTTCGGCCATCGTCGGCAGGCCGCGGAAATCGGTGACCAGCGTGTTATACCCGAACGAGGTGCCCCGGTCGCACAGCATGATGTTGCGGTTGCCCGTGCTCTCGATCTTGCCGGCGACGTGCTTCATGTCCCAGGGCGCAAGGAACTGGCCCTTCTTCACGTTGATCACCTTGCCAGTTTCCCCGGCGGCCAGCAACAGATCGGTCTGGCGGCACAGGAAGGCCGGGATCTGCAACACATCGACGACCTCGGCGGCCTTGGCGCAGTGCCATGGTTCGTGCACATCGGTCAGCACCGGCACGTCGAATTCGTCGCGGATGCGGCCCAGAATTTCCAGCCCGGCCTCCATCCCCAGCCCTCGCTGGGTGCCGATGGAGGAGCGGTTGGCCTTGTCATAGCTGGCCTTGAACACGACGCCGGTGCCGGTTGGCGCGCAGGCTTCCAGAATGCCCTCGCACATCATGCGGGCATGATCGAGGCTTTCAAGCTGGCAGGGCCCGGCGATCAGGGCGAAGGGGTGCGCGCCGCCCACGGGGATGTCGCGAATGGTGACGATGTGGCTCATGCGGGCTCCTTAGACCACTCCCGCACGCAGGCAGTCATGCAGGCGCACGATGCCCACCGGGCGGCGGTCGGTTTCGACGACAAAGACGGAATAGATCTTGCGTTTGTTCATGACCGCGACGGCCTCGGCGGCGGCGGTGTCGGGGGCAACGCTGACCGGGTTCGCGGTGGCGACCTGCCCGGCGGTGCGGGTCATCAGCCCGTCCATATGGCGACGGAGGTCGCCATCCGAGATGACTCCGATCAGCCCGCCGGTGTCATCCAGCACCCCGGTGATACCAAAGCCGCAGCGCGTCATGGTCAGGATCGTATCCGACATGGGCGTCGCGGCCGATACGAGGGGCAGCAGATCGCCAGAATGCATAAGCTGCGTAACCTTGGCCAAGCGCGCGCCCAGCTTGCCGCCAGGGTGAAAACTGCGGAACTGTTCGGGCCGAAAGGCGCGCTGTTCCATCACCGCGATGGCGAGGGCGTCGCCCAGCCCCAGCGTCAGCGTGGTCGATGTCGTGGGGGCCATGCCAAGGGCGCAGGCTTCCTCGGCATCGGGCAGGGTCAGGCGCAGGGTGGCGGCGCGCATCAAGGTGCTGTCGTCGCGTTTCGAAATGCCGATGATCGGGATCGAAAAGCGCAGGCAATAGGCCAGCATATCGCCCAGTTCCGTGGTCTCGCCCGAGTTCGAGATGACGATGCAGATGTCGTCCGGGGTAATCATGCCCAGATCGCCATGGCTGGCCTCGGCGGGGTGGACAAAGAACGCGGGCGTCCCGGTCGAGGCCATGGTCGCCGCGATCTTGCGCGCGATATGCCCCGATTTGCCCATCCCCGACAGGATCACCCGGCCCTTGGTATCGAGGATCGCGCGCGTCGCCGCATCGAAATCGGCGGGCAGCGCCGCAGCGAATGCATTGAGAGCATCGCCCTCGG
>JAWKXG010000017.1:0-57145 GCA_041397065.1 Paracoccaceae bacterium | reverse complement strand
GCGCCGCGCCCGACCGTGGAACGTGACGGGCTGCTGCTGATGGTCGATGACGACCGGTTCAAACTGCGCGACGGCGAAACGCCCCAAACACGGTCGATCCGTTTCCGGACATTGGGGTGCTATCCCCTGACCGGCGCGGTCGAGAGCACAGCCACCACCCTGCCCGAGGTCATCCGCGAGATGCTGTTGACGACGACATCCGAACGCCAAGGTCGCGCCATCGATCATGACCAGAGCGCCTCGATGGAGCGCAAGAAACAGGAAGGGTATTTTTGATGACGGGCCCTGCCTATCAAACCGACGCCCTGATCGCCGAGGACATCGACGCCTATCTGGAGGCCCATCGCAACAAGACGATGCTGCGGTTCATCACCTGCGGATCGGTCGATGACGGGAAATCCACGCTGATCGGCCGGTTGCTGTATGACTGCAAGACAATCTTCGAAGATCAGCTCAGCGCCCTCGAAGCCGACAGCCGACGCGTCGGGACCCAAGGCGGTGCACTGGATTTCGCCTTGCTGGTCGACGGGCTGGCAGCCGAGCGCGAGCAGGGCATCACAATCGACGTGGCCTATCGGTTCTTCGCCACGCCGCATCGCAAGTTCATCGTTGCCGACACACCGGGGCACGAGCAATATACCCGCAACATGGTCACCGGTGCCTCGACCGCGGATCTGGCGGTGATCCTCGTGGATGCGCGCAAGGGCGTTCTGACCCAAACCCGGCGGCACAGCTATCTGGTGAACCTTCTGGGCATCCGGCAGGTCGTGCTGGCGGTCAACAAGATGGATCTCGTGGCCTATGATCAGGCCTGGTTCGAGGGGATCGTTGCTGATTACGCCGCCTTCGCGCAGTCAATCGGGATCAACGCGTTTACGGCAATCCCGGTTTCCGGGCTGGCCGGGGACAACATCACCACCCCCAGCGCGGCGATGCCTTGGTATCAGGGGCCCGCGCTGCTGCCCTATCTGGAATCCGTGGAACCCGATGCGCGCGACGTCGGCGACCTGCCCTTTGCGATGCCGGTGCAATGGGTCAATCGTCCAAACCAGGATTTCCGTGGCTTTTGCGGCCTGATCGCAGCCGGGCAGGTGCGCCCCGGCGATGCCGTCCGTGTGCTGCCCTCGGGGCGCACGACGACGGTTTCCCGCGTGCTGGCTGCGCGCGGCGAGGCCGAGGCCGCCATCGCGGGCGAGTCCGTGACACTGACGCTGGCGGACGAGGTTGAATGCGCGCGCGGCGCGGTCTTGTGCGCGGCGCAATCACCGTTGCAGGTCGCCGACCAGTTCGAGGCCACGATCGTCTGGATGGACGAGGTCGCGATGGTGCCCGGGCGCGCCTATGACCTGAAGATCGGCGCGCAGCGGGTTTCGGCCACGCTGCAAGCCCCGAAATACGAGATCAACGTCAACACGCTGGATCACCTTGCCGCCAAGACGCTGGACCTGAACGCGATTGGCGTCGCGACGGTGACAACCGACCGCGACATTCCCTTTGCGCCCTATGCCGAGAACCGCGACCTGGGCGGGTTCATCCTGATCGACCGCCAGACGAACCGGACCGTGGCGGCAGGGATGATCCATTTTGCCCTGCGCCGCGCGCAGAATATCCACTGGCAAGCGACCGAAATCGACCGCGCGCACCACGCCGCCCTCAAGCATCAGAAACCGGCGGTTGTCTGGCTGACCGGGCTTTCAGGGTCGGGCAAGTCGACCATCGCGAATGCCGTTGAACGCAAGCTGGCCCGGATGAACCGGCACACCTTCCTGCTGGATGGCGACAACGTGCGGCACGGGCTGAACAAGGACCTCGGCTTCACCGAGGCGGACCGGATCGAAAACATCCGCCGCGTCGGCGAGGTTGCCAAACTGATGACCGACGCCGGGCTGATCGTCATAACCGCCTTCATCTCGTCGTTCCGCTCGGAACGCGAGATGGTGCGCAAGATGATGCAACCCGGCGAGTTCATCGAGGTTTTCGTGGATACCCCGCTGGAGGTCGCCGAAGCACGCGACGTGAAAGGGCTTTATGCCAAGGCCCGCGCCGGGACGTTGAAGAACTTCACCGGTATCGACTCGCCTTACGAGGCGCCCGAAACGCCCGAAATCCGGATCGACACGACGCAATGCAGCGTGGACGAGGCGGCAGAGCGCATCATCAGCCACCTCATCCCGTAAAATCGGATCCCGTCCCCACGGGCAGCGATTACTTGGCGCGCAGGCGCACCGCCCCATCAAGGCGCAGCACTTCGCCGTTCACATAGCGGTTGCGCACCATGAAGGCGACCGTCTGGGCGAATTCCATCGGATCGCCCAGACGCGCCGGGAACGGAATGTCGGCGGCCAGCGCCTTTTGCGCCTCTTCGGGCAGACCGTTCAACAACGGCGTCAGGAAAATGCCCGGCGCAATCACGTTGACGCGGATACCGGCGCGCGCAAATTCGCGGGCGATCGGCAGGCTCATGGCGACGATCCCACCTTTCGAGGCGGAATAGGCCGCCTGCCCGATCTGTCCGTCGAAGGCCGCGACCGATGCGGTATTGATCACAACGCCCCGTTCGCCGTCGGCCATAGGCTCGGCCTCGGCCATGCGCGCGGCGGCAAGGCGCAACACGTTGAAGGTTCCGATCAGGTTCACGGAAATGGTGCGCTGGAACACCTCCAGCGGCAGCGGCCCTTCGCGGCCCAGAACGCGCCCGGCCGTGCCGATCCCTGCACAGTTGACCACGATCCGCACCGGCCCGTGCGCGGCACCCGCGGCGTCGAGGGCGGCGATGACCTCGGGTTCCGAGGTCACATCCGCAGGAACGGCCGTTCCGCCGATCTCGGACGCGACGAGGCTGGCGCGAGCTGCGTCGCGGTCGAGAACGGCAACCCGTGCGCCCTCGGCCGCCAGATGGCGGGCCGTGGCCTCGCCCAGACCCGAGCCCCCACCTGTCACAAGCGCGCTGATACCTTGGATGTCCATGTCAGTCTCCTTGTCCGTGGATGACGCGCGCGTCATCGGAATAGAGCCGTTCGACCAGATCGGCGCGGTGCATACGAACGGCCCGCTGGTTCACCGACCCCTTGTCGGTCACCTCGCCTTTGTCCAGTTGCAGCGGATCGACCAGAACCAAGGCGCGTGGCACCCGCAACGAGGCGCCCGTCGCCTTGGCATTGTAAGCCGCCAGTCGGCTGGCCAGTGCTTCGGCCAGCGCGGGATGCGAGAACAGCGCGCGGTCATCCAGCGCGTCACCGCCGGGAACCAGCGCCTCGATCGCCGGGCGGAAAGGCACCAGCAAGGCGCCCAGTTCGTCGCGCCCTTCGCCCACGATCACCGCATCGCGCATCAACCCGCCAAGCGCATCGGTCAGCTTGGCGCGCAGGGCGCCCACCGAAACCCATGTTCCGGTCGACATCTTGAAATTCTCGGCCACGCGGCCATCGAAGAAGAACCCTTTGGCGGGGTCGTTTTCATCCGCGAACCGCAGGGCGTCGCCAAGGCAATAGAACCCTTCATCGTCAAAAGCCTCGCGCGTCAACTTGGCATTGCGCCAATAGCCGGGCGTGACATTCGGCCCTTTGACCCGCGCTTCCCATTTGCCTTCGACGGGCACCAGTTTCAGGATGATTTCTTTCGCGGGAACGCCCAGATTGCCGGGCCCGGCATCGGGGCGCGTGTTGAACAGGGCGAACGGCGCGGTCTCGGTCGCGCCAAGACCGGTGGTCAGCAAGATGCGCTCGCCGGTGCTGGCAAGCGCCAGTTCCTCGAGCGCGTCCCATGTGTGCCGGGCCATCGCGGCCCCGGCGTAATACATCAGCTTGAGATCGCCAAAGAACGACCGAGCAAGTTCGGGATCCTTGCGCATCGCTTCGACCAGCATCTCAAAGCCGAAGGGCACGTTCCAGTACCAGTTGGTGCGGATCTCCCGCAGGGTCTGGATGAAGGTGGCATGGCATCGGGCGTCGGGCGGCCCGGATCATGATAGAAGGTGCCGCCCAGATACAGCGCGGTGTTGAACACGAGGTGTTCCGCCCGCGACATGGTTCCACGGCGACCAGTCGACGATGATCGGCGGCTCGTCCCGCAGATAGGCATAGCAATCCGTCATCTGTTCCATGTTCGCGCACATCATGCGCTGGGTCTGGATCACGGCCTTGGGCGACCCTGTCGTGCCCGAGGTGAACAGGAATTTCGCCACGGTATCGGGGCCGGTGTTCTGGTTGGCGATATCAACCTCGGGGCCTGCGACGGTGGCCAGCAGGGCATCCCATGGCATTGTCGTGCCCTCGCCATGCCGGGCCAGCAGCGGCAAGTCGGCGAACACGCCCGTCAGGGCGCGGGCAAAGGGGGCGGTTTCCTCGACGAACACCGCGCCTGGGGTGACCTGTTCCGCGACCGAACGCAGTTTTTCCAGATCGCCGGACACCAGCGCATAGGCTGGCGCAATCGCGGCGGACGGGATGCCGACATGTTGCGCCCCCAGCGCCATCAGCGCATGGGCGATCGAATTTCCCGAAGGATGACCAGTGGCCGTTCGACCGACAGGCCCAGCGTCGCAGCGCCTGCCCGATCGCGCGGACATGGCCCATCAACTGCGCATAGGTCACCGTCTCCCAACCGCCATCGTCGCGTTTCTGCGCCATCCAGACGGTGTCTGGCGTCGTGGTGGACCAGTGTTGGATACGGTCGGACAGCCGGTGCGGATAGTCCCCCAACGAGCCGTTCACACCAGGATGGACCCGTCGGAACGCCTCTCCCAATCGACATCCGGTGACCAGAGCTTCACCGGGCGCAAGGTTGATTCTGCCATCTCTTCCCCCTGTTCGATGCGTCCAGACTAGCGTGCTGCGGCTCGCCAGAGATTTTTGTTTACATGGAAACTTTCCATACGGATACTGACTGCGGGAATCGAAACCGGTTGAGGCGCAAGATGGATTATGTAACCCTTGATTACCGCGGTGACGTGGCGGTTGTTGGCCCCAATCGCCCGGTCAAGCGCAATGCCATCTCGACGCCTTCATCGAAGAACTGAACACCGTCATCACCGAAGTCGAATCGCGCGCCAAGGCCGGCGTGATCCATGGCCACGGCCCGCATTTCTGCGCCGGTCTGGATCTTGCCGAACATGTCAAGAAAACGCCGTTCGTGGGTGTGCAGGGCTGCGCCGGTGGCACGAGGTTTTTGGCCGTATCCAGCGCGGCAAGCTGCCTTGGTTCGCCGCTCTGCATGGTGCGGTCGTCGGCGGCGGGCTGGAACTGGCGTCGTCGGTGCATGTGCGCGTCGCGGATCGCAGCGCCTTTTTCGCCCTGCCCGAGGGGCAGCGCGGGATCTTTGTCGGCGGCGGGGCCTCGGCACGCACGGCGCGACTGATGGGCGTCTCGCGCATGACAGACCTGATGATGACCGGCCGGTCGATCGACGCCGAAACGGCCGAACGCTGGGGCGTTGTCAATTACGTGGTCGATGCAGGGCAGGCGCTGGACGAGGCCGTCAAGATGGCCGCGCGCGCAGCCACCAATGCCGAACTGTCGAATTATGCGATCATCCATGCCCTGCCACGCATCAATGACATGGGCACCGATGACGGGTTGTGGGTGGAAAGCGTGATCGCCTCGTTCACGCAGACCAGCCCCGAAGCCGAAGAACGCCTGAATGCCTTCTTGCAAAAGCGGGTAGGCAAGGTCGCAAACCCCAACGGTTGAGGCCCGCGCCGTGAACGCCCCCTTCCCCATCGCGGACGATGACAGCGTCGATCTGGGCGACCTGACGGGGTCGGTCGGCTTCATGCTGCGCATGGCGCAGGTGACGATCTATGAGCAGTTCTTCGCCACCTTCGGCGCGCAGGGAATCCGGCCGGGCGAATTCACCGTCTTGTGGCTGATCAACCTGAACCCGGGTTTGCGTCAGGGCGCCCTCGCCCGGACCCTGCACATCAAACCCGCCCATATGACGAAACTGGTGCAGCGTCTGGTTGCCGCCGGGTTGGTGCGGCGCATCGTTCCCCAAGAAGACCGGCGATCGGTTCTTCTGGCGCTGACCGAGGCCGGCCAAGCCCATGTCGCGCGCCACGAGGCCGAGTTCCTGCGCGTGCACGACGCCGAGCGGGTTGGCCTGACCGACACCGAAACCCGCAACCTGCTGGCCTTGCTGACCAAACTCGCCTTCAAAGGATGACATCATGCCCCTGAACCTCGACGAGATCGTCGCCATCGACATCCACACCCACGCCGAGGAACCCTGCGACGCGTGCCGCGACGACGGCTATAACGAGTTTCAGGCGGGCATGGCCAATTACTTCAAGAACCCCGCCGGCGCCGACGGGATGCTGCCGTCGGTGCAGGAAACTGCGCAGTACTACCGCGAGCGCAAGATCGCCGCGGTGATCTTCCCGGTCGATGCCGAACGCGAGACGGGCTTTCGACGCTATCACAACGAGGAAGTCGCGCAGATCGCCGCCGAGAACGACGACATCCTGATTCCCTTCGCGTCGATCGATCCGCACAAGGGCAAGATGGGTGTCCGCGAAGCGCGGCGGCTGGTGCGCGATTTTGGCGTGCGGGGGTTCAAGTTCCATCCGACAATGCAGGGGTTCTATCCGAACGACCGCATGGCCTATGACATGTATCAGGCGATCCAGGACGAAGGCGCGATCGCGCTGTTCCACACGGGCCAGACCGGCGTCGGGTCCGGGATGCGCGGGGGCATGGGCATGCGCCTGAAGTATTCCAACCCGATGTATCTGGATGACGTGGCCGTGGATTTCCCCGACCTCAAGATCATCCTCGCTCATCCGTCCTTCCCTTGGCAGGAGGAAGCGCTGTCGGTGGCGACGCACAAGCCGAATGTCTACATCGACCTCAGCGGCTGGTCGCCCAAGTATTTCCCGAAGATCCTCGTGCAGTATGCCAACACCATGCTGCGCAAGAAGATGCTGTTCGGTTCGGACTGAGTCGGCGATCACGCCGGAACGCTGGCTGGCCGATTTCGAGAAATCTGATTTCCGGGACGAGGTGCGCCCTCATCCTCAAGGAAAATGCAAAGAGGCTGCTGAACCTCTGAGCAACACCGGGCGAATTGGGAGGACGACCATGAAAAAACTGACACGGATTGCCGGACTGACGCTGGCCGCATCGGTTCTGGCCTTTACCGCTGCCGCGCAAGACCGGGTGCTGCGCGCAGCCCCGGCCGCACCGCCCCCGCACCCTGCGAACGGCGTGCTCTACACCAACTTCGCGCAGCATCTGCCCGAAGAATCGAACGGCCGACTGGGCGCCACCATTCTGGGCCCAGAGGTCGTGAACCTTGGCCAGATGAAGGACGCGCTGCAAAGCCAGATCGCCGAGGTCGGCAACCTGCTGCCGCTGTATTTCCCGGCTGACCTGCCGAACATGGCACTGGCGGGCGAGTTGTCGTTGATCCCGACCAACAGCCAAGCCGCTGCCGCCGCGATGACGCAGTATCTGGTGACCTGCGAGCCCTGCCAGCAAGAGATGCACGCCTTCGGCTTTGTGTATCTAGGATCGGGCGCGTCGGACGTCTACGAGATCCTGTCGACCCGCCCCGTCCGGACGGCCGCCGATCTGGCCGGTATGCGCCTGCGCTCGGGCGGTGCCCCATGGGCGCGCTTCGCCGAGCATTTCGGCGCCGTTCCTGCCCAGATGTCGGTGTTCGACCAGTTCGAAGCCGTCAGCCAGGGCGTGATCGACGGCACGATGGCCTCGATCGCCGACCTCATCTCGTTCCGCATGGTCGAGGTGATCACCAACGTCACCATGTTGCCGCTGGGTCTGTATCAATCGACGTCGAACTTCACCACCGCGCAAGCCACGTGGGACAGCCTGTCGGTCGAGGACCGCGCCGCGATGGCCCGTGCCGCGAACCGCGCCAACGCCGACTTCACCGACCGTTGGGGCCGTTCGATGCCCGAAGAGGCCGAGGCCGCTGCCCGTGCCGCCGGTATCGAGATCATCGATGCCGACCAGTCGCTGATCGACGCGCTGAACCAGCACAAGCAGGACGACATCGCCGCGATCGTCGACCTCGCGGCTGCGAACTTCGGGATTACCGACGCGCAGGCACGCATCGACCGGTTCATGGAGCTTTACGCCCATTGGGAAATGGTCGCGAACGAGGTGAACAACGACCCCGTCGCCATGGCGCAGCGCGTCTATGACGAAGTCTGGTCGCAGGTCGATTACGCGACTTACGGTCAATAAGACCGCGGGCCGCCGGGCACCCCGCCCGGCGGCTTTTCCTTGGCGGAGCTTCAGCCGATGACCTTTCTATACCGGATGCAGGACAGGTTGCTGTCGCTGCTGGCCGTTCTGGGTGCGCTGGCCATTCTGGCGCTGATGACGCATGTCGGCATCGACATCACCTTGCGAAACCTGGCGAATGCGCCGATCCCGGCCACCTACGAGATCGTAACGCATTACTACATGATCGCGCTGGCCTTCATTCCGCTGGCTTGGGTCGAACGCTCGGGCGGGATGGTGCAGGTCGAACTTCTGGAACATTGGATGAGCCCGCGCATGATCCGCCTGTCGGACCGTGTCGTTTCATTTGTGTCGATGGTGATCTATGGCGCTTTGGCGTGGGTTGCGCTCAAGGTCGCGTTGCAGGCAACCCATACCGGCACGTTCGTTATGGCCCAGAGCACCCGCGTTCCCACGTGGCCTGCGTTCTGGCTGCCCCCGATCGGCTTCGGCCTTGCCGCCCTCGTGACCGCCATTCGGCTGGTCGCCCCTGCCCCGAGGAAATCCTCATGAGCGTCGCCACCGGCTTTGTCGGAGTCCTCGTGCTGTTCGTCTTGCTGGCGCTGCGCATTCCCGTGGCGCTGGCGCTGATCGCCGTGCCCTTTGGGGGGACGGTGTATCTGCTGGGGATCAACCCGGCGATCGGCCTTTTGTCGAACACGCCCTTTTCTTTCGTCGCAAACTGGACCTTGTCGGCGGTGCCGATGTTCCTTCTGATGGGCTTCATCAGTTTCCACGCCGGGCTGACCGGTGGCCTGTTCGAGGCCGCCAAAGCCGTGCTGCGCCGTATCCCCGGCGCGCTGGCGATTTCATCGATTTTCGCCTGCTCGGGGTTCGCTGCGGTGTGTGGCTCGTCACTGGCCACGGCCGCCGCGATGGGCCGGATCGCCATCCCCGAGATGGTCAAATCGGGCTACTCGGCCAGCTTCGCCTCGGGTGCCATCGCAGCAGGTGGCACCATCGGTGCGCTGATCCCGCCCTCGATCCTCATGATCGTCTATGGGGTATTTGCCGAAACCTCGGTCACGAAGGTCTTTGTCGGCGGCGTCACCATCGGCCTGTTGACTGCCGTTTCCTATTCCATCGTCGTGCTGCTGACGTGCTGGCTGCGCCCCGATATCGCCCCCCCACGTCCGCTGGACGCCGAGGAGATCGATACGCGCGGCGCCTTGCTCAAGGTCTGGCCGGTGCTGTTGCTGATGGTCATCGTGTTCGGGGGGCTGTTCTCGGGGCTCTTCACCGCGACCGAGGCGGGCGCTGTCGGGGCCTTGGGGGCAATCGTCATCGGCTGGGCAACGGGCCGTCTGACTCTCGCGATCTTTCGCACCTCGATGATTGAAACGCTGCAAACCTCGTCCTCGCTGTTCATCATCGGTGTCGGCGCGGCGATGTTCACGCGCTTTCTGGGGTTGACCGGGCTGTCGAACTTCATCTCGGGCTATGTCACCGGCGCCGAACTCAGCTATGTGCAACTGATGATCGTCGTGGTGCTGTTGTATCTGGTGCTCGGCATGTTCATGGAGCCCTTCGGCGCCCTGCTCATCACGCTGCCCGTCTTGTTGCCGATCTTCCGGGCGCAGGGGATCGACCTTGTCTGGTTCGGCGTTCTGGTCGTGAAACTGCTGGAGATCGGGATGATTACCCCACCCGTCGGGCTGAACGTCTTTGTCATCCGAAACGTCGCCAGCCAATACGCGACCGTGGCGCAGATCTTCAAAGGCGTGATCCCGTTCCTTGCCGCGGATCTGGTGGTGGTCATCTTTACCATCGCGTTCCCGGCCTTCATCCTTTTCCTGCCGAATTTCCTATGAGCTATCAAACAGATACCGAAGCCATGCTCGATGCCCTTGCGCGGACGCCAAACGGCGCGCGCGCGGGGCACGATTGACGACGAAACGTTGCGCGCGATCCTCGACGAGGCGACCAAGGTCGCCGAAATGTCGTCGCCCCCTGTCGATGTTCCCGGCGACCGGTTGGCGCGATCCACACCGACGGGCGCGTGCAGGTGCCGGCGGTCTATCACACCGCCTTTGACACCCTTGCCGAGGGTGGATGGCTGGGGGTCGAACATCCCGATGAATCTGGCGGCATGGGCATGCCGCTGTCGGTGTTTGCTGCCCTGAACCCGTTGTTCGAACGCGCCAGCCCGGCCTTCATGATGGCGATTGGCGGCACCCGGTCGGCGGCCCTGCTGCTGGCCGAATGGGCGGCGCCCGAGATCCGCGACGATTGGGTCCCCGCACTGATTTCAGGCGAGCGCTGCGCGACGATCTGCATCTCGGAACCCGGGGCGGGCTCGGATGTCGGGCGTATTCGCACCCGGGCCGAGCGCGACGGCGACCAATGGCGGGTCAGTGGCCAGAAGATCTGGATCAGTTTCGGCGATCACGACCTGCGCACCCGCATCGGCCATTGCCTGCTGGCGCGGACGGGCACCGAACCGGGCACCCGCGGGCTGAGCCTGTTTCTCGTCGAACGGGGGCCGGGCGTGACCTGCGACCGGATCGAGGAAAAGATGGGCCTCCACGGATCGCCCACCTGTTCGTTGCAATTCGACCGCGCGCCGGCACGCCTGATCGGCGCCGAGGGGCGCGGGCTGTCGCAACTGTTCACGATGATCCGGCACATGCGTCTGACCGTGGCTTGTCAGGGCCTTGGATTGGCCCTGCGGTGCCACGATATCGCCGCGACCCATGCGCAGGACCGGCGGCAGGGCGGAAACCCCAAGGAACCACCCGTCCCGATCATCCAGCACCCGGATGTGCGGCGGCAGCTTCTGGCGATGAAAAGCAAGATCGACCTGTACCGCCTTGCCTTCCTTGAATCGGCGACCGCCGCCGATCTGTCGGCGCAAGACCCCGCGTTGGCGCGCTTCAACGCGTGGATGCTGCCGCTGATCAAGAACTTCGGTGCCGAACTAGGTTTCGACACGGCGGGCAAGGCCATCCTTGTGCTGGGCGGTGCGGGTTTCACCCGGGATTATCCGATCGAACAGGCGTTGCGAGACAGCCGCGTCTTTGCGATCTACGAGGGCACGACCGGAATGCAGGGGCAGGATTTCCTGCTGCGCCAAACGGTCGGCGATGGCGGCCAGGCACTGGATCTGTTCTTGCAGCGCGCCCGGGCGGAATGCGCTGACCTGCCCGAACAGCTGGCCGTGATCGAACGTTTCGCCGATTTCATGGCCCTGACGCTGGCCGAACCCGATCCGGCACGGCTGGCGGCGATGGCCGATGGCGCGATGCGCGCCGCGTGGGTCGCGGTTCAGGCTTGGATGTCAGCACGCATCGCCGACACGCCCGAGGCTGCGTTCTTCATCGCCCAAGCCGAAGCCGAACTGGCACTGCATATCGCCGCTGCCCGCGCCCCGATCATGTAAGGCCGCCCCCTTCGCGCAGGATCGCCACCATGCGCGCCTGCGCCGGGGTCGGCAGCCAGTCAGCGCGCGTCGTCAGCCCGATTTCGCGCGCAGAGCCCTGCAACACGACATCCAGCGCGACCAGCGCCCCAAGATCGATTTCTGCCGAGGCCTGCATCCGGCTTATACAGCCGACATGATCGGTGCGACGCAGCAACTCTCGCATCAGGATCAGGGACGAACATTCGACCAGCGCCGCCCCCGGCCCGTCGCCCGTGCCAAAGAAGCGGTCGAACTGCGCCCGCGCGGGTGTCTCGGGACGTGGCGCGACGCGGGGAAAGCGCAGCAGGTCGTCGCGCGAGGGTGATTGCGCCCCGCCAGCGGAGTGCCCTGGGCGCGCCACCAGCACCAGATCATCGCTAACAGCGCCTGCGCGATGTCGAGGACGGGCGCCGGCCTGCGCAAGGCATCGACGACAGGTCGATCTCGCCGCGCAGCAATCCCGCCAGCAGATCGTCATAGGGCCCGTCGATAACCCGCACCGGCATCCTCGGGCGTTCGGCGCGAAACCGCGCCAAAGCCTGCGGCAAGACCCGCTGCGCGACAGCGGCATAGCCCCGATGACGATGCGCCCGGCCTCGCGGCCCGATAGTTCGGCCAGTTCGTCACTGGCCTGTTCCAGTTCGTGAAACGCCAGACGAACCGCGTCGGCCAGCATTCGTGCCGGTCGCGTCGCGGTCGTCCGCCGTCCAGAACGGGGAACAACGGTCGACCGGCCTCGGCCTCGAGAAGAGAAATCGTCCGGTGCACCGTGGGCTGCGGGAACCCCAATCGCCCGGCGGCCAATGTGAAATTCTCGGCGTCGCACAGGGCCACGAGTGCCGCCAGTTGCGAGCGCGTCGCGGTCAGGACAAGCCGTGGTGCGATGGTCGCGAGCGCCAGATCCAACCGTGCCAGCGCCCGTTCGACGCGGCTGCCAAAGATCTCGCCCGCCTGGTCAGGTCGGCCCTGTCGCGGCCCGGAGTTCAACAGACGCAAACCCAGCACGTCCTCGAGCCTGTTCAGCGCCTGCGACACCGCTGGTTGCGATACGTTGCACAGAACCGCGGCGCCGGTGATCGTCCCTTGCGGCGCACGGCCAGAAAGGCCCGCAGATGGCGCAGGTTCAGGCTCGTGTGCCGGACAACGCCGACAGGATACGGTCGGCGCGCGGGCAGTTCGGGATCGCCCTGCATCGACACGCGCAGCGAAGCAACCTCGGCTTGCCATTGGGCGGTGGCGGTTGCCATGCGATCGGGCAGGCCCAGTTCGCGCAATGTGCGGCCAACTTCCTCCATTTCGGCAGCGCGGCGGCGTGAACCGCCATCCTTCAAGGTTGTAAGCGCTTCGTGCGCCCAGAGTCGAAGCCCGGATCGCTGGCCTGCAAAGATCCTAGCACACGATCTCGACCTCGGCCTGCGCGCGGCCAACAGGCATTCGGCGGTCAGTGCCTCGATGCCCTTGATCATCACCGACCGCAGCATCTTGATCGTCGACGCCTGCCCTACCCTGTCACCCACCACTGTCGGGTTCATCCCCATCGCTGCAAGACGGCTGCCCCGCGTCGGCATGCGGCCCCGAAACCAGCAGGAACGCGCCCGAAGCGGATGCACGGGCGCCATGATCGCCACATCGACATAGCGCCCGCCCGCGCTGGCGATCACCTCGGCCGCGACGCGCTTGTTCCCGGCGAACACGAATTACCATCGAACCGACAGCGCGCCGGGTGCCAGATGCGGGCGCATTCGCGCGCGGCATCCGTGGCGCGGCCGGTGACAAGGCACCAGATGGCCCCAGCCCCAGCCAAGGCTGTCGCGCGGTCAGAGGTTGTCGGGGCACCCGGCCGCGACACGATATCGAAGGCCCGCACCCCCGCAATGGGCGCGGTGTCAAGGCTTTCGGCAAAGGCCCGGCCTGCCTCGCCGAAGCCGATGAATGCAAGGTTCATGGTCATGTGCGCCCCCCAACTGGTAAGTATCTATAGCATGAACTTATGACCAGAAACAGTGTTCCGATTTGCTCCTTGCCCGCGCCAAGCCTAACCTGCGCGCAACCATATACAGGAGCGAGTCATGACCTCGAAGAAGACCGCGTTGATCGTCAGTGCCCATGCCGCCGACTTTGTCTGGCGTTGCGGTGGCGCCATCGCGCTGCATGCTGAACTGGGCTATAACGTCACCGTTGCTTGTCTGTCCTACGGCGAACGGGGCGAAAGCGCGAAGCTGCGGAAAGAGGGCAAGACCCTCGACGAAGTGAAGGCGATCCGCAAATCCGAGGCCGAAGCCGCGGCGAAGATCCTGGGCGTGCATGATCTGGTCGAATTCGACCTTGGTGATTACCCGATGGATTTCACCCGCGATGACCGCATGAAACTGGTGCAGGTGATGCGCGATGTGCAGCCGTCCTTCATGATGTCGCACTCGCGCTGGGACCCGTATAACTCGGACCACATGAACACCACGCAGGTGGTTCTGGAATGCCGCGCCACGGCACAGGCTTGGGGTCATAACCCGGGTGAAAAGGTGCTTGGGGCACCGCAGGTCTATCTGTTCGAACCCCACCAGACCGAACAGATGGGCTGGAAACCCAGCGTGTTTCTGGACATCACGCCGGTCTGGGAGAAGAAGCGCGCCGCGATGGAGGCGATGAACGGCCAAGTCCATTTGTGGGATTATTACACCCGCGTGGCCCAGCAGCGCGCCAATCATTTCAAGCGCAACTCGGGCGGGATGGCCGGTGGCCGCGACTGCAAATATGCCGAGGGGTTCGAAACCATCTTCCCGCGCACCGTCGACGAATTGTGAACCCTGCCCCTGCGCGCTGCCTGAACGGCGCGCGGGGACCTGTGGGGACGCCTGAACCGGCGTCCCCGCTTTTTTCGCAGCAAAGGAGAACCCGATGGGTGTCGTCGTCCAGACCATCGCGCGCGCAGAGCGCGACGTGATCGACCGGCTTGGCAAGGCCGGTGTCGCCACCGTGCACGAGTCGCAAGGCCGCAGCGGCCTGATGAGCGCGCGGATGCGCCCGATCCAGCAGGACAAGTCGATCGCGGGGTCGGCGGTGACAATCTCGGCCCCGCCGGGCGACAACTGGATGATCCACGTCGCCATCGAACAATTGCAGCCGGGAGACGTGCTGGTGCTGGCACCGACATCGCCCTGCGACAATGGCTATTTCGGCGATCTGCTGGCAACCTCGGCGCTGGCGCGCGGTTGCAACACGCTGATCATCGACGCGGGCGTACGCGACACGCGCGACTTGCGCGCCATGGGGTTCCATGTGTGGTCAACCGCCGTTTCGGCGCAAGGGACGGTCAAGGAAACGCTGGGGTCGGTGAATGTGCCGATCGTCTGCGCGGGGGCGCTGGTGAATCCCGGCGATGTCATCGTGGCCGATGACGACGGGGTCTGCGTCGTCCCGCGCGAGCGCGCCGAAACGGTGATGGCGGCGGCGCAGAAACGCCTTGATGCCGAGGAGGCCAAGCGCAAGCGGCTGGCAGCGGGCGAATTGGGGCTGGACATTTATGACATGCGGCCGCGTCTTGCGGAAAAGGGCCTGAAATACATCTGACAAGGGTCAGCGGGGGCTGCCGCCCCCGCACCCCCGCTTCAAGGGGGGCCGTCTGCCCCCCTTGAAAATCCCCCCGAGGATATTTGAGGAGCAAAGATGAGCAATTCTGCGATGGACGGTATTCCCTGCCTGTGGATGCGCGGCGGCACCTCGAAGGGGGCCTATTTTCTGGCCAAGGATTTGCCCGCCGATGCGGCGGCGCGCGATGCCTTGCTGCTGGACATCATGGGCAGCCCCGATGCCCGCCAGATCGACGGGATCGGCGGCGCGGACCCGCTGACCTCGAAGGTGGCGATCCTGTCGGCGCCGACGCGCGCGGATGCCGATGTGGACTATCTTTTCCTGCAAGTGTTCGTCGATCAGGCGCTGGTGTCCGATGCGCAGGCCTGCGGAAACATCCTTGCCGGTGTCGGCCCGGCGGCGATCGAACGCGGACTGGTCGCGGCGCAAGATGGCGAGACGTCGGTGCGCATCCACATGCTGAACACCGGCGAGGTCGCGGTGGCGCGGGTGCAGACGCCCGGGCGGCGCGTGACCTACAAGGGCGCGGCGGCGATTGACGGGGTGCCGGGCACGCATGCCGCGATCCCGCTGATGTTCCAGAAGATCGCCGGTTCCATGTGTGGCGCGTTGCTACCCTCGGGCCGGGTGGTCGACCGCATCGACGGGGTGGACTGCACGCTGATCGACAACGGGATGCCTTGCGTGATCATGGCCGCCAGCGATTTCGGGCTGACCGGTCAGGAAAGCCGCGATGCGCTGGATGCCGATGCCGGGCTGAAGGCCCGGATCGAGTCGATCCGCTTGCAGGCCGGCCCGATGATGAACCTGGGCGATGTGACCGAAAAGTCGGTGCCGAAGATGACTCTGGTGTCGGCGCCCGTGGCGGGCGGGGCACTTCATACCCGCAGCTTTATCCCGCATCGCTGTCATGCGTCGATCGGTGTCTTTGCAGCCGTGAGCGTGGCCACCGCCTGCACCCTGCCCGGTTCTCCGGCTGCGTCTTTGGCGGCCCTGCCTGCGGATGGCCGCTTTGCCATCGAGCACCCGACGGGTGCGGCGGAAGTGCTGATCGAAACCGCCTCGGACGGGGTGGTGACCGGCGCGGGCACCCTGCGCACGGCGCGCAAGCTGTTCGACGGGCGCGTTTTCCCGCGCGAGGCCTGAAACCCGCGCCAATCCGGGCCAAAATACGCTTCCCCGCCCCTGCCCGGTAAAGTTTTACTGGACATCTATCAATATATGAATATGTATGCGGTCGTGCGCCACCACAGATCGGACAGGGGACGAGACCCGGATGGAAATCAAGAAAATCGCGGATGAGCTTTCGGTCAGCCCGCAGATCACAGCCGCGGACATTCCCGCGATCAAGGATCTTGGCTTCAAGGCCATCATCTGCAACCGGCCCGACGGGGAAGGCCCCGACCAGCCCAGCATGGAAGAGATCGAACAGGCCGCCCGCGCGTCGGGGCTGGACGTTCGCTATCTGCCGGTGACCTCGGGGATGGTGAAGGACGAGGATGCCGCCTCGTTTGGCGCCGCGATGCGGGAACTGCCGGGGCCGGTGCTGGCCTATTGCCGCACGGGCACGCGCTCGGCCACGCTTTGGTCGTTGTCGCAGGCGAAAACTCGCCCGATGCACGAGATTCTGGCCGCGACCAAGGCCGCCGGCTATGACATGAACGGGGTCGCCCGCCGCATCGCCAATGGCGGCAAGACGCCGACCGATACGGGCGATGCAAGTTTCGACGTGGTCATCGTGGGTGCGGGTGCGGGCGGGATCGCCGTGGCATCCAGCCTCAAGACCCGCAAGCCGAACCTGAACATCGCGCTGATCGACCCGGCAGACATTCACTATTACCAGCCCGGCTGGACGATGGTCGGCGGCGGCGTCTTCGACGTGGCCACCACCGCCCGCACCATGGGCAGCCTGATCCCGCAGGGCGTGCACTGGATCAAATCGGCCGTTGCAGCGTTCGAACCGGCGAATAACGCGGTCATCCTGGATGGGTGCCGGGTGGTGAAATACACCCGCCTGATCGTGACGCCGGGCCTGAAACTCGACTGGAACCGCGTTGAAGGGCTGGTGGAGACGCTTGGCCGCAATGGCGTGACCTCGAACTATCGCTATGACCTGGCGCCCTATACCTGGGAGTTGGTCAGCAATATGAAATCGGGCCGCGCGATCTTCACGCAGCCGCCGATGCCGATCAAATGCGCGGGCGCCCCGCAAAAGGCGATGTATCTGTCGGGCGACGCCTGGCTGCGCGCCGGTGTGCTGAACAACATCGACATCCAGTTCAACAACGCCGGTGGCGTGCTGTTCGGCGTCAAGGACTATGTCCCCGCGCTGGAAAAATACATTGAGCGCTACAACGCGCATGTGAATTTCTTCCACAACCTGGTGTCCATCGACGGGCCGGGCAAGAAGGCAACCTTTGCCGTCAACAAGCCCGATACCGCACCGACCACCGTGACGATGGATTTCGACATGATCCATGTCGTGCCGCCGCAGGTCGCACCGGACTTCATCCGCGTGTCTCCGCTGGCCGATGCGGCGGGTTGGGTCGATGTCGATCAGACCACGCTGCGCCACAAGAGCTTCGAGAACATCTGGTCGCTGGGCGACGTGATGAACGCGCCGAATGCCAAGACCGCCGCCGCCGCGCGGATGCAGGCGCCGATCGTCGCGCAGAACGTGGCGGACGATATTGACGGACGCTCGCCCTCGTCGGCCTATAACGGCTATGGCTCGTGCCCGCTGACGGTGGAGCGCGGCAAGATCGTGCTGGCCGAGTTCGGCTATGGCGGTGTGTTGCTGCCCAGCTTCCCGAAATTCCTGCTGGATGGCACCAAGCCGACGCGCGCGGCCTGGTTCCTGAAAGAAACCCTGCTGCCCCCGGTCTATTGGAAGGCCATGCTGCGCGGCAAGGAATGGATGATCAAGCCCGAGAAGGTCGCGCCCCGCGCCAAGTAATCGCTGCCAAGGGACACCCTTGACGTCAGACCCCAGCACCGGGCGAGGCCTCCCTCGCTCGCCCGGTCACCTATTTGAAAGCCACGCCCATGCGCTTGCAAAACTACCTGCCCATCCTGACCTGGGGGCGCACCTATAACAAGGACGCCCTGTCGAACGACCTGATCGCCGCCGTTATCGTGACGATCATGCTGATCCCGCAATCGCTGGCCTATGCCCTGCTGGCAGGCCTGCCGGCCGAGGCGGGTATCTATGCCTCGATCGTGCCGATCATCCTTTATGCGATCTTCGGCACCTCGCGCGCGCTGGCCGTTGGCCCGGTCGCCGTGGTCTCGCTGATGACCGCCGCCGCCATTGGCCAGATCGCCGAGACGGGAACGATGGGCTATGCGCTGGCCGCGCTGACGCTGGCCTTCCTGTCGGGCGCGTTGCTGCTGACGATGGGGATCTTCCGCCTCGGGTTCCTCGCGAACTTCCTCAGCCACCCGGTGATCGCCGGTTTCATCACCGCCTCGGGGATCCTGATCGCGTCGAGCCAGCTCAAGCACATCTTCGGCGTGCGCTCGGACGGGCATTCGCTGATCGAGGTTCTGGAAACCCTGTTCCACAACATCGGCGACACCAACTTCATCACCCTCGCCATCGGCGTCACGGCAACGGCCTTTCTGTTCTGGGTGCGTAAGGGCCTGAAGCCGCTGCTGCGCAAGGCTGGTCTGGGCCCGCGCATGGCGGATGTCCTGACCAAGGCCGGCCCCGTCGCCGCTGTTTTCGTCACCACGCTGCTGACCTGGGGGTTGGGCCTTGACCAGATGGGCGTGGCCGTCGTGGGTGAAGTGCCCCAAAGCCTGCCGCCGTTGACCATGCCGTCCTTCTCGCCCGAGCTGCTCGGCCAGTTGATGCTGCCCGCGATCCTGATCTCGATCATCGGGTTCGTCGAATCGATCTCGGTCGCGCAGACCCTCGCCGCCAAGAAGCGCCAGCGTATCAATCCCGACCAGGAACTGATCGGTCTGGGCGCGGCGAATATCGGCGCGGCCTTCACCGGCGGTTACCCGGTCACGGGCGGCTTTGCCCGGTCGGTCGTGAACTTCGACGCGGGCGCCGAGACCCCGGCAGCGGGTGCCTTTACCGCCGTCGGTCTGGCGATTGCCGCGGTCGCGCTGACGCCGCTGGTGTTCTTCCTGCCCAAGGCCACACTGGCCGCAACCATCGTCGTTGCCGTGTTGTCGCTGGTCGATTTCTCGATCCTGAAAAAGACCTGGGCGTTTTCGCGCGCCGACTTCTTTGCCGTCGCCGCGACGATCCTGCTGACGCTGGGCTTTGGCGTGGAAATGGGCGTTTCGGCGGGCGTCATCCTGTCGATCCTGCTGCATCTCTACAAGACGAGCAGCCCGCATGTGGCCGAGGTCGGTCTTGTGCCCGGCACCCAGCATTTCCGCAACGTGCTGCGTCACCGGGTGGAAACCCACGACAGCCTGCTGACGCTGCGCGTCGATGAAAGCCTGTATTTCGTCAACGCCCGCTTCCTCGAGGATCTGGTTCAGGACCGCGTGACGGCCCAGTCTCCGGTCAAGAACGTGGTGCTGATGTTCTCGGCGGTGAACGAGGTCGATTTCTCGGCGCTCGAAAGCCTCGAGGCGATCAACCGCCGCCTCAAGGACATGAACGTCGGCCTGCACCTGTCCGAGGTCAAGGGCCCTGTCATGGACCGTCTGCGCAAGTCACATCTGCTGCATGACCTCAATGGCCGCGTGTTCCAGTCGCAATTCGATGCGTGGCGCATGCTGAACCCGGCGGCCAAGCCCGTCCCTGCCGCAGCCAAGTAAGCCCCGACGAGGCCGCGCCAGGTGCGCGGCCTTTTCTTTCGCCCCCTCGACATCGCGCTTGCCGTCGCCTAGCGTCGGCGCCTTGAATCGAGGGGGTTCCCATGGCACGCAAGATCATCATCGACACCGACCCTGGGCAGGACGACGCCGTTGCGATCCTGCTGGCGCTGGCATCGCCCGAGCTCGAGGTTCTGGGCATCACATGCGTCGCCGGCAACGTGCCCCTCCCCCTGACCACCAAGAACGCCCGCGTGATCTGCGAACTGGCGGGCCGCCCTGACATCAAGGTTTTCGCGGGCTGTGACGCCCCCCTTCAGCGCAAACTGGTGACCGCCGAACATGTCCACGGCAAGACGGGGCTGGATGGCATCACCCTGCCCGACCCTGTCATGCCGCTTCAAGACCAGCATGCCGTCGATTTCATCATCGACACGCTGCGCGCGCAGGATGGCGTGACGCTGGTGCCCATCGGCCCGCTGACCAATATCGCCACCGCCCTGCAGCGCGCGCCCGACATTGCCGCAAGGATCGACCAGATCGTGCTGATGGGCGGCGCCTATTTCGAGGTGGGCAACATCACCCCGGCCGCCGAGTTCAACATCTATGTCGACCCCGAAGCCGCTGAAATCGTGTTCAAATCCGGCGTGCCGCTGGTCGTCATGCCGTTGGACGTCACGCACAAGGCGCTGACCACCCGCCCGCGGATCGAGGCGTTTCGCGCCTTGGGTCACGTCGGCGAGGTTGTCGCAAGCTGGACGGACTTCTTCGAGCGCTTCGACATGGAGAAATACGGCTCGGAAGGTGCCCCGCTCCACGACCCCTGCACCATCGCATGGCTTCTGGACCCGACCTTGTTCACCGGGCGCGAGATCAATGTCGAGATCGAAACCCAGAGCCCATTGACGCTGGGCATGACCGTCGCCGACTGGTGGCGCGTGACGGGGCGCAAACACAACGCCTTTTTCGTGGGCGATATCGACGCCGAACGCTTTTACCAGATGCTGACCGAACGCCTCGGGCGGCTGTGAGGGCCGCCAACGTGGCGGGAATATTTTTTATCAGTTGATAAAATTTGGAAACGTGGCAAGCTGGGGAAAAATACCCGACAGCGGAGATTCCACGTGAGCCATTCCCCCCAGACCCCCGGCATCGTGCCCGCCCGGCTTGATGCCGAGGCGCTCAGCGCCCATTTCGACGATCTCTATCCGCGCCTCGACGATCACGAGGCCCGCGTCGCCGCGGACCGCTGTTATTTCTGCCACGACGCCCCCTGCATCACGGCGTGCCCCACCGACATCGACATCCCGCTGTTCATCCGGCAAATCGCCACGGGAAATGTCACCGGATCGGCACGCACCATCTTGTCGCAAAACATCCTTGGCGGCATGTGCGCCCGCGTCTGCCCCACCGAAACCCTGTGCGAGGGTGCCTGCGTGCGCGAGATCGCCGAGGGTGCGCCCGTCGAAATCGGGCGCCTGCAACGCTATGCCACCGACGCGCTGCTGGAAACGGGCGCGCACCCCTTCACCCGCGCCGCGCCCACGGGCAAACGCATCGCGGTGATCGGTGCCGGTCCGGCGGGGTTGGCCTGTGCGCATCGCCTTGCCATGAAGGGCCACGACGTCACGATCCATGACGCACAGGCAAAGGCAGGTGGTCTGAACGAATATGGAATCGCCGCCTACAAGGCCGCCCATGGCATTGCACAGGCCGAAATCGACTGGCTCTTGCAGATCGGCGGCATCAGCATCGCGACGGGTTCGGAATTGGGCCGCGATGTCACCCTCGAATCCCTTCAGGCCGAAAACGATGCCGTGTTTCTGGGCATGGGCCTTGGTGGCGTGAACGCACTTGCCATTCCCGGCGCCGATCTGGCCGGCGTGCGCCCGGCGGTCGATTTCATCGAGGAGCTGCGCCAATGCGCGGATCTGTCCGCGCTGCCGATTGGCCGCAATGTCGTGGTGATCGGCGGGGGGATGACAGCGGTCGACGCTGCGGTGCAGTCGCGCCTGTTGGGGGCGGAACATGTCAGCATCGTCTATCGCCGGGATCGTGGCGATATGGCGGCTTCGGATTACGAACTGGACCATGCGGCCACCGAAGGGGTCAAGATCGTGACCAACGCGATGCCCGTGGCGATCCATGGTGCGGGCGCGGTCTCGAGCATCGAATTCGCCTATACGCGCTCTGGTCCGCAGGGGCTTGAAAAGACGGCAGAAACCTTCCGTCTGCCCGCTGATCAGGTGTTCATGGCCATCGGCCAGACCCTGTCGGGTGCGCCCGCCGCGCTGGATCTGTCGGGCGGCAAGATCGTGATTGACGCGCAGGGCCGGACGAGCCTGCCGGGCATCTGGGCTGGTGGCGACTGTGCCAGCGGCGGCGAGGATCTGACCGTGACCGCCGTCGCCCAAGGCCGCGACGCCGCCGAGAGCATTCACGCAACTCTGATGGGGATGGCGGGCTGACGCCGCCGCAGAAGGACCGAAAAACATGGCAAACCTGACCTCGAATTTCGTCGGCATCAAGTCGCCCAACCCGTTCTGGCTGGCCTCGGCCCCGCCCACAGACAAGGAATACAACGTCCGCCGCGCCTTCGAGGCGGGATGGGGCGGTGTCGTCTGGAAAACGCTGGGCGAGGCTGGCCCGCCCGTCGTCAACGTCAACGGCCCGCGCTATGGCGCGATCTGGGGCGCCGACCGGCGGCTTCTGGGGCTGAACAACATCGAACTGATCACCGACCGCCCGCTGGAGGTCAACCTGCGCGAGATGAAGGTCGTCAAGCGCGACTATCCCGACCGGGCGCTGATCGCGTCGCTGATGGTGCCCTGCGTGGAAGACGCATGGAAGGCCATCCTGCCCTTGGTCGAAGAAACCGGTGCCGACGGGATCGAACTGAACTGCGGCTGCCCGCATGGCATGTCTGAACGCGGGATGGGGGCGGCCGTGGGCCAGAACCCCGACCTGATCGAGATGATCACCCGCTGGTGCAAGCAGAACACCCGCATGCCGGTGATCGTCAAATTGACACCCAACATCACCGACGTGCGCTTGCCGGCCGCCGCGGCGCTCCGTGGTGGGGCGGATGCCGTCAGCCTGATCAACACGATCAACTCGATCACCTCGGTCGATCTGGATAGTTTCGCACCCGAACCGACCATCGACGGCAAGGGCACGCATGGTGGCTATTGCGGCCCCGCGGTCAAGCCGATTGCCCTCAACATGGTGGCCGAAATCGCCCGCACGCCGGAAACCGCCACCCTGCCGATCAGCGGCATCGGCGGCGTGACGACATGGCGCGATGCGGCCGAATTCATGGCGCTGGGCGCCGGAAACGTGCAGGTCTGCACGGCGGCGATGACCTATGGTTTCGGCATCGTCAAGGAGATGGCGTCGGGCCTCAGCGACTGGATGGACCAGAAAGGCCTGACTTCGGTCGACCAGATCCTGCGCCGCGCGGTGCCGAACGTCACCGATTGGCAGCATCTGAACCTGAACTATGTCACCAAGGCGGTGATCGATCAGGACAAGTGCATTTCCTGCGGCCGCTGCTATGCCGCCTGCGAGGATACCAGCCATCAGGCGATCGCCATGAGCCCCGAGCGGGTCTTTACCGTGAAAGACGACGAATGCGTTGCTTGCAACCTGTGCGTCAATGTCTGCCCGGTTGACGACTGCATCACGATGAAGCGTGTGACCCCCGGCGCGGTCGACGAACGGACGGGCAAGACGGTTCCGGCCGAACACGGCGACTGGACGACCCATCCCAACAATCCGATGGCCACGGCCGCGGAATAACGCCATACCCTGTGGCCAGTGCGCTTCTTCTCCCGGCGCGCTGGCCTTTTTCAATGCTGAACGTTGCCCGCCCGCCGGATGTCGCCTTGCCCGTCAAAGCAGACGAAAAGCGAGTCATAATCGACCCGAAAACCGCTGCACATACCGATCAGTCGATGCTCGCACTCTGACCCGTCGGTGGCGGCGCGCAGGAAATCCGATGGGCCCAGCAAGGCGTTGACGGCATCCCGGTCAAGCGGAGCGCGCGGCGTTCCATATCCCGTGGCCGATGGGACGGGGGTCAAATACCGATCGATCAGGTCGCCCAGCATGGCACCCCGTGTGCAGGTGGCACGTCGGATCTCGCATTCCATCGCGGGAAGACCACCGCAGTCCCATGCCGCGGCCCACCGCTGTGCGTCAAAATCTGCCGTCCGAAACGGTCCGCGCCACGCGCGATAGACGAAGATCGCCAGCAGGATCGCGATGACAAGAACAGCCCCGCCAAGGATGATGGCGAGCACCTTGATGATCTTGCGCGCTTTTTGGTTCAGCCCCATCCCGGCCCCCTGCCCCATCGCCAGCACGCTATGATGGCAGGCGCAGAGAATGCAACCGGGTCAGACCTTCAGGTCCAGCGAGGCGGCTTCGGTGACGAGATCATCGCGCGGCCAGTCCGCCCGCAGGGCGTCGGCCTTCGTGCGCTGAAACATGAGTTGCTGCAGCGCGTTCACATCGAAAGTGGGTGGCGGACCGATGCGCCCTTCGGCGACGGCACGCGTCAGCTTGGCCTGCGCGCTTTCCGCGTGGGGTTGGACGGGTGGGTTGCCGACAGCGGGCGACGTGGCCGTGGAGGGTGCGCGCGCGGGGGCAAGGACAGAAAGGTCGGACGACATGGGACACCTCGCTGGTTTGGCATTGCCGATGCCGAAAGACTACGCCCTCAGGGTTAACGCCCCGCTAAGGGATCAAATTGCAATGAAAAAGGGCGCGGCCTTGGCCACGCCCCTTCACGTTTTCTTTGCTCGGCCGGAATAGCCGACGCGATTACCCGCGCAGAATCGAACGGCCGGCGTATTCGGCCACGTCGCCCAGCATTTCCTCGATACGGATCAGCTGGTTGTATTTCGCCAACCGGTCGGACCGCGCCAGCGAGCCGGTCTTGATCTGCCCGCAGTTGGTGGCGACGGAAAGGTCGGCGATGGTGCTGTCCTCGGTCTCGCCCGAACGGTGCGACATCACGTTGGTGTAGCGCGCGCGGTGAGCCATATCGACGGCTTGCAGCGTTTCGGTCAGCGTGCCGATCTGGTTGACCTTGACCAGCATCGAGTTGGCGACACCCGCCTTGATCCCCTCGGCCAGACGGCGCGGGTTGGTCACGAACAGATCGTCACCGACCAGCTGAACCTTGCCACCCAGCTTCTCGGTCAGGATTTTCCAGCCGTCCCAATCGTCCTCGGACATACCGTCTTCGATCGAGATGATCGGATAGGCGGCGCACAGCTTCGCGAGATACTCGGCATTTTCTTCCGAGGTCAGCGAAAGCCCCTCGCCCTTCATCTCGTATTTGCCGTTCTTGAAATACTCGGTCGAGGCGCAATCGAGCGCGAGATAGATATCCTCTCCGGGGCGATAGCCCGCCTTCTCGATGGACTTCAGGATCAGGTCCAGCGCGGCGGTGGTGCTGGACAGGTTCGGCGCAAAGCCGCCCTCATCGCCCAGCCCGGTGGAGAGGCCCGCGGCGGTCAGTTCCTTTTTCAGGGTGTGGAACACCTCGGAGCCCATGCGCACCGCGTCGCGGATATTGCCCGCGCTGACCGGCATGATCATGAATTCCTGAATGTCGATCGGGTTGTCAGCGTGTTCGCCGCCGTTGATGATGTTCATCATCGGCACAGGCAGAACCCGCGCCTGCGTGCCGCCGACATAGCGAAACAGGGGCTGGGTGCAGGCTTCGGCCGCGGCCTTGGCGACGGCCAGCGAGACGCCCAGAATGGCGTTGGCGCCCAGACGCGACTTGTTCGGCGTGCCGTCCATTTCGATCAGGGTGCGGTCGATCCCGACCTGCTCGGTCGCGTCGAAGCCGGTCAGTTCCTCGGCGATTTCACCGTTCACGGCAGCGACCGCGTGCAGCACGCCCTTGCCCATATAGCGGGCCTTGTCGCCATCGCGGCGCTCGTTTGCCTCGTGCGCGCCGGTCGAGGCGCCCGAGGGAACGGCGGCGCGTCCCATCGAGCCGTCTTCGAGGATCACGTCGACTTCGACGGTGGGATTGCCCCGGCTGTCAAGGATTTCGCGGCCGATGATATCAAGGATCGTGGTCATGGTGGGCCTCATGCTGCCTGTTTGGCCCCGTCTATACTGCGCTCAACCCCTTGGGGAAAGGACAAGTTATTCCTTTAGCGCGAACATGGACACTATGTTTCCGCAACCGCAACGCGGCGGCGCAGCGCGCGTTCACGCAACAGCGTGAACAGACCTGCCCCCACAACCAGTGCCGACCCGATATAGGTCAGCAGGTCAGGACGTTCGCCAAAGAAGACGATGCCCAGCATCATCGCAAAAATCAGCCGCGAATACCGGAACGGCGTGGTCAGAGAGACATCGCCGATCCGCGTCGCCACGACCAGCATTGAATAGGCCACAACCCCGGTCAGAGCCACCAGCGTCATGACGAACCAGTCAAGCGCGGGCGCCTGAATGAGCACTTCGTCCTCGGCAAGGGCCAGCAGGGCGGCCGACGGAAAGACAGCCATGAACCCCCAACCCGACAGCAGCAGCGACGGAATGCCCGGCGGGATCTTGCGGGTGATCAGATCCCGCATCGACATGGCCAGCACCGTCACCAGAGGCACCAGCGCATAAGGGTCGAACCCGGCGCCCGGACGCAGGATCATGAGCACGCCGATGAACCCCACACCGATCGCCAGCCAGCGCCGCCAGCCGACCTTTTCGCCCAGCAGCAGTGCGGCCCCCAACGTCACGACCAGCGGCATCACCTGCATGATCGACGCGAACACCGACAGCGGAACCAGAGACAGCGACACCATCACCCCTGTTGTTGCCAGCACCTCGAGCGCGGCGCGACCGGCCACCGCACCGCGAAAGAGCGACAGGTCGAACAGGCGCAAACCCTGCTGGCGCGCGGCGATCCAGAAAACCAGCGTGCCAATGGAGCCAAAGACCAACGTGATCATCGCCAGCGGCACGCGAGACGACACGTCCTTGATCAGCGCGTCCTGTATGGCAAAGATGCCCATCGCCCCGACCATCAGCATCGGGCCCTTGATCGCACTCATGTTTTTCCTCGGGCAAGCCGGTCTGCGGCACGGATTTCTGCGCTGGGGCCCTTGACCATCGGGCGGGCGCGGGGTTCACTCGCGCCCTGCTTAACAGGTGCAGCATCATGTCCGCAACTCATCATCGCCCCCTCGACACCGCCGGATTTTGGGGGATGGTCGCCCTGTCGTTCCTGTTCGCGATCAACAACGTGTTGATCAAGCTGGGCAACGAAGGGTTTCATCCCGTTTTCTACGCGGCGTTGCGGTCTGTCATCGCCTTTGGCGCCTTGGCGGTGTGGATGAAATGGCGGGGCATCCGCTTTCATGTCGACATGTGGCGCCCGGGGCTGTTGTTGGGGCTGGCCTTCTCGGCGGAATTCTTCTTTCTGTTCAGCGCCTTGGATACGACCAGCGTCGTGCGCGCCTCGTCGCTGTTCTATTCGATGCCAATCTGGATGGCCATCGCGGCGCATTTCCTGTTCCCCGGCGAACGCCTGACACCGCTGCGCGCGCTGGGGTTCATTCTGGGTTTCTCCAGCGTTGTCGTCACGATGGTGGGCCGCGACGCTGCGGGTGCGCACCCGGGCAGCCTGACGGGCGATATCTTCGCGCTGCTGGGGGCGGCATCCTGGGCCAGTATCGTCATCATCTCGCGCAAGTCGCGGATGGGTGCGATGCCCGCTGAAACACAACTGGTGTGGCAGCTTGCGGTTTCTGCCGTGATCCTGTCGGCGATTGCCCCCATGATGGGCGCGCCCATGGTGCGCGACCTGACCACGCAAGCCACCGCCATCGTCGTGTTCCAAGGCGTCGGAATCGCGGCATTCGCCTTTGTGGCGTGGTTCTGGATGATCAAACGCTATCACGCGGCCTCGGTCGCGGCGTTCTCCTTCGTCACCCCGGTTCTGAGCGCGCTGTTGGGCTGGCTCTGGCTGGGCGAGGCGGTCGGACCAGCCACGCCCATTGCGCTTGGCTTGCTGATCGCGGGCCTCTTCCTGATCAGCCGCAAGCCGCGTTAAAGGGCGAGGGCCTCGTCCAGCAACTGCGCCAGCACATCACGCGGAACATCCCCGGTGACAAAGCTGTCGCCAATCGCCCGCGCAAGGATGAACCGCATCTTGCCGTCCCGAACCTTCTTGTCCTGCGCCATCAGGTCGATCAATGCGTCGCGCCCGGGCAAGGCCCCGGGAATTTCCGACAGTCGCCGACGCATCCCCATGCGCGCCAGATGCTCGGCCACGCGTTCCGGCGCCTCCTGCGAACACAGGCCAAGACGCGCCGACAGGTCGAAGGCCAGCAGACAGCCTATCGCCACGCCTTCGCCATGCAGCAACCGGTCGGAATAACCGGTCGCCGATTCCAGCGCGTGACCAAAGGTATGGCCAAGGTTCAGCAGCGCGCGGTCGCCTTGCTCGGTCTCGTCGCGTTCGACGATATCGGCCTTCATCCGCACCGAATGGCGCACGGCCTCTTGCCGCAGGGCCTTGTCGCCCGCCGCCATGGATTGCGCATTCGCATCCAGCCAGTCAAAGAACCCGGCATCGCCCAGCAGCCCGTATTTCACCACCTCACCATAGCCCGCCAGAAAATCGCGGTCCGGCAAGGTGTCGAGAACGTCGATGTCCGCCAGCACAAGGCTGGGTTGGTGGAAGGCGCCGACAAGGTTCTTGCCCTGCGCGGTGTTGATGCCGGTCTTGCCACCCACCGAACTGTCCACCTGTGCCAGAAGGCTGGTCGGAACCTGCACGAAGCGGGCGCCACGGCGCATGATCGCAGCGGCAAAGCCCACCAGATCGCCGATCACCCCGCCCCCGAGGGCGACGATGACATCGCCGCGCTCGGCCTTTTGTTCCAACAGCCATTCGACCGTGCGTTCCAGATGCGGCCAGCTTTTCGTCGATTCCCCCGCCGGCAGCGTCAGCGCGACCGAGGTGATGCCTGACGCGGTCAGGGCGCTTTGCAACGGTGCCAGATGAAAACCCGCCACCGTCGCTTCGGTGACGATCATCACCCGAGGGCGGCGCAACAATGGCGCGATCTCGTCGCCGGCCCGGGCGATCAAGCCGGAACCCACGCGCACGTCGTAAGCACGCTCGCCCAGATTGACGCGGACGGTATCGACGATTGGGTTCATGATGGGTCCTCAGGTTCGGGTCAGCACGTCCGGGCGCGAGGCCAGTGCCTCGACGACACAATCGGCCGTGGTTTCAATGGCATAGTCGGCCTTGGTTTCGACCGTCAGGTCGGCCTTGGCGTAATGCGGCTCGCGCGCGGCGAGAAGATCGGCGAGGGTCTGATACGGATTAGCCGACCGCAACAACGGCCGCGAATCCTTGCGCCGGACCCTGTTCCACAAGGTATCCAGATCAGCCTTCAGCCAGACCGAGATGCCCTTTTCGGTGACCCTGTCGCGGGTTTCGCCGCGCAGGAAAGCCCCGCCCCCCACCGACAGAACGCAGGGCGCCCCTTCCAGCAGGCGGGCGATGACCTGCGCTTCCTTGTCGCGAAAGAAGGGTTCGCCATCGCGGGCAAAAATCTCGGCGATTGTTGCGTTGGCCGCCAGTTCGATCTCGTGATCCGAGTCGAGGAACGGCACCCCCAGCTTGATCGCCAGTTCCTTGCCGACCGCCGATTTCCCGGCGCCCATCATTCCCACCATCACTACGGTCTTCTTCAGCGTCAGCGACATGTTCGGGCCGGCCAGCTTCACATCAATGCGATTTTTCGTTTTCGTGCCCTGAATGGCGTGATCTCGCGCGAAGTTCCAGTTATAAAAGCACGAAGCGGGAAAATGCCCCGGAAATGCACCGAAAGGACCGTCGCCCCGATGCCACGCTACCACGACGATCGCCCCGGAATCTTCGGTTACCTGCTGCGTTTGATCGTGATTCTGGTCGTCCTGGCCGCAATCGGTCTGGTTGGATTCGCCTATTTCGGCGACCTGAGCCCGGTCACCGAAGCACGCAGCATCCCCATCGAACTCGGCGGAAACTGAGCCATGCGCACGGGGCGGCCCCTTGACGGATTCCGCCACATCGCAAGATTGGCGATGATCTTGGGCGCATGCTGGGGCACCAACGCCCCGGCACAGGCGCCGCTGTCCGCGATCCAATGGTTGCGCGATCCGCCCTTGTCGGCGGAACGCGGCACCTATGCCCTGACACCGCCCGTGTCATCGGAGAACGCCATTTCGGTGCGCGCGCTGGATGCGCTGCGGCCCGAGGCCGTCGGCCTGTATCCTGCTGCGCGCGTGGGTCTGCCAGGGCAAATCTGGGGGCCCAGCAACGCGGGTGAACTGACCCGCGCCATCGCCGCGCTGCCCGACGATACGCTGCCAGCCCTGCGCGAACTGGCCTACCGCCTTTTGCTGGCGGAATTCGAAGCGCCGCTGCCGTCGATTTCCGAACGTGAAGGACCCGGTCAATATCTTCAGGCCCGCGTCGACCGTCTGGTGGCCTTCGGTGCGCTGGATCAGGCGGCGGCCCTTCTTGACACGCTGGAAGCCGAGGACCCCGCACTGCGGCTGGCGCGCTTTCGGATTGCGCTTCTGCTGGGCGACGAAGCGACCGCCTGCGCCACCTTGCTGCGCCCCGGGCCGACCGTATCCGACGCGGCAGCGCTGATTTACTGCCACGCCCGGGCAGGCGATTGGGCGCGGGCCGAAGGAGAACTGGCATCGGCAGACGAACGCGGGTTGATCCATCCCTATTCGGTCGAACTCCTCGAAGCCTTTTTGCACGGCGAATCCCGCCTTCCGGGGTCGGCCAGCCTGTTGCCGCCGCCCGAAGGCGTGCCCGACCCGCTGACGTGGCGCCTGCTCGAGGCTCTGGGCGATCCGGTGACGACGCTGGGCCTGCCCCTCGCTTATGCCCATGCCGACCTGCGCGGCACAATTGGCTGGCGCGCCCAGATCGAAGCGGCCGAGCGCCTCGTGCGCAGCGGGGCCCTGTCGCCGAACCGACTGCTGGGGCTTTACACCGACCGGCGCGCGGCGGCTTCGGGCGGAATCTGGGAACGCGTGCGCACGGTCCAGCGTCTGGATGTCGCCCTTGCCGGGGATGACGCCGATGCGGTGGGCCGGGCGTTGGTCGCCGCGTGGCCGCAGATCGAATCGGGCGAACTCGAAGTGCCGTTGGCGTCGATCTATGCCGAGCATGTCGCCCGCCACGCGCTGGGTGGCGAAGCGGCCGCCTTGGCTTTTCGCGTCGGATTGCTCAGCGAAGCCTATGAAACCGTGGCCCTTGGGCTTGCGCCCGACAGTGCGCCCGAGGACCGGTTTCTTGCAGCCATCGCGCGCGGGCTCGATCCCCTTGAGGCCGGCAGCATGCCGGGCGAGACCGCGCGGGCTGTGGCGGTGGCCTTTGGTCCGGCCCCCGCGGATGTCATCCCCGCCGATGTCATGGATCGCCTCGCCCAAGGTCGGCTGGGGCAAGTTCTTCTGGAAACTCTGGATGGTCTGGGGGGCACCGCCGATCCGCGCCTGTTGACCGAAGGCCTGTCGATCCTGCGGCATGTCGGGCTGGAAGATATCGCACGGCGCGCCGCCTTGCAGAGCCTGTTGCTGGAACGGCGGGGCTGAGGGCATGAGTGACGCCGCGACCGACCGGCGGATTTCGACCTTCCTCGAGGCAATCGCCGCCGAGAATGGCGCCGCCCGCAACACCTTGCTGGCCTATGGGCGCGACCTGCAAGATGCCGCCGGGTTCCTTGCGTCACGCGACCGCGCGCTGAGCGACGCAACCCGCGACGACATCGAGAGCTATCTGGTCGGACTGGACGCGCAGGGCATGGCCCGCGCCACGCGGGCGCGGCGGCTGTCGTCGCTCAAGCAATTCTTCCGCTTTGCCTATGACGAGGGATGGCGCGCCGACAACCCGACCCTGCGCATCGACGGCCCCGGCCGCAGCCAGCGCCTGCCCGGAACACTGTCCGAGGCCGAGGTCGCGCGCCTGCTGGACGTGGCCCGCGACCATGGCCCAGACACCGCCACGAAGGCACGCAATGCCTGCCTGTTCGAACTTCTCTATGCCACGGGCCTGCGGGTAAGCGAACTGGTCAGCCTGCCCCATGCTGCGCTGCGCGGCGCCCCGCAGATGATCATGGTGCGGGGCAAGGGAAACAAAGACAGGCTGGTTCCCCTATCCGACCCTGCGCGCGCAGCGGTGGCTGTCTGGCTGACCCACCGCGACCGCGCCGAAGACGAGGCCCGCACCAAAGGGGCAGCGCCATCCCGTTTTCTGTTTCCCGCACGCGGCGCCGAAGGCCACCTGACACGCGTGCGCTTTCACGGGCTGGTCAAGGAAGTCGCCGTGCGCGCCGGGCTCGACCCGGCACGGGTCAGCCCGCATGTGTTGCGCCACGCTTTCGCGACACATCTTTTGGCGGGCGGCGCCGATTTGCGCGTCATCCAGACGTTGCTGGGCCATGCCGATCTGGGCTCGACCGAAATCTACACCCATGTTCTGGATGAACGCCTGCGCGACCTTGTGATGCAGCATCATCCCTTGGCGCGCGATTAGGCGTGTTCCTCGGCCGCGGTCGCGGCAAGCGCCCGGTTATAGGCCTTGAGCGCGTCAATGTGGCTCAAGCCGCCGATCACGGTCCATCCGCCATGCTCGGCCGGGGTCGTCACCGCCAGATAGGGGCAGTCGCAGCGTTCGAACATCCGCAGCGCGGTCTTGAGGCGGGCGTCCGAGTCGATGCGCAGCCCCGCCTGTGCCAAGGCGTCGAGTTCGATCATCGGCAAGGCGCCGGGATTGCCCGACCGACGGGTGATATGGGTGATGCCCACCAATTGCAGCAGGTATTCTTGGGGCCCCTCGGCGATGCGCACCCCACGCCGCGCCAACTGCGTGAGGAAAAACGACCGCCGCATCAACCGGCTGGCGACCGCCGTCGCCGAAGACACCGCCGCCATGACGGCAATCGCGATCTGCCAGTCGCCGGTCATCTCGAACACGATCAGCGATGTCGAGACCGGCGCCCCCAGCACCGCAGCCGCCACCGCGCCCATCCCGGCGAGCGCATAGGTCGTGGCCGACCCCGAATAGGCCGGCACCAGCCCCGTGGCGATCAGGCCAAAGGCAAGCCCGGTCAAGGCGCCGACCACCAGCGCGGGCGAAAAGATACCCCCGCCCATGCGTCCGCCCAGCGTGATCGCGACCGCCGCGACCTTGGCCCCCAGAATGACCAGTGCGGCCAGCAGATCCAGTCGCCCGGTCAAGGCCAGCGTGGTCACCTCGTATCCCGTGCCCAGCACCTGCGGCACAAGGCAGGCGAGCCCGCCCACCATCGCCCCCGCCACCGCCGGACGCAGCCAGCGCGGCAGCCGAAGGCGCGCCTGCAGCGCCGCTGCGGTGGTTTCGGCGGTAAAGACCGACCGCACCAGAAGCACCGCCACGAGCCCGCACACGATCCCCAGAATCACGAACGCCGGGATTTCCCAGTAGAACGCCACTCGATTGAACACCGGCAGGCTGAATTCGGCGATGTTGCCGAAATAGAGCCGGTTCACCATCGTCCCCATGACCGAGGCAATGGCGATCGGCGCGAAAGCGTGCAGGGCATAGTGGCGCAAGACCACTTCCATGGCGAAGATCGCCCCCGCCAGCGGCGCGTTGAACGAGGCCGACACCGCCCCCGCCACCGCGCAGCCCAGCAATTCGCGCCCGGTCACGCCATTGGCGCGGATCTTGTCGGCAATCACGCTGGACAACACGCCCGCAAGGTGCACGACCGGCCCTTCACGTCCCGACGATCCGCCCATCCCCAGTGTCAGCATCGACGCCGCCGCCGACGCCAGACCCTCGCGGATTTCGACGCGTCCGCCGCGCAGGGCCGCCCCTTCGATCACATCGGCAACCGCGCGGACGCGCCCATCGGGGGTGAAGCGATGCAGGATCAGCCCCACGATCAGACCGCCAAGCGCCGGCACCCCCACCAGCACATGCCACGGCAGATGTTCGGCTTGCCACTGAATGGACTGCAGGCTGGCGCCGAAGCTCAGGCGCGCCAATTGGTCGATGCCCAGACGAAAGCCGATGGCCGCGCCGCCCGCCGCCACACCCAGAACCAGCGCGATACCCCAGAAAACCAGCTGGTTAGGGGCCTTGCGTCGCAACAACCAGCCCCACATCAGGGCACGCCGCACAATCGGCCCGTGCCGCCCCTTGCGACCTTTGCCCGCGCTGGTTCCGTGCATGCGCTCCTCCGCCTCTTGCGGACACGCAAAGCGCAGAATCCCCTTCGTTGCAAGAACAAAGGTCTCTGGCCATGCGCTCGGCCCCGCGCTAGGCTTTGCCATCGCTACCGGAGTGTCCCATGTCCTCGACCGAAGCCGCCCTTTCCGAACTTTCCACTCTGCTGGGTCCGCGCCTGAATCGTTCGACCTCGGATCGCGACCTGCATGGCCGGTCTGAAAGCCATTTCGCACCGATGCCCCCCGACGCCGTGGCCTATCCCGCCACCACCGCCGAGGTGGCGCAGCTTGCGCAGATTTGCCACCGCCACGGCGTGCCGATGATCGGTTGGGGTGCCGGGACCTCGCTTGAGGGGCACGCACTGGCCCCGCGCGGGGGCGTGACGGTCGATTTCTCGCAGATGAACCGCGTCCTCGACATCGTCCCCGAGGACATGGTTGCCGTCGTCCAACCGGGCGTCACGCGCGAACAGCTCAATACCGAGTTGCGCGCCACGGGGCTGATGTTCCCAGTGGACCCCGGCGCGAACGCCAGCATCGGGGGGATGACCTCGACGCGCGCCTCGGGGACGACGGCGGTGCGGTATGGCACCATGAAGCCGAACGTGCTGGGCCTCGAAGTCGTGCTGGCCGATGGCCGCGTGATCCGCACCGGCACGCGCGCGCCGAAATCCTCGACCGGGTACGACCTCACCAGCCTGTTCGTCGGGGCCGAGGGCACGCTGGGCCTGATCACCGAGATCACGCTGAAACTGCACGGCCAACCCGAATCCGTGCGTTCGGCTGTCTGCGCGTTCACGTCGATGGAAGGGGCCGTGAATGCCGTGATCGCGACGATCCAGATGGGTATCCCCATGGCGCGGATCGAGTTCGTCGACAGGGCATCAGCGATGATCTTCAATGCCGGGTCGTCGCTGGGTTGGCCCGAATTGCCGCATCTCATGCTGGAATTCCACGGCTCCGAGGCCGCCATCGCCGAACAGACCGCGCTGTTCGCCGAGATCGCCACAGACCATGGCGGGCAGGAATTCCGCTGGGCCGACAAGCCCGAAGACCGCACGGCCCTCTGGGCCATGCGCCACAACACCTATCGCACGGCGCTGATGGCACATCCGCAGGCCAAGCCGATCACCACCGACATCTGCGTGCCAATTTCGAAGCTGGCGCAGGCGGTCGAGGAAACCACCGCCGAAATCGCCGCCTCGGGCATTCCGGGGCCCATCGTCGGGCATGTCGGCGACGGGAATTTCCATGCGTTGTTGCTGCCCGAACGCGACAACCCGGCGCAATGGGAATCGGCGCAGCGGCTGGCCGCGAATATGGCCGAACGCGCGCTGCGCCTTGGCGGCACCGTGTCGGGCGAACACGGCATCGGCATGGGCAAGACGAAATACATGCTGAAGGAACACGGCGAGGGCTGGGCGGTCATGGGCGCGATCAAACAGGCGCTCGACCCGTCAAACCTGATGAACCCGGGCAAGCTGCTGCCCGGAAACTGACGCGGCCCGCCCCTCTTTGCTCTGAAAATATCCTGGGGGGTGAATTTGCCGAAAGGCAAAGAGGGGGGCCAAGCCCCCCTGCCCCGTCCATTCAGGTCGCCGACGCTGCGCGGTTACAGGAACTTGCGTTCGTCCAGCGCCTTGGCAATCTCGGCCCGCACGAGCTTGCGCACCTGCTGAGTGATGCGTTCGCCCAGCTGGCCGTGCAATTCCTCGCGCACCAGATGCGCGACGACCGCGCGCAGGGTGGCTTCGTCGATCACCGCCTCGATCGGATCGTCGTCGATCTCGTCATCACCCTCTTCGGTGACATCGATCACGTCGACGGTGTCTTCCTCGACCGTTTGCGCTTCTACCGGGGCTGGATCGTTGGCCGCCGGTGCAACGACCAGCGATTCGGTTTCTGCAGCCTCAACCTCGTCCGAGGCCTCAGTGTCCGTTTCCGGCGCGGGCTCGGGGCGTTGGCGATGCGCAAAGCTGAGCTTGCCGTAAAGTTCGGTCACGTTCGAGGGGCGCGGTGCGGCTTCGGCTGCCTCGGGCTCCCACGCGCCGCCGGTCGACGAAACCGCTGCTTCGAGCTCGGCGATCGTCGCTTCAAGCTTGTGAAAATCGGGCGCGGGCAGCGACAGATCAACGGTCGGATCGTTGCTTCCGGCGTGCTCGGCGACAGCCTCGTTTGCGGGCGGCGTCGCTGGGGCACCATCGGTGACGGTCTCGGCGGTTGCCGCGGCCTGCCCGGACGGGGTAATCCGCTGGGCCTGTGTCAAGACCAGCTTGCCTGCATCCGCGGCGCTGGGGCGCGTGCCTTCTTGTGCCACAAGCCTGCGGATCGACGTCAGAACGTCCTCGATCTCGCGATTGGTCATCGCTTCCGACATGCTCGTCCCTCTTTTCTTATGGTCGCAACCATAGCGCCTCGTCCCGCACGAGACAACTCTTCTTGCGATGTCCTGCCGGTTGCGCCCGATCAGGGACGCTGGAACCGGCCCAGAATCCGGTCGAGGCTCCGCCCTTGTTCCGACGCGCGCGGGGCGTTGCTGCCCCGGGTTGCAAAGGCGTCGGCATAGGCCTCGACGTCATAGGTCGGGATGCCAAGGTTCAAGGCCTGCACCGTCATCTGGCCCATCGATTCCAGCAGGCCATAGGCCGTTTGCTGAACCCCTGCCGACGCCTGAATCCGCGCAAGCCGGGCATCCAGAAGCTCTTGCTCGGCGTTCAGCAGGTCCAGCGTCGTGCGCGAGCCCAGTTCAGCCTCGGCCCGGATGCCTTCATAGGCCGATTCCGAGGCGCGGATCTGCAGATCCGCCGCCGCTACGCGGGCGCGGGCCACTTGCAGCATCGACCAGTTCGCCGCAACCGCCTGCTGGATGACGGCAACCGTCTGGTGCAGCGAGGCACGCTGTGCCTCGCCCCGGGCCACCGCCTGACGTTCCGCCGAATCGAGGCGCCCGGCATTGTAGATCGGCACCGCATAACGCACCGACGCATTGACCCCCGACGATGAGGAATGTCCGCCCAGCGTCGTGTCCGTCGACGAGGTGCTCGCCGACAGCGAGCCCGTCACCGTGCCATAGCGCTGGCGCCCGCTGATCTGCGCGACAAGGTCCGCGGCGGCGACAGCGTGCTGCGCCTGAATGATCGCCGGGTGCTGGCGGCGCGCGATGTCTTGCGCCGCTTCAAGCGACGCGGGCAGACGCGGCAGACCCGGCGGGGCCGCGACCGAGGACGGATAGCGCCCGACGGCAAGATTGTATTCTTCCCGCGCGACCGCGGCATCGCCCTGCGCCGCCGCCAAGGACGAACGCGCCGCCGCGAGGCGGGCCTCGGCGATGGCGACATCCGTGCGGGTCGAGTCGCCCAGTTCAAAGCGTTCCTGCGCCGCGCGCAGTTGTTCGTTGATCACGCCCACCGCGCTGCGCGCCAGTTGGACCGACTGCAACTTGCTGTAAAGGTTCAGATAAGCGCGCGCGGCATTGCCCAGCACGCTTTGTTCGACAACCGTCAGGGCCTGCCGCGTGGCCAGAACCTGTTCGCGCGCGGCGTCCACCTGCAACCGTCCCCGGCCAAAATCGATCAGCGACATCGACAGGTTGAGAGAGGCACTGACCGAATAGGCCGGCGCACCGTCGCTGTTGGTCAGCGCAGAGGCGACGAATTCGACGACCGGGCGCAGCGCGGCGGCGGCCTGCACGACGTCTTCGTCGGTGGCACGCAGCAGGGCGCGGTTCTGTTCAAGCAGGTTCGAATTGCGATACGCCTGAGCCAGCGCATCGGCCAGCGTCTCCGCCTGTGCCGACTGCGGCACCCCGCCCGAGATCAGCACCCCAAACACGCCGAAGACCATGGCCCGAAGGCCGCCGCGAACACTCATGTCGTCCCCCAAGGCAGCACGGCGACGGAACAACCGCCGCCCGCAGGTCACGCCGGATGCCTGGCAGGGCGTCCGGCGAAATTTTGGATCACAGCGCGAAGCTGTGCGCGGCGGCAAAGCCCGGCAGAACCGGGGCCGACGCATTGAAAATGTCACGCCAGTGGATCATGTCGCCGCGCTTGACACCAAGGCGCACGACGTTCAGCGCCCCAAGCGAGAAGATCGCAACGATCCGGCCGCCATCCTTGATTTGCGCGGCGATTGCCGCAGGCAGAGTTTCGATAGCACCCTGCAGGATCACGGCATCATAGGGCCCATGCGCCGAAGCCCCTTCGGCCAGCGCGCCGTGTTCGACCGCGACATTGGCAACGCCAACTTGTTCCAGCGTTGACTCGGCATCCTCGGCCAGCGAATCGTCGCATTCGAGGGCAACGACCGCCTCGGCCATACGGGCGATGACCGCCGTGGAATAGCCGGTCGCACAACCGATATCCAGAACCAGATCGTTGGGCCGAAGATCCAGCACATCCAGCATCTTGGCCAGCGTGCGCGGTTCCAGCAACACGCGTCCCGGCGCGATCGGCAGGTTTTCCCCGATATAGGCGGCTTCGACCAAGGTTCCGGGCACGAAACGCTCGCGCGGGATGGTCAGCATTGATTCGATGATCGGGAGCTTGGTGACATCCGAAGGGCGAACCTGGTTGTCGACCATCATGGTCCGGCGGGCGGCGAAATCGGGCATGGAGTGGCTCCGTCTGGATAGGCTGGTTTGTCTTGCCATAGCTTGGGCGGGGGCGCAATGGACAGGGCACCCCCCACCCCGAGAGATCATGCGACCCGTGCAAACGGGCCACGCGCCGCTCAAGTTTCGGGCGGAATTGTAACGCCTTTCTGAACGGCGGGACGCTGCATGAACCGGTCGAACCAGCCCGGAACATGGCGAAGGCTCTCCCAGCCGACGATGTCCTGCGCCTTGTAATGTGTCAGCAACGTGCGCACCCAAGGCGCGACGGCGATATCTGCGACGCTGAAGGATCCCGCGATCCAGTCGCGGCCCTCAAGCTGACCGTCGAGCACCTTCAGCAGGCGCGCATCCTCGGCCCGATAGCTCTCATGGGGGCTCTTGTCCTCGTACTGGGCTCCGGCGAAGGCATGGAAAAACCCGAACTGCCCGAACATCGGCCCCACGCCGCCCATCTGCCACATCAGCCACTGCATCACCTTCCAGCGCTGTGCCGGATCCCCAGGCAGAAGCATGCCGGATTTTTCGGCCAGATACAGAAGGATCGCGCCACTTTCAAACAGCGTGATCGGCGCGCCCTTCGGCCCGTTCGGGTCAAAGATTGCCGGGATCTTGTTGTTGGGGTTCAGCGCAAGGAATTCAGGCGTGAACTGTTCTTCGCGGGCAAAGCTGACGCGATGCGCCTCGTAGGGGATCCCCGTTTCTTCAAGCATGATCGCCACTTTGACACCATTGGGCGTCGGCACGGAGTAGAGTTGCAACACGTTGGGATCGCGGGCGGGCCAGCGGGTGTTGACGGGGTGTTCTACGAGGTTGGTCATGGGGCTCCTCGGGGAAAAACCGGTGCGAAATTCACCTTGAACGGTAGCGGGATTCAGCGATGAATACCGTGGCCACGACCTAGCGCAGTCGCACACGGTCGAGCAAGACGCGAAAAGGTCGCGCCTTCGCCCGAAATTGCCGAAGGACAGTCGACCATAAAACAGCGGGAAACGCATGCTCAACGAATTCAAGAACTTCATCGCCCGTGGCAATGTCATGGACATGGCCGTCGGTATCATCGTCGGGGCGGCCTTCACCGCCATCGTCACCTCGCTGGTCAGTGACCTGATCAACCCGATCATCGGCCTGTTCACCGGCGGCGTCGATTTCACCAACAACTATTTCGTGCTGGCGGGCGAAGTCGCTGCGGGCGCAAGCCTTGAAGCGGCGCGCGAAACCGGCGCATCGATCTTCGCCTATGGCGCGTTCCTCATGGCCGTGATCAACTTCCTGATCATCGCATGGGTCGTGTTCATGCTGGTCAAGGGCGTGAACAAGCTGAAAGAAGCCGCGATCCGCGAAGAGGCCAAGGCCGAAGAAGCTGCACCCGCGGCCCCCGCTGGCCCGACGCAAGAAGAACTGTTGTCGGAAATCCGCGACCTGCTGGCCGCGCGCTGATCGACATACTGATCGGCAGCAAACAGCCAAAACGCGAAAGGGGCCGGCAACGGCCCCTTTTTCGTTGCCGGCTTGCGCGGTCAGTGCGCGACCGGGCCGGGCCGAAAGATCGGATCGCCCAGGGCCCAATGTTCCCACAGATCGGCCATCCTGACCTCGGTTCCAAGCGATTCACGCAGGCCAGCGATTTCGGACCCAACCAGAGCCGCCGCGCGCCATGCATCGCGCGCCGCCAGCCGCGCATCGGTCCCCGCGCCCAGCATCTCGTCGATGGCAGCGGCGGCCAGCGTCAGGGGAAGCAAAAGCGTGATCGCGGGTTCCGCCGGGGCGCTGCGGGCCATGTCACGGGCCAGTTCGGCCGCCAGCGGACAGGCTGACCCCTTGTCGACCAGCAGCCGCTGGACGACGACCTCGGTCAACAGGTCGATCCGTTCCACGTTCATCCCGAGGGGCCCCCACCCCGTTCCCAGGTGCGCCCGCCGGTGAAGGGAAGGCGTTACTCGTTACGCTTTTCGGGCATGTCACGCACACCGCGCGCTGGCCCCGTCGCCGTGTACCCGGCCCAACCCGCCCCTTCTTTGGGGGTCGGCAGATCCTCGCTGCGCATTTTCAGGTGCAGATGCACCTTGGAAATGAACAAGGCGGTGATCGGCGCGGTCAGGAAGATGAACAGGGTGATCAGCAGCTCGTGGGTCGAAATATGCCCGCGATCTGCAAAGAAATAAAGCATCGACGCAATCAGAACGGCCCCGACCCCGACGGTCGCGGCCTTGGTCGGGGCATGCAGACGCTGCATCGGGTCCGGCAGGCGCATCAACCCGAACGATCCAACCAGCCCGAAAAGCCCCCCAATCACGAGGCAGACTGTAATCGCGATCTCGGCCCAAAGTGGCATGACGCCCCCCTTTATTCGATGATGTCGCCGCGCAACAGGAAGCGGCAATACGAGACGGTCGAGATGAAACCCACCAGCGCGAAAAGCATCGACACCTCGAAATAGAGCGCGAAGCCCAGATGCATCCCCATCAGGATCAGCAGGGTGATTGCGTTGATCGCCATCGTGTCCAGCGCAAGGATCCTGTCGCTGCGCTCGGGCCCGACGATCAACCGCCACAGATTCATCAGCAGCCCCAGAGCAAAGCAGATCGCGGCAAAGAAAATCGCATAGACGATCATTCGAAGATCTCCTTCAGGCGGGACTCGTAGCGGGCCTTGATATCGTCGCGGATCGCGTCGGGATCGGGGGCGTGCAGGGCATGGACCAGAATCGAATGGCCGTCGGCGGACAGATCGCACGAGATGGTGCCGGGCGTCATCGTGATCGTCCCCGCAAGGACCGTGATGGCCTCAGGGGTGCGGATGTCCATCGGCACGCAGATCCATGCCGACCGGATCCGCGTCGCAGGCATGAACAGCACGATCCGGGCGACATCGATATTGGCCTTCACGATGTCATACAGAACCACCAGCACGTATTCCGCGATCTTCAGCGGGTTGCGCAGCTTGGGCATGTCGGGCCAGTAAGGCCGCGTGAACATCGGGATCACGATCCCCAGCAGGACCGCAAAGACGATCGAGTTGACGGCGATCCGGTTCACCAGCAGCAGCCAGACCAGCGCGATGCACAGCGACAGGACAGGATGGGGAAAAAGACGGCGCAACATGTCAGTGCCCCTCGTTCTGCGTGGCATTGGCGGCCTCGGCGGCAGCGCGGGCCGCGCGTTCATCCGGGGTGCCAAGAACGGCGTGGATATACCCCTGTGGGGTATAAAGCTGCGCGGCCGTGGCATCGGTATAGCGCGTGACCGGCCCCGCCGCCACGGTCAGCAGCACCAGCGCGCCGACGACCACGCCGATCATCGCAACCCCCAACCCCGACCGCGCGTCGGGGGCCGATTCCACGGGTTCAGCGGCAGGGGCCAGCGCATCATGCGGTTTCCAGAACAGCATCGACCCGGCGCGCCCAAAGCCCATCACGGCGATCAATGACGTGACGAGGACAACGGCCCAGCCCCAGACCCACCAGCTTTCGACCCGGATCGCGTCAAGGATCAGCAGCTTGCCGACAAAGCCCGACAGGGGCGGCATGCCCGCCATGGCGATGGCCGACACAAAAAACAGTGCCGCGATCATTCCGCCACCCGGCATCGGGCCCTGCACGATCAAGGCGGAATGCCCCCGGCGTGCCCGAACCTGATCAACAATCAGGAACAGTGCCGTGGCGGCCAAGGTCGAATGCACGAGGTAATACAACCCTGCCGAAGCCGCTTGCGGCGTGAACGCCGCGATCGCCAGAAACAGCGTGCCCATCGACCCGATCGCCGAGAACGAGACAACCCGCGCCAGCGTGCCGCCGCCCAGCACCCCGACCATGCCCAGCACCAGCGTCAGCAAGGCCAGAACGGTCAGCAGATCGGCGACCAGCGGACCGATGGCCCCCAATGTATCGGGGAAGATCAGCGTATAGACCCGCAGCACCGCATAGGCGCCCACCTTGGTCATCACCGCGAACAACGCCGCCACCGGACCCGGCGCAAGGGCATAGGTGTTCGGCAACCAGAACTGCACCGGCAGCAATGCGCCCTTGAGGATGAACACCACCAGCAACATCACCGCGATCACCCGCATCAGGGCGATGTCGCCCTCGGGCAATTGGGTGGCGCGCTCGGCAAGGTCGGCCATGTTGAGGGACCCGAACACCGCATACAGCGACCCCAAGGCAAACAGGAACAGCGTCGACCCCGCGAGGTTGAAGATGACATACTGCACCCCGCCGCGCAGACGCATGCGCCCCCCGGCATGGGTCATCAACCCATAGGACGCGATCAGCAGGATCTCGAAGAACACGAACAGGTTGAAGATGTCGCCCGTCATCATCGCGCCATAGAGGCCCAGCAACTGGAACTGGAACAGCGCGTGAAAATTGCGCCCGCGCCCGTCCCAGCCGGTTGCCGCGACATAGGCCAGAACCATCAGGCCTGTAACAGCGGTCAGGGTCACCATCAGCGCCGACAACCGGTCCAGCACCAGCACGATGCCGAAGGGGGCCGGCCACGACCCCAGTTCATAGCTTTCGACAACGCCCTGCGACGCCGCGCGCAGCAGCACCAGCGCCAAGACGACCTGCACCGCCGTCGCCGCGAGGCCCGCGACACGCTGCAACACAAGGTCATGACGCATCGTCAGGACAATCAACGGGCCAGCGAGCGCGGGCACCAGAAGCGGGGCAATGATCCAATGGTCCATCGTCATGCTCCTCAGCGCGCGGACTCGGGCTGTTCGCCCGGTTTCTCGATGTCGATCTGATCGGTGCCCGAATTCAGATAGGACCCCAGCGCCAGGATCACCACCAGCGCCGTCATCCCGAACGAAATCACGATGGCCGTCAGAACCAGCGCCTGCGGCAGGGGGTCAGTCATGGTCGCCCCCTCGCCCAGAATGGGCGGCGCACCCGGCACAAGCCGCCCGCTGATGAAGATAAAAAGGTTCACCGCATAGCTGAGCATCGACAGGCCCAGCACCACCGGGAACACCCGCAGCCTGAGCAGCAGATAAACGCCTGCCGCCGTCAGAGTGCCGATGAGGATCGCTACTAAAAGTTCCATGTCAGCGCCCCTCCCCCGTTGTCACCGATTGCGGATCGACATCCATCGCGGTCAGGTTCACCCCCTCGCCCGCCCGGCGACCGATCCGGCTGAGGCTGGCAAGCGCCAGCATCACCGCCCCCACCACCGTCAGGAAGACGCCAAGGTCAAAGGCCGCGGCACTGGCAAGGTGGATGTCGTCCAGCGGCCAGATATGGACATGGGCATTGGTCGAGGTCAGGAAATTCCATCCCAGCAGCAGACTGACCGCCCCGGTCGCCACCGCGATCAACACACCCACGGCAATCACCGCGTGATAGTCATAGCGTTGACGTTCCTGGCTCCAGGCGAAGCCCGAGGCCATGTATTGCATCAACAGCGCAATCGCGACCACCAAGCCTGCGATGAACCCCCCGCCGGGCATGTTGTGGCCCCGCAGGAAGATATAGACCCCCACGGTCAGCGCGATCGGCAGGGCGACGCGCGTCGCAACAACCATCATCAGCGGATGACGGTCGAAGGCCTGAGGCATTTCGGGCACCCAGTTCAGCAAGCGCCGGGACGCGGGCCCGTGCAACATCACCTCGACCAAGGCAAAGATGACCAACGCGGCGATGCCCAGCACCATGATCTCGCCCATGGTATCGAAGCCGCGGAAGTCGACGAGGATCACGTTCACCACGTTGTTGCCGCCACCGCCGTAATAGGAATTGGCCACATGGTAATCGGCAATGGTCGGCAGGCTCATGTCGCGCACCATGATGACGAAGGCCAGCGCCCCGACCCCTAGGCCGGACACGACCGCGATGAACCCGTCGCGCCACCGGCGGCCAACAGACGATTCCCGCGGGGTGGCCTTGGGCAGATAGTTCAGTGCCAGCAGCATCAGGATGACGGTGACGACCTCGACTGTCAGCTGGGTCAGCGCCAGATCGGGCGCCGAGAACTGAACGAAAGTCATCGAAACGACAAGCCCGCAGATCGAGATCACGATCAGCGACATGAACCGGTTGTGGTGATACATCACCAGCCCCACCGAGGCCGTGATCCCGAGGATGAAGAAGACGACGGCAAAGGGCGTAACCGGCAGCATTTCGCGGGTGCCCGGCGCAAAGGCCGCACCCCAGAAGGCCCAGCCCCCCAGCCCCACGACGAAGACCGCGAAAATCGCCAGATAGCGCGAGATCGAACCGTCGTGCAGCACCGTCGTGACACGGTCTGCAGCCGAGCCCGCCGCGCCGACGATGGCGTCAAAGATCACCTTGGCCTCGGGCCGCGGCGCGGCATCCCAAGCTGCGGACAGGGCACGATGAGCGCGCAACAGCCCATAGCCCATGACCACCGCGATGCCTGACATGATCAGCGCGGGGGTTACGCCGTGCCAGATCGCCAGATGGACATGCACCGCCTCGCCCGTCACCGCCCCGGTGACGGTTTCGACAAAGGCGCCGACTGTCGCCTGCGGGAACAGGCCGATCAGGATGACCAGCACCGACAACAGCGCCGGGCTGACCCACAGGCCAAAACCCGGATCATGCGGATGGTGCGGATAATCGTTGCGGACCGGACCGAGGAACGTATGGGCAATGAACCGGAAGGAATACGCGACCGAGAAGATCGCGCCCACCGTCGCCGCGATGGCCACGGACAGACCGGCGTGCCACGCCTCTTCCAGCATGAGTTCCTTGGACAGGAAGCCATTGAACAGCGGGATACCCGCCATGGACAAGGCCGCGATGGTGCCGATGGCGAAGGTGATCGGCATCAGCTTGCGCAGACCGCCCAGCAGGCGAATGTTGCGGGTATGTGCCTCGTGGTCGACGATCCCCGCCGTCATGAAGAGGGCGGCCTTGAACGTCGCGTGGTTGATGATGTGGAACATGGCCGCCTTCGCGCCCGCCTCGGTGCCCAGCCCCAGCAGGAAGGTGACAAGCCCCAAGTGGCTGACGGTCGAAAACGCCAGCAACGCCTTCAGATCGTCCTTGAACAGCGCGATCACGGCGCCCAGGACCATGGTGATCAGCCCCGCGCCCGCGACCAGCCAGACCCAGGCCTCGGTCCCGGACAGCGCCGGCCACATCCGCGCCATCAGGAACAGGCCCGCCTTCACCATCGTGGCCGAGTGCAGATAGGCTGACACCGGCGTGGGTGCCGCCATCGCGTGCGGCAACCAGAAATGGAACGGGAACTGCGCCGACTTCGTGAAAGCACCCAGCAGGATCAGCAGCAGCGCGGGCAGATACAGGTCATGCGCGCGGATCGCCTCGCCCTGCGCAAGGATGACGCTGATATCATAGCTGCCCGCGATGTTGCCAAGGATCAGCATGCCCCCGATCATCGCGAGCCCGCCCATGCCGGTCACGGTCAGCGCCATGCGCGCGCCCTGACGGCCTTCGGGCAGGTGCTTCCAGTATCCGATCAGCAGGAACGAGCTGAGCGAGGTCAGTTCCCAGAAAACAAGTAAAAGCAAGATGTTGTCAGACAGGACAATCCCCACCATCGCGCCTTGGAACAGCAGCAGATAGGTATAGAAATTCCCCATCGGGTCGGATTTCGACAGGTAAAACCGTGCATAGGTGATGATCAGCAGCCCGATCCCGAGGATCAGGATACCGAACAGCATCCCCAGCCCGTCGAGCATGAAATTCACGTTCAGGCCCAGTTGCGGCAGCCATTCGATGCGTTGGTGGATCACCGCCCCTCCCATCACCGCCGGCAGATGCATGAGGAGGCCAACCAGCGCAAGCGCCGTGATGCTGAAGGTGACCGAAGCGCAGACCGTTCGCCCCGAACGGATCATGAGGCCGGGCAGCAGCGCCCCCAGGAAGGGCAACGCCGCGATCAGGGCAAGGGACATGTCGGCTCCTCTGTCGGGGCGGCGCCTTGGGGCGCCTTCTTTTCGCGATGCAACGGATTGCGGGTGCATTTGCCCCGCGTGCCATAACTTTTTCACCAAGCCGGTGAAGTCAAGGAAAACCGGTTAAAAAACCTGTCAGCACGTGACGAAGTCGCGCCCCTTACGATCGCATCGCCCTCTGCGCCCGCTGGCCGAGGCCTAGGGGCAGACGCCCGCCACCCGCAGATAGGCATCATAGGCCCATCCGCGCGGCGAAGGCTGGCCCCACAAGGGTGCCTGACACTGCCCCGACATACACTGAACCAACAGCCAGCGTCCGTCGCGCGCCCAGACCGACACCTCGTCCCCGGCATAAAGTTCGCCGATTTGCTGATAACCGCTGCCGGCGCCGGCCCTGAGCGCCAGAAATCCACGTCCCAGCGCATGGTCGTATTGGTCGATCGGTCGCACACTGACAACATTTCCCGTGCAATCACCGGCCTGTGCCCCTTGGGGGCTGGCGATGGCAAGGCTGGCCAAAAGGGCCGAAAGGAACAAGGGTCGCATGGTCAGATCTCCTGTTGTCCTGTCCAGCCAAGCTTGCTGAAAGCGAGGGCACCGGCACCTTGATCTGGCGCAAACGGACCCCCTGCCCGACCTGCGCGGGGTGCGTCAAAAAGTCCCAGCGCCGCGCAGATCCCCCGGCGGCTTGGCGGGGGCCAAAGGTGGGTTCCTGACCTCTCAACACTTCATCAACCTTCATGGGCCTAGGCTGCGGTGAAACTGCCGGAACCCGCGATGAAGAATTCTCGCCTTGCCCTGTTCGTCCTGTGCCTGCTGATTGCGCCCCCGCGTCGGCGCGATCCGACCTGTGCGAGGTCGTCATCGCGGACGCCTCGCGCGCTACCGGCGTGCCTGCGTCGGTCTTGATGGCGATCACCCTCACCGAAACGGGCCGAATGCAGAGCGGGCGCCTGCGTCCTTGGCCTTGGGCGGCACAGGCCGGCGGCACCGGGCACTGGTTCGCGACCCGGGCCGAAGCGCTGGACTTTGCCCGCCGATTGCTGGCGCAAGGCCGCACCAGCTTCGACCTCGGGTGTTTTCAGATCAACTGGCGCTGGCACGGTGGCGCGTTCTCGGGCCCGGATGATCTGCTGGATCCGGCCCTCGCCGCAGGCTATGCCGCGCGGCTGCTGGCCGATCTGCATGCCGAATTGGGCACGTGGGAAGCGGCGGCCGGGGCGTATCACTCGCGAACGCCCGAACGGGCTGCGATCTATCGCGACCGCTTCGCCCGGATTCTGGCTTCGCTGGACACGACCCCGCCCGCGCCCGTCGCCACCGCTGGTGCGCCGTTCCCCTTGTTGACCGGCAGTTCTGCCGGGGCGTCGCTGGTGCCCGCCGCCCTGCCCCGCGCCCGACCCCTGTTCGAGCGCCGCCCATGAAAAGCCAAGCCGCCCGCCTGTTCCAGCCGACCGTCATGCTGGCCATCGCGCTGATGGCGGTCATCGTCATGATGATCCTTCCGATGCCGGCATGGATGCTGGATGTCGGGCTCGCCGCCTCGTTCGCGCTGGCGATCCTCATGTTCACGCTGACCCTGTTCATCCAGCGACCGCTGGATTTCTCGGTGTTTCCGACGTTGCTGCTGGCATCGCTGATGCTGCGCCTCGCGCTGAACATCTCGTCAACGCGCTTGATCATCGGCGAGGGGCATACGGGCCCTCAGGCAGCCGGATCGGTCATCCAAGGGTTTGCCAGCTTCATCATGGGCGGCAGCGTCTTTCTGGGGCTCGTGGTTTTCTGCGTGATCCTGATCGTCAATTTCATCGTCATCACCAAGGGCGCGGGCCGCATGGCAGAAGTGGGCGCGCGCTTTGCTCTGGACGGGATGCCGGGCCGTCAGATGGCGATCGACGCCGACCTGTCGTCGGGTGCCATCACGCATGACGAAGCCAAGACACGCCGCGATCTGGAGCAGGCCGAAACGACATTCTTCGGGTCGCTGGACGGGGCATCGAAATTCGTCAAGGGCGATGCGATCGCTGGATTGCTGATCACCGCGATGAACATCGTGTTCGGCCTGTGCATGGGCACGCTCGTGCATGGCATGCCCGTGGGCGAAGCGTTGGAAACCTACGCGATCCTGACCGTCGGCGACGGGCTGGTCAGCCAGATCCCGGCGGTCATCATTTCGATCGCGGCGGCCCTGCTGCTGGCACGAGGCGGCGCACGCGAGGCCGTGGACACCGCGCTGCTGGCGCAGATCGGGCGGCATCCCGCGGCGCTTGTCACGGTTGCGCTGTTGCTGGCCGTCTTTGCCTTGGTTCCCGGTCTGCCCTTTGCGCCGTTCCTCGCCGGGGCCGGGGTGATCGGGGCGGCGGCTTGGGTAGCGCAGCGTTCACAAGCAGGGGGCACCGCCCCCGATGCCCCGGCGGTCGAGGCGCGGACAACATCGCTGGGCGACATCCTCGACCTCGACGAAATCCACGTGACCTTCGCGCCGGACCTTGTTCCCATGGTGCTTGACCCGGCGACCGGCCTCGATGCCCGGATCATGACCATGCGCAACCACGTGGTGCGCAGTTTCGGGCTTATCCTGCCCGAAATCCGCTTGACCGACGATCACGCCCTGACCCCTGGCGAATACCGGATCCTGATCCAAGGGGTCGAACAGGGGCGCGCGGTCTTGCACCCAGAAAGGCGGCTTGCCCTTCTGCCCGAAGGTGCGGGGCCCGATGCCCCCGCCGGTATCGATGTGCGCGAACCCGTTTACGAGGCGCAGGCCCGCTGGATAGCCCCCGCCGACGCCGAAGCTGCGGCGCTGTCGGGCCTGACGGTGGTCAGCCCTGCCGAGGTTCTGGCCACGCATCTTCTCGAGGTGATCAAGGCGAATTTCGCGCGCCTCCTCACCCTGCGCAGCCTGCGACGGATCCTCGACGAACTGACCAACCTCGCCGACAACAAGCGCAACGACGCCAACCGCCGGCTGATCGAGGATCTGATCCCGGACAAGATCCCCCTCGAAACCCTCTTGTCGGTGCTGCGCCTGTTGCTCGATGAACGCGTCTCCATCCGCAATCTGCCCCTTATCCTCGAGGCGCTTTCGGAACTGCGTGGTCGCGCGGCCCCGCCCGAATTCCTGTGTGAACACGTGCGTCAGCGGTTGGGCTTTCAACTCGTCGCGCCGCTCAAGCGCGCCGATGGAACCTTGCCGCTGGTTCAACTGGCCCCCGCTTGGGAAGAGCTTTTCACACGCTATCAACTTGACCCCGGCGAGGGTGACATCGCACTCCCCCCCACGGACTTCGCCCGCCTTGGCGCCGCGCTCGCCCGTCGCTTCGCCGAACTTGCCGACGACGGGGTGCAGGCCGCCTTGGTCACCACAGCGCGTCGCCGACGCTTCTTGCGCACCGTGATGGCCGCGCGCGCCGTCGGTGCGCCTGTCCTGTCGTTCGAGGAAATCGGCCTCGAGGCGCGGCCCGCCCTCGTCGGGCAGGTCGATGCATGAGCGCGCCTTTGTGGGAAACGCTCGCGGAACTGGCGCAGGTCACGCAGCCCCAAGTCATGGCGGCGGGAATGGTTTTCCTGCGGATCGGCGCGGTCTTCGCCCTTGTGCCCGGCTTCGGCGAACGCGTCGTGCCCCTGCGTGTGCGCCTTGTCTGCGCGCTGGCCGTCACCATGGGCCTCGCGCCCCTCGTCCCGATGGCGCCAGCCCCCGATACCCCCATCTCGCTGGCCCTGTTCGCTGTGGCCGAGACCCTGAACGGATCGATCCTTGCCCTCGCATTGCGGCTGTCGCTGTTTGCGATCCAGATCGCGGGCACCATCGCCGCGCAGTCGACCTCTCTCGCGCAGGCCTTTGGCGGCACGGGGCTCGATCCTCTGGCCGCCGCCGACCGCCTGTTGACGATGGCCGCGCTGGCGCTGATCCTGACCACGGGTTTTCCGCTGCGCCTTGCCGTTTTGCTGGTCGATTCCTACGACGGTCTGCCAATGGGCCTGTTTCCCGCGCCTGCGGCGCTCGCCGAATGGGGGACAAGCCAAGCCGGGCAGGCCTTTGCCACCGGCTTCTCCCTCGCGGCGCCCTTCCTGATCGTGTCGATGCTCTACAATCTGGCGCTGGGGGCGATCAACCGGGCGATGCCGCAGCTGATGGTGGCCCTCGTCGGCGCCCCGGCGGCGACCTGGGGCGGGCTGGTGCTGCTGATGGTGGCGGCCCCCTTCATGGTGATGCATTGGGCAAGCGGTTTCGCGCGGATTCTGGGCGATCCGCTGGCGATGGCGCCTTTGACGGCCTGGCCATGAGGGCGCCCGATGTCTGACACCGGCGCCGAACGCCCGCACGAGCCAACACCACGCAAGCTGGATCAAGCGCGCCAACGCGGCGAGGGACCGCGCCTGACCGAGATGACAGCCGCCATCGCCATGCTGGCGCTCTTGGGCACCGCGCTGCTGCCGGGTGGCTGGGTGCCCGACCGCCTCGCCACGCTCGGGCGCGGCCTCTTGGTCGCGGGCGCAGGCGGCGATGTTCCGGTGCCATCGGCAGTGCTGGGCGCCGTGGCCACCGCCTTTGCGCCGGTCGCCTTGGTGCCGCCGGTCCTCGTCATCGGCTGGCTCATCGGCGCGCGCGGCCTGATCTTTGCACCGGTCAAACTGCTGCCCAAGGCGTCGCGCGTCTCGCCGCTGGCCAATGCGACGCAAAAATTTGGCGCTGCCGGCCTTGTCGAGTTCGCCAAGACCGTCGCCAAGGCCCTGCTCTTTGCCCTTGCGCTGGCCGCCCTGATGCGGGCGCGCTTGCCCGCCATCCTCGCCCTGACCGGGCAGGAACCCGTGGCCATCGTCACGGCATTGTTGGCTTTCACGCTCGAATTCATGGCGCTTGTGGTCGCGATCCTTCTGGGCATCGGGGTGCTGGATACCCTCTGGCAACGGCGGCTGTTTCGTCGGCAGAACAGGATGAGCGACAAGGAACTGCGCGATGAACTCAAGGAATCCGAGGGCGATCCGCACTTGCGCCAGAAACGCCGCAACCGCGCTCAGGAAATTGCGCAGACCCGCATGATGGCCGACGTTCCGCGCGCGGCGGTGGTCATTGTCAACCCGACGCATTACGCCGTCGCGCTGGCTTGGTCCCCCAGCAGCCCAAGGGCCCCTGTCTGCGTAGCCAAGGGCACGGACGAGGTCGCCGCACGGATCCGCGACGCGGCGATGCGCGCGCGGGTGCCGATCCGCTCCGACCCGCCGACCGCCCGCGCATTGCACGCCAGCGTGCGTCTGGGCGACGAGATCAAGCCCGAGCATTTCGCCGCCGTCGCGGCAGCCATCCGCTTTGCCGACGCGATGCGCCACAAGGCCCGCCAGCGATGAGCCACACCCCCCTTCCCGCTGCCCTCGCACGGCTAAGCCGGATCGCCGCGCTGCGCCGCGACCGCGAGTTGGCGCGTCTGTCCGACGTTGCTCGGGCGCAGACGCGGATCCGCACCGCGCTCGACCGGCTCGAACCGGTGCCTCTCGTCCTGTCGCCCGAACCGGCGCTGGTCGCGGCCAGCCTCGCCCATCAGCGCTGGATCGACGCGCAGCGCCGGCGCCTCTTGCAACAACTCGCCGCCGTTTCAGCCGACGTCGAACGCCAGCGCCTCCCCGCCCGGCTGGCCTTCGGCCGCGCGCAAGTGGTCGAGGCCCTGCACCAACAGGCCCGCACCGGCGCACGAAAACAGGATTGAGGCGCAAGCTTCACCTTCGCCCCTCTTTGCTCTGAAAATATCCCGGGGTGAGGCCGAAGGCCAGGGGCAGCGCCCCTGCGCGGCAACGCGCGCCGTGGCAGGGGTTCGATGCCCCCGCCACGGCGCCCGCCCTTGTCAGGCTGGCATGCGCTGCTCGACGATCCCTGCCCACCAGCTGCATCCGGCCGGAATCGCATCGTCGTCGAAATCGTATTCGGGGTGGTGCACCATCGCGGTATCGCCATTGCCCACAAGGATAGGCCCCCGGCCGTTCCTCGAGCATGAAGGCGAAATCCTCGCCCCCCATGACCAGCGGCGCGGGCGCGCATTGGCCCGAGATGCTCTCGGCCACGCGTGCGGCAAAGGCGGTCTGTTCGGCGCTGTTCACCATCACCGGATAGCCCTTCATATAGGTCACCTCGGCCACGGCGCCGAAAGCGCCGGCGATACCCGCCGCCAGTTCCTTGATGCGTTTCTCGGCCATGGCGCGGGTTTCGGCGTCCATCGTGCGCACCGTCCCCTTCAACTCGACATGCTGGGGGATCACGTTGAACGCTTGGCTCTCGGTAACGAACGAGGTCACCGAAACCACGAGGTTCTTCACCGGGTCATGGTTGCGGCTGGCGATGGTTTGCATGGCGGCGACAAGCTGCGCGGCAACCACCGTCGTATCGACCGTGTCATGGGGTTTTGCGGCATGTCCGCCGCGCCCTTCGACGTGGATCTTGAACTGGTCGGTCGCGGCAAAGAAAGCCCCTTCACGAATCGCGAAGCTTCCCAGCGGCAGACCGGGCATGTTGTGCATGCCATACACCTCCTGGATGCCCCAGCGTGTCATCAGGCCATCGTCGCACATCGCCTTGCCGCCCGCGCCGCCTTCCTCGGCGGGCTGGAAGATCACCACCACCGTGCCGTCGAAATTGCGGGTCTCGGCCAGATATTTCGCCGCGCCCAGCAGCATTGCGGTATGCCCGTCATGGCCGCAGGCATGCATCTTGCCCGGGGTCTTCGACGCGTGGACGGCCCCCGTCGCCTCGAAGATCGGCAGCGCGTCCATGTCGGCGCGCAGCCCGATCACCTTGCCCGACGCCGTCGCGCGGCCCCGGATCACCCCGACCACGCCCGTGCGCCCGATTCCCTCGGTCACCTCGTCGCAGCCGAATTCGCGCAGTTTCTCGGCGACGATCCCGGCGGTGCGATGGGTGTCATACAGCAATTCCGGATTCTCGTGGAAATCGCGGCGCCACGCAGTGATCTCGGGCAGCAGTTCGGCAAAACGGTTCTTGACGGGCATGGCAACCTCTCAGTTCAGGGGAAGACGCTGTTCCGCCAGCGCCGCGAACCAGCTGACCCCAGCAGGGATCGCATCGTCGTTGAAATCGTATTTCGGGTGATGCAGGCCCGCCGAGTCCCGTTCCCAAGGAAGATGAACGCCCCCGGCCGGGCGCCAGCATCTCGGAAAAATCCTCGCCGCCCATCAGCGGGTCGATGTCGGTCTTGACCCCCGCATCCCCGGCGACGCTGCGCGCGGCGGCAATGGCGAATTCGGTATTTTCGGCCGCGTTTTCCGTCAGGCCAACGCCGTACATGTAATTGAAGCGCGCCGTGCAGCCATAGGCGGTCGCGGTGGCGGTGATGATCTCTTCCATCCGCTTGACGACCATCGCCTGCACCTCCTTGTCGAGGAAGCGCGCGGTGCCCGTCACCTCGACAGAATCGGGGATGACGTTATGCGCCATGGTGTCGGTCTTCATTCCGGTGACCGAAACCACCGCAGACCCCAGCGCCGGCACCTGCCGTGCGACGATCTGCTGCAAGGCCATCACGATCGCGGCGGTGGCCAGCGTCGGGTCGGCGGTCATGTGCGGCATGGCACCATGACCGCCCTTGCCGTTCACGGTGATCTCGAAAAAGTCCGACGCCGCCAGCAACGGGCCCGGCTTGATCGCGAACTGACCCACCGGCAGCGACGGCATGTTGTGCAGCCCATAGATCTCGTGGATGTTCCAGCGGTCCATCAGCCCGTCGGCCACCATCGCGCGGGCGCCGCCACCGCCTTCTTCGGCGGGCTGGAACGCCAGCACCACGGTGCCGTCGAAATTCCGGGTCTCGGCCAGATACTTGGCCGCCCCCAGCAGGATCGACGTATGACCATCATGCCCGCAGGCGTGCATCTTGCCCGCATCGGTCGAGGCGTGTTCCGCCCCCGTCAGTTCGTTGATCGGCAAGGCATCCATGTCGGCGCGAAAGCCCACAACCCGGCCCGAGGCGGTCGACCGCCCGCGGATGACCGCGACGATGCCCGATTTGCCGACACCTTCGGTAATCTCGTCGACACCGAAGCTGTGCAGCAGTTCCTTGACGCGCGCGGTGGTGCGCGGCAGGTCGAACCGCAGTTCGGGATGGGCGTGGAAATCGCGGCGCCATGTCGCGATCTCGGGTTGCATCTCGGCGATACTGTTCTTGACGGGCATGAGGGTTACTCCAGTGGCATGCGGCGTTCTGCGAGGGTGACGAACCAGCTGCACCCGACCGGGATGACATCGTCGTCAAAGCGATAGGCGGGATGGTGGCACATCGGCGTGTCGCCATTCCCCAGAAAGATATAAGCCCCCGGCCGCGCTTCCAGCATGAAGGCGAAATCCTCGGCCGGCATCACGGGTTTGACGTCGCGGATCACCGATCCGGCGACTTCTTCGGCACAATCTGCGGCAAAGCGGGCTTGTTCGGGGTGGTTCACCGTCACCGGATAGCCCCATTTGTAATCGACCTCGGCCACGGCGCCATAGGCCTGCGCCGTTGCCGTAACCAGCGCCATGATGCGTTCGTTCGCCAATTTGCGCAGATCGGGGTCCAGCGTGCGGACGGTGCCTTTCAGCGTCACCTCGTGGGCGATGACATTCGACACGACGGAATCCGTGTGGAAACTGCCGACGGTAACGACGACGGACCCCAGCGGATCGATGTTGCGCGCCACGATGGATTGCAGCGCGATCACCACATGGCTTGCCGCCAGCGTGGTATCGACGGTCATATGCGGCATGGCGGCATGACCGCCGCGCCCCGTCAGCGTGATCTCGAATTCATCGGCCGAGGCCAGCAGCGCCCCTTCGCGGATCGCGAACTGACCGGCGGGAAGACCCGGCATGTTGTGGAGGCCGTAGATCTCTTGCACGCCCCAGCGATCCATCAACCCGTCGTCAACCATCGCCTTGCCACCGGCCCCGCCTTCCTCGGCGGGTTGGAAGGCCAGCACCACGGTTCCGTCGAAGTTCCTTGTTTCCGAAAGGTATTTCGCCGCACCCAAGAGGATCGCGGTATGTCCGTCATGACCGCAAGCGTGCATCTTGCCCGGCGTTTTCGAGGCAAAGTCCAGTCCGGTCGCCTCGAGGATCGGCAGCGCGTCCATGTCGGCCCGGAACCCGATCACCTTGCCCGACGCGGTCTTGCGACCATGGATCACCCCGACCACGCCCGAGATACCAATCCCTGTCACCACCTCGTCGCAGCCAAACCCGCGGAGCTTTTCGGCCACGATCCCCGAGGTGCGCGGCAGGTCATACATCAACTCAGGGTGTTCGTGCAGATCGCGGCGCCATGCGGTGATCTCGGGATGCATCTGGGCGAGACGGTTGCGGACAGGCATCGGGGACTCCGTTTTTATTCACGTGTTAACTTGACGCGTTTCGCGCGGCCCGGCAAGGGGCTGGCGTCACAAGGCAGGCCCGGGGGCGATGGCCGATCCGTCGCGAAAGCGAGCCATGCGAAAGCGCGACAGGTCATGGCCACCGGCCCGGCCTGTCACAAGGTCAGCCAGCACCCGGCCAATCGCGGGGCCAATGCCGAATCCATGTCCCGACAATCCGGTGCCCAGGACCAGCCCCGGCAATGCGTCCACATGGTCGAGGACGGGCACAACATCGGGCATGGTGTCGATCATCCCGGCCCATGTCAGGCGCAGACGCGGTTCGGCCTGCCCCGGAAACGCCCGGCGCATCGCCTGCCGGGCGCGTTCCAGTGCGGCGCGATCGGGTTCCGGGTTCAGGATACGCAGGGCCTCGAACGGGCTCGGGCCATCCTCGGGCCATTGCCGCGGCGTGGACCAAGCGTCCGGGTATCCGCGCGGCGCCATCGGACGAAAGCCCGTGCTGCGCCAGCTATCCTTGACCAGTGCGCGGAACGCCGACAGGTGGCGAAAGGCGTCGGGCCCGATGAAAAACCGATGCGACGATCCCGGCGCCAGCGTATAGCCCCCATCGGCGCGGCGGCGGATGGCGAAATCACTGTCGGCCAGCGCGCCCGGGAAAAAGGCGGGCCCGGGCTCTGTCGCGGCGACTGACGACAGCACACTGAGCTGTGGCAAACCCACCCCATGCCGACGCAACAACAACGACGACCACGCGCCCCCGGTCAGCACGACGGCATCGGCGCGGATCCGGCCCGCTTCGGTTACGACGCCGACAACACGCCCGGCCTGAATGTCCAACGCCCGCACCGCGCAGCCTTCGACGACATGCCCGCCCCTGTCGCGCAAGGCCGCAGCCATCATCGGCACCGCGACGAAAGGCTCGGCCCGGGCGTCGGACGGCGTATGCAACGCGCCTTGCCACAGGCCGGGCGCGGCGTCGGGGATCAAGGCGCTTGCCTCGCGCGCGCTCAAAAGGCGCGAATCCAGACCGAAGTC
>JAWKXG010000016.1:0-60195 GCA_041397065.1 Paracoccaceae bacterium | reverse complement strand
CGCCGGGCACGCTGTGCCTGGACGGTCTGCCCGACATGGAACTGCACTGGGATGCGGCCGACATTCGCCCCGGTTGGGAGCCCGGCGTGCATGTCGTCACCGGCGATCTGCGCGACCAGAACGGTGATCTGGTGCCGATGGCGGGCCGCACGGCCCTGAAAAAGGCGATCGCCGATTGGGGCAAGCACGGTCTGAAACCGATGGTCGGGATCGAACTGGAAGCCTTCGCCATGGTGCAGGCCGAGGACGGAACGCTGAAACCCTATGACACGCCCGGCGGCTATGTCTATGGCACCGGTCCCTTCAACGACCCTAACGGGTTCATGGATGGTGTCTGGGAAGCGGCCGAGGAGGCGGGCTTCAAGCTGGACATGATGACCACCGAATACGACACGCCGCAGTATGAATTCACCCTGACCTTCGACGAAGCGCTGAAGGCCGTGGACGAGGTCGTGTTCTTCCGCATGCTGGCGCGCGAAGTCGCGTGGGAACACGGCATCATCCTGACCTTCCTGCCCAAGCCGATCTTCGAAAAGGGCGGCTCGGGTATGCACATCAACCTGTCCTTCGCCAATGCGGCGGGCGACAACGCGCTGGCGAACGGGCCCAAGGGCGGCATCGCCAACATGAACAACCTGTCGCAGGGCTGCATCTCGGGCTGGATGAAGCACCACAAGGCGCTGGCCGCGCTGACCGCGCCGACCGTCAACTCCTATGCGCGTCTGCAACCAGCCTCGATGTCGGGATACTGGTGCAACTGGGGCGGCGACCATCGCGGCGTGACCGCGCGCGTCTCGGGCGAGGGTGGCAAGAAGGCCCGGATCGAGCATCGCATGGCCGATGCCTCGGCCAACCCCTATGCGGCAGTGGCGGCGGTGTTGCAGGCGGCACGGCTGGGGTATGAAAACCACTATCCGCTGCCCGATCCGGAAGGCGGCGACTGCTTCACCGGCCAGTCGGCGGAATACGGTGTCGCGGCCTCGCTGGCCGAGGCGCTGGACGATCTGGAGGCCGATGCGGCGCTGGTCGAGGCCATGGGCGCAGGTTACTGCGCGCATCACGTCCATATGAAACGCGCCGAAGTTGAAAAGCAGGCCGGCAAAACGCCCGAAGAAGCCCGCGACTTCTACGCCTGGTTTGTGTGAGGGGACAATGAAAGCAACCTGGATCCTGCCTGACGGGCAAGAAATGACCGCGGATGTTCCCGCCGGGCGCAACCTGATGGAGGCGGCAGTGGCCGCCAACATCCCCGGCGTGATCGGCGAATGCGGCGGCACGCTGAGCTGCGCGACCTGCCACGTCTATATCGACGAGGCATGGCGCGCGGCGGTTGGCGGGCCCGAGGACTTCGAAGACGCGATGCTGGACGTGACCGAAGCCGAGCGCACCGATGCCTCGCGGCTTTCGTGCCAGATCGAGATGAGCGCGGCCCTTGATGGCATCGTCCTGCATGTTCCGCAGGCCTAATTAATGACAGACAATTTATTGTCTGTCATTAATTAAGTCGATAAGTATCAGGGCCTTGGGTGGATGAACGGGCAGGGGATAACCCTGCCCGTTTTGTCAGGTGATTACGTCCGGTGCAGTGCGGCCGGTTCGGGCGGCGATCCCGGCCAGTTCCTCGGTCGCGGCGATCACGGGGGCCAGTGCCTTTTGCGGGTCGCGGTCGAACACCGTTGCGTCGAAGTTTTCCATATAGACGCGCAGCGTCGCGCCTTCGGTCCCGGTGCCCGACAGGCGCATGACCACGCGCGCGCCGCCTTCGAAATGGATCTGGATGCCCTGACCCGCCGAATGCGACCCGTCGACTGGATCGGCATAGGCGAAATCTTCGGCCGCAGCGACAGTCAACGCGCCTGCCTTGGTGCCCGGCAGCGTCGGCAGCGCGGCGCGCAGGTCGTCGATCAGGGCGTTCGCGATGCCGGAATCAATCGCCTCGTAATCGTGGCGCGAATAGTATACCCGCCCGAACCGCGCCCAATGGTCGTTCATCACCGCTTGAACCGACTTGCCGGTTTTGGCGAGGATGTTCAGCCACAAGAGCACCGCCCAAAGCCCGTCCTTTTCGCGCACATGGTCCGAGCCTGTGCCGGCCGATTCTTCGCCGCACAACGTCGCCAGACCCGCGTCCAGCAGGTTGCCGAAGAATTTCCAGCCCGTCGGGGTCGAATAGGATTTGATGCCCAGTGCCTGCGCCACACGGTCAACGGCGGTCGAGGTGGGCATGGATCGGGCTACACCCTTCAGCCCTGCGGCATAGCCCGGCGCCAGATGGGCGTGTTCGGCCAGCACCGCCAGAGAGTCGGACGGCGTGACATAGCAGCCCTTGCCGACGATCATGTTGCGGTCGCCGTCGCCATCCGAGGCCGCGCCGAAATCGGGCGCACCTGGGCCATACATCTCGTCGATCAGGGCCTTCGCCCAGACCGGGTTCGGGTCAGGATGGCCGCCGCCGAAATCGGGCGAGGGCTGCGCGTTGATCACACTGCCCGGCGCCGCACCCAGACGGCGTTCCAGAATTTCCACCGCATAGGGGCCGGTAACGGCATGCATCGCGTCGAAGCGCAGTTGAAATCCTGTCTGAAGAAGTGTCCGGATCGCCTTGAAGTCAAACAGGTGTTCCATCAATGCGGCATAGGCGCTGACCGAATCGACAACCTCGACCACCATGTCGCCCAGCATGGTTTCGCCAAGGCGTGACAGGTCGATATCGGCGCTGTCCAGCGTCAGGTAATGGTCGATGGTTTCGGTTGCCTTGTGGATCGCGGCGGTCACGCCTTCCGGCGCGGGGCCGCCATTGGCGATGTTGTATTTGATCCCGAAATCCTCGTCGGGGCCGCCGGGGTTGTGGCTGGCCGACAGGATCACCCCGCCATCGGCCTTGCGCTGGCGGATCAGGTTCGAGGCCGCTGGCGTCGACAACAGACCGTTCTGCCCGACGATCACCCGCGCTGCGCCTGAGGCGGAAGCCATGCGCAAGATCGTCTGGATCGCGGCGTCATTGAAATAGCGCCCGTCACCGCCCACGACCAGCGTGCGCCCGGCGATTCCCCCGATGCCATTCCAGATGGCTTGCACGAAATTCTCGACATAGCCGGGTTGCATGAAAACGCGCGTTTTCTTGCGCAGGCCCGAGGTTCCGGGTTTCTGACCGGCGATCGGGCTTGTTTCGACACGAAGAAGGGTCATTCGGCTTCCTATCCGTTGCGGCCTGCTCTGCTCATGATTGCGCCGGTTTGCACAAGGCTTTGGGCGGAAATGAGGCTGGACAGCGGCATTGGCAGGCGCCGGCACCAGTTGGGGTGTTCGTAGACCGTGCCGGGCAGGTTGGCCTGCTCTACGGCCCCGGCCAGATCTTCGCCCTGCACCGCGACAAGGGCCGACTCACAGTTCGCCAGCAGCGAATGCATCGCCCCCAGATCGCTGCCGCCTGTCAGCGCGTCGAATTCCGCGACCACGCGATGGCGTTCGATGCGCTGTTCGTCGGCATCCGGCGCCTCGCCCAGTTGCGCGCGCCAATCGATGTCGCGCCCTTGGCGCCAACCTTCCCATGTCGGCAGGTCATGCGTTCCCCAACTGGCGAGTGCGGTCGCGGTGTATTCCTCGGGCCGCTTGAAAGCCCCCGTGGTGTTCCAATGGCGTTCGAACATCGCCACGCGGCAGCCCAGAACGCCGGAATCCGCCAAGGCATGCTGCAATCCGTCAGGGATGACGCCCAGATCCTCGCCGATGACATGGGCACCGGCGCGCGTCGCCTCGATACGCAGAACGGCCAGCAATTCATCCCGTGGCATGGTGACATACAGCCCCGGCAGCCCGTCGGGCAACCAGAAGGACCGTTCCATCCCAAGAATATGGTCGATGCGCAGCAGGCCGCAAAAACGAAGCTGCTGGCGCAGGGTCTGGGCAAAAGCCGCGAAACCGGTGGCGCGCAGCACATCGGGGCGCAGCGGAGCAAGTCCCCAGCGCTGTCCCGAGGGGCCCAAGAGATCGGGCGGCGCGCCCAGACTGACACCTTGGGCAAAGAGTCCTCGCTCCGACCATGTTTCCGCGCCAGAGGGGTGCGTGCCGACGGCGATATCCAGATACAGGCCGAAATCCATCCCGGCTGCCTTGGCCGCGTCCTGCGCCTCGGCCAGTTGCTTTTCGGCCATCCATTGAGCCCAAGCATGGAATTTCAGACGTTGCCGCCGCTCGCGCGAGAATTGTTGCACCGCAGGGCTGGTCGGATCCTGCAAATCGGCGGGCCACGCCATCCAGTAGCCGCCATGCACCTCGGCCAGCGCCTGATAGGTGACGAAAAGCTCCAGCGCCGCGCCACCATCGCCGCGCCATTCGACGAAATCGGGATCGCCGGAAAATGCCGCGAAGGCTTCCTCCAGATTCGCCCGCTGGGCCCGGATCACGCGGGTGTAGTCGATCAGATCGCCGGTCTCGGGCAGCGGCAGGCCCGTGTCGATGTGCAGCGTGTTCAGCCGCCGCCTGTGCGAGGGGGCATAAGGGCTGTAAGTCCCCGGATCGGCCGGAAAACCTGCGTGGATCGGGTTGATCCCCACGAAACCCGCCCCCTGTGCGGCCAGACCCCGGGCAAGATCGCGCAACTGGCCATAGGTTCCCATCCCGCTGCGCGTGCCTTCCCACAGCGCGAACAGGGGCAGCGTCACACCCCAGCGCCGCGGGGGATCGGGCAGGCGCGGGGGGGCGGCCAGCAGATGCACCAGCCAGCCGTTGTGCCGGACCTGATGATAGCCGATCGGCAGGGGCGGCAGCGGCCCTTCGCCGCGCAGGGTTTCGCCCGCCTCGGTCGTGATTTCCCATGCGCCGGGACCCCAGTCGCGCGGCTTGCCGGCGACGATCGCAAGACTGGTGCAGTTGCGCAGGTGGTCGGGCAAGGCGGCTGCCGGGTTGTCGTGTCCCAAGGCGGCCAGCACGGCGCGGCGGCTTTCTTCGGGGGCTTCCTGCGGGCGTCCGGCGCCGTCGCGGTAAACCCAAGTCAACCCATGGGCGCGGCACAGATCGTCAAGTGTGCTCATCATTCGTCTTCCAGAACGAGGGCCGAAACCGAATGCGCGGGCACGATCAGCTTGCCATAGGGCAATCTTTCGTGCGGCGCGCCGGGGGCATACGAGTTGATCCGCCGCGACCAGACCTTGCCATCTGGCGTGGGCGGCAAGATGATATCCAGCGTGCCGCCCGCGTTGAACACGAGGAACAGCGCGTCTTCCATATCGGCATATTCGGGCGTGCCCGAGGCGGTGCGCATTTCGACACAGACCGAGGCCAGCGCCTGTTCCTCCCAATCCTGCGGGGTCATCCGGCGGCCTTCGGGGTGCCACCACAGCACGTCAGCCTTGCCGTCCGATGTCCGCGCCTTGGAGTGCAGGAACAGCTTCTGCCGCAGGATCGGATGGTTCTTGCGGAACTGGATCAGCCGCCGCGTGAACGCCAGCATCTGCGCATCCACCTCGGACCAGTTCAGCCAAGAAATCGGGCTGTCCTGACAATAGGCGTTGTTGTTGCCCTGTTGCGTGTGGCCGATTTCGTCGCCGGCAAGGATCATTGGCGTGCCCTGCGACAGCATAAGCGTGGCCATCAGGTTGCGCCGCCGCAGCGCCCGCATGCCGACGATCTGCGGATCGGCGGTCGGCCCGTGATGGCCCATGTCGTCGGAATAATTCTCGGAATGTCCGTCGCGATTGCCTTCGCCATTTGCGAGGTTGTTCTTCTGCGCATAGCTGACCAAGTCCATCAGGTTGAACCCGTCATGCGCGGTCACGAAATTGATCGAACTGGTGGCCGAACGGCCCGAATGGTCGAACTGGATCGCGCTGCCGGTAATGCGCGCAGCCAGTTCGGGTGCCGGGCGGGGATCGCGGCGCCAGAACCGGCGCACGCCGTCTCGGAACTTGTCGTTCCATTCCATGAACGGGTGCGGGAAGGCGCCCAGTTGATAGCCCCCCGGCCCAATGTCCCACGGTTCGGCGATCAGTTTGACTCGGCTCAGGACCGGGTCTTGCCGGATCGCGGCAAAGAAGGCGCTGTTGGGCTGGAATCCGTTGTCGTCGCGCGCCAGCGTCGAGGCGAGGTCGAAGCGGAAGCCATCGACATGCATCACCTCGACCCAATAGCGCAGGCTGTCCATCACCATGCGCAGCACCATCGGATGATCGAGGTTCAGCGTGTTCCCGCAGCCCGTGTCGTTGATGTAATGCCGTGGATAGGGTGCCAGCCGGTAATAGCTGCGGTTGTCGATGCCCCGGAAGGACAGCGTCGGTCCAGTTCGGACCCCTCGCAGGTGTGGTTATAGACCACATCAAGGATCACCTCGATCCCGGCGGCATGCAGCCGGGCGACCATGTGCTGGAACTCGTTGATCTGTCCGTTCGACAGATACCGGGGCTCGGGTGCGAAAAAGCCCAGCGTCTGATAGCCCCAATAGTTCGTCAGGCGTTTCTCGATCAGCCAGCGGTCGTTCAGGAAGGATTGCACCGGCAACAATTCGATCGCGGTGATCCCCAGATCGACGAGGTGGTCGATGACTTTGTCAGATGCGACGCCCAGAAACTTGCCGGGGTTCAGCGCCCCCGACAACTGCGTCAGGCCCTTCACATGTGCCTCGTAGATCACGCTTTCATTGGCAGGTCGGGCCGGCGGGCGGTCGTTGCCCCAGAAAAAGCTGGGGTCCTCGACCACGCATTTGGGCATGAACCGCGCGGAGTCGCGGGTCGAAAAGGTCAGGTCCTGCGATTTCGCGCCGGGGTTATAGCCGAACAACGCGTCCGACCAGCGCGGATGCCCGGTGATGCGCTTGGCATAGGGGTCCAGCAGCAGCTTGTTGGGGTTGAACCGGTGGCCTTCCTCGGGGGCATAGGGCCCGTGAACCCGATACCCGTATTGCTGCCCCGGACACAGGCCGGGCACGCGACCGTGCCAGACATAGCCGGTGCGTTCGGGCAGCCGCAGGCGATGGGTCTCGCGCATCCCGTCGGGCGAGAACAGGCACAGTTCGACCGAGGTCGCATGTTCGGAAAAGATGGCGAAGTTCACGCCGTCGCCATCGAACGTGGCGCCAATCCGGTCGTGGCGCCCGCGTTCCATTGTCAGGTTCATCCTGCAGTCTCCGTCTTGCGGGCCAGCCGGTCATACAGCGCTGCGTAGCGCGGCGCGCTGGCGTCCCAACCCACGTCATGCTTCATGGCGTTGCGTTGCAGGCGCTGGAACTGGGGTTTGTCCCGCCACAGCGCCCCAAGCTGATCCAGCGCAAAGACCAGATCAGGCACCGAATTGGGCCGATGGGTGATCCCTGTCGCGCAGCCCGCGGCCAGCGCGGCGGCATTGGCGTGGATCACCGTATCGGCCAACCCGCCGGTGCGGGCCACGACGGGGATCGTGCCATAGCGCAGCCCATACATCTGCGTCAGCCCGCAGGGTTCGAAGCGAGATGGCACCAGGACCGCGTCGCCCCCTGCGAACATGCGATGCGCCAACCCTTCATCATAGCCGATGCGCACGCCGACCTGACCCGGGTTTTCCGCCGCGGCGGTCAGCCATGCGTTTTCCAGCCGTCTGTCGCCCGAACCCAACAGCGCCAGTTGCCCGCCCTGCGCGATCAGGGCCGGCAGCGCCTCGAGCAACAGGTCGAGGCCCTTCTGGTCGGACAACCGCGAAACCACGATGCACAGCGGCCCCTCGGCCTGCGTGCCCAGCCCGAATTCCTGCCGCAGCGCCCGCTTGTTGGGGGCTTTGCCGCCGGGTGCCGAAAACCTCTTGATCGCAGGGTCATGGGTCGGGTCCCAAACAACGGTATCCACCCCGTTCAGGATCCCCGACAGGTCGCCCGCACGCGCGGCGATCACACCTTCAAGGCCCATGCCGAATTCGGGCAGGGTCAATTCATGCGCATAGGTCGGGCTGACCGTGGTCAGGGCTGTCGCCCCGGTCAGCCCCGCCTTGAGGGCCGAGACATGCCCGTAGTATTCGAACCCGTCGATCGAAAAACCGGCCATCGGCAGTTCCAGCGCCGCCAGCCGCGTGCGCGAGGTCAGTCCGTGAAACGCGATGTTGTGCACCGTCATCACCGTTGGCTGACGGGCGCCCAGTTTGCCCATGTACCAAGGCGTGAAACCCGCCTGCCAGTCATGCAGGTGCACGATCTCGGGCATCCAGTCGCCCAGCCCTGCGTGGGCGATCTGCGCTGCTGCCATCGACAGGGCCGCAAAGCGCAGGTCGTTATCGCCCCAGTCATAGCCCGAAGCCGTCAGATATGGCGTCCCGTCGCGGTCGAACAGTGCCGGCGCATCAAGGATCAGCAGGTCCAGCCCGGCCTGCGCCGTTTCAAGGATCCGCGCCTCGGTTCCCAGCAGTCGGGGCAGGGTCATCACCACGCGCGCGGGTTTGCACCCTGCGCCATCACCCCGCGATACCCGGGATCAGCGTGCGGACCTGCCAGCCCACCGGCCCAAGGGCCGCGGGCAGGGCGCCGATGACATCAGCCAAGCCGCCGGTCTTGACCAGCGGCGCGCATTCCGAGGAAACGGCCAGAACCGCCCGTGTCCGGGGCGCCGTTGTGGCTGTCATGCCCGTCCCGCCTTTCGGTCCAGCATGGATTGGGTGATCAGCGTCACGCCTTCGTCGGTCACGCGGAACCACTTGCGATCTTCGTCGGGGTCTTCGCCCACGACCAACCCCTCGGGGATGACCACACCGCGGTCGATCACGACCTTCTTCAGACGCGCATAGCGGTTGATCGTCGCATAGGGCAGCACCACCGCATGATCGAGGACCGACCAGGAATTCGAATGCACCCCGGTGAACAGGAGCGAATGCGACACCTCGGTCCCCGAGATGATGCATCCCCCCGATACCAGCGACGACACGGCATACCCCCGGCGGTCGGCATCATTGTGAATGAACTTCGCGGGCGGAACGCTTTCGGAATAGGTCCAGATCGGCCAGGTCTTGTCCCACAGGTCCAGTTCCGGGTCGAAATCGGTCAGGTCCAGATTGGCCTTCCAAAACGCATCCACCGTCCCGACATCGCGCCAATAGGCCGGCGCGTCGGCGCGGTGGCGAACACAGCTGTCTTCGAACATATGGGCCATCGCCTTGCCCATCTTGACGACTGTCGGGATGATGTCGCCCCCGAAGTCGTGGCTGGATTGCGGGTCATTCGCGTCATCCATCAGCAACTGGCGCAGAAATTTCCAGCGGAACACATAGATCCCCATCGACGCCAGCGAAAGCGCCGGGTTGCCGGGCATCGACGGCGGATTCTTGGGCTTTTCCATGAAGTCCGTGATCCGGCCCGAATGGTCGATCGCCATGACGCCGAAGGCATGCGCCTCGGCGCGCGGCACGGTCAGACAGCCGACGGTCACGTCCGCGCCGTTTTCCACATGCTCGCGGATCATCACCTCGTAATCCATCTTGTAGATGTGGTCGCCCGCGAGAATGACTACGTAATCAATGTCATAGCTATCGACAATGTCGATGTTCTGATAGACGGCATCGGCCGTCCCCATGTACCAGTGGCTTTCATCCACCCGCTGCGACGCGGGCAGAATGTCGAGGTATTCGTTGCGTTCCGCGCGAAAGAAGTTCCAGCCGCGCTGGCAGTGGCGGATCAGCGAATGGGCCTTGTATTGCGTGGCCACCGCCATTTTGCGGATCCCTGAATTCAGCGCATTCGAGAGGGCAAAATCGATGATCCGCGTCTTGCCCCCGAAATAGACGGCAGGCTTGGCGCGGTTGTCGGTCAGTTCCTTCAGGCGGCTGCCGCGGCCACCGGCCAGAATGAAGGCCATGGTGCGGGCACTCAGGCGCGAATTGGTGGGCGTCATGCAGGGTCCTCGGGGATCAGATACAATGTTGAAAGCGGCGGCAGTGTCACAAGGGCGCTGCAGGGTTGGCCGCTGGCAGGCGCCGGGCTGGCGCCGACGCGGCCCAGATTGCCGCGATTGCCCCCTCCATAGAGGGCGGCGTCGGAATTCAGCGCCTCGACCCAATGGCCGCCATGGGGCAGGCCAAGGGTCCAGGGCCGTTCGACCGGCGTGAAGTTGCACACCACGACGACGGGCCGCTGCCCCGAATGTCCGTGGCGCACCCAGCTCAGCACCGATTCATCGGCGGCATCGCGGTCGATCCATTGGAAACCGCCCGGATCAGAGTCGCGCGCATGCAACGCGGGTTCGGCGCGATACAGCGTGTTCAGGTCGCGCACCAGACGTTGCAGGCCCGCGTGGCCGGGATGGTTCAGCGCGTCCCAGTCGAGTTGCGCGTCGTGGTTCCATTCATGGCCCTGTCCGAACTCGCAGCCCATGAACAGCAGTTTCTTGCCCGGATGTCCCCACATAAAGCCGTAATAGGCGCGCAGGTTCGCCAGCTTGGCGACGTGGTCGCCCGGCATCTTTTCCAGCATCGAACCCTTGCCATGCACAACCTCGTCATGGCTGATCGGCAGCACGTAATTCTCGCTGAATCCATACACCAGCCCGAAGGTCATCAGGCCGTGGTGGTGGCGCCGATGGATCGGGTCATGTTCGATGTATCGCAGGGTGTCGTTCATCCACCCCATGTTCCACTTGAACCCGAAACCCAGACCGCCTGCGTGCACCGGGGTGGTGACGCCGGGCCATGCGGTGCTTTCCTCGGCCACGGTCATCAGACCGTCCGGGCCTTCGCCATAGGCGAGAGTGTTCATGGATTTAAGGAAATCGATCGCTTCGTAATTCTCGCGCCCGCCATGATGGTTGGGGATCCACTGCCCCTCGGCGCGGGAATAATCGCGATACAGCATCGAGGCCACGGCATCCACGCGCAGGCCGTCCAGATGGAACTCTTGCAGCCAATAGGTCGCGTTGGCGGTCAGGAAATTGCGCACCTCGGTTCGGCCGAAGTTATAGATCAGGGTGTTCCAGTCGGGGTGGAAACCTTCGCGCGGGTCGGAGTGTTCATAAAGATGCGTGCCATCGAAGGTCGCCAGCCCATGCGCGTCCGAGGGGAAATGCGCGGGCACCCAATCCATCAGCACCCCCAGCCCCTTGGCATGGGCGGCGTCGATAAAGGTGCGGAAGTCGTCCGGCGAGCCATAGCGGCAGGTGGGCGCATACATCCCGGTCGGCTGATAGCCCCACGAGCCGCCGAACGGATATTCGGCCAAGGGCATCAGTTCAATGTGCGTAAAGCCCATGTCGGCGGCGTAATCAACCAGTTCCTCGGCCGCCTCGCGATAGGTCAGCGGGCGCCCGTCGCGGTGCCGCCAACTGCCCAGATGCGCCTCGTAGATCGAGATCGGGGCCTTGCGGTCGTTGTGCCCTGCACGGCTGGCCATCCAATCGCCGTCACGCCAGTCGTGCCCCCCCAACCGCCGGATGACCGAGGCCGTTGCAGGCGCGAGTTCGGCGCCAAAGGCCATCGGGTCGGCCTTGCGCAGGGGCGGGCCATCTTGGGGCAGGATTTCGTATTGATAGGCTTCGCCCTCGGTCAGGCCGGGCAGGAAGATTTCCCACACACCAGCGCCCCGGCGGCGCATGACCGCACGCCGTCCGTCCCAGGCGTTGAACCCGCCCACCACCGAGACCCGGCGCGCATTGGGCGCCCAGACGGCGAAATGCACGCCATCGACACCCTGATGCCGGATCAGATGCGCGCCCAGCGCTTGCCACAGGCGGCGGTGCGTGCCCTCGCCGATCAGGTGCAGGTCAAGATCGCCCAGAACCGGGGCGAACCGATAGGGGTCGTCGTATTCCCAGTTGCGCGTGTCATCCGCGCCGACGAGGCGATACTTGCGCGCGCGCCCGATATGCCCGTGAAACACCCCATCCCCGACCGGTGTCAGGGGGATGTCGCGCTGCGCGGTGCGGGCCGTCATCTGGGTGGCAAAAGGATCGAAAACCACCAGATGCCCGGATTGTCCGCGATGGCGGGGTCCGAGGATGGCAAAAGCATCCTGAATGTGGCCCGACACCAGCGCGGCCACATCATCTGGGAGATTTCACTACAAAAAGTTGAGTTCGCCCGGTGCATACACAATTTGTGGCGCAGCACCGGGCGAATCGCAATGCGTGTTTTGCAAAATGTTAAGGAATGATGCGGCGCCGCCGCATCAGATCATCGGCTTGATGTCCCACACATCCTGCATATAGCCCTTGATCGTCCGGTCCGACGAGAACCAGCCGGAACGCGCGGTGTTCAGCGCGGCCATCTTGGTCCAGTGATCGGCGTCGCACCAGGCCTTGTCGACCTGCCGCTGGGCATCCCAATAGCTGTCGAAATCGGCGCAGACGGTGAAATAGTCATGCGTGCGCAGGTTGTTGACCAGCCCGGCGAACTGGCCGCGATCCCCGTTCGAGAAGGCGCCATGTTCGATCAGGTCGATCGCTTGCGACAAACGCGGGCTTGCGGCAATGGCGTGGGCTTGATGATGCGGATCGCGGCGGCGTTCGACCACCTCGTCGGCGGTCATGCCGAACAGGAAGAAGTTCTCTGGCCCGACCAACTCGCGGATCTCCACGTTCGCGCCGTCCAGCGTGCCGATGGTCAGCGCGCCGTTCAGGCTGAACTTCATGTTGCCGGTGCCCGAGGCCTCTTTGCCGGCGGTCGAGATCTGTTCCGACAGGTCGGCGGCAGGGATCAGGCGCTCGGCCAGGGTGACGTTGTAGTTCGGCGGATAGACCACGGTCAGCAGGTCACGCGTCGCCTTGTCGGCGTTGATGACGCGGGCCACGTTGTTGATCAGCTGGATGATCTCCTTGGCCATCACATAGCCCGGCGCGGCCTTGCCACCGAAGATCTTGACGCGCGGCGCCCAGCCGGCGTTCGGATTCTCGCGGATTGCCTGCCACAGGGCGATGGTTTCCAAGATGTTCAGATGCTGGCGCTTGTATTCATGGAAGCGCTTGATCTGCACGTCGAACATCGCGCGGGGATCAACACCGATACCCAGTTCGTGCCCGATCCATTCCGCCAGATGGGCCTTGTTTTCGGCCTTCACGGCGGCGAAATCGTCGCGGAAGGCACGGGTGCCGATGGCAGGTTCCAACTCGCGCAGGCGCTCCAGATCGGCTTCCCAGCCGCCGCCGATGGTGTCGGTGATCAGCGTAGCCAGACCGGGGTTCGCGCTTTTCAGCCAGCGGCGGGGCGTGATGCCGTTGGTTTCATTCACGATGCGGTCAGGATGCAGGGCGTGCAGATCGGCGAAGACCGTCGATTTGACCAGTTCGGTATGCAGCGCCGACACGCCGTTCACACGATGCGCCATGATGAAGCTGAGTTCGCCCATCTTCACCTCGCCATTCTCGACGATGGCCGAGCGGCGGGTCGGGTTCTGTCGTGCATGACGTTCATCAATGCGGTGGATCAGTTGCAGGTGGCGCGGCAGCACGCGACTCATCAGGCTTTCGGGCCAGCGTTCGAGCGCTTCGGGCAGAAGGGTGTGGTTGGTATAGGCCAGACACCCGCGCGCGGTTTCGACGGCATCGTCGAATTCCATGCCGCGCTCGTCGTGCAGCAGACGCACCAGTTCGGCGCCGGCAATGGCGGGATGCGTGTCGTTCATCTGGATGGCAACGCGCGTCGGCAGGGCCTTGAGGTCGCCATGCTCGGCCGAAAAACGGCGCAGGATGTCGCGCAGCGAGGCGGCGGTGAAGAAGAATTCCTGCTTGAGGCGCAGTTCCTTCCCCTGATCGGTGGTGTCATCAGGGTAAAGCACGCGGCTGATGGTGCGCGCCAGCGTTTCGGGCGCGGCCGCGCCGGCAAAATCGCCGCGGTTGAAGGCATCAAGGTCGAAGGCGTCGATCGCTTCGGCAGACCACAGGCGCAGCGTGTTCGCCCAGCGGCCCTGCCAGCCCACGGTGGGCGTGTCGAAAGCCTTGGCGATCACCGAGGTTTCAGGCGACCACATCGCCCGCGCGCCATGTTCCTCGACCCGACCGCCAAAGCCGATGCGGAAACTGGCCTCGGGGCGTTCGAATTCCCAACCATGGGTCTGGCGCAGCCAATCCTCGGCCCGTTCGATCTGGCGCCCGTCGGTGCCGAAGCTCTGCCGGAAGAGGCCGTGTTCATAGCGGATGCCATATCCATAGCCCGGGCACCCGAGGGTCGACATCGAATCGAGGAAGCAGGCAGCCAGTCGGCCCAGCCCGCCGTTACCCAGCGCGGCATCGGGTTCGTCGTCCAGCACGGTGCGGAAGTCATGGCCCAGCCCCGCGACAGCATCGCGCGCGGCCTCGGTCAGCCCAAGGTTCATGATCGCGTCTTCCAGAAGACGGCCGATCAGGAATTCCATCGACAGGTAATAAACCCGCTTCGACTGCGCGGCATAGGTGGCGCGGGTCGCCCGGAACCACGGTTCGATGACCTTGTCGCGGATTGCCAGCGTCAGGGCCATGCGAATGTCATAGACGCTGGCATGGGCCAGGTCCTTGCCTTGCGAGAACTCCAGATGCCCGAGGATCGAGTCGCGCAATTCCGCGGCGTTCATCGGCAACGCCTCCTTGTTGATGGCGGTTGGCATCCATCCAGCCAAGCCACTGGTTCCCTTGTCGAAATTCAATGCTCGGGTGTTCTTCATACCCTGCTCCTGTCCTGATCGCGACCACATTGGCACAAATGTTGAAAAGCCACCGCGCATGGTCGCCCCGAAGTTGTTTTTCAACCGTGAATGGGTCGAAAAGCGGGCGGCGTTGGACAGCTTTCGCGACAAAACAAGGGTTTTTTGCCGCCCGCCGGTGCCGCGATGGCATCCGGGCCGGGCGGCGGGTTCAGCGTGTCGCCTCCTGCAAGCGGCGGGACACATAGGTCTTCACGTGATCGATCATCGGCGCCATATGGGCCTCTTCGTCGCGGAAGAAATGATCCGCGCCTTCGATCTGTGTATGGGTGATGGTGATGCCCTTTTGCTCGTGCAGTTTCGACACCAGACTTGACACATCCTTGGGCGGCGCGACGCGGTCGGCGGTGCCGTTGATGATCAGCCCCGACGCCGGGCAGGGCGCGAGGAAGCTGAAGTCATAAAGGTTCGCGGGCGGCGCGACGGACACGAAGCCGGTGATGTCCGGGCGGCGCATCAGCAATTGCATGCCGATCCACGCGCCAAAGCTGAACCCGGCCACCCAGCAATGCCGGGCGTTCTGGTTCATCGCCTGCAGGTAATCCAGCGCGGCTGCGGCATCGGACAATTCACCGATGCCCTGATCGTATTCGCCTTGGCTGCGCCCGACACCCCGGAAATTGAACCGCAGGACCGAGAATCCCATCTCGTGGAACGCATAGTGAAGGTTGTAGACGACCTTGTTGTTCATCGTCCCGCCGAACTGCGGATGAGGATGCAGCACGATGGCGATGGGCGCATCGCGATTGGGCTGGGGGTGATAACGGCCTTCCAAACGGCCGTCGGGGCCTGCAAAAATGACTTCGGGCATCCGGTAACCTTACTACTCGCTGGCTCGGGTCCGGGGACAGACTTCGTTTGTTGACAAAAGAAGTCAGCTTACCTAGAACGGTTCTAATATCCGTGCAGGGCCTGCACGGAGTCGGATTGGGCGCCTTGCACCTAAGCAAGCCCAAGCGGGACGTCAATATTTTTGCGCGGAAAGGGTCCGCGGCGCATGAGGCCGCGCGGGCATCGAGGGGCAGGGATCACGCCGTGAAGCTATCGACCAAGGGACGTTATGCGATGGTGGCCATGGTTGATCTGGCCATCCTGAGCGCGCGCAGCGCCAACCCGCATGTCTCGCTGGCCGAGATCGCGCGCCGTCAGGACGTGTCGCAGGCCTATCTTGAGCAGTTGTTCGTCAAGCTGCGCCGGGCCGGGCTTGTGGAATCCGTGCGCGGGCCGGGTGGCGGATATCGGCTGGCACGTCCGGCCGCCGACATTCGCGTCGCCGAGGTTCTGGGCGCGGTCGAGGAAACGGTGAACGCGCTCGAGATGGGGGCCGGGGCCTCGGGTGGGGTGTCGGGGTCGCAGTCGCAGTCGCTGACCAACCGCCTTTGGGAAGGCCTGTCGGCGCATGTGTATGTCTTCCTGCATCAGACGACATTGGCGGATGTTGCGGGTAACGGCCTCAAACCGTGCCCGGCGGTGCCCAGCCTGTTTCAGGTCACGGTATGAGCGCGCGTCTTTATCTTGACTGGAACGCCACCGCCCCGCTGCGCCCCGGCGCGCGCGGCGATGATCGCGGCGATGGATGTGACCGGCAATGCCAGTTCCATCCACGCCGAAGGCCGCGCGGTCCGCGGGCTGATCGAACGCGCCCGCGCGCAGGTGGCGGCGGCCTTGGGGGCGGATGGGGCAGACATTGTTTTCACCTCGGGCGCGACCGAGGCGGCGGGGCTGGCTTGTGCTGGTAGGGATCTGCATTGCGCGCCAATTGAACATGATGCCGTCGCGGCGTGGTGCACCAACGACCTGTCGGTCTCGCCTGAAGGCATGGTGAGCGTTCAAGACCCGGCCAACACTGCGCTGCAACTGGCGAACCCCGAAACCGGGATCCTGCAGGACTTGCCGGCAGGACTGGCTCTTTCGGACCTGACGCAGGCATTCGGCAAGGTGCCACTGGCCTTCAATTGGCTGGGCTGCGACATGGGCGTGGTATCGGCGCATAAATTGGGCGGGCCCAAGGGGATCGGGGCGCTAGCCCTGCGCCGGGGCCTCGATGTGCAGGCGCAGTTGAAGGGCGGCGGGCAGGAAATGGGCCGCCGCGCGGGCACCGAGAATGTCGTGGGAATCGCCGGTTTCGGGGCCGCCGCCGAGGCTGCTGCGCGCAGATCTGGCGAACGGCGTCTGGGATGGCGTCAACGAAGTTAGAAATATTCTAGAACAAGCACTGGAAGCGCTTTGCCCCGGGCTTATCTTGACCGCGAAAGGCAAGCCTCGGCTGCCCAATACCGTTCACCTGATCGCGCCCGGCTGGAAGGGCGAGACACAGGTGATGGCCATGGACCTTGCCGGGTTCGCGGTGTCGGCGGGTTCGGCCTGCTCGTCGGGCAAGGTATCGGTCAGCAAGATTCTGGCGGCCATGGGCTTTGGCCCGCAGGACGCCGGGTCGGCCCTCAGGGTGTCGATCGGACCGGGGGTCGGGCGCGAGGACGTGCTGTGCTTTGCCGAGGCCTATGGCAAGGCCTACGCGCGGGCGCGCGAACGGATGAAACACGCGGGATGATCCCGCACAAGCAACGACAGGAAGCAGGACTCATGGCGGCTTTGGACACGATGGCAGAGATTCGCGACGGGGTTGACCGCGAGACGGTCGAAACCGTGCAGTCGATGGCCGGCAAGTACAAGCATGGCTGGGAAACCGAGATCGAGACCGAGTACGCACCGAAGGGCCTGAACGAGGACATCGTGCGCCTGATTTCCGAAAAGAACGGCGAACCGCAGTGGATGACAGACTGGCGTCTGGACGCGTTCCGCCGCTGGCAGCAGATGGAAATGCCTGACTGGGCGATGCTGGACATCCCCGAGATCGATTTTCAGGACCAGTATTATTACGCCAAGCCCAAAAGCATGGTCGACAAGCCCAAGTCGCTGGACGAGGTAGACCCCAAGCTGCTGGCCACCTATGCCAAGCTGGGTATTCCGCTGAAAGAACAGATGTTGCTGGCGGGCGTCGAGGGGGCCGATGAGCCCCGCAAGGTCGCCGTCGATGCGGTCTTTGACAGCGTCAGCGTGGGCACCACGTTCAAGGAAGAACTGAAGAAGGCGGGCGTCATCTTCTGCCCGATTTCCGAGGCGATCCGCGATTACCCTGACCTCGTGCGTCAATACCTCGGGTCGGTTGTGCCGGTCAGCGACAATTACTTCGCGACGCTCAATTGTGCGGTCTTCTCGGACGGGTCGTTCGTCTACATTCCCAAGGGCGTGCGCTGCCCGATGGAGTTGAGCACCTATTTCCGCATCAACGCCGAAAACACCGGCCAGTTCGAACGCACGCTGATCATCGCCGACAAGGGCGCCTATGTTTCGTATCTGGAGGGCTGCACCGCCCCCAAGCGTGACACGGCACAGCTGCATGCGGCGGTAGTGGAAATCGTCGTGCTGGAAGATGCCGAGGTGAAATATTCGACCGTCCAGAACTGGTATCCCGGTGACGAGGACGGCAAGGGCGGGATCTTTAACTTCGTCACCAAGCGCGCCGATTGCCGCGAGGCCCGCGCCAAGGTGATGTGGACGCAGGTCGAGACGGGCTCGGCGATCACGTGGAAATACCCGTCCTGCATCCTGCGCGGCGATGAATCGCAAGGCGAGTTCTATTCCATCGCGATCACCAACAACTGGCAGCAGGCCGACACCGGCACCAAGATGATCCATCTGGGCAAGGATACGCGCTCGCGCATCGTGTCCAAGGGGATCAGTGCGGGCCATGCGCAGAACACCTATCGCGGGCAGGTGACGATGCACCCGCGCGCAAAGAACAGCCGCAACTATACCCAGTGCGACAGCCTGCTGATCGGCGATCAGTGCGGCGCGCATACCGTGCCGTACATCGAGGTGCGCAACGCCTCCAGCCGGGTCGAGCACGAGGCGACGACGTCGAAGGTTGACGACGATCAGCTGTTCTATTGCCGCCAGCGCGGCATGGACGAAGAAGAAGCGGTCGCTTTGGTGGTGAACGGTTTCTGCCGCGAGGTGCTGCAAGCCCTGCCGATGGAATTCGCCGTCGAGGCGCAGGCTTTGGTTGCCATTTCGTTGGAGGGAAGCGTGGGATGAGGAAGAACTTCGTCGTCGCCCTGTTCGGTGGGCTGCTGTTTGGCTTGTTGATGCACTACGGCGTCGGCATGCCTGTTGAAAAGGTCTATGTGGCCGTGGGCATCTTTACCGCGGGCGGCTTCATCGCCGCGAATTACCTGTAACTCCCGGAGGTTCTGTGATGATCGTCACCACCACACCCACTATCGAAGGCCGCCCGATCCGCACCTATCATGGCATCGTCGTCGGCGAGGCGATCATGGGTGCGAACTTCGTGCGCGACATCATGGCGTCGATCACCGATGTGATTGGCGGCCGGTCAGGGGCTTACGAGTCCAAGTTGCAAGACGCCCGCGAGACGGCGCTGCGCGAGCTTGAGGAACGTGCGGCGCGTCTGGGGGCCAATGCGGTTGTCGGTGTCGATCTGGATTACGAGGTCGTCGGACAGTCGATGCTGATGGTCTCGGCGTCGGGCACCGCTGTAACCATCGGATAAGAGGCGAAGATGGATTGGAAATGGCTGCTTTCGGCCGGTGAGCCCCGGCCGCGCTACGTGCTTTTGGTGGCGATCGGCGTCGTGCTGATGATGACCCTCACCTATTCGATCTGGATGCCGGGCGGGCGGGGCATGGCGGCTTTCGCGGCGATTTGCGCCGTGGTCCTCAACCACCTCTCGGCCAAGTACATCATGCGCCGCTGAGCGCGAGAACGGGAAGAAAAATGCTGGAAATCAACGACCTGCACGTCAAACTTGAAGACGAGGACGCGCAGATCATCAAAGGTCTGTCGTTGTCGGTCGAGGCCGGCTCGGTTCATGCGATCATGGGGCCGAACGGCTCGGGCAAGTCCACACTGTCCTATGTCCTGTCGGGCAAGGATGGATACGAGGTCACGGGCGGCACCGCAACCTTGGGTGGCGACGATCTGCTGGAGATGGAACCCGAGGAACGCGCCGCCGCGGGCCTGTTCCTCGCCTTCCAGTATCCGGTCGAGATCCCGGGCGTGGGCAACATGACCTTCCTGCGCACCGCGCTGAATGCGCAGCGCAAGCGCCGGGGCGAACCCGGGGTGTCGGCGGGCGACTTCCTGAAGATCGTTCGCGAAAAGGCCAAGACCCTGAAGATCGACGCCGAGATGCTGAAGCGTCCGGTGAATGTCGGCTTTTCGGGCGGCGAGAAAAGCGCAACGAAATCCTGCAGATGGCGCTTCTGGAACCCAAGATGTGCATCCTTGACGAAACCGACTCGGGCCTTGATGTCGACGCGATGAAGCTGGTGTCGGAAGGCGTGAATGCGCTGCGTGATGCAGGCCGTGCCTTTCTGGTGATCACGCATTACCAGCGTCTGCTGGATCATATCCACCCCGATGTGGTGCACATCATGGCCAATGGGCGCATCGTCAAGACTGGCGGTCCCGAACTGGCTCTCGAGGTCGAAAAGAACGGCTATGCCGACATTCTGGCCGAGGTGCAGGCATGACGGCCGCCGCTGCCCTCGGGCCGCGCGCCCAGCGAGGCACGCCCGGCGCAGGCTCGAGGCGCAGACCCGCGTCGCGGCGCTGCCTCTGCCGGCGTCGCCCGCGTGGCTGGCGCGCGCGCGCAAGGCCGCGGCCGATCGCATGATCGACCTTGGCTGGCCAGAAAAGCGCGACGAATACTGGCGCTATACCGATCCCGCGCGTCTGGTTGCCGATGCCCCGGCACCGGCCGAGGTCTTTGCGATCACCGACGAACCGCAGGTTTTCGAGGGTATCGACCGGCTGAAACTGGTCTTCGTTGACGGTGTTTTCGACGCCGCGCAATCGGACCCCATGACCGGCGAAGGGATCGAGATTTCGCGCCTTGCCGAAGCTGGCGACATCCATTGGGCGCAGGATCTTTATGGCACGCTCGAGGCGCGCGCGCAGGCGCCGGTCGCGCGTCCCTTGGCGGCACTGAACACGATGATTGCACCAGACGGCCTGCTGATCCGCGTTACGGGCAAGGTCTCGCGCCCTGTTTCGCTGATCTACCGCCGCTCGCGCGAAGACGCTGATCTGGTGCTGCATCATGTCATTCGCGTCGAAGAGGGGGCCGAGGCAACATTGCTGGAAAATGGCCCCGGCGCGGCGCGGTGCTCGATCACGACCGAAATCGACATCGCGCGCGACGGTGCGCTGCACCATGTGCGCACGATGGGGCGCGATCACCAGCGCGCAGGCATCACGCATGTCTTCGCGCGGTTGGGTGAGGGCGCACGGCTGAAATCCTTTACACTGTCGGCCAACGGTGCGCTGGTGCGCAACGAGGCGATGGTCTGGCTGTGCGGCAAGGGCGGATCGGCGCATCTCGCCGGTGCGGCGATGGGCGACGGCGCGTTCCATCAGGATGACACGGTCTTCATCAATCACGCCGCCCCCGGCTGTGAAAGCCGGCAGGTCTTCAAGAAGGTGCTGCGGCATGGGGCCGTGGGCGTGTTCCAGGGCAAGATCCTGGTGGATCAGGTTGCGCAGCTGACCGATGGCTACCAGATCAGTCAGGCGCTGCTGCTGGACGAAAACAGCCAGTTCCTCGCCAAGCCCGAGCTCGAGATCTATGCCGATGACGTCAAGTGCTCGCATGGGTCTACCTCGGGCGAGATCGACGCCGATCACCTGTTCTACCTGCGGGCCCGCGGTGTGCCCGAGGACGAGGCCAAGCGCTTGCTGGTCATGGCTTTTCTGGCCGAGGCGCTGGACGAGATCGAACGCAGTGACCTTGCCGATGACGTTCGCGCACGGCTGGAAAACTGGCTGACCCGCCACGAGTAGACGCATGGCCCTGACCACCGACATCCTGCAAAGCTACCGCGCGCCCGGCACGGTGATCGCGCGTCTTGCGTCGCAGGATCGCCGCGAGGCGCGGCTGCTGTTCTATCTCGTGCTGGCCTGCGGCCTGATCTTTGTGGCGCAGTGGCCACGCCTTGCGCGCGAAGCCTTTCTGGACGCGTCGGTTCCGCTCGAGGCGCGCTTGTCGGGGGCTTTGTTCGGATGGATCTTCCTCGCGCCGCTTTTTTTCTATGCGGTTGCGATGCTGATGGGCTGGGTGCTGCGCTTTGCGCGCGCGGGCGTCGGCGGGTTCGACGTGCGGCTCGCGGTTTTCTGGGCGCTGCTGGTGTCCAGCCCGCTCACCCTGCTGGGGGGCCTGACGATGGGCATCGTGGGGCCGGGGGCCTCGGCCACGCTGGTCGGGGTGCTGACGCTGGGCGTGTTTCTTGCGGTCTTGATCGCCGGGCTCCGCGTGGCGTCGCGCCAAGGGGGCTGAACATGCACACCCAATTTCCCGGGCTTGTGGCCGGCCCCGGGGTTGCATAGGGAACTGACATGAACGATCGCAATTTCTCTGTGCTTGCCTTCACCCAGCTTTGCTATGCCCGTCCCGAAGACGGCGCGAGGATGCTCATGTCTTTTGGGCTGTCGATGCTGGAACGCTGGATGGTCCTGGCCTGTTCCGTTGTCGTGGGGGTGCTGATCGTCTTTGCCGTGCCCCTGATGATGGGCTATTCGGGCGAGCTCTTCCCGCCCTTCGCCGTCGCCGCGCAGCAGATCGGTGCGAATATTCTTGCTGCGTGGTTGATCACCGCCGGGGGCAGGATGTTCGGCGGCAAGGGGGGCTTTCCCGATGCCATCTTGCTGTTGGGCGCGTTGCAGGGGCTGACGCTGTGGCTGCTGGTCGCGCAAACCTTCGTCCAGATTTTTGCACCCGCGCTGGAAAACCTGATCGTCTTCGCCGCCATCCTTGCGTTTTTCTGGCTTCTCACCGGGTTCGTTGCGGCCTTGCACGGGTTCACGTCGCGCATCTCGGTCTTGTCGGGGCTGATGCTGGGGGCCTTTGCGGTTGGGTTTTTTCTGTCCGTCGTGCTGTGGGCTATCGGTGTTGAACTCCCGGAGATGACCAATGTTTGACGTCGAAAAGATACGCGCCGACTTTCCGATCCTGTCGCGCACAGTCAACGGCAAGCCATTGGTTTATCTGGATAATGGCGCGTCTGCGCAAAAGCCGCAGGTTGTGATCGACGCGATCCGCACGGCCTACGAGCACGAATATGCCAACGTCCATCGCGGCCTGCACTACCTGTCGAACCTTGCAACCGACAAGTACGAAGCCGTGCGTGGCACCGTACAGCGGTTCCTGAATGCCGCGACCGAAGACGAGATCCTTTTCACCTCGGGCACGACCGAGGGGATCAACCTTGTTTCCTACGGCTGGGCAGCCCCGCGTTTGCAGGCGGGCGACGAAATCGTGCTGTCGGTCATGGAGCACCACGCCAATATCGTGCCTTGGCACTTCTTGCGCGAACGCCAAGGTGTCAAACTGGTCTGGGTCGATATCGAGGCCGATGGCAGTCTGGACCCTCAGCGCGTGATCGACGCCATCACCCCCCGCACCAAGCTGATCGCCGTGACCCATATGTCGAACGTGCTGGGCACGGTGGTGGATATCAAGACGATCACCGCCGCCGCCCGTGCGCGCGGCATACCGGTGCTGGCGGATGGGTCGCAGGCGACGGTTCATGCCCGTTGACGTGCAGGATCTGGGTGTCGATTTCTATCCGATCACCGGTCATAAACTGTATGGTCCGTCCGGTTCCGGGGCGATTTACATCCGCGCTGAACGGCAGGCCGGAGATGCGCCGTTCATGGGCGGGGGCGACATGATCCGCGAGGTGACGCGCGACGGCGTGACCTACAACGATCCGCCCCACAAATTCGAGGCCGGTACCCCCGGGATTGTCAGCAGATCGGTCTGGGTGTGGCGCTGGAATACCTGATGGCCTTGGGCATGGATCAGGTGGCGACGCACGAAGGCGCTTGCCCTTTACGCCAGCCAGCGGCTGGCAGGGCTGAACTGGCTGAACGTTCAGGGGCAGGCACCGGGCAAGGGATCTTCTCGTTCACGATGGCAGGCGCCGCGCATGCGCATGGCCTTTCGACCATTCTGGACAAGCGCGGCATCGCCGTGCGAGCCGGACAGCATTGCGCGGGGCCACTGATGGATCATCTGGGGATCAACGCGTCTTGCCGGGCCTCGATCGGGTTGTACAACACCCGGTCCGAAATCGATGCGTTGGTCGACGCGCTGGAATTCTGCCACGAGCTTTTCGCCTGAGGGCGATTGCCCGTTGCAGCGTCCGGGGCAGGGCGCTATACGAAACCCCGATGCACCCATAGCTCAGCTGGATAGAGCGTTGCCCTCCGAAGGCAAAGGTCAGAGGTTCGAATCCTCTTGGGTGCGCCATCCCACCCAGATCACGGCATTTCGCAGCGCTCGCCGCGCATCATGAGATCGTCGATCGCCATGAGGTTCTGCGGCACGACGCCATCGCGGAATGCCTCGGTGACGTATTGCACCATTGCCGGATCAAAGCCGTGATGAACGATGAATTCTGCCTTCGTCGTGTCATCCGCCTGAATCAGCGCCGACCGATAACGGTTCAGCCAGCCGCCGCTGGGGCCACCCCGGTTCCAGCCATATTCTTCGAAACCGGGCTCTTCGCGGAAGTCCATGGTCTGGTCGATCAACTGAAACATCGTCACCTCGAACTGGTTGCAGTCCCGGGCGTGGGCGGGCAGCGCGGCAGCGATGAGTGCGGCGGAAGCAAGGGCAAAACGGCGAACCATGTGACGAACCTCGGCGATAACGGATCCGGGATAAATCGGGGCGCGAAGGTCGCGGCCCGCTTGGCCCTTGGGTGGCAATTGGATGGATAGGAAACAATCTTTGCCCTGAAACATGTCTATTTTCGGCTGCGAAAGTGGTGAAAATGCGGCTAACCGGTTGATCAGCCTTGCAAACAAGGGGGAAATCGTCATCCTTGACGGATTGGTGCCGCCAAGAGCATCGACATGAGGCAAACGGGACGTTTCCGGCGACACATGCGCCGGGGGCAGTGGTGGGTGGCAGTCATGCCAGCCGCGACGCAAGATCATCGACAGCGCATTCAGGGCGCGGGTCGTTTCCGCTCAGCCTTGTGCGAATGGTCTGGTGGCCCCGGTGTCGGGTCTCGGTTTGTGCGCAAGGATATTTGTATCATGAAAATTCGTAAGGCTGTCTTTCCGGTTGCTGGTCTGGGCACGCGCTTCTTGCCCGCGACGAAGGCAATGCCCAAGGAACTGCTGCCGATCATCGACAAGCCGATCATCCAGTATGCCGTCGAAGAAGCCGTGGCTGCCGGGATCACCGACCTTGTCTTTGTCACCGGGCGCACAAAGCGCGCCATCGAGGACCATTTCGACGCCAACCTCGAGCTCGAGTCCATGCTGCGATCGCGTGGCAAGGATCAGGATGCGGACATGGTCCGCAACATCGTCCCCGAAGGGATCAACTGCATCTTCGTGCGTCAGCCCGAGGCCCGTGGACTGGGTGACGCAGTCCTGTGCGCGGAGCCCGCCATCGGGCGCGAGCCTTTCGTTGTCCTTCTGGCCGATGACGTCATGCGCGGCGACTTGCCGACGCGGGCGCTTGTGGATGCTTACCGGGAAATGCCCGGAACGATCCTGTCGGTGATGGAGGTCGATCCGCTCGAAGCCAGCAAATACGGTATCGTCAGCCCCGGAGTCCTGCCCGGCAGCGTGGCTGGGCTGGTCGAGAAACCGGCCCGTGGCACCGAACCCTCGCTGTTGGCGTCGATCGGGCGGTATGTCCTCGAGCCCGAGATTTTCGATATCCTGCGCCGCCAACCGCCGGGCTATGCTGGTGAAATCCAGTTGGCCGACGCGATCAACACCCGGGCCTTGCAGGGCAGGGTGCGGTCGCTGCCGCTGAAGGCCTCGCGCTACGACTGCGGCTCCAAGATCGGGTATCTTGAGGCCATCGTCGATTTTGCGTTGGATCACCCGGCTTATGGCGATGCCTTCAGCGGCATCCTGCAAAGCCGGCTGGGCCATGATCTGTGGCGCCGCAAGTTCGGCTGAGGGCGGACCAAAGCACACACGATGATGCTTCGGCCTATACTGTGCCGCGCCTTCGTGCGCTGCACGGCAGCAGACCTTTTGTCATTTGGGGTTGCGGCATCCGCCTGCCGTTTGGTATTGGCATTTCATAGCGTCGGTTGAACCAGCGGCCCGTATGACGCAACTGATAGTTGAAGTCTTTTCGAACGTCATGTCCAATTGTAAGGCACTAAGATGCTGACGATGATCTCTCGGCTGTCGAATCTTGATCGGGTGGTCAAGCGGGCCATTCAGGCAATCGTGGACAGTGTCCTGATCGTGGCGTGTTACGATCTTGCGATGACGCTGCGCCTCGAGGATCAGTATTTCGTCACGCTGATGGGGGTTTGGGTCGTTCTGGCGGTCACCTTGCCCCTGTCGATCGCGGTCTTTGCCGTGCTTGGCCTTTACCGGGCGGCGCTGCGCTATATCAACAGCCAGGTGGCGACCTCGATGGCGATTGGCGTCTTTGCCTCGTCCGTGATCATGCTGTCGGTCGTCATCTATTCCGGGGCGCCCGTCCCACGGTCGGTGCCGATCATCTATGGCGCGCTTCTTTTCATCGCGATGGGGGCGTCCCGCTTTGTGTATCGCGCGGTGATTCGGTTCGAAGGGAGCCGGGCCAAGGAACCCGTCATCGTCTATGGCGCTGGCGAAGCCGGGCGCCAGCTGGCGCAAGCCCTGTTGCAAGGGCCGGATTATTCCCCGGTGGCCTTTCTTGATGACAGCCCGCAATTGCAAGGTCTTGTCTTGATGGGGCGGAAGGTTCATCCGCCGTCTGACGCCAAGATGTTGGCCCAGACGCGCAACGCGCGCGTCATCCTGTTCGCTATTCCCAGCGCCACCCGGGCCGAGCGGCGCGCCGCCATCGACCGGGTGACGCTGCCCGGTGTCGAAATCAAGACCATGCCCGGCATCGCCGATCTGGTGAACGGGCGCGCAACCCTCAGTGAACTGCGCACGGTGACGCCCGAAGACCTGCTGGGCCGTGACCCCGTGCCACCGCTGGATGGTTTGATGGCGGCCAATATCCGTGGCAAGGCCGTGCTGGTTTCCGGGGCAGGGGGATCGATCGGGTCTGAACTTTGCAGGCAGATCATGCGGTATCAGCCGCGCAAGCTGGTGTTGCTGGATGTGTCGGAATTCGCCCTGTATTCCATCGATACCGAGTTGCGCGGTCGATCCGAGGCTGCCGATCTGGAGCTGATCCCGATCCTTGGATCGGTGCAGAACCCCAACCGGATGCGTGCGATCATCGAACGCATGGGCATCCAGACGATCTATCACGCGGCAGCCTACAAGCACGTTCCGCTGGTCGAATACAACATCGCCGAAGGCGTGCGGAACAACGTGTTCGGAACCCGGACGCTTGCCCGCGCCGCAGCGGATCATGGGGTCGAGGCGTTCATCCTGATTTCGACCGACAAGGCCGTTCGTCCGACCAACGTCATGGGCACGACCAAGCGGATCGCCGAATTGATCTGTCAGGCCGAGGCCAAGCGTTCGCCCGGCACGGTCTTTTCGATGGTGCGCTTCGGCAACGTGCTGGGATCGTCCGGGTCGGTGATCCCGCGGTTCAAGGAGCAGATCGCCGCGGGGGGGCCCATTACGGTGACGCATCCCGACATCACGCGCTATTTCATGACCATCCCCGAAGCCGCGCAACTGGTCATTCAGGCGGGTGCAATGGCGTCGCCGGGGGATGTGTTCCTGCTGGACATGGGCGAGCCCGTCAAGATCCTGGATCTTGCGCGCACCATCGCGCGTCTGCATGGTCTGACGCCCTTTGTCGCCGGTGAACCCGAGGCCGAGAATGGCGATATCGAGATCCGGTTCACCGGTCTTCGGCCCGGCGAAAAGCTGTACGAGGAACTCCTCGTGGGCGAGAATTCGCAGCGCACTTCGCATCCCTATATCTCGAAAGAGAACATCCCCGCCCTCGAACCGGCTGCGCTGGATGCCTTCCTCGAACGGTTGTGGGCCTCGTGCGTGAACGTCGATATCGAGGCCATTTGGGCCGTCTTGCAAGAGATGCCGACCGAGTTCCATCCGACCGGAAGCGCCAATGATCTGCTGTGGAATGCCAAGCTGCCGGCACCCAATGCTCAGACTCGTAAAATTCATTGAGAATCAATTTGTTGTGGCATGCTTTGTTGGGCATGCCACAGTTGGTGCCAAATCTCTGAAATCGGTTTTTTTTGGTGGCGCGGTCGGGCGTCGGTGCGTATACAAAAACGGGTAATGCAGCCGCTCCACGGGGTTCGTCCACGAAGGATGCAGCGCGGAAACAAAGTCTTGGGGGACGAATGATGCGAGCAGCGGGTAATCGGGCCAGCCGATTCGGGGTCAAGATGTCTGGTGCACTGCAGCGGGCAGCCCTTGCGACCCTCTTCGCGGTTGTGGGCCTTGCTGGTTGTTCCGACGGCTATGTCCGGTTTCCGGTGACCGATATCTCGCCCGACAACCTGCCCGAGAATGTCGAAGTGATCCGCCTCGACGAAAGCAACATCGATACATTCTCGCGCCCCGCGCGCGGCCATGTGGGCACCAACCTGCCCAGCGGCCGCAACTGGACCTATTTTGTGGGGCCCGGCGATATCCTCTCGGTGATCGTTTTCAACCACGCCGAGCTCACGCTTCCTGCCGGCCCGCAGCGTAGCGCCGAGGAAAGCGGTTTCCTCGTGCGCACCGACGGGCGCTTCACCTATCCGTTCATCGGCGAAGTTCAGGCCCATGGCCGGTTGCCCGAACAGATCCGCGAAGACATCGAAACCCGGCTGGAAGAATTCATCCCCGATCCGCAGGTCGATGTGCGGGTCGCGGCCTATAACTCGCAGTCGGTGGTCGTTTCCGGGCAGGTGGGCGCGCCGAATCGCCAAGCCCTGACCGCCGTGCCGCTGACCCTGATCGAGGCCGTGAACGCCGCCGGTGGGTTCACCGACGATGCCGATCTGCGGGCCGTTTCTGTCCAGCGTTCGGGTCGTCTGTATACCGTCGACATGCAGGGCTTCCTGTCGGGCGGGATCGTCCGCAACAACCCGGTTCTGCGCAACGGCGACGTGGTGAACGTCCCGCGCCGCCGCGCCGAGGAAGCCTATCTTCTGGGCGAGGTCGCGCGGCCGAACGTCATCGACCTGTCGATCGAGCCTATCACCCTGACGCAGGCTGTCACCCGTCTGGGTGGCCTGTCGTCGCCACGGGCCGATGCGCGCAGGGTTCTGGTTTTCCCGCCTTCACGACGAGAAAACGCGCGTGTTCCAACTGGATACATCCGAGCCGAACGGCGTCCTGATGGGGCACGCGTTTCGTGCTGGAGCCCGGTGACGTGGTCTATGTCATGCGCTCGCCGCTGCAGCGTTGGAACGACACGATCAGCCGCCTGCTGCCAACTGTTCAGGCCGTGCGCGCCGTCGAAGGCTGATCGCGCACAGCCAATCGATCAAGGGGTAGGCATGTTCAAGTCGGTTCTCGTCGTCTGCGTGGGGAATATCTGCCGCTCACCCTTGGGTGAAAGGATGCTGCGCACCAAACTGGCCGAGGCCGGATCGGACGTGGTCGTCACGTCGGCGGGCATTGCCGCTCTCGTCGATCACGCTGCGGATGAAACCGCGACCGAGGTCGCAGCCGCGCACGGGGTGTCGCTGGACGGCCACAAGGCCCGGCAGTTCACCGCTGAAATCGGGATGGGCAACGACCTGATTCTGGTCATGGAGCCCGGTCACAAGCACGAGATATCGCGCATTGCACCGGCTGTTTCCGGGCGCGTGATGTTGTTCGACCAGTGGGTTGGTGGTAAGGGGATCGCTGACCCCTATCGTTTGTCGCGAGAGTTTCACGAAGAAGTTTTCAAACAGGTTGCTGCGGCCAGCGACGCCTGGGTAAAGCGCATCGCTCCGCGTCGTCCGTGAGGGCGAATTCGACCAATCCACCGACAAGACATTGACCCCCGAGCACAGGCCCGATGGAAAAGCAACTGAACGACGAAATCGATCTGGCCGATGTCTTGCTCAAACTCGTGCGCGGATGGCTGAGCATTCTTGCCTTTGCCGTGACCGGGGCGATTGTCGCCGCTCTGATCGTCGTCAACACGATCCCGATCTATCGCGCCGACGCGATGCTCCAGCTCGAAGAGCAGGCCGCCAACCCCTTTGCCATGTCGTCCGATCTGGCGGCCTTGCTGGGTGACAGCGGTCCTTCCAGCTCGGCCGAAATCGAACTCTTGCGGTCGCGGCTGGTGCTGGGTCAGGTCGTTGCCGCGCATAATCTGGCTTGGGTGGTCGAACCGCATCGGATGCCGGTTCTTGGCGTGATGTTCACGCGCTATCCGATCCCGATGCCTCAGTTTGGTGTTCTGCGTTCGTATGCCCGTAACGGCGAGTCCATTCGCCTGGATGCCTTTTCGGTTCCGCCGCGTTGGCTTGATGAATGGATCCGTCTGGAGATCGGCGAGAACGGCAGCTACACGCTTCGGCTTCCCGACGATTCCGAGATCACGGGGCAGGCCGGCCAGCTCTTGATGGATAACGAACGCGGCGTTGCCTTGACACTGGCCGAGGTCAATGCCCCTGTCGGGCGGGTGTATTGGCTCAAGCATCTCGAGGAAATTCGCGCAATCGCGAACCTGAACAGTTCTTTCAGCGTGAGCGAGGCCGGACGCAACACGGGCATTCTGCGCACCACGATTACGGGTCCTGATGAAACGCTGAACGAACGCATCCTCAACGCGATCATCCAGACGTATCAGCGGCAGAACCTCAACCGCAGCACCGCCCAAACCCAAAGTTCTGCGGACTTCATCGCGCAGCAACTGCCCGAGGCCGAGCGCCGTCTGAATGACGCGGTGCGGACCCTGAGCGAATACCGCGAGGCGCAAGGGTCGATCGACCTCGAGTTCGAGGCGCAGGCCCTGCTGGAACAGATCTCGGGGATCGAGACGATGCTCCTCGACCTGCAGCGCCGCGAAGACGAATTGCGCCAGCGCTATACCGAGAGCCACCCGACCTATCGCGCCTTGCTGGACGAACGCGAACGCCTGAACAGCCGCCTGCAGTCCTTACGCGATCAGGCAGCCGCGTTGCCGCAAATGCAGCTCGAGGTGCTGAACCAGATGCGCGAGGTTGAACTTGCGCAGCAGATCTACACCCAGATGCAGACCCGCCTGCAGGAGATCGAGGTCATGCGGGCCTCGACCATCGGTAACGTGCGCATCATTGACGCCGCCGCGTCGCAGTTGAACAAGGTCAAGCCGAGCGGGTCCAGAACAGTGGCGCTGGGGTTGATCGTGGGCCTTGCGCTGGGTGTCGCTCGTGCCGTTGCAGCGGGCCTGGATGAACAGAAGGGCATCACCGATATCAAGCAGCTCGATGCGCTGGGAATATCGGTGCTGGCGACGATCAGCTACTCGAAAGAGAGCGATACCAAAAGCAGGCGTTCGGGCCGGTATCCGATCATGGCGATTGAACGCCCGACCGATTTGGTGACCGAGGCTTTCCGTTCCTTGCGCACCAGCCTGCATTTTTCGATGCTGGACGCGCAGACAAAGACGATTGCCATCACGTCGTCGCACCCCGGCGCGGGCAAGAGCTTCTGTGCGCTGAACCTCGCCGCTGTCACGGCGCAGGCGGGCATGCGGGTTTGCGTGGTCGATACCGACATGCGCCGCGGCCAGCTTTGGCGCCACTTCGGGACTCAGCGCTTCAATGACGGGCTGGGCACCGTGCTGGCGGGCGATGCCCGGGCCGAGGATGTCATCGTCAAGGGGCCAATCGACAACCTGTTCTTCCTGCCCGCTGGCAAGTATCCGCCCAACCCGGCCGAACTCCTCATGCGGCGGACGTTTCACGAGCTGGTCGCCTATTGCGACGCCAATTTCGATTTGACGATCTTCGATTGCCCGCCGGTTCTGGCCGTGACCGATCCGATCATCGTCGCGCGCGAGACGGGGGCCACCTTCTATGTCGCGCGCCACCTACTGACCCCGTTGGGCGAGATCGAGGCGGCCATTCACAGCTTTGAAGCCGCAGGTCAGAAATTCGGCGGGATCATCATGAACGGGTTCGACCCGAAGAAAGCCGGGTCGAACAGCTATGGCTATGGCTACCGGTATCACTACCAGAAGCGCGAAGACTGACCTTAAAAGTCAGTCGGCGCTCCACCTTCCGCCTTGCGCCTTGCAACGAAGTCGGCCAGTTCCTCGCGGATCGCGATGTCCATCGCCGGGGCTTCGAACGTGTCGATGATTTGCCGCGCAATCTTGTGGGCACGTTCGGGGGCCTGTTGCGCGCCGTCTTGCGCCCAGGCTTCGAAATTGCGCCAGTCGCTGGCGATCGGGCTGTAGAACGCGGTCTCGTAGCGGGCCTGCGTGTGCGCACAGCCGAAGAAATGCCCGCCCGCGCCCACTTCGCGAATGGCGTCGAAGGCGATGTCATCGGGGGTGGTGGCATAGGGCGCCGGTTCGAAGTAGCGCTGGATCATCTGCAAGACTTCGCAATCCATCACGAATTTCTCGGGCGAGGCGATCAAGCCGCCTTCCAGCCACCCGGCCGCGTGATAGACCATGTTGGTGCCCGATTGCACGGCCGCCCACAGGCTGTTCGACGTTTCCCACATCGCCTGTCCGTCGGGCACGTTCGCGGTGCACACCCCGCTGGATCGCAGCGGAAGATTGTAGAACCGCGCCAGTTGCCCCGTCATCTGCGTTGATCGCATGTACTCGGGCGTCCCGAATGCAGGCGCGCCCGAGCGCATGTCTACGTTCGAGGTGAAGGTGCCGATCCCCACCGGGCAGCCGGGGGCCGCGTATTGCAGCAACGCGATGGCCGCCAGTCCTTCGGCAATCGACAGGGCCACCGCACCGGCCATGGTGACGGGCGCCATGGCCCCGGCCAATGTGAAGGGCGTCACGATCACCGGTTGCCCGCGCCGCGCCAAACGCAGGGCGCCGTCGATCATCGGGAAATCGTGCTTCAGCGGGCTGACCGAGTTGATGTTCGTATACATCCGGGGCGAGGCATCAAACTCGGCATGGCTCAAACCGCCCGCGATGCGCACCATCTCCATCACGTCCTCGACCCGCTCCTTGCCGAGGCTGTAGGCATGGCAGACCTTGTCCGTCAGGGTCAGTTTCTCGAACAGGCAATCCAGATGGCGGATCGAGGGGTGAATGTCGATCGGCTCGACCGGATAGCCCCCGGCAACATGGATGCAGTTGAAGAACTGCGTGAGCTTCATGAAGTCCTTGAAGGTTTCGAAATCGCCGGACCGCTTGCCGCGCACGATGTCCCAGCTGTTTGGCGGGGACGAGACGTTGACGAACACCATATGCCCGTCGCCGATGATGATCTCGCGCTCAGGGTTGCGCGGCGTGATGGTGAACGAGGCCGGCGCCCGGCCCACCATCTCCATCACGAAATCCTCGTCCATGCGGACGTTCTGGCCATTGACGATGCAGCCCGCCTGACGGAACAGGTCCAGCGCTTCGTTGTTGAGGAACTCGATCCCGATCTCGGACAGGATCCGCATTGCGCCCTTGTGGATCGCCTCGACCCCGGACAGGTCCATCGGCTCGACCGGGCGGTCGGGGTTGCGCGGAATGCGCCATGGCATCTGGTCGATGTGAATGCCCGACACGCGCCGGGCGTTTCCGTCACGGCCACCGCTGCGCCGCTTCCGTGTTGCGTTCGAATCCATCATGCCTGCTCCGCGTTGGCTGGCCGCCAGCCTATGAAGCCGCCGTTGCTGCGGCAAGCGGTGACTTGTGCGCAGGGCTGTCGTTCTCAGTCGCGCGCCACCACGAGGCGCCTAACCCAGTCGGCCGCCTGATGGGCGTGAATCTCGGCGTCGCGAATATTCGAGTCGAAGCCTTGGGCGAGTTCGTGGACCATCTGCTTCGAGCGCACCAGCATGTAGCTGTCGCCGGTATAGACCGCCGCGCGCTGATACCCGAAGATCGTCATGGGCGGGGCAAAGCGTTTGCGGCCATCGAACAGATACATCCTGAAGGCGGGGTAAAGCTCGGCCACGGTTTGCGCGATATGGTCCAGTTGCTCTCGGCGGTCGGCGGCGGCCAGTCCAGTCCAGTTTCCGCGCCCATCGGCAAAGACTTCCAGCGTTTGCAGCGGCATGCACATTTCAATGTCCGACTCGGGCATTCGCGAGATTTGCAGCCGCCGATCGGTCTGGCGCTGCATCCGGCGCTGTTCTTGCACCGACGATTGCGCCTGATAGGCGATCACCGCAGGGGTCCGCATCAAGTCGGGCAAATAGGCAGGCACATAGCGCACCTTCTGCCCCGCCGCCTCGAGATACCAGCGCTCCATCGCCGTGCGGTGTTCTGCGTCAAGCGCCTGTTCCATTTTCAACCGCCTTCAGCGATTGCGAGGCGATACCGCGGTCTTCGGCCAATCCTAGCAGCCAATCGGTCGAGACCTGAAAGACCTGAGTCATTCACAGGGTTTCGGCTCATGGCAGGCGGGGGTTCAACCCGGAGGTCAACTGCGACAACGCCGAACGATCGATCTGGATCGCCCGTGCAAAGGCGGTTTGCGACAGACCGGACTGGGCTTGCAACTGGGCAAGCCGCTTGCGGAAGTTTTCGGCGGTCTGGCGTTTGTCCATTTGATCCTCACATGATGACTTCAGTAAACATGCGGGACCAAACCCGTCAATCGTCGAGTTTCCTGCAGCCTAATCGCGCCTTGCCGGAGTCGCTGCGCAGGGACCTTCAAAGGGGGCGAAACGTTGGAGGATCGCATGCGCCTGGAATGGCCGACCTTGGGACTTATCGTGATGTGTTATGGCCTCTGGCTGGCGGCGGGGATCTGGCTTTGGCCGGTTCTGCCCGTCGCGGCATTGGCGCTGATGGCCGTGATGGCGGCGCTGCATTCCTCGTTGGTGCATGAATGCCTGCACGGGCATCCCACGCGCAATCGTCTGGTGAACGAGGCGCTGGTCACGCTGCCGCTGTCATTGGCTTATCCCTATCGGCGCTACAAGGCGACCCATCTGCAACATCACAACGATGCCCGCCTGACCGACCCTTTCGACGACCCGGAAAGCTATTATCGGGCCCGCTGGCAGTATGATCGGCTGCCCGGTTGGCTGAAGTCAGTGTTGCGGGTGAACAATGCGCTGCTGGGGCGCGTGATTCTCGGGCCTTGGCTGGTCGTGTCGGCGTTCTTCCTGTCCGAGGCTCAGGGTGTCTTGCGCGGCGACAAGGGGGTCCGACTGGCGTGGGGGCTTCATCTGGTATCGGCAGGTCTGGTGCTGGTCGCCGTCAACGCGATGGGCATTCCGCTGTGGCTCTATGTTCTGGGTGTCTGCTGGCCTGCGCTGTCGTTGATCGCGGTTCGCACCTTCGCCGAACATCGCTGGCACGATGATGCGCCGGGGCGTACGATCATTGTCGAGCGCTCGCCTTTGGCGTGGTTGTTCCTGTTCAACAACCTGCACATCGTCCACCACACGATGCCGACCGCGCCTTGGTATCAGCTGCCGCGCCTCTATCGCGAGAGGCGCGCCGAGTGGCATCGCCTGAACGGTGGCTATGCCTTTGACAATTATACCCAGATCTGGCGCAACTGGGGGCTGAGGATCAAGGAACCCGTGGTCCATCCCGTGTTGCGTCAGGAACCCGACCAATGAAGATCGCCTCGCTACCCATGTATGACTGGCCCGAGGTGAGGGGCCAGAACGACATAGCATGGTCGAAGCTGCGCGCTGCGGTGGGTCACGGTGTGGATTTGCCGCAGACGCTGACGCGCCCCGACTGGCAAGACGTGGTCACGCATTGGCACGACCCCGATCTGGTCTTCAGCCAGACGTGCTGGGGCCCCTTGTCGCTGGGGCTGATCGACCATGTCGAACCCTTGGCGCAGCCTGATTACAGCCTCTTTCCCGGCGGCCACGGCCCGATGTATCGCTCGGCGCTTGTCGCGCGCGAGGGGCAGTCGGCCGCGGTTCCGACGGGATCGGGTGCCAGCGACATCGCGCCCCTGATCGACGGCAGGCGAGTCGCGTTCAACAGCCACGACTCGTTGTCCGGTTATCTGTGCCTTGTGCAAGACCTTGGCCATGATGGTTTTATCGCCCGATCGGTCGAGACCGGCAGCCACCGCGCGTCGGTTCGCGCGGTCACTGATGGGCGCGCCGACATCGCGGCGATCGACTGTCGGTCTTGGGCGCTGGCCCTTGAGCATGAGCCTTGCGCGCGCAATCTCGTTGTGGTCGGCTGGACATCGCAACGTTGGGGCCTGCCTTATGTCACCAGTCGCTCGACGGATGAAAAAACGAAACAAGCGCTGAGAAGGGCGCTGATCAACAGCGGGTGCCACGCGGTGCCTGAACGGAGGGAACCATGACCAGAACCTATCGCGCCGTTGTCATCGGCGGTGGCGTTGTCGGCTGTTCGGTGCTCTTTCACCTCGCCAAAGCGGGTTGGAAAGATGTGCTGCTGATCGAACGCTCGGAACTGACCTCGGGGTCAAGCTGGCATGCGGCGGGCGGTTTCCATACGCTCAACGGCGATCCGAACGTGGCGCGGCTTCAGGCCTATACGGTCAGCCTGTACGAGGAACTGGAAAAGATCAGCGGCCAGTCCTGCGGCTTGCACCTGACCGGCGGCGTGATGATGGCCGACAGCCCCGAACGTATGAACTTCCTGCGCATGACCCATGCGCGCGGCCGCGCCTTGGGGATGGAGACGGAGCTGATCACCCCGTCCGAGGCCAAGGCGATGTTCCCGCTGATGGACGAAACGCAATTCGTGGGCGCGCTGTGGGACCCGGTTGAGGGGCATCTTGACCCGTCGGGCACGACGCATGCCTATGCCAAGGCCGCACGGGTGCTGGGCGCCGAGATCGAGCTGCGCAACCCGGTCAAGGACATCACCCAGGACCCCGACGGCATGTGGACGCTGCACACCGTCAATGGCCCGATCCGCTGCGAGCATGTCGTAAACGCCGGCGGCCTTTGGGCGCGCGAAGTCGGGCGCATGGTCGGTCTGGAACTGCCGGTTCTGGCGATGGAACACATGTATCTGCTGACCGACGCCATGCCCGAGGTGATCGAATTCAACGAATCCACTGGCCGCGAACTGGTCGGCGTCATCGACTTCAAGGGCGAGATCTATACGCGGCAGGAACGGCAGGGCATTCTGCTGGGCACCTATGAAAAGGCCTGCAAACCGTGGTCGCCGGTCAACACACCGTGGGATTTCGGCCACGAATTGCTGCAACCCGATCTGGACCGGATCGCGCCCTCGCTCGAGGTTGGGTTCCGCCATTTCCCGGCGGTCGAACGGGCAGGGATCAAGACGATCATCAACGGTCCCTTCACCTTTGCGCCTGATGGTAACCCGCTCGTGGGCCCGGTGCCGGGGCTGACGAATTACTGGTCTGCCTGTGCGGTCATGGCGGGCTTCAGCCAAGGTGGCGGCGTCGGTCTGGTGCTGGCCAACTGGATGACGCAGGGCGATCCGGGGCACGATGTGTTCGGCATGGATGTCTCGCGCTACGGCGAATGGGCGACGCTGCGCTATACCAACGCCAAGGTGCGCGAGAATTATTCGCGCCGCTTCTCGATCCGCTTCCCGAACGAGGAACTGCCCGCCGCGCGTCCGGCGGAAACCACGCCTCTTTACGACCTGATGGTGCAGCAGAACGCGGTGATGGGCGACACTTGGGGACTGGAGACGCCGCTGTGGTTCGCGCCCTCGGCGGCCGAGGTGCATGATATCCCGTCGTTCCATCGCTCGAACGATTTCGCGCATATCGCGCGCGAGGTGAAGTCCACGCGCGAGGGTGTGGGTGTCACCGAAATCGCCAACTTCGCCAAATACGAGGTGACGGGCGCGGGGGCCGAGGCGTGGCTGGACCACCTGATGACCAACACCATGCCCAAGACCGGGCGGCTGGTGCTGACGCCCATGCTGAACGAGGCCGGCAAGCTGATCGGCGATTTCACCATCGCCAAGGCGGGCGAAGGGCGGTTCATGATCTGGGGCTCGCTGGGGGCGTCCAAGTATCACATGCGCTGGTTCGAGCAGCATCTGCCCAAGGATGGTTCGGTCAAGGTGCACCGGTTCCACATGGATCTGGTCGGCCTGTCTGTGTGCGGGCCGAAGGCGCGCGACGTGCTGGCGAAACTGGTCGATGCCGATGTGTCGAACAGCGCATTCCGGTTCATGGATTTCCGCGAGATGGATGTTGCGGGCGCGCCCTGCATGGTGAACCGCATCACCTATTCGGGTGACCTTGGGTATGAAATCTGGATGAAACCGGCAGCGCAGCGCCGCGTCTATGCCGCCATCAAGGATGCGGGCGCCGAATTCGGGATCGTTGATTTCGGGATGCGCGCGCTGTTGTCGATGCGTCTGGAAAAGAACTTCCCCACGTGGTTCGCCGAACTGCGCCCGATCTATGGTCCGTTCGAAGGGTCGATGGACCGGTTCATCAAGCTGCAAAAGCCCGATTTCATCGGACGCGAGGCGGCTGTGCGCGAGCGGGACGAGGGGCCGAAGCTGCGCCGCGTCTCGCTGGTGATCGACGCGGGCACGGCGGATGTGCTGGGCGACGAGCCGATCTGGGCGAAGGTGGGCGACACCGATTATGGCACCATCGGCGCCCCGCATGGCTATGGCGCGCCGCGCTTCGACGCCAAGGGGCAGGAAGTCGCCAAGCCGGACCCGTCGCGCGACGGAGACTGGCGCGTCGTCGGCTGGGTGACCTCGGGCGGGTATGCGCATTACGTCCAGAAATCGATGGCGCAGGGCTATGTCCCGGCGGCGCTGGCCGAGACGGGCGAGGCCGGGATGTTCGAGGTCGAGATCATGGGCGAGCGCCGCGCCGCGACCATCGCGATCGAGCCGCCCTTCGATCCGGACGGCAGCCGGATGCGGATGTAATCGCACGAGGCCGGGGCAGGCGTCGCACGGCGCCGATCCGGGAAGCGAAGGCGCGGGGCGGGGGGCTCGGGCCCCCCCCGCGCGCCCGGGGGGGGGCCCCCCCTTCGAGGCTCCGCCCGCGCGTTCCGCGCTCCCCCGGGATATTTTTCGAGCAAAGAGAAGCGGTTGCGTCCAAGGGGAACGCGTGGTTTGCTGGGTCTCCCTAGACGAGGAGTGACCCGATGAAAGCTGCCCTGTGCCGAGCCTTCGGCGAGCCGTTGACGATCGAAGAGGTCTGCTTGCGCCGGCCCGGGGCCGGTGAAGTCCACGTCGCCATCGAAGCCGTGGCGATCTGTCATTCGGATATTTTCTATGCTGAGGGGGCTTGGGCCAGCCATCTTCCGGCGGTTTATGGCCACGAAGCCGCGGGGCGCATCCTAGCGCTGGGGGACGGGGTGCGGGGCCTTGCCGTCGGCGATGCGGTCGTCGTGTCGATGATCCGCGCCTGCGGGCATTGTCGGCCCTGTCTGAAAGGCCAGCCCTATCTGTGCACGACACCGCAGGACCGTATGAGCGGGGTGCTGAGCCTGCCCGATGGCACCGTCGTCGAACAGGGGCTGGGCACGGGCGCCTTCGCCGAGGAAGTCGTGGTGCATGCCAGCCAGGTCGCGCGGCTACCCGCTGACATGCCGATGGAATTGGGGGCCTTGCTGGCCTGCGGCGTGATCACCGGGACGGGGGCCGTCATCAACACCGCGCAGGTCGAGCCGGGTTCGGCCTGTGTCATCATCGGCGCGGGCGGCGTCGGGCTGAACGCCATTCAGGGCGCGCGCTTGGCGGGCGCGGCGAAGGTCATCGCGGTCGATCTGGCCGACGACAAGCTGGAAGCCGCGCGCGAATTCGGGGCGACGGATGTGTTGCGCGCCGACATGAAAGGCCTGCGAAAGGCGGTGATGGCGCTGACCGATGGTTATGGTGCCGACTACGTCTTTGTCACGGTGGGCGCGATTTCGGCCTATCAGGGGGCGCCGGCGTTGGCGGCCAAGGGGGGCACCATCGTGATGGTGGGCATGCCGCCCTCGGGTGCACGGATGGAGGTCGAGCCGGTGATCACCGCTGCCACCGCGCAGACGCTGAAGGGCAGCTTCATGGGGGCCACGGTGATGCAGCGTGACATCCCGTATCTCGTCGAGCTGTGGCGGCAAGGACGGCTGAAGCTGGAGGAGCTTGTGAGCGGACGCTATCGGCTGGAGGAGATCAACGAGGCCATCGCCTCGGCCAAGACAGGCCATGTGCGGCGCAATGTGGTGGTGATGAGGTAGGGGGACGGGGTGGTCGACAAGGCAACCGACGTCGCAGTAGAAGCACAAGTGGGAACGATGTAATGGCCTATTTCTTCGATATGACAGCGCCTGGCAGCATCCATGGCGTCGAAAAGCCCGAGTGGGATGAAAAATATGTACTCGATACCTTTGGCAATCTAGACCCGCAAAAATCTAGGATTGCAGCCGAGATCCGGGCAGCCCTGCGCGAGGGAACACGTAAAGTGCTTCCGGAAGAGGTGCCCAAACTGTTTGTTGTTGAAAAGCCAAAAGCCAAATGGCGGGATTTTTTTAAGGTAACAGGCGCGATCAAGGTGGTCCGGGAACCCGTGCGCGAGCTCATAGAGCGGTTGGACCCAGGGGTTCATCAGTTCTTTCCGGTTACGATGCGCACCAAGCGGGGCGTCGTAATCGAGGGACCTTGGTTTGTAATAGTGATCACAGCACGGCAAGATTCTATCGTGCCTGGTTATCGTGGAAAATTTATTTCGAACCAGCTACCCGATGGCCGCTATCTGCTTAATTCGATGGTGAAGCACGGTCAAGTTCCGATAGATGCCACGCGACTATCCGGGTTACACCTTTGGCGCGAAGCAAAAGCCGTCGACGGCATTTTCGCCTCTGACGAGCTGATCGCCGAACTCAAAGCTAACGGTCTCAAGACCTTTCCGGCCAAAAGGGCGCATTTGGTATGACCCTGCAATTGCGGAACGATTATTCCTGAGCGACCGGTTGGTTCAGGCCATCGAAGAGGTCGGGTTGAAGAGCCGGGCACTCAGGTTCGTGCGGGCGAAAATCGTGGGGGAGAAGAGATGACCGATCCGATAATCTGGTACACGCGATGGATGGGCGATATCGATACGCAGGTGATTTTTAACTATCATTGCCCTGGCGGTTTTGATAGTGAGCTCGCTTTTTCAAGGGCTTCGAGGCGTTTTCAACCAGTTGATGACGCTTTGGCGCCGGATTTTCTTTTCTTTGACAGCCACAAAAAAATCAAGGCATCTTGCCGCGACGCTTTCCAGATCGTGGACGCAGTTCTGGTTTGTTCGCCAGCCTTTCGCGACGTGTTGACCCGTTTCGATATCGGATCGTCGCGCCTGTACGAGGTTCCGATTTATCGCGACGCGACCAAGAAACCCTCGGACCTGCCGCCGCATTACGTCCTTCGCGTCACCGAGGCCAAGCCGGGGACCTTCGTGCCCGAGGAATCGGTCAATATCCGTCGCCCGAGGGATCCGATAACACAGGAACTGCGGTCTCCGGATTTGCCGTTTTTAGCCGTCGAGGACAAAGACCAGTTGGCCGTTCGGGCCGAGGCGGCGCAGGGCGTTGACCTATGGTATGACCCTGCAATTGCGGAACGATTATTCCTGAGCGACCGGTTGGTTCAGGCCATCGAAGAGGTCGGGTTGAAGAGCCGGGCACTCAGGTTCATGCGGGCGAAAATCGTGTAAGTGATTTACGCAGCACGCGATAATATCGCGAGGAAACGGCCCCCCCGACCTATGCTGACAACATGACGGTAAATTGCGCCGGCGGCGCCGACGCTCTACATGTTTGCACGAGCAAACGGCAAAGCGCCCAAGCTTGAACCTGCCAGGCAAAGGCCGTTTCAATCGATAGCAGCGTACACCGTGGATAGGCGCGAAGACTCTGGCGACAGGTCAGATCGCGCGGCGCCATATCCCTTAACCCCGTCGACCAGCCCCGGAGCCCCCCTTGACCCGCCGCAAGCCCAAAACCACCGTCGATGAAACCCAGGTCTGGATTTCGCCGTTTCCGCAGGATTCCACGAATCAGGTTCCGATTGATCTATTCGAAGAAGACAGAGATTTAGGCTCACGGCAGTGGACGTTGTTAAGGTATTCCACCGAGGCCTGGCCACCAGAAATCCCCGTGCCTGTGTTCTTTTCGGAATACAAGAACGCCGAGGCCTTGAAGATCCCGGACATCTTCAAGAGCAAAGGGTCAATCCTGATGTCAGAACGCGCGCGTGATGTGTTCGCCGGCGTCGACATGGGCCGCAACGAGATGATCGAGGTGCCGCTGCTGGATTTCAAAAGGACCAAACGTCTGGCAGGGCGCTGGTTTGCGCTGCGCGTGCTGGAACGCAAGGAGGGGATCGATTTGGCCAATAGCGACACGGGGACCGAAGAATATATGAAGCCTGCTTCCGGGGACCATGTATTGATCCATGCGACGGGGCTAAGTGGCCAAAAGTTTTGGAGTTACCGAGCGCGGTCTGGATTCAAGCCGCGCAAAGGGGTTGCGGTGTTCCGTGGCACGCATGAAGGCGTCGACCTTTGGTATGATCCGCTGCTCGCCCAAAAGGCCTTTTTTGTGACCGACCGCCTGTACCGGGCGCTGCGCGCGGCCAAGCTCAAGACACGGGCATTGCATTTTGTCGAGGCGATCATGACCGGTGAGGAGAATTGAGATGGGTTGGTTTATCAGCCAGCTTGGGGTGAGCCTCGGCGCATCGTTGAGGGAAATGGACGGCGCGCAGAAGTTCACTCTGCACGCTATCGGTCACAAACAGGCGAAGATCGTTTGAGTGATTTGCACAGCACGCGATACTATCGAAAAGAGAACGGGAAACCCCATGACCTATGCGTACAACGTGACGGCTATTTGTAATCCTCACCTTAACGCGGTGGCTCTTGCGATGAGAAATGGGCCTCCGGGAAGTCGCCCTTTGTCAGAGGAGGAACTGTCCGTTGCGGCTGGGAACCACATGCGCGGGTCTCGAGCACGACACATTGGGCAGCCTATTGGCGAAGGCGAGTATTGCGTCGACTGGCTCATTGGCGAACCCGAAAAGATGGCACCGATGTTCAGCATGGGCGGGTCAGTTCCGGTCGTGACGGCGACGGCGCGGGCAGCGATGGAGGCGTTCGATCTGGGTGACACGCGGTTTCATCCGATCACGCCCTGGGCCAGTGACCGCAAGACACGGATCGAGAGCGAGCCCCTGTTCATCGTGAACTGCTGCAATGTGAAGTCAGCCTTGACGTGGGACGGCGACATTGTGGCGGGTGTGACAAGAAGGAGAAGAAAGCCTGAGGAAATCGATGGGATACCGCGTTGGCGCGGCTTTTTCCCAGAAAACCTTATTTTCGGCCCCGACGCGCTGGAGGGCCCGGACCTGTGGATGGAAAAGCATCTGATTGACGGCCTGTTCCTGTCGCCCCGCATGGCCGAAGGACTGACCGAGGCCGGGCTGGTGCAGGGCTGGTATCTGGAGCCGACGCAGGTCGACACCGGTTCCGAGGTCGAGAAACACGATGCCTGACAGCCAGTGTCGGGTGCGCTGCAGAGCACCCGACAGGCTGCCGAGTGATTTGCACAGCACGCGATACTATCGAAAAGAGAACGGGAAACCCCATGACCTATGCGTACAACGTGACGGCTATTTGTAATCCTCACCTTAACGCGGTGGCTCTTGCGATGAGAAATGGGCCTCCGGGAAGTCGCCCTTGTCAGAGGAGGAACTGTCCGTTGCGGCTGGGAACCACATGCGCGGGTCTCGAGCACGACACATTGGGCAGCCTATTGGCGAAGGCGAGTATTGCGTCGACTGGCTCATTGGCGAACCCGAAAAGATGGCACCGATGTTCAGCATGGGCGGGTCAGTTCCGGTCGTGACGGCGACGGCGCGGGCAGCGATGGAGGCGTTCGATCTGGGTGACACGCGGTTTCATCCGATCACGCCCTGGGCCGGTGACCGCAAGACACGGATCGAGAGCGAGCCCTGTTCATCGTGAACTGCTGCAATGTGAAGTCAGCCTTGACGTGGGACGGCGACATTGTGGCGGGTGTGACAAGAAGGAGAAGAAAGCCTGAGGAAATCGATGGGATACCGCGTTGGCGCGGCTTTTTCCCAGAAAACCTTATTTTCGGCCCCGACGCGCTGGAGGGCCCGGACCTGTGGATGGAAAAGCATCTGATTGACGGCCTGTTCCTGTCGCCCCGCATGGCCGAAGGACTGACCGAGGCCGGGCTGGTGCAGGGCTGGTATCTGGAGCCGACGCAGGTCGACACCGGTTCCAAGGTCGAGAAACACGATGCCCGACAGCCAGCGTCGGGTGCGCTTCAACGCACCCTACGGGGTGTGGGATGCCCTGGCCCCTCAATCCACCCCAAACGCCCCGTCCCACCCGAACCCCGCAATCGCCATCTCTTGCCCGCCCATCGCGCGATACAGCGCCAGCGCCGCCGTGTTATCCGGCTCGGTGGCCAGCCAGACCCTCGCACCCCACCCCCGCGCGTGGTCGATCAGCGCCTGCGTCACGGCGCGGCCATGGCCCCGGCGCCGGTGATCGTGATGCGTGCCGACTTCGTTGATGAACAGGCTGGGCGCCTTGTCGGGGTGCAGGATCACGGTGCCCGACGCAAAGGCGACCGGCAGCCCCGCGTCAAACGCCATCACCATGTGGTGCAGCGGGCTGTCCAGAAAGGCGCGCGTCTGGTCGGCGCGGGCGGGGTTGTCGAAAATCCCGTCACATAAATTCATCAACAGGTCGAAATCGCCGGGTTGCAGAAGGCGCAGTTCCATTGTCATCCTGTTATCGCCATCACGCGGGAGGATGCCATGAAACTGTCTGATCTTGAAGTCTTTGTCATCGGCACGCCTCCTCCGGGTTGGGGGGGACGCTATTGGCTGATCGTCAAGGTGACCACAGATAACGGGATCACCGGTTGGGGCGAGGTCTATGCTGCCTCGGTCGGGCCCAAGGCGATGGTCGCGGTGATCGAGGATGTGTTCGAACGCCGACATGCTGGGCGAAAGCCCCGAGAACGTGGAACTCATGTTCCGCAGGGTCTATTCTTCGGGGTTTACGCAGCGGCCTGACCTGACGGTTATTGGGGCGTTCTCGGGGCTTGAGATCGCGTGCTGGGACATTCTTGGCAAGGCGCGGGAACGGCCCGTCTGGGCGCTGTTGGGCGGCAAGATGAACGAGAGGGTGCGGGCCTATACCTATCTCTATCCGATGGCCCACCATGACCCCAAGGCGTTCTGGACCTCGCCCGAGATGCAGGCCGAATCCGCGCTCGAGGCCGTGGGGCAGGGGTTCACGGCCATCAAGTTCGACCCGGCCGGCCCCTATACCATCCGGGGCGGTCATATGCCGGGGCTGTGGGATATCGACCTGAGCGTGCGCATGTGCAAGGCGCTGCGCGAAGCGGTGGGCAACCGCGCCGACCTGTTGTTCGGCACGCATGGGCAGTTCACGCCCGCTGGCGCGATCCGGTTGGGGCAGGCGTTGGAACCCTACAGCCCGTTGTGGTACGAAGAACCCATTCCGCCCGACAATCTCCTGGACTTCGCGCAGGTCGCGCAGGCGGTGCGGATCCCGCTGGCCACAGGCGAGCGGATGACCACCAAGGCGGAATTCGGCACCTTGCTGCGCAGCGGTGGCGCGTCCATCCTGCAACCGGCACTGGGGCGCTCGGGTGGCTTGTGGGAGACGAAGAAGATCGCCGCCATGGCCGAGGCCTTCGGGGCGCAGGTAGCCCCCCATCTGTACGCCGGGCCGGTGGAATGGGCTGCGAACATTCATCTGGCGGTGACCTTGCCGAACCTGTTGCTGGTCGAATGCATCCAGCAAGGTGGCGCATTCCACCTTCCGTTGATCGGCCATCGCATCAAGGTCGAGGATGGCTATGTCCGCGCGCCCGAGGGGCCGGGGCTGGGCATCGACTTCGACGAGGCGCTGGCGCGGGCTCATCCTTATCACGACACGGGGCTGCATCTGCAGATGCAGGAAGCCCCGTGTGACTATGCGTCGGGCAATGCCTTTCAGGGCGGAGCCCCGCGCGAATGACGCGATTGGGAACCCTTTCGGGCGACGAAGGGGTCGCAAGGACGTCGAAAGCGGGTTGAATTCCGGGTGCTGTCGCGTTTGGATGGACCTGTGTCGCAAATGAGTGCGCGATTTTGTCGCTCTCGGGCGCGATTAAGAAAAACGTCGGATCCGCAAGGCACGGGCCCGACACAACGAAAGACACTTCAGGGAGTGAACTGATGAAAGACTATTCGGAAATGACCCGCATCCATCCGGCCGCCCGGATGCATGCCGAAGAAGCCCGCGCCGGCAAGCTGAGCCGCCGCGAGTTTCTGACCCGCGCGACCGCGCTGGGTGTGACGGCCACCGCCGCGTATGGGCTGCTGGGCGTTGCCGCGCCGCAGGCGCAGGCACAGACCGCCATGATGGGCGGCACGCTGCGCATGCAGATGTCGATCAAGGCGCAGCGCGACCCGCGCACCTGGGACTGGTCGGAACTGGCCAACGTTTGCCGCGGCTGGCTGGAATATCTGGTCGACTATCAGCGCGACGGCACACTGCGCCCGGTCCTGCTGGAAAGCTGGGAAGCCTCGCCCGATGCGACCAGCTACACGCTGCGTGTCCGTCAGGGCGTCAAGTGGAACAACGGCGACGACCTGACCGCCGAGCATATCGCCCACAACTTCGAACGCTGGTGCGACACCTCGGTCGAAGGCAACTCGATGGCGACCCGCATGGGTTCGCTGGTCGAGAACGGCATGGCGCGTCCCGGCGGCATCGAAGTGGTCGACTCGCACACCCTGCGCATCAATCTGGCATCGCCTGACATCGCGCTGATGGTGTCGATCGCCGACTATCCGGCAGCCGTGGTGCACCCGTCGTTCACCGGTGATGACCCCGTTGCCAACCCGATCGGCACCGGCCCCTATCGCCCGGTCAGCCACGAGCCCGGCATCGGCGCCGTGATCGAACGCAACCCCGACCACACCTGGTGGAACGCTGGAAACGGCGCTTGGCTGGACCGGATCGAGTTCGTCGATCTGGGCACCGACCCGGCAGCTTGGGTTGCCGCCGCCGAAGCCGGTGAAATCGACCTGAACTATCAGGCTCAGGGTGACATCATCGACATCTTCGACGCGATCGGCATGCCGCGTTCGGAAGCCGTGACTGCGGCGACCATCGCAGTGCGCTTCAACCAGGACCAAGAGCCCTACAACAACCGCGAAGTTCGCAAGGCCCTGCAAATGGCCGTGAACAACGCGATCGTTCTGGAACTGGGCTATAACGACCTTGGCACCGCGGCCGAAAACCACCACGTCTGCCCGATCCACCCGGAATACGCCCAGCTGGCGCCGCTGACCGTCGACGGGGCCGCTGCGCGCGCCGCGATCGAGGCCGCTGGCCATGGCGATACCGAGTTCGAACTGATCTCGATCGACGAACCGTGGCAGGCCGAAACCTGCGACGCGGTGGCCGCTCAGGTTCGTGAAGCCGGGATCAACATCAAGCGGACGATCCTGCCGGGGGCGACCTTCTGGAACGACTGGACCAAGTATCCGTGGTCGGCGACCGAATGGAACATGCGTCCGCTGGGCGTCCAGATCCTGAACCTCGCCTATCGGACGGGCGTTCCGTGGAACGAAGCCGCGTTCTCGAACGCCGAATTCGATGCGCTGCTAGATCAGGCCAATGGTATCGCCGACGCCGATGCGCGCCGTGAAGTCATGGCGCGTCTGGAAGCGATCATGCAGGAAGAGGGTGTTCTGATCCAGCCGTACTGGCGCTCGATCTTCCGCAACGCGCGTCCGAACGTCCACGGTGCCGAAATGCACCCGACCTTCGTCGTTGACTACGTCAACTACTGGAAGTCGTAAGTCGACAGCGGGGCGCGCGCCGGCGATTGCGCGCGCGCCCCGCACCCTCTCGCATGTGCCGGGTCTGAACGCGCGCCTGTTGATCTCGCGTCTGTGCCCATAGCCACCCATTGACCGGGGAGAGGCAATGCTTCTGTTCCTTTTTCGTCGTATCGGCTTGATGCTGGTCACGGCCTTCTGCCTGACCCTCATCGTCTTTACGCTGACCAATCTTCCCGCGAAGCTCGAGACCCTCGCAAAGACCCAGGCGGGTTCGCGCATGACCGATGAAGAGGTCGAGCGCTGGATCGTGAACAATGGCTATGGCACGCCGATGTTGCAGCGCTATGGCGAATGGCTGGGCGTCTTGCCGGGCTGGACCCGGGAAGAGGCCGACGGCACGATCCGGGGCCGCTGCGTCGATCGCCATGAAGATCCGCAGCGCGCCGGCACGCGGTGCGGCATCCTGCAAGGCGACTGGGGCTTTTCCACGCGCTTCCGCGAAGAAGTCGCAACGGTTGTCGGGGCCCGGCTGGGCGCGACCGGCCTGCTGATGATGTGGGTGCTGATCGTCATGATCCCGATGGCCCTGATTGTCGGCGTGCTGGCCGGGGTTCGCGAAGGGTCACGGATGGATCGTTCGTTGTCGACCTTCGCCATCGCCAGCACCGCGACCCCCGAATATGTGTCCGGCGTCGTCCTGATCGCGTTGCTTGCGTCATCGACCATCGGCCTCTCGCCCTTGTTGGTCGGCTGGGGATGGATCGAAGGACCCGTGCTGTTCCAAGGCAACGCGCGCTCGGCTCTCGATGACATCACCTTGTCGAACTTCACGCTGCCGGTCCTGACCGTCGCGCTCTATGGCATGGGCTATATCGCGCGGATCACGCGGGCCTCGATGACCGAGGTGATGACCCAGCAATATATTCGCACCGCGCGCCTCAAGGGCGTCAGCTTCCCGGCGATCGTCATGCGCCATGCCCTGCGCAATGCGCTGATCGCGCCTTTCACGGTGATCATGCTGCAGATCCCGTGGTTGTTGAACGGCGTCGTGATTACCGAGGTTCTGTTCAGCTACCCGGGCTTTGGCTGGACGCTGTATGAAGCCGCGGTGAACAACGATATCGAACTTCTGCTGGCCTCGTCCGTTGTGGCTGTCGTCGTCGTGCTGGTCACGCAACTGATCTCGGATATCGGGTATGTCTACCTTAACCCGCGCATCCGGATTTCGTAAGGAGAGCCACCCATGGAACCCCTCAGCTGGCTCGAGATCCTCACCCGCGCCGCGCAACAGCTTCTGCCGGTCTGGATCGCCCTCGCGCTGACCTTCGGCCTGTCGATCCGCTTCAAGCGTCGACTGGGCTTGTATGGCAAGCTCTTCGACAGCCGCGTTGGCATGATCGGCTTTGCCATCGTCATGTTCTGGCTGTTCACGGCGATCTTTGCCGACTGGATCGTGACGCACGACGCGCTCTCGCAGGTCAGCCGGATGCGCAACGTCGTCCCGGGCACGCCGCTGCCCGATCCGCGCGACGCCTATCCCTATTACCTTCTCGGGGGGGACAGCCTTGCGCGCGACGTGTTCTCGCGCATGGTGATGGGCGCCCGCGAAGTGCTGCGCATCGCGCCTTTCGCCGCCATGATCTCGTTCATGATCGGGATTTCGCTGGGTTTGCCGGCGGGGTACTTCGGCGGCAAGATGGACACAACCCTCAGCTTCGGCGCCAACCTCGTGCTGGCGTTTCCGGTAATCCTGCTGTTCTTCCTGCTGGTCGCGCCCGAAATCCAGCAGACACCGATCCCGCGGGCGATGGCCGGTTTCCTGTTCCTCGTGCCGATCCTGTTCGCGACGGTTCTTCTGAACAGCCGGTTCTTCACCCAACCCGCCAAGCGCAACCTCTATGTGGGCGTGGTCCTTGTGGTCGGCGCTTGGGCTTATGCGGGGCTTGTGTTCAACGCCGATCCCGTCGGGCTTTGGTCGATGTCGCCCAACTTGCTGAACGTGTTCGTCGCGGTGGTTTTCGTCAACGCGCCGACAGTGTTCCGGATCGTGCGGGGCATAACGTTGGACATCAAGTCGCGCGATTATGTCGCGGCCGCCCAGACAAGGGGCGAGGGGCCGTGGTACATCATGCTGTGGGAAATCCTGCCCAACGCGCGCGGGCCGCTGATCGTCGATTTCTGCCTGCGCATCGGTTACACCACGATCCTCTTGGGCACGCTGGGCTTCTTCGGGTTGGGTGTGTCGCCCGAAAGCCCGGATTGGGGCTCGACCATCAACGCCGGCCGCCGCTTGCTGACCGTCTACCCGCATCCGGCGCTGGTGCCCGCGCTCAGCCTCATGAGCCTCGTTCTCGGCCTCAACCTGTTGGCCGATGGCCTGCGCGAAGAAAGCCTCAAAGACTGATGATGCCGACCCCCGGCCTCATCATCTGTCGATAAATATCCCGGGGGTCCGGGGGCAGCGCCCCCGGCTCCACCCCCGCCAAGGGAGACCGCGATGACCAACTGGACACCCGACCAACCGATCCTCGAGATCAAGAACCTCTCGATCTCGTTCTTCACCCGCTTGCGCGAGATTCCGGCGGTTATGGACTTCTCGTGCACCGTCATGGCCGGTGAGGCGATGGGCCTCGTGGGTGAATCGGGATGCGGCAAATCCACCGTCGCCTTGGCTGTGATGCGCGACCTTGGCGTGAATGGCCGGATCGTCGGCGGATCGATCACCTTCAAGGGCCGCGACCTGACGAACATGTCGCAAGAGGAACTGCGCAGCCTGCGCGGGTCCGAGATCGCGATGATCTATCAGGAACCGATGGCCTCGCTGAACCCGGCGATGAAGATCGGCGCGCAACTGGCCGAGGTGCCGATGATCCACGAGGGCATGCCCAAGGCCGAAGCTTGGGCACTGGCGCGGCAACTGGTGGCCGATGTGCGTCTGCCGGACCCGGATCGGATCCTCAATTCGTATCCACACCAGCTTTCGGGGGGGCAGCAACAGCGTATCGTCATCGCCATGGCGCTGATGTCGAAGCCGTCCTTGCTGATCCTCGACGAACCGACGACGGCGCTCGACGTCACGGTCGAAGCCGGCATCGTGGATCTGGTCAACGATCTGGCCGAGAAATACGGCACCTCGATGTTGTTCATCAGCCACAACCTTGGGCTGGTGATGGAAGTCTGTGACCGCATCACCGTGATGTATTCGGGCGAGGCGGTCGAAACCGGGGACATCAAGGACGTCTTCGACAAGATGCGCCACCCCTATACACAGGCGCTGTTCCGGTCGATCCCGCTGCCCGGCGCCAACAAGAACGCCCGCCCGCTGCGCGCGATCCCGGGCAACTTCCCCTTGCCGCACGAGCGGCCGCAAGGGTGCAACTTTGGGCCGCGTTGCGACTATTTCGTTGAAGGGCAGTGCAACGCGCATGAAATCGCCATGTCCGCGGTTCCCGGCGATACACGCCATCACAGCCGCTGCCTGCGCTTCGACGCGATCGATTGGGATGCTGCGCCGCCTTCGGCCGCTGTGGTCGAGGACAGCGTCGTCGGCGACGTGATCCTGCGCATGGACGATGTGCGCAAGTATTACGAGGTGGCAGCGTCCAGCCTGTTTTCGGGTGGGGACCCCAAGGTGGTGAAGGCCAACGAGACCCTCAGCTTCGAGGCGCGCGAGGGCGAGACGCTCGCCATCGTCGGTGAATCGGGCTGCGGCAAATCGACCTTCGCAAAGGTGCTGATGGGGCTGGAAACGGCGACCGAGGGCAAGATCATGCTGTTCGACGAGAACGTGCAATCGACCCCGATCCAACAGCGCAACACCGACACCGTGTCGTCGTTGCAGATGGTTTTCCAGAACCCGTTCGACACGCTCAACCCCTCGATGACCGTGGGCCGCCAGATCATCCGGGCGCTGGAAATCTTCGGCGTCGGCGAAACGGATGCGGATCGTCAGCAACGGATGCTCGAACTTCTGGATCTTGTGAAACTGCCGCGCGAATTCGCGACACGGATGCCGCGCCAGCTTTCGGGCGGGCAAAAGCAGCGCGTTGGCATCGCGCGGGCCTTTGCCGGCAACGCCAAGGTCGTGATTGCCGACGAACCTGTTTCGGCGTTGGACGTGTCGGTTCAGGCGGCTGTCACCGAATTGCTGATGGACATCCAGCGCAAGAACAAGACGACGCTGCTGTTCATCTCGCACGACCTTTCCATCGTGCGCTATCTCAGCGACCGGGTGCTGGTGATGTATCTGGGGCATGTGGTGGAACTGGGCACGACCGATCAGGTCTTTGCGCCACCCTATCATCCCTATACCGAGGCGCTGCTGTCCGCCGTGCCGATCGCTGACACGTCGATCCAGAAGAATCGCATCGTGCTGGAAGGCGACATTCCCTCGGCCGTGAGCCCGCCACCGGGCTGTCCGTTCCAGACACGCTGCCGCTGGAAATCGAAAGTGCCGGGCAACAAGTGCGAGACCGAACTGCCGGCCGCACGCGATACCGGGGACGGGCACCTCATCAAGTGCCATCTTGATCCGGCGGTGCTGGAATCCATGGAACCCGTGTTCCGGACGGCGGCCGAGTAACCGGCCACCACGCGCCCCCTGCGCACAAGAGTCACGGGCCTGTCGTGGAAAGTGACATACCCGAGGCGCGCGCCGACATTCGCCCTAAAGGCGTGACTGAATAATCGGCCCGAGGGGGGTTGCGTTTGGCGGTGGCGCGCGCTTGTCTAACGCCCGGGATGCCGAGGGAGAAGGCAATGGGCTACAGCGGTTTTCGCGTCCTGACGCAGGGTTTGACAGGCAACAAGGGCTGGAAGCCCGCGTGGCGCAAGGCGCAACCCAAGGCGCAGTATGATGCGATCATCATCGGCGGTGGCGGGCATGGCCTGTCGACGGCCTATTACCTGGCCAAGAATCATGGGATGACGCGGATCGCCGTTCTCGAAAAAGGCTATCTGGGATCCGGGAACATCGGGCGAAACACGACCATCGTCCGCGCCAACTACTTTCTGCCCGGCAATCAGGAATTCTATTCGCATTCGCTCAAGCTCTGGGAAGGGCTTGAAGGCGAACTGAATTACAACGTCATGCATTCGCAGCGCGGGTTGATCAACCTGTTCCATTCGGACGGCCAGCGCGATGCCTTCGTGCGGCGCGGCAACGCCATGCTGTCGCAAGGTGACGACGCGATCCTCTTGGACCGCGAGGGGGTGCGCCAGCATCTGCCGTATCTGGATTTCGAACAGACGCGGTTCCCGATCTATGGCGGTCTCTATCATCCGCGCGGCGGCACGGCCCGACACGACGCCGTGGCATGGGGCTATGCGCGCGGGGCCGACCAGCGCGGCGTCGACCTGATCGAGAACTGCGAAGTCACGGGGATCGACATCCAGAACGGCAAGGTGGTCGGCGTCCAGACCACGCGCGGGCCGATCCGGGCAAAGAAGGTCGCGATGGTGGCGGCTGGCCGGTCGGGGCAAGTGGCGGCGATGGCCGGCATGCGCCTGCCCATCGAGAGCCACATCTTGCAAGCCTTCGTGACCGAGGGGTTGAAGCCGGTGATCGACCATGTCGTCAGCTTTGGCATGGGGCATTTCTACATCAGCCAGTCGGACAAGGGCGGGCTGGTGTTCGGCGGCGACCTTGATTTCTATGCGTCCTATGCCGCGCGCGGCAACCTGCCGATGGTCGAGCACGTGATGGAGGCGGGCATGACCTTGATGCCCATGATCGGGCGCGCCAAGGTGCTGCGGTCGTGGGGCGGGATCATGGACATGTCGCCCGACGGATCGCCGATCATCGACAAGACGCCGGTGGACGGGCTGTTCGTCAATTGCGGATGGAACTACGGGGGGTTCAAGGCTGTGCCAGCCTCGGGTTGGTGCCTTGCGCATCTGATGGCCACCGGCGAGCCCCATGCGGTTGCGACGAAATTCCGGCTGGATCGGTTCCGCACCGGTCGCGGCCTGATGGATGAAGAGGGGACGGGATCGCAGCACAACCTGCACTGATCCCAGACGGAGACAAAGACGATGCGACTGCCTTGCCCCTGTTGTGGCTCTCGGGACCGGCGCGAGTTCACCTATTACGGTGCCGCCGAGTTCCTTAACCGTCCTGCCCCCGATGCCGGGGATGCGGCGTGGGACGACTATTTGCACAACCGTGACAACCCGGCCGGGGAAACCCGCGATCTGTGGTATCACGACCCTTGCGCGACCTGGATGGAGGTCACGCGCAACACCGTGACCCACGAGGTCCTCAAGGCGCGGGCACTGGCCGGAGGTGTGAAATGACCCAGTCGCATCGCATCCCCGGACGCGGGCTGATCGACCGGTCGCAGCCGTTGAACTTCACGTTCGATGGCGTGATGTACCAAGGCTATCAGGGCGACACGCTGGCCTCGGCGCTGCTGGCCAACGGGGTCCGCCTGATGGGGCGGTCCTTCAAGTATCATCGCCCACGCGGTGTCCTGACCGCCGGGTCCGAAGAACCCAACGCCCTTGTCGAGGTGTTCGAGAACGGCCAGCATACCCCGAACACGCGGGCGACGATGGCCGAATTGTATGGCGGGATGGTCGCGCGCAGCCAGAACCGCTGGCCCTCGCTGGGCCTCGACGTGATGGCGGTGAACGACCTGCTGTCGCCGTTCTTTTCTGCCGGGTTCTATTACAAGACCTTCATGTGGCCGCGCGCCTTCTGGGAAAAGCTCTATGAACCCGCGATCCGCCGGGCGGCGGGGCTTGGCCGTCTGGATCGGCGCCATGACGAGGCCGCGTATGAAAAGGCCTTTGCCCATTGTGACCTGCTGGTGATCGGTGCCGGTCCCACGGGCCTGATGGCGGCGATGGCCGCGGCGCAGGCCGGGGCCGACGTCATCCTTGCCGACGAGGGGTCGGCCCTTGGCGGGCGTATTCTGGCCGATCAACCCGAGATTGGCGACATGCCGGGCCTGACGTGGCTGGAGACGATGCGGACCGATCTGGCTGCGATGCCGAACGTGCGCATCATGACGCGCACCACCGTCACTGGCGCCTATGACGATGGGACTTTTGGAGCGCTGGAGCGCGTGGGCCTGCACCTTGCCGACCCCGGCGACCTCCCACGAGAGTGTTTCTGGCGCATCCACGCGCGCCGCGCGATTCTGGCCGCGGGAGCGCTGGAACGCCCGATCGCGCATCGTGACAATGATCGCCCGGGGGTGATGCTGGCCTCGGGGCTTCGGGCCTATGTCAGCCGCTGGGGGGTGAACCCGGGCAAGGTGGTGCTGTTCTCGAACAACGATTCCGGCTTGGCGACAGCGCGGGCACTGACCGGCATGGGGATCGACGTGTCCTATGTCGACCCGCGCCCGATCCCGGTGACCGAGGAATTCCCGGTCTATGCCGAGGCGCGCGTGATCGCGACGCAGGGCCGCAAGGGGCTGAAATCGGTGGATATCCAACATCGCGGCGGCACCTCGCGCGTCGAGGCGCGGACCTTGGCACTGTCGGGCGGGTGGAATCCGTCCGTGCATCTGGCCTGTCACCTGAATGGTCGCCCACAATGGGATGAAACCATCGCGGCCTTTGTTCCGCGTTCGGACATGGTGCCGGGGATGATCGTGGCCGGCGCGGCGCGGGGGACCTTTTCCACGGGTGCCTGCCTGCAAGACGGGTTGGAAGCGGCGCAGGCCTCGCTGACGGCGCTGGGGATTCGCAAGAAACCCCGGCTGGGCGTGCCCGTTGCCGAGGCCGCGCCCTATCGTATCGCACCGGTCTGGGCGGTCGAGGGGGACGGGCGCGCATGGCTCGATTTCGCCAATGACGTGACCGTCAAGGATGTGAAACTGTCGGCGCAGGAAGGGTTCCAAAGCGTCGAACACATGAAGCGCTATACCACGCAGGGCATGGCCCCCGATCAGGGCAAGTCGTCGAACGTCGCCGCGCTGGCGGTGTTGGCCGACGCGACGGGGCAGGGCATCGCCGCGACCGGCACCACCACCTATCGCCCGCCCTTCGTGCCAGTGTCCATCGCGGCGATGGGGGCGGGCGGCCGCGGCACTGGATTTGCGCCGCAACGCTTTCTGACGTCGGACGCGCAAAGCCGCGCGATGGGGGCGCCGATGATCGAAGCCGGTCTGTGGTATCGCCCCAGCTACTTCCCCCGCGCAGGCGAAAAGGACTGGCGCGACGCTGCCGAGCGTGAGGCTGTCATGGTGCGCGGGGCTGTCGGCGTCTGCGATGTCTCGACGCTGGGCAAGATCGACGTGCAGGGCAAGGATGCGGGGCGCTTCCTCGACTTCCTCTATACCAACACCATGTCCACGCTGCCGGTTGGCAAGGTGCGCTATGGCCTCATGCTGCGCGAAGACGGGTTCGTCATGGACGACGGAACCTGCGCGCGCCTTGGCCCGGATCACTTCCTTGTCACCACGACGACGGCAGCCGCCGGGCAAGTCATGCGGCACATGGATTTCGTGCAGCAGGCGTTTTGTGCCGATTGCGACGTGCGCACAATCTCGGTGACCGAAGGCTGGGCGCAATTCGCGATTGCGGGCCCCAAGGCACGCGAGGTTCTGGCAACCCTCGGCGACGCGCCGGACCTGCCGTTCATGGGCTGCGCGCCGATGACGGTGGCAGGGATTGCGGGCCGATTGTTCCGCATCTCGTTCTCGGGCGAACAGGGATACGAAGTCGCCGTCCCGACGCGCTATGGCAAGGATCTCTTCGCGCGTCTCGTGACGGCGGCAGAGTCCTTGGAAGGGTGCGCCTATGGTATGGAGGCGTTGAACATCCTGCGTGTCGAAAAAGGTTTCATCACCCACGCCGAAATCCACGGTCGCACGACTGCCGACGACGTCGGATTGGGCAAGATGGTGTCGGCCAAGAAGGACTGTATCGGCAAGGCGGCCAGCCAGCGCCCGGGCCTGAGCGAGGATCGTCAACAACTGGTGGGGCTGATGCCGGTCAATCAGGGCGAAACGCTCAGTGCCGGGGCACATCTGTACAACGAACGCGATCCCGCCACACGGGTTCACGACCAAGGCTATGTGACATCGGTCGCGCCGTCGCCGACGCTGGGAACATGGCTGGGTCTGGGGTTCGTCGTGAATGGACGCGCCCGCCATGGCGAGGTGATCCGGCTGGACGATGGTCTGCGCAAGCGGCAGGTGCTTGTCGAGATCGTCGATCCGGTGTTCTTCGACCCAGAGGGAGGGCGGATGCGTGACTGATCTTGTTGCCGAACACGCGGTAGCACTGCGGACGACCGACATCGGGCGGGCAAGCCTGACCGCATTTGATCCGGGCCCCGTGTTTTCCATTGCGCCCTATCCCGGCGTGCGCCCCGTCGTGAACGCGATGCCCTTTCCGACACCCGGCCAGATCGTGACGCAGGGCGCGGTGCGACTGGTCTGGGCCGGGCGCGAGCAGGCGTTCCTGATCGGTGCCGCACCCGACGAAGGGCTGAGTGCCGCCATCACCGACCAAAGCGACGGTTGGGCGTGGTTCCGCCTGCAGGGCGAGGATGCCACGGCTGTTCTGGCGCGCCTGACGCCGCTGGACCTGCGGGTCAGCGCCTTCGCGCCGGGCACCTCGGCGCGTGCGCCCCTGAACCACATGCAGGCCGTGATCCTGCGCACGGCTGCCGATGCCTTTGAACTGGCGGTATTCCGGTCGATGGCGCAGACGGCACAGCACGAGCTGGTCGAAGCCATGACCCGGGTTGCAGCGCGGCGCGCGCGCTAGGGCAGGGTGACCGACGTTTGCCATTCAACGCAGCGCGCGGCCAGCGCGGGCGGCAAGGGCTGATCGGTAAAGACCCGGTCCATGACCTGCAACGACCCGATCCGAGCCGGGGCGTTGCGGGACAGTTTGGAATGATCGGTCACCAACCACGACTGGCGGGCATTCGCGATCAGCGTTCGGCTGACGCCCACCTCGTGGATGTCGTAATCCATCATGTCCCCCTCGGGGTCGAGGGCGGAACATCCGATGACCGCGATATCCACCTTGAATTGCCGGATCGCCTGTTCCGTCAATGGGCCGGTCAATCCACCATCTGAAAGGCGCAGGCTGCCGCCCGTCACGATCACTTGGCAATTCGGATTGGCTGACAGGATGTTGGCGATGTTCAGGTTGTTGGTGACAACCAGCAAACCGGCGTGCCGGATCAGCGCGTGGGCCACGGCCTCGGTCGTGGTGCCAATCGCAAGGAAAACCGAAGCTCCTTCCGGGATCTCGGCGGCGCAGGCCTCGGCGATGGCCTGCTTTTCCGGGGCATTCATCGCCGAACGCTGAGAATAGCCGATGTTTGCCGTCCCTGACCGCAGCACTGCGCCACCATGCACACGCTCCAGCTTGCCAGCCACGTCCAGATCGGCGAGATCGCGCCGGATCGTCTGCGCCGTCACACCAAAGCGTGCGGCGAGGTCGTCGACCGTCACGCGGCCATCGCGTCGCGCGATGTCGAGGATCTCGGGCAGGCGGAATTCCTGGGCCATACGTTCTGTCCTTGCGGCGCCAAGGCGCGATTTTCTTCGTTGTTCGCCCATCTGGGCCCGCGTTGCAAGGTTTTCGGACAGTTTCGGGCGTGAATGCTCGGTTTCACCGTTGAAATCGCGCATATACAGGCATAAAACGAAAACAAATGAAAGCAACCGCGTGATCGCCATGTCCGAGCATGTCCCGCAAGAGGGTGTAACCGATCTTCTGATCATCGGAGGCGGCGTCAACGGATGCGGGATCGCGCGCGATGCGGCCGGCCGCGGTCTTTCGGTGACTCTGGTCGAAATGGGCGATCTGGGCGGGGCGACATCGTCGGCCTCGACCAAGCTGTTCCACGGCGGGCTGCGCTATCTCGAATATGGCGAGATCCGCCTCGTGCGCGAGGCGCTGCGCGAGCGCGAGACCCTGCTGGCGGCGATGCCCCATATCAGCTGGCCCCTGCGCTTCGTGTTGCCCCTTGATCCGCAGATGCGCTTTGACGGCACGACGCCGGTCTCGCGCCTTCTGGGTGTCGTGATGCCTTGGCTGCGCGGGCGGCGCCCGGCGTGGCTGATCCGCCTTGGGCTGGTGCTGTATGATACCTTGGGCGGGCGCCGGTTTCTGCCCGGCACCCGCAAGCTGGATCTGACCACTGCGCCTGAGGGCAAGCCCCTGAAGCCCCGTTTTCGCCGCGCCTTCGAATATTCCGACGGCTGGGTGCAGGACAGCCGCCTTGTCGTGCTGAATGCCCGCGACGCGGCACAGCGGGGGGGCCGCATCCGCACCCGCACGCGCGTCGTTTCGGCCCTTGCGCGTGACGGTTTGTGGGAAGTTACGCTGGCCACGGGCGAGGTGATGCGCGCCCGGGCGCTGGTCAATGCGGCGGGGCCTTGGGTCGATGCGGTGATCGGCGGCGTGCTGGCGCGCAATGATGTGCGCAACATCCGGCTGGTCCGGGGCTCGCATATCGTGACGCGGCGGTTGTTCGAGCACGACAAGGCCTATTTCTTTCAGGGCCGCGACGGACGGATCATTTTCGCAATTCCCTACGAAGGGGAATTCACCCTGATCGGCACCACCGACGCCCCGCACGACACCCCGGACACCGCCCCCGTCTGCACCGAGGCCGAGCGGGACTATCTTTGCGCCTTTGCATCAGAATATTTCGCCCGCCCGGTGACCGCTGACGACGTGGTGCACACATTTGCCGGCGTTCGTCCCTTGTACGAGGATGGCGCATCATCAGCGTCGGCGGCAACGCGCGAATATGTTCTGCGTCTTGAACAGCAGGCTGGTGCGCCGGTTCTGCATGTCTTTGGCGGCAAGATCACCACGTATCGCACCTTGTCCGAAGCCGCGCTGGCCAAACTCGCGCCGCATTTGCCCATGGGCCAGCCATGGACCGCGGGCGTCCCCTTGCCAGGTGGCGACTTTGCCGTGGGTGGGGCCGAAGATCTGGCGCGGGATCTGGCGGAGGACTATCCGTTTATAACATCCGACACGGCGCTGCGTTTGGTTCGGACCTATGGCACCGAAGCGCGCACCATGCTGGGCGAGGCCCGAAGCGCGTCCGATCTGGGCGAGGATTTCGGCGCCGCGCTGACCGCGCGCGAGGTTAATTGGCTGTGCACGCATGAATTCGCCACAACCGCCGACGATATCCTGTGGCGGCGAACCAAGCTGGGTTTGCACCTTGGCCCCGAGGCGGCGCGGCGGATCGACACCTATTTGGCTGCGCGCTGACGCGAAATTCAGCGCGGCCCCTGTTCCCCTTGGCGCAAAGCCGGGATAACCTGCGCCGGATTGAAAAACAGGAGCCCCCAATGGCCGAGATCAAGGACCCCGAAAACACCATCCTGATGGAGCTGAAATCCGGCACCGTCGTCATCGAACTGATGCCCGAGATCGCGCCCGGTCACAGCGCCCGGATGAAGGAACTGGCGCGCGCCGGGGCTTATGACGGGGTTGTCTTTCACCGCGTGATCGACGGGTTCATGGCGCAGTCGGGCGATGTCGCGAATGGCAACGCCAACAGCCCGTCCTTCAACCTGCGCCGCGCAGGCACGGGCGGGTCGGACTTGCCGGACCTGAAGGCCGAATTCTCGGGCATTCCGCATGATCGTGGCACGCTGGGTGCCGCCCGCTCGCAGAACCCGCATTCGGCGAACAGCCAGTTCTTCATCAATTTCAACGACAACCACTTCCTGAACCGGCAATACACGGTCTATGGCCGCGTGATCTCGGGGATGGA
>JAWKXG010000015.1:0-72764 GCA_041397065.1 Paracoccaceae bacterium | reverse complement strand
TCGCCGGTGCGCTGAATTTCATCGGGCGCGACACCCTGTTTGGGCGCTATTGGGGCTGTATCGAGGATCATCCCTGCCTGCATTTCGAACTGTGCTATTATCAGGCCATCGACTGGGCCTTGAAGCATGGGCGCACCCGCGTGGAAGCTGGCGCGCAAGGCGAACACAAACTGGCGCGCGGCTATCTGCCGACCCCGGTGCATTCGCTGCATGTGTTCCCCGATCCGGGGTTCCAGCGCGCCGTCGCCGACTACCTGCGCGCCGAGACCGAGGCCGTCGGGCAGGAAATGGAACTGCTGGAATCCTATGGCCCGTTCCGACGTGGCCCAACGCCCGGGGAGGCAGAATGATCGACTTTTACACCAACCCCCGGTCGCGCGGCGCGATCATCCACTGGATGCTCGAGGAAATCGGGCAGCCCTATACGACGCATGTGCTGGACTATGGCACCACGATGAAAGCGCCCGAGTATCTGGCGATCAACCCGATGGGCAAAGTTCCGGCAATCGTCCACGAGGGGCAGGTCGTGACCGAAGCCGCGGCGATCTGCGCTTATCTGGCCGAGGCGTTCCCGCAAGCGGGCCTTGCCCCCACCCCATCGGAGCGCGCGGCCTATCACCGCTGGCTGTTCTTCGCCGCCGGCCCGGTCGAGGCCGCCGTGACAAACAAGGCGCTGGGGTTCGAGGTGCCGGCCGACAAACACAGCATGGCAGGCTATGGGTGCTATGATGATGTGGTCGCGGCTCTGGACGGGTGGTTTTCCGCGAATGCTTTCGCCACGGGCGACCGGTTCACCGCCGCCGATGTCTATGTCGGCAGCCAGATCGGCTGGGGCATGATGTTCGGCAGCTTGCCGAAACGGCCGTCCTTCGAAGGCTATTGGGCCCGTCTCGCCGACCGCCCCGCGCGGCAACGGACACTGGCATGAGCCGCCCCCTGCGACTGGAGGGAGAGGCCCGTGCATCGGCGCTGGCCGAACTGATCGCGCTGGGCTGGGGCCATGATCCCGCCCGCGACGCGATCACGCAAACCCTGCGCTTTGCCGATTTCAACCAGGCTTTCGGCTGGATGACTCGTGTCGCGATGATCGCCGAGCAACTGGATCACCACCCGGAATGGTCGAACACCTATCGCACCGTGACCGTCACGCTGACGACGCATGATGCCAAGGGATTGACCGATCTCGATCTGGCAATGGCGCGGCGCATTTCAGGCCTTGGCTAATGGCACGGGCGCAGCGTTTGTTGGCCTTGATGGAGACCTTGCGCCAGCACCGCCGCCCCGTGCAGGGGGCCGTGCTGGCCGAAAATCTGGGCGTGTCGCTGCGCACCCTCTATCGCGACATCGATACCCTGCGCAGCCACGGCGCGGTGATCGAGGGTGAGGCCGGGCTGGGCTTTGTCCTGCGTCCCGGCCATGTGCTGCCGCCCCTCATGCTGACACCCGACGAGGTCGAGGCACTGGTGCTGGGCATCCGCTGGGTGACGAAACGCACCGATGCCGATCTGGGTCGCGCGGCCGAAGGAGCGCTGGCCAAGATCGGCGCGGTTCTGCCGCCCGATCTGCGAAATGCCGTCGATTCCTCGACGATGATCATCGGGCCGGGGATGGCGCCTGCCTCTGCCTTCGAAACACTGCCCGCAGTGCGCGCGGCCCTGCGTCAGGAGCACCGGCTTGCCTTCGGCTATACCGATGCGCAGGGAGTAGCCACGAATCGGATCATCTGGCCCATCGCGCTGGGCTTTTTCGATACCGTGCGCGTGGTCGTCGGCTGGTGCGAGGCGCGGCAGGCCTATCGCCATTTCCGGCTCGACAGGATGACCGACCCGCACGCCCTTGGCCGCTATGCCAAGCGGCGCAACACGCTGCTGGCCGAATGGCGCGAGGCGGAAGGCATTCCGCCGCTTTGACTGCTGACAGAAACTGACACTGGTGGGGTTTAAACCGGGCTCATAACCAATCGGGAAGAAAGGAAATCCCCATGAGCTGCCCTGTCTTTTTCATCCTCTATGTCGCGGATACAGCCAACAGCGCCGATTTCTATGCCCGCCATTTCGGCGGCAAGGTGGGCGATGTCTCGGAAACCTTCGGCACAGTCGCCTTGAACGATGGCGCTATTCTGGGCCTGTGGAAGCGCGACACGGTAGCGCCGTCACCCACCGGCGCTGTCGGGGCTGTCGAAATCGCGCAGAATATCGGCGATGCGGTGGCGCTGGATTCCCGTCATGCGGCCTTGGCCGCGGCAGGTGTCAGCATCATGCAACCGCCCGTCGACATGCCCTTTGGCCGCAATTTCGTGGTCTCGGACCCCGATGGCCACCGTATCCGGTTCATGGCCGCATGACCCGGCACTGGATCGCGGTTGCTTCGGCCGACCATGTCCGCACCGGGCGCGCGCAGGGGTTCATGCAGGTTTGCCACGGCAAACCCGCGCCCCTGCGGCGCATCCAGCCCGGCGATTGGGTGGCTTATTATTCGCCGACAGAGGCGTTTCGCGGCAAGCAACCCTATCGCCATTTCACCACGCTGGGCGAGGTTCGCGAGGGACAGCCCTATCAGGTGGAGATGGCGCCGGGGTTTCACCCGTTCCGCCGTGACGTGATCTTTCACGAGGCCGAGGAAACGCCCATCGCGCCCCTGCTGCCGATCCTCGATTTCACGCGGAACAATCGCAACTGGGGCTATCAACTGCGCTTCGGCCTGTTCACCATCACCGCCGAAGACATGGCCCGCATTGCGCGGGCCATGCAAAGGCCGGATCAGGCCGACAGGATCTCGACCATGGTTTCCCCGCCCGACAGGTCGCAGACCCCCGGCGATTCCTCCAGATTGATATGAGTGACCACGCCGTCCTCGACCAGCATCGAATACCGCTTGGAGCGGCGGAACAACCCGGCCGGCGGGCCATCGAACGAAAGCCCCAGCGCTGCGGTGAAATCGCCGCTGCCATCGGCCAGCATGGTGATGCCTGCCTTGTTCGCGCCCGTCGCCTCGCCCCAGGCCTGCATCACAAAGACGTCGTTGACCGACACGCAGACGATTTCATCGACGCCCTTGGCCAGGATCGCATCCTTGGTGCGGATGAAACTGGGCACGTGGGCCGATGAACAGGTCGGCGTGAACGCCCCCGGCACGGCAAAGATCACCACCTTGCGCCCCTTGGTCAGGGCTTCGGTGTCGATCGCTTCGGGGCCTTTGGCGCCCAGGCGGGCCAATGTCGCCTTGGGCAGGCGGTCTCCGGTCTTGATGGTCATTGCGCGTTTCTCTCTGTTGGTTGAGGGCTAGGTTTTCCACTCTGCGCTGATATAACGCATGCGCAAGAGCAATCCAGAGAGGGAAGCACCATGGCAGGGATCGTTGTCGTCGGGGCAGGGCAGGCCGGGTCGGCCTTGGTGGCCAAGCTGCGCACCTTGGGGTTTGAAGGCCCGATCACCTTGATCGGCGATGAACCTGTCGTCCCCTATCAGCGGCCGCCACTGTCCAAGAAATACCTGCTGGGCGAGATGGAACTCGAGCGCCTCTATCTGCGCCCCGAAAGCTACTATGCCGATCAGAACATCACCCTGCGGCTGGGCGAGAAGGTCACGCGCATCGATCCCGCGGCCAAGACGGTCCGGCTGGGCGACGAGGCCGTGCCCTATGACCAGCTGGCCCTGACCACCGGCGCCGACCTGCGCTATCTGCCGGCCGCCATCGGTGGCACGCTGCAAGGGGTGTATGGTGTCCGCCGCCTGTCCGACATCGACGCCATGGCGCATGAATTCACCGAAGGCCGTCGCGTGCTCATCGTTGGCGGCGGGTATATCGGGCTGGAGGCTGCGGCGGTTGCCGCGCAAAAGGGCCTGAAAGTCACAGTGCTGGAGGCCGCACCGCGAATCCTCGGCCGCGTCGCCTCGCCCGAAACCGCCGATGCCGTGCGCGCCCTTCACCAATCGCACGGGGTCGAGATCCGCGAGGGTCTGGGCCTGACCCGTCTGACCGGCGAGACCCGCGTGACGGGCGCTGAGCTTGCCGATGGCTCGATGCTCGACATCGACTTTGCCATCGTCGGCATCGGCATCCTGCCAGGTGCTGCGTTGGCCGAGGCCGCAGGGCTCACCATCGAGAACGGCATCAAGACCGACGCGCAGGGCCGCACCTCGGACCCGTCGATTTTCGCCGCTGGCGACTGCGCCTCGCTTCCCTACAAGGGCGGGCGGATCCGTCTGGAAAGCGTGCAGAACGCGATCGACCAGGCCGAGGTCGTCGCCGCCAACATGCTGGGCGCGGGTAAGGACTATGCCCCGATGCCGTGGTTCTGGTCGGATCAATACGACTTGAAACTGCAAATCGCGGGGCTGAACACCGGCTATGACCGGATTGTCGTGCGTGAAACAGATACCGCCCGCAGCCACTGGTATTACGCGGGCGACACGCTGGTTTCGGTCGACGCGCTGAACGATCCGCGCGCCTATATGGTCGGCAAGCGGTTGATCGAGATGGGCAAGACCCCGAGTCCCGAGGCCATCGCCAACCCCGCCACCGAACTCAAGACGCTGCTGAAATAATGCGCATCGTCGGCGGCACCGCGCGCGGCCTCAAGCTGGCCGAGGTGGGCGAGGGCGACCCTGCCGCCCATCTTCGCCCCACCTCCGACCGGGTGCGCGAGGCGCTGTTCAACATGCTCTGCCAGGGCCGCTGGGGCGATCTGGTGCGCGGGCAACGTGTGCTCGACCTCTTCGCGGGCACCGGCGCGTTGGGGCTCGAATCCCTCTCGCGCGGTGCTACGCAAGTGACGCTGGTCGATGACGGGGCCGCCGCCCGCGCCCTGATCCGCGAGAATATCGAGAAGATGCGCGCCATGGGCGCCACGCGCCTCTATCGTCGCGATGCAACGGATCTCGGCCCCAATCGCGGCCCCGGATTCGGCCTGATCTTCCTTGACCCACCCTATGGCAAGGCGCTCGGCGAACGCGCGCTCGCCTCGGCGATCGCGGGCGCCTGGCTTGCGCCGCAGGCCATCGTCGTCTGGGAAGAGAACGCGCCGCAATCCCCGCCCGACCGGTTCTCCTTGCTGGATCAGCGCCATTACGGCGAGACGTGGATCACCGTGCTTCAGGCGGCCTGATCCTCATCTGTCCGAAAATATCCTCGGGGGGTGAATTGCGCAGCAGCGAGGGCGGGACAGGCCCCTTTCGCGCTCATTTCTCGCGCGGGGGCAAGCGCGCTTCGATCGCGGCCAGTCTGGCCAGAACCTCGTCGCGATAGGCGTCTGTCTTCTGGTCGTCCTCGGCGGAATGCGCGGACTGCATCGAATTCACGATCAGGCCGACCAGCAGGTTCACCACGGCGAAGGTCGTCACCATGATGAAGGGCACGAAAAAGGCCCATGCATAGGGATAGACATCCATCACCGGGCGCACGATGCCCATCGACCACGATTCGAGGGTCATGATCTGGAACAAGGTATAGGCCGAGCCGCCAAGGCTGCCGAACCAGTCGGGAAAACTGGCGCCGAACAGCTTGGTTGCCATGACGGCGCCGATATAGAAGAGGATCGTCATCAGCAGGAACACGCTGCCCATTCCGGGCAATGCGGTCACGAACCCTTCGACCACGCGGCGCAGGCTGGGCGTGACCGAGATCACGCGCAGAACCCGCAGGATCCGCAGCGCGCGCAACACCGCGAATCCCTGCGCGCCGGGGATCACGGCGATGGCGACGATCACGAAATCGAACAGGTTCCAGCCCGACCGGAAGAACCGCGTGCCATGCGCCACCAGCTTGAGGGTCAGTTCAACAATGAAGATCCCAAGGCACAGCATGTCGATGGCGAGGATGATCCCACCCGCTCGATCCATCAGGGTGGGCGATGTCTCCATGCCAAGGATCACGGCGTTGATCAGGATCACCGCGAGGATCCCATTGCGCACCAAGGGTGTCTCGAGCCATGTCTTCAAAGTGTCGCGCGTCATTCCTGCCTCTTGTCCGGGCCCCGGGCAGTCATCGCCGCAGGGGTTTCCCCGGATATGAGGGCGGGCGGCCCATGCGGCAAGGGTGCACGGGCCGTCGCACGTTTCAGACCATCAGCGGGAACTGATCGGCCAAGGGAAGGTGCCGGGCGCGCTGTCCTGTCAGGTCGAACAGCGCGTTTGAAAGGGCCGGGGCGGCCGGCGGTGTCCCGGGTTCGCCACCCCCGCCCATATGGGGGTTGGTTTCCAGCAAGCGGATTTCGGTCACGGGCGCGGTATGGATGCGCAGCGCGTCGTAATCCGGGAAGTTGCGCTGTTCCACCATCCCGTCGGCGAAGGTAATCTGCCCGTGCACGGCGGCGGAAAGACCATAGATCATGCCGCCTTCCATTTGCGCGGACAGGATGCCCGGGTCCATCGCGATGCCGGTATCACAGGCCAGCCACGCCCGCGCGATGCGGATCTGGCCGCCTTCGTCGCGCACCTCGATCACGATGGCCACCGGCGTGCCGAAAGACCATGTCATCGCCACGCCGCGCCCCGTGCCTGCTGCCTTGGGCTGATCCCAGCCGGACATTTCGCGCACCGCTTCCAGCACGCCCGCCGCGGTCGGGCTTTCTGCCCGTGCCAGTTCAAGGCGGAAGTCCAGCGGGTCGCGCCCGGCGGCATGGGCCATCTCGTCGATGAAGCTCTCGTGGATGAAGCCGTTGTGGCTGGAACCGACCGACCGCCAGAAACCGACCGGGATCGCCAGATCGGCCACATGACCGCGCACCCGGTAATTCGGGATCGCATAGGGCTGGTCAAAGGCCCCTTCGACCACCGAGCGGTCGGGACCAGCCATCGGCAAGCCCATCATCCGCGTCCCCGCTTGCCCCATCAGGGCCGAGCCGGCAATCCGCGCATCCAGCATCACGGCTCGCCCCGCATCGACCGTGCCGCGCATCCGCGCGACGACGGCGGGGCGATAGACGTCATGCGTCATGTCTTCTTCGCGCGACCATGTGACCTGAACGGGTGTGCCCTGCATCTGCGCCGCGACGCGCGCCGCCAGCACCGAATAGTCGCTTTCAAGCCGCCGGCCAAAGCCCCCGCCCATCGTCGTGGTATGGATGGTCACGGCCTCGGGGTCGATACCCAGCGCCTCGGCGACGCCGCGCCGCTGCACCAGTGGTGCCTGGTTGGGGGCCCAGATCTCGACCCGGTCGCCGTGGTGCAGCGCTGTGGCGTTCATCGGCTCCATTGTCGCATGGGCGAGGTAGGGCAGGCGATACTCGGCCTCGATGGTCGTTCCGCCCGAGACCGTATCCACATCTCCGTCATCGCGCATCGTCGAATTCGGGCTGTCGTCCAGCGCGGCGGTCAGCACGTCAAAGATCGCCTCGGTTGTTGCCGGATAGGGTGCCGGGTCCCACTCGACCGTCACGGCCTCGGCTCCCTGAATGGCCGACCATGTGTTGCTGGCGATGACGGCGATCCCGTCGCCAAGGTCCATCACCCGTTCGACGCCGGGAACGGCCATGGCCGGGGCGGGATCATGGCGCAGCATGGTCCCGCCAAGGCGCGGCGACATGCGGACGGTTGCGAACTTCATGCCGGGCAGGCGGGTGTCAACGCCATAGGCCTGTGTCCCGGTCACCTTGGCCGGCATGTCCGGGCGTGGCAGGGCTGTGCGCAGCAGGCGCCATTGGCTCATCGGGCGTGGATCGACCGGGCCGGCGGATCGATGCGGGCGGCCGTTTCGGCCACGATCGGCATAGGCGATACGTTGGCCACCGGGCGCGATCACCTGCCCGCCTTCGGTCGTCAGCGTCTCGACCGCGACGTTCAAGCGGTCGGCGGCGGCTTTCTTCAGCGTCTCGCGGGCCGAAGCCCCTGCAAGGCGCAAGCGTTCGAACCCGTCGCGCAGGCTGGTCGATCCACCGGTGATCTGGGTCCCCAGAAGCTTGCCGACGCCGCCCAATGCCGCCCCGAGGCTGCGTTGCCAGTCGGCCATCTTGTAATCGGCGCCCCCGATTGCGCCTTCGAACAGCGCACCGTTGAAATAGGCCGCCGACGCCGGGCCGTGCATGAGGCGCACACTGGCCCAGTCGACATCCAGTTCTTCGGCCAGCAGCGCGGCCAGCGTTGTTTGCGCACCCTGACCCATCTCGGCCCGGCCCGTGACGATGGTCACGCCGGATTGGTCGATGATCAGAAAGGCGTTCAGGCTTGCGCCCTCGGCCGGGTCCAGTGGGTTCGGCACTTCCTGCCGGACCTTGTAGACACCGAAGGCCACGCCCCCCGCGATCGCCACCGAGCCGATCAGGAACGCGCGCCGCGTAATCTTGCCCAGCTTGCCCATCAGTTCGCCCCCCGCATGTCCGCTGCCGCGTCGTGGATTGCCGCGCGGATACGGCTGTACGTCCCGCAGCGGCACAGGTTGCCCTGCATCGCGTCGTCGATATCCTGATCGCTGGGGTTCTGGTTCTGCGACAGCAGCGCGGCGGCCTGCATGATCTGCCCGCTCTGGCAATATCCGCATTGGGCCACCTGATGGCGCAACCAAGCCGCCTGCACCGCGTGCATGGCGTCCGGCGTTCCCAGCCCCTCGATGGTCGTGACCTCGCCCCAGACATCTGCCAGCGCGACCTGACAGCTGCGCACCGCCTCGCCGTCGATCTGAACCGTGCAGGCCCCGCAGGCCGCGACGCCGCAGCCGAACTTGGTGCCCGTCATGCCCAGCCCGTCACGCAGGGCCCACAGCAGGGGCACCTCGTCCGGCAGGTCGATGGCATGGGGTTCCCCGTTGATGATGAGCGTACGCGCCATGGCGTTCCTCCTAGAGCCTCTTTGTGACAAAATATCCCAAAAATGTCAGTCTGTAAATTGACAAAATACACATGTTTTGTCAAAGAAAGACATGGACACGGCCCGCCCCCTTACTGCCTCTGACGCTGACACCCGGCGCGCTGCCATCATGGCCGCCGCATTCGAGGTGTTCGCCAGTTACGGTTTTCGCCGCACCTCGATGGAGGACATAGCGCGCAAGGCCGGCGTGTCGAGGGCGCTGCTGTATCAACACTTCAGCAACAAAGAGGATATCATCCGATCCTTGGTGCAGCGGTATTTCGACGGCGTGATCGCGCAGGTGCGCATCACCCTCGAAACCCCGGCACCGCTGCCCGATGTGCTGCGCGATGCCTTCCGTGCCAAGATGGGCCCCGTGATGGAGGTCATTCTTCAATCGCCGCACGGGGCCGAATTGCTGGACCCTGCCAACGCGAATTGCACTGATCTGGTTCGCAGTGGTGAAGAATCCTTGGCCTCGCTGTTTACCGATTGGCTCGCCCGAGCCGAGGTCGAGGGACTCGTTGACCTCGCGCCCTTCGGCACTGCTGCGGATACGGCGCGCACGATGCTGGCGGCCGCGGCTGGCCTCAAGTCCCCTGGGACCACCCCGGCCCAGTTCTATGCCGCGAGCGACAGGCTCGCGTCCCTGTTCGCGCGCGGTCTTGCGCCCTGATCCGCGTCACCGGGCGGCGTCAGATCACCACGACCGGCGTTCCGACGGGCACGCGTTCATACAGATCTATCACGTCATGGTTGATCATGCGGAAGCAACCCGACGACGCGGCACGCCCGATCGACCGCCAACTGGGCGTGCCGTGAATCCGGATGCCTTCATCATTGCCGTTGCGCAGGTTGCGAAGATACAGCGCCCGCGCGCCCAGCGGGTTGGTCGGCCCGCCCGGCTGCCCCTCGGCCCAGCGTTCCAGCGACGGATCGCGCGCGATCATCGTCGGGGTCGGCGTCCATGACGGCCACTCGGCCTTGCGATAAACCTCGGCTTCGCCGGTCCAGCCCAGCCCGACGCGCCCGATCGCGATGCCATAGCGCAGCGCGTATCCATCCTCGAGCACCAGATACAGCGACCGCTGCGCCGGCTCGACCACGACCGACCCCACCGGCCGCTCGGTCTCGAAGGGCACGACCTGCCGGTGAAGTCCGGCCGGCACCTCGTCGATCGGAACCGCCGGGACGGTATGGCGACCGTCCTGACGGGCCGCATAATCGATCGGGTCGAAAGCGGGCGGCGGAACAGCGCACCCGGCCAGAGGGGCCAGGGCCATTCCGGCAAGCACGGCGCGGCGGGTCAGGTAAGACATGGGCACTCCAGGGAATCGGAACGATGACGCAGCAGTGTCCCCAGTCCGCCGACCCGATGCCAGTGCGCCATCGACGAATCTCAGAGGCTGGTTCTCAGATGCCACAGTTCCGGGAACAGTTCGACCTCCAGCATCCGGCGGAGGTAGGCGACACCCGACGTGCCGCCGGTGCCCCGCTTGAACCCGATCACGCGTTCGACCGTCGTCACATGGTTGAACCGCCAGCGCCGGAAATAATCTTCGAAATCCACCAGTTTTTCCGCCAGTTCATACAGCTCCCAATGGGTTTCGGGCGCGGCATAGACAGCGGTCCATGCGGCGGCGACGGCCTCGTTCTCGATCCAGGGTTGACGGGTGTCCCGCTTCAGCACGTCGTCGGGGATCGGCATCCCCGCCCCGGCAAGGCAGCGGATCGCCACGTCATACAAGGATGGTTGTGCCAACTCGGCCTCGAGCGCGGCCAGCATGTCGGGCCGATGCGCATGGGGGCGCAGCATCGCGGGATTGCGGTTGCCGACGGCGAACTCGATCATGCGGTATTGCCACGACTGAAAACCCGACGACTGCCCCAGCGCATCGCGAAACCGTGTGTAATCGCTGGGCGTCATGGTCCGCAGCACGTCCCATGCGCCATTGAGCTGCTCGAAGATCCGCGCGACTCGCGCCAGCATCTTGAAGGCCGGGCGCGCCTGTCCATCGGCCAACAGGCGGCGCGCCGCCGAGAGCTCGTGCAGTGCAAGGCGCATCCACAATTCGCTGGCCTGATGCTGAATGATGAACAGCATCTCGTCATGCGCATCCGAGCGCGGGTGCTGCGCGGTCAGAATCGTATCGAGAGAGAGGTAATCGGAATAGGACATGCGGCCGTCAAAGGCCATTTGCGCGCCATCGCGCGCGGGGTCGAAAGGGGTGCTCATGGTCTGGCTCCGTGAAAATCGGGAAGGAATGCGCGAAACGGATCAACCCGCCGGGCGCGCATTCAGCTTTCCGATCATCGCCAGCTTCTTCCACTGCGCGACCCAGCCCGACGGCCGGCACAGGGGCGGCAGGGTGGCGGGTTTCTTTGCTCGGGAAGTATCCCGGGGGTGAATGCCGCAGGCAGAGGGGGCAGCGCCCCCTCCGCGCCCTGTCCACGGCGCGCCCCGCCCAACCAGAGGGACAGCATCGCCGACGCCGTCCGGGATGGGCGCACGCGCCGTCATGTCACTTTGGCCCGTGCCTTGTATTCCGGCCGATCCCATGCGTTCGTCGCCATCACATCGGCAAGGATATCCACCGCTTGCGCGACATCGTCCAGCCCGATGAACAGCGGGGTAAAGCCGAACCGGATGATGTCCGGCGCCCGGAAATCGCCGATCAGGCCGCGCGCGATCAGGGCTTGCATGATCGCATAGCCCTGCGGATGTCGAAAACTGACCTGACTGCCGCGCAGAGCATGCGGGCGCGGGGTCGCAAGGATCAAGGTCGGGCACCGTGCCTCGACCCCGGCGATGAAAGCATCGGTCAGTTCCAGCGACCGCGCGCGCAGATCCGCGATCGCGACATCGTCCCAGGCGTCCAGCGCAGCATCGAGAGCCGCCAGTTGAAGCACCGGCGGTGTCCCGACGCGCATCCGTTCAATGCCCGCGCCCGGCCGGTAATCGAGATCGAAGGCAAAAGGCGCTTCGTGGCCCAGCCAGCCCGACAGCGCCGGTCGGACCTTGTCGGCATGACGCGGCGCGACATAGATGAAGGCCGGGCCACCGGGGCCCGAGTTCAGGTATTTATACGTGCAGCCGACGGCGAAATCGGCGCCGCCCTCGCCCACGACGATATCGGTCGCGCCGGCGGAATGTGCCAGATCCCAGACCGCCAGCGCGCCGGCGGCATGGGCCTTGGCGGTCAATGCCGGCAGGTCATGGCGACGGCCCGTGCGATAGTCGACCTCGGTCAGCAGCAGCACGGCCACCGTGTCGTCGATCGCATCGGCAACAGCCTCGGGTTCGACGGTGCGCAGCACATAGTCCGGGCCAAGTGTCCGGCACAGGCCTTCGGCCATGTACAGATCGGACGGGAAATTGCCAGTGTCCGACAGGATCACCCGCTTGCCAGGGCGCATTTCCAGTGCCGAGGCGAGGGCTTGATAGACCTTGATCGACAGCGTGTCGCCCAACACGACATGTCCGGCCTCGGCACCGATCAGGCGCGCGATACGGTCGCCGATCCGGGTGGGTAGATCCATCCAACCGGCCTTGTTCCAGCCCGCGATCAGCAGCTTGCCCCATTCATCGCTCACTGCCCGCGCGACCCGTTCGGGAACGGTGCGGGGCAGGGGCCCCAGAGAATTGCCATCCAGATAGACGACGCCCGGCGGCAGGTCGAAAAGGGTGCGGGTGCGCGCGAAATCGGTGGGCATCGGAGTCTCCGGCTGGTTCGGGGCCGAGGCTATCGCCGCACACGGCGGGTTTCAAGTGTATTTCAAGTTTGAAATGACAGGGCAAAAAAAGACGCCCGCCTCTGGAGAAAGCGGGCGCCAACAAAAAAGTTCAGGTTACACGTCAGGATGCACGGTATTGCACTGGGCGCCCGGCATATTTCGTGTCGCCGACGCGGACGACGACCAACCCGCTTTCGGTCGTCCGCACGAACATTCCCTGGATGCTGAGATAGCTTCCGATCATGATCGTTCTGAGCATGGTAACCCCCTCGTTTCCCTCGCCATATTTGTGCCATATTTCGGCAGGCGCGGCCACAGAAATTTCGTCGAAGGAGTCAAAAAAATGCACGAAAACAGGAGGTTACGTTTCTGTTTTCGGAGCTGTTCCGGTGTTTTTCCAGCATTGTCGCGCAATCGGAAACAATCATCCGCCGCGCTTTCGCCACATTCTCAGAGCCACTCGCGCAGGACGGGAATCAGGGGAACATCCGCTGCGGGCATCGGATAGCTGCGCAGATCGGCGGGGCGCACCCATTTCAGCACCTGCCCTTCGCGCGGGGTGACGACGCCTTGCCATTTGCGGCAGGCGAACAGCGGCATCAAGAGGTGGAAATCGGCATAGGCATGGCTGGCAAAGGTCAGGGGCGCAAGGCACGAGGCCCAAGTGTCGATCCCCAGTTCTTCGTGCAACTCGCGGATCAAGGCCGCTTCGGGCGTTTCGCCCTGCTCGACCTTGCCGCCGGGAAACTCCCACAGCCCGGCCATGGACTTGCCTTCCGGGCGCTGCGCAAGAAGGACGCGCCCGTCGGGATCGATCAGGGCGACGGCGGAGACGAGGACGAGTTTCATGGGCGGTTCCGAACAGCGGCGGGGGAGGGGGCGCTGCCCCCTCGGGCCTTTGGCCCTCACCCCCGGAGTATTTTCAACAAGATGAGATCACGACCGGTAGTCGGCGTTGATGTCGATGTAGCGATGCGTGAGATCGCAGGTCCAGACCTTGGATTTGCCGCGCCCGATCCCGAGGTCGACGGTGATGTCGAGCTCGGCGTTCTTCATATAGGCGGCGCCGGCCTCCTCGGCATAGGAAGGGTCGATCATTCCCTTGGTCGCTACGCGGATATCGCCGAAGCGGATCGACAGGCGGTCGCGGTCGGCCTCGGCGCCGGATTTGCCGACGGCGGCGACGATGCGGCCCCAGTTGGGATCCTCGCCGGCCAGCGCGGTCTTGACCAGCGGCGAATTCGCGATGCTCAGCGCGCAGCGGCGGGCATCGGCGTCGCTTGCCGCGCCGGTCACGGCGATGCCGCAGAACTTGGTCGCCCCTTCGCCATCGCGGACGACCTGATGCGCAAGGTTCATCATGACCGAACCCAGCGCCTCTTCGAAGGCCTTCGCGCCTGTCGAACGCGGCCCGTTCATCATCGGCGCGGCACTGGTGCCCGTCGCCGCGACAAGCAGCGTGTCCGATGTCGAGGTGTCGCTGTCCACGGTGATGGCGTTGAAGCTGCGGTCGGTCAGCCGGCTGACCATCGTTTGCAGGAGTTTCTGCGAGATTTTCGCATCGGTGAAGATATAGACCAGCATCGTCGCCATGTCGGGCGCGATCATCCCCGAGCCCTTGGCGATCCCGGCGATGCGCACGGTGGCACCGTCGATGTCGATCTCGGCCATGGCGCCCTTGGGATAGGTGTCGGTGGTCATGATCGCGCGGGCCGCGTCTGTGATGCCGTCGGCGGAGAGCGCGGCGATCAGGTCGTCCAGCTTGGCTTCGATGCGTTCATGGGGCAGCGGTTCGCCGATGACACCGGTCGATGACGTGAAGACACGGTCCGCAGGAAGATCCAGCTTGGCGGCGACCGAGGCGGTGAGCGCGTTCACCGACGCCCAACCGCGCGCGCCGGTAAAGGCGTTCGAGTTCCCCGAATTGACGAGGATCGCCGCGCCCGTGCCGGTTTTCGTGCCGCCGATCTTGGCTTGGCAATCCAGCACCGCCGCCGACCGGGTGGCCGAGCGGGTGAAGGTTCCGGCCATCACCGTGCCGGGGGCAAGGCGCGCCAGCATGACGTCTGTCCGTCCGGCATAGCGCACACCCGCCTGAACGACCGCGAATTCCGCGCCGTCGATCACGGGCAGCGCGGGAAACCCGTCCTTGGGTGCCAGCGGCGAGACAATGACCTTCTTGGCCGGTTTGGCCGTCGCGGCCGCGCCCAGCGATGCAATCTGCGCCGCGAGGTCCTTGGCGCGGCCTTTCCATTTCTTGGCTTTGGCCTTGTGCTTGTCGGTCTTGGTGCTCGCCATGGGCGTTGGTCTCCGGAATTGAAAAGGCCCGCACCGGAAGGGTGCGGGCCGGTTGCGCGCAGGTTACGCGCAGATGGGTCACTCGTCCAGAAGGGCCGTGTTGCTCAACTGCGTGGGGTCGATCTGGTCGGCGAAGTTCTCGACCTGGCTGGCCTCTCGCAGGCCGGTGATCAGGGCGCGTGCGGCTTCACGCTGGATATTGGCGACGAGGTCGTCGCGCACCGTTGCCAGTTCGGGCACCGCTTGCGCGCGGGTTTCGAACAGTTTGATCACGTGGAAACCGAAGCGGGTCTGAAGCGGTTCGGATACCTGTCCGGGTTCCAGCGCTTCGACGGCGGCCTGAAAATCGGGGATCATCACGCCCGCGGCGAACCAGCCAAGGTCGCCACCCTGCTGGGCCGACCCGTCCATCGAGAATTCTGCGGCGACTTCGCCGAAGTCGCGGCCTTCGGCCAGCGCGGCGGTCACTTGGGCCATTTCTTCTTCGGAACGCACGAGGATATGCGCCGCATGATATTCGGTCACCGGTTCACCCTGCGCGAATTCGGCGGCGAAGGCTTCATAGGCGGTGGCGACGCTCTCATCGGTCACGGCGTTGGCGGCAGCCTCGGCCAACGCGGCATTGGCGATGAAGTTGCGGTTTTCGTTGAGCAGCATCATGCGCTCGGCAAGGCTCAGCGAGTCGCGCTTGAACTGGTTGAGGAGTTCCAGTTCGATCAATTGGTCGATCAAGGCGGGGAACAGGGTTTCATCGGGGACCTGCGCGAATTGCGCGGGCAGTTGGGTGCGCAGCGCGATTGCTTGGCCCAGTGTGATCTCGGCGGTGCCGACGCGGGCGACGACGGTTGCGGCATCCTGTGCGACGACGGGGGCGGCCAGCGCCGCGAAAAGGGCCGTGGCGACGGCGAATCGAGCGGATTTGAACATGAATGGCTCCTGAAACGCCGGCATGAGGGCGCGTATGATTGACACCAGTTGGGCCGCCCCTTACATCCCGACACGGTTTGGCAGGCGCGGTGATCAGCCTGCCCTGTTTAGAAAGTCAGCCCCCGGGCGGCAACCCCACCGGCGCATGATGCCGGTCACACAAAGGCGAGCGGAGATAGCATGTTGGGTCTTGGAACTCTTAGCCGGAAGATTTTCGGCACGGCGAACGATCGCAAGGTCAAGGCTATCCGCCCCTTGGTGGCAAAGATCAACGCACTGGAAGATGAGTTCAAGGCCCTCGATGACGCGGGTCTGATTGCCAAGACCGAAGAGATGAAGCGCCGTTATGCCGACGGGGAAAGCCTGGACAACCTGCTGCCCGAGGCCTTCGCCAACTGCCGCGAGGGCGCGCGCCGCGCCCTGGGCCTGCGGGCTTTCGATGTGCAGCTGATCGGCGGGATCTTCCTGCATCGCGGCAACATCGCCGAGATGAAAACGGGCGAAGGCAAGACGCTGGTTGCGACCTTCCCGGCCTATCTGAACGCGTTGTCGGGCAAGGGCGTGCATGTCGTGACCGTCAACGACTATCTCGCCCGCCGTGACTCGGGGTGGATGGGCAAGGTCTTCGCGCAACTGGGCATGACGACCGGCGTTGTCGTTCCGCACCAGCCCGAAGACGAGAAGCTCGCCGCCTACAAGGCCGACGTGACCTATGGCACGAACAACGAGTTCGGTTTCGATTACCTGCGCGACAACATGAAGACCGAGCTGGCGCAGATGGTGCAGCGCGGGCACAATTTCGCGATCGTCGATGAAGTCGACTCGATCCTCGTGGACGAGGCGCGCACGCCGCTGATCATTTCGGGAATGTCGCAGGATCGCACCGATCTGTATCGGCAGGTCAATGCGCTGATCCCGAACCTGACGGACGAGCATTACGAACTGGACGAGAAGCAGCGCATCGCCACCCTCACCGAAGAGGGGAACGAAACCATGGAGCGCCTGCTGCACGAGTCCGGCATCCTGCCCGAGGGGCAAGGCATGTATGACCCCGAGTCGACCACCATCGTGCACCACGTGGGGCTGGCGCTGCGGGCGAACAAGATGCTGTTCAAGGACCAGCATTACATCGTGCGCGACGGCAAGATCGTGCTGATCGACGAATTCACCGGCCGCATGATGCTGGGTCGGCAATTGTCGGACGGTTTGCATCAGGCGGTCGAGGCCAAGGAAGGTGTCGAGATCCAGCCGGAAACGGTGACGATGGCGTCGATCACGTTCCAGAACTATTTCCGCATGTATGACAAGCTGGGCGGCATGACGGGCACCGCCGCGACCGAGGCCGAGGAATTCAAGGAAATCTATAACCTTGGCGTCGTCGAGATTCCGACCAACCGGCCGATCGCGCGTGTCGATGAACACGATCAGGTCTATCGGTCCGAGCGCGAGAAGCTGGAAGGCGTTCTCGAGGAAATCAAGCTGGCCCACGGCAAGGGTCAACCGATCCTTGTCGGCACGACATCGATCGAGAAGTCCGAAGAACTGTCGAACCTGTTGACGGCGAACAAGGTGACGCACAACGTCCTGAACGCCCGCCAGCACGAGCGCGAGGCGCATATCGTCGCCGAAGCCGGCCGTCTTGGCGCCGTGACCATCGCCACCAACATGGCGGGTCGCGGGACCGACATCCAGTTGGGTGGCAACGTCGAGATGCGCGTGCAAGACGAACTCGCGGCGAACCCGGGCGTCGATCCCGTGGAACTGCGCGCCCGGATCGAGGGTGAAGTCGCCGACGAAAAGCAAAAGGTCCTCGAGGCGGGCGGCCTGTTTGTGTTGGGCACCGAACGCCACGAAAGCCGCCGCATCGATAACCAGCTGCGCGGCCGTTCTGGCCGTCAGGGCGACCCGGGCCGGTCGGTGTTCTTCCTGTCGCTGGAAGACGACCTGATGCGCATCTTCGGCTCGGGCACGTTGGAAAAGGTTCTGACCCGTCTGGGCATGAAGGAAGGCGAAGCGATCATTCACCCGTGGGTGAACAAGGCGCTGGAAAGTGCGCAGTCCAAGGTCGAGGCGCGCAACTTCGACATCCGCAAGACGCTGCTGAAATTCGACAACGTGATGAATGACCAGCGCCGCGTGGTGTTTGACCAGCGTCTCGACATCCTCGAATCTGAAGAGATCGCCGACACGATCGCCGACATGCGCCACGCCGTGGCCGAAGAACTGGTCAGCACCCATTTGCCCGCCGGCAGCTATGCCGATCAGTGGGATATCGACGGCGCTGCCGCCGCCGCCAAGGATCGCCTGAACCTGACATTGCCCTTCGCGGATTGGGCGGCCGAGGATGGCGTCGATCAGGAAGTCGTCCGCGAGCGCGTGATCGCGGCCGCAGATGCCGCCTTTGCCGAGAAAGAGGCAGCCTTTGGTGCTGCCTCCATGCGGTCGATCGAAAAGCAATTGCTGTTGCAGGTCATCGACACCAAATGGCGTGAACATATCGTCACGCTGGAACACCTGCGCTCGGCTGTCAGCTATCGCGGGCTGGCACAGCGCGATCCGCTGAACGAATACAAGTCCGAAGCCTTCATCCTGTTCGAGAACATGCTGGCCGACCTGCGCGCGGAAGTGACCAAGCAATTGTCGCGCATCCGCCCCCTCTCGCCGGAGGAGCAGGAAATGATGCGTCGTCAGCTCGAGCTTCAGCAGGCCGCCGCGCGGCCCGACGGCAAGCTGGATACGCCGATCGATCTGCCGCAGATCGGCGCCGCCAAGCCCAAGGGCACGGCCGCGCCGGGCTTCGACGAAAAGGATCAGTCGACGTGGGGCAATCCCGGGCGCAACGATCCTTGCCCCTGTGGTTCGGGCGAAAAGTTCAAGCATTGCCACGGTCGTCTCGCCTGACGACTCACTGACGGAAAAAACGAATCTTTGTTGATGGATCGGCGCCCACAGTGGCGCCGTTTCCATGACATTCGGCCGAACGCGCCTGAATTGTTTGCAGAATTCCCACGCATACAACCAAAGGATGTGGAATCGTTTTCACACCGTGCGCCGCGAAACAACCCGATGGCTGCCACGAAACTGCCTATTTCCTAAGCGAAAACACTCGGGATCACGTTTCGACCCGGAGACCGTCATGAACAGGATTCGTATAGCCGCACTGACTGCCGTGGCGCTTGGCGTCACCGTCACCGCTGCAACGAAGTTCTATGCGCGGCAGGCTGAAACGCAAATGGCCTTCGACGATGCCGCGGCGCGCAATGCCCCGCCGCCGTTGCAGGACAGCATTTATACAGACGCAGATCGCCTGACGCTGGTGCAGGCGCAGGTGGCGCCGATCCAGATCGCGCAGAATTCCACCGTTCCCCTTAGCGAAGCCAGTGTTGTCCCCCGGATCGACGTCGGTGCCTCGGATCATCCGGTGGTCAGCGCCGAACTGGACCCGGCCAATGCGCTGAACGGGACGCCGGTCAATGATCAACCGCCGTCCATGGCCCTCGATGACGACATGCCGTCGGCCCCGTCCGAAGCATGCCAGACCTGGCTTGTGACGACGCCGGCCGATTCCGCAATGATCGAACTGAGCCTCTATTCCCCCTGCGATGCCGATACGGCTGTGCAGATCGAGCATGCCGAAATGACGGTGGATGCCCGCCTCGATTCAAACGGGCAACTGAACACCATTTTCCCCGCGCTGCGCCAGGATGCGCGTGTGAGCGTCACGATGCTGGATGGCCGCGAGGTCAGCGACGGCACCATCGTCGCCGATATGGCGGCCTATTCGCGCCTGATCGTCGGCTGGTCCAACCCGGCGTCGCTGGTCGTGAACGTGTATGAAAACGGCGCGATCTTTGGCCAGCCCGGCCATGTGAACCCGCGCAATGCCCGCCAGCCCAACATGCATGGCGATGGCTATCTGTCGATGGTGGGCGACCCAGTCCTGCCTTATGGCCGCGTGGCGCAGGTTTATACCTATCCGCGGGGTCTTGTTGGTGGATCGAACGCGATCTCGGTCGAGATCGAAGCGGACATCACCACCACCTCGTGCGGTCGCCAGGTCGAAGCCTATGCCGCCCAAGTCGATGGCACCAACGCGCCCGAACTGCAGCAGATGACGGTGGAATTGCCGGGTTGTGACGGGGTCGGCGGCTTTGTCGTGCTGCCTGATCTCGTGCCGCAATCGGCCATCGCATTGAACTGAACGGCGTCTTTTCCCTTAGATCATCCCCTCGGCCTTGAAGCTGTACTCGCGGGATTTCCCGATGATCAGGTGATCGTGCAGCGTGATCCCAAGCGCCTCGGACGCCTCGCGGATACGCAAGGTCATCGTGGTATCCGCCTGGCTGGGCGTGGGATCGCCGGACGGGTGATTGTGCACCAGAATAAAGGCGGATGCGCCCAGTTCCAGTGCCTTGCGCAGGATCTCGCGCGGATAGACGGGCACATGGTCAATCGTGCCGCGGCCTTGCTCGACATCGGCGATCAGGCAGTTCTTGCGGTCAAGGTAAAGCACGCGCACATGCTCCACCTCGCGATGCGCCATGACCGTATGGCAATAGTCCAGCAGCGCCGACCAGCTGGAGATCACGCGACGGTTCATCACCCGCGCGCGGCTCAGGCGGGTCGCCATCGCCTCGGCCAAGTGAAGGGTGCAGATCACCGTGTCCCCCACACCCTCCAACTGTCTCAGTTGATGCGCGGGGGCGCTGATCACGCGGGCCAGATCGCCGAAATGGTCCAGCAAGGCGCGGGCAAGGGGTTTGACGTCCTGCCGCTGGATCGCGCCGAACAGCAGCAGTTCCAGCAATTCGTAATCGGGCATCGCCTCGGCCCCGCCATCAAGGAAACGCCGCCGCAAACGCAGCCGATGATCGCGGATGTAAGACGGAAGCTTGCCCCCCGGCGCCGACACGGGTTCAGCGCCCGAAAACAGTGGCAAGGGAGGCTCAGAGAGGGTGTCACGCCGGGTCATGGGCGCAGCATCCGCTGATTCTGGTTAGCAAAGACTTAACGAAAAACGGGGCCCAAAGGCCCCGTCGTTCAACTGGTCATGCCATCCCAGAAATTCTTAACCTTGCTGAAGAAGCTGGATCCCTCAGGATGGTTGTTGTCGCCCGCGGCCTCGAACTCGCGCAGCAGCTCGCGCTGACGGGCGCTCAGGTTCACCGGGGTCTCGACCGCGAGTTCGATCAGCATGTCGCCGCTGCCACCACCGCGCAAGGCCGGCATCCCCTTGCTGCGCAGGCGCATCTGCTTGCCCGATTGCGCACCCGCGGGCACCTTGACCCTGCTGCGTCCGCCGTCGATGGTCGGCACCTCGACCTCGCCCCCCAGTGCCGCAGTCACAAAGCTGACCGGCACGTGGCAATACAGATCCAGCCCGTCGCGCTGAAAGATCGCGTGATCCTTCACTTCGATGAAGATATACAGATCACCGGCAGGCCCCCCGCGCATCCCGGCCTCGCCTTCGCCCGACAGGCGAATGCGCGTGCCGGTTTCGACACCGGCAGGAATGTTGACCGACAGCGAGCGTTCCTTCTCGACCCGACCGGCGCCCTTGCAGGATTTGCACGGGTTCTTGACGATCTGGCCAAGCCCCGAGCACGTCGGGCAGGTGCGTTCGACGGTAAAGAAGCCCTGTTGCGCGCGCACCTTCCCCATGCCCGAACAGGTCGGGCAGGTTACCGGCTCGGCGCCGCCTTCAGCACCGGTGCCGTTGCACGAGTCGCAGGCGGCCAGTGTCGGCACGCGGATAGATTTTTGTGCGCCGGTGAAGGCCTCTTCCAGCGTGACGCGCATGTTGTAGCGCAGGTCGGATCCGCGGCTGGCGCGGGCGCGGGCGCCACCGGCGCCGCCACGACCGCCCATGAAGTCGCCGAACAGATCCTCGAACACATCCGAAAAGGCCGATCCGAAATCGCCGCCGGGATGACCCCCGCGCGGACCCCTTGGACCGCCGCCCATTCCGCCGTCAAAGGCCGCATGACCGAACCGGTCATAGGCCGCTTTCTTGTCGGCGTCTTTCAGCACGTCATAGGCTTCGTTCACCTCTTTGAACTGGGCCTCGGAGTCAGGATTGTCCTTGTTGCGGTCGGGATGAAGCTCCTTCGCCTTGGCCCGATAGGCCTTCTTGAGCTCTTCGGCCGAGGCGCCCCGGGACACGCCCAGAACCTCGTAGAAATCGCGCTTGGACATCATGGACCTCGCTTGCACGGGCAATGCCCCGAACCGGCTTCACCGTCCGGGGCATTGCGGTTTCCATGGCGCGTCAGCGGCGCTTGCTGTTGTTGTCGTCGAGATCTTCGAAGTCGGCGTCGACGATATCGTCATCGACGGGGCGAGGTTGTCTTCGCCCGCATCGTCAGCCGTTTCCTGCTGGGCCTTATAGATCGCTTCGCCCAGCTTCATCGACGCGTCGCGGACGTTGTTGATGCCCGACTTGATCTTGTCGGCATCTTCGCCTTCCAGCGTGTCCTTGAGCGCGGCGATCGACAGTTCGATTGCTTCGACGGTGGTCGGGTCGACCTTGTCCTTGAACTCTTCCAGCGACTTTTCCGTCGAATGGATGAGGCTCTCGGCCTGGTTCTTCGCCTCGACGAGGTCCTTGCGGGCCTTGTCGGCTTCGGCGTTTTCCTCGGCGTCCTTGATCATCTGTTCGATGTCGGCATCCGACAGACCACCCGAAGCCTGGATCGTGATCCGCTGCTCCTTGTTGGTGGCCTTGTCTTTCGCCGAAACGTTCACGATGCCGTTCGCGTCGATGTCGAACGTCACTTCGATCTGCGGCATGCCGCGCGGTGCCGGCGGGATCCCTTCGAGGTTGAACTGGCCCAGCATCTTGTTGTGGGCCGCCATTTCACGCTCGCCCTGGAACACGCGGATGGTCACGGCGTTCTGGTTGTCGTCGGCGGTCGAGAAAACCTGCGATTTCTTCGTCGGGATCGTTGTGTTGCGATCGATCAGGCGGGTGAACACGCCACCCAGCGTTTCGATACCCAGCGACAGCGGCGTCACGTCCAGCAGAACCACGTCCTTGACGTCGCCTTGCAGAACGCCGGCCTGAATGGCGGCGCCCATAGCCACGACTTCGTCGGGGTTCACCCCTTTATGGGGTTCCTTGCCGAAGAACTTGGTGACTTCTTCGATGACCTTGGGCATGCGGGTCATGCCGCCGACAAGCACCACTTCGTCGATGTCGCTTTTGGACAACCCGGCATCCTTCAGCGCCTGCTGGCAGGGCTTCATCGACTTGACGATCAGATCACCGACGAGGCTTTCCAGCTTGGAACGCGTCAGCTTCATGACGAGGTGAAGCGGCTGACCGGTGTTGCGGTCCATCGAGATGAATGGCTGGTTGATCTCGGTCTGCTGGCTGGACGACAGTTCGATCTTGGCCTTTTCGGCGGCTTCCTTCAGGCGCTGAAGGGCCATCTTGTCCAGCGACAGGTCGACGCCGTGCTCTTTCTTGAACTCGTCGGCCAGATACTGAACGATCCGCATGTCGAAGTCTTCGCCACCCAGGAAGGTGTCGCCATTGGTCGACTTCACTTCGAACAGACCATCGTCGATTTCGAGGATCGAGATGTCGAACGTGCCGCCGCCAAGGTCATAGACGGCGATCGTCTTGGTGCCTTCCTTGTCGAGGCCATAGGCCAGCGCGGCGGCGGTCGGTTCGTTGATGATGCGCAGCACTTCAAGGCCGGCGATCTTGCCCGCGTCCTTGGTTGCCTGACGCTGGGCGTCGTTGAAATAGGCCGGAACGGTGATAACGGCCTGCGTGACGTTCTCGCCCAGATACGACTCGGCGGTTTCCTTCATCTTTTGCAGGATGAAAGCCGAGATCTGGCTGGGCGAATACTTGTCGCCGCGCACTTCGACCCAGGCGTCGCCATTGCCGCCGTCGACGATGTTATAGGGGACCAGCTTCTTGTCCTTTTCGACCTCGGCGTCGCCCAGACGGCGGCCGATCAGTCGCTTGACAGCGAAGACGGTGTTGGTGGGGTTGGTAACGGCCTGCCGCTTGGCGGGCTGGCCGACGAGGCGTTCGCTTTCCGTGAAACCCACGATCGACGGCGTGGTGCGGGCGCCTTCCGAATTCTCGATCACGCGCGGCTGCGACCCATCCATGATCGCGACGCAGCTGTTGGTCGTACCGAGGTCGATCCCGATGACTTTGGCCATGATAGTCCTCTTTCTTTCGGCGATGTTGTGGGGCGGCGATCCCGTCAGGCTTCGCAGTCCCGATCCCAGAACCGGGCTTCCCTTGGGGCGTTTTCCCGGCTTCGTTGGGCTATATAGGGAGGGGGTGCTCAGGCTGCAAGCACCTGTGGCGGGGCAAATTCATGTGCAATTGGACTAACCGCCGATCCAGGCGATGATCACCGGCAAGGTCAGCACGCTGATCGCCGTCGAAATCAGGATCGAGGCGGAAACCCGCGCTACGGCGACACCGTAATGCTGGGCCAGAATGTAGACGTTGCCCGCCACCGGCAGCGCGGCGGCACTGATCAGCACTGCTGCCGGATAGGGATCGACGCGAAAGATCCACCAAGCGGCGACGCCCACGGCCAAAGGATGCAGCGCCAGCTTGGCAAAGCTCAACCATCCGGCGACGGTCAGCCGTTCCGCGCGTTTGCCGGTAAGGCTGGCGCCGATGGCAAACAGAGCGCCCGGCGTCGCGGCAGCACCGAGCAGGCGCAGGGTTTCCTCCAGCGGGGTGGGCAAGGCCAGACCGGTCCCCGACCACGCCAGCCCCAGCGCAAGCGCGACCACCATGGGGTTGCGCGCAAGCCCTGACAGGATCACCCGCGGCAGAGCGGGCGACAGCCGTCCTTCGCGCGCGAGGGTGATGACAATCGTCAGAAGGCTTGAGAAAACGATCAGGTCGATCGTCAGAACCAGCAGCACGGTCGCCGCCGCCGCGGGCCCCAACAGGACAACCAGCATAGGCACCCCAAGGAACCCGGTGTTGCCGATGATGGCGGTGTGGGCCTCCATCGCGGCCTCGGTCATGGGGCGGCCGCGTATCATCGCAACGGCCAGCGCGACCAGATAGACGACACCGCATCCCCACAGATAGGCGCCCGCCGCGCGCGGTTCGAGGATGTCACCCAACGACATGCTGGCGGCAAAGCCGAACAGCATGGCCGACAGCGCAAAATAGAAAACGAACTTCGTCAGCCATGCCGTTGCCTCGGGTGGGAACATACCGATCCTGCCGGCACCGTAACCCAGGCCGATGATCGCGAAGAACGGGAAGGTCTGGAAAAAGACAGCCAGCATGGCGATGGGCTAGCACAGCCGGAAAGGCAGGGCCAGAGGCCCCGCGCACCCGGCGCGGGGCCCCCGAATTCGGTCACCGATACAGCAGGTTCGGCAGCCAAGTCACAAGGTCGGGGAACACGAACAGCACCGCGATGGCCAGAACCTGCAACAGCACGAAAGGCACCGCGCCGCGATAGATGTGGCCCGTGGTCACGTTCGACGGCGCAACCCCCCGCAGATAGAACAGCGCAAAACCGAAGGGCGGTGTCAGGAACGATGTCTGCAGGTTCACCCCGATCATCACGCCCAGCCATACCGGATCGACGCCCAGCAGCAGCAGGGTCGGTGCGGTGATCGGCAGCACGATGAAGATGATCTCGAACGTATCAAGGATGAAGCCCAGCACGAACATTGTCACCATGACCGCGATCATCGCGCCCGTGGCGCCGCCCGGAATGCCCGACAGGAATTCGTGGACCAGGTCATCGCCACCCAACTGGCGGAACACGACCGAGAACACGGCAGCGCCAAACAGGATAATGAAGATCATCGAGGTGATCTTGGCCGTCGATCGCGTGGTATGGATCAGGATGGCAAGTTGAACTTGCCCCGTGCCGCAGCCAGCACCGTGGCCCCGACCGCGCCCACGGACGACGCCTCGGTCGGGGTGGCGATCCCGCCGAGGATCGACCCCAGCACCGCAACGATCAGCAGCAGCGGCGGCACCAGCGCGACCATCACCTGCTTGGGCAGATCGCGGCGGGCCTCTTCGGGGACGGGGGTCGCCGGGCAGCTTTCCGGGTCGATCACGGCTTTCACCAGGATATACCCGATATAGATCACGACCAGCAGCAGCCCCGGAATGAACGCGCCCGCGAACAGGTCGCCGACCGAAACCGCGCTAGGGGCAAAGTTGCCCAGGCTCATCTGCGCCTGCGAATGCATCCCGGCGATCATGTCGCCCATGAAGATCAGCACCGTCGACGGCGGGATGATCTGGCCCAGCGTCCCCGAGGCACAGATCGTGCCGCAGGCCAGCTTGGGGTCATAGCCCGCGCGCAACATCGCCGGCAGCGAGATCAGGCCCATGGTTACGACCGTGGCGCCCACGACGCCGGTCGAGGCCGCGAGCAATGCACCGACGATAACGACCGAGATCCCCAGCCCCCCGCGCATGTTGCCGAACAGGTTGCCCATGGTGGTCAGCAGTTGCTCGGCGATGTTGGATCGTTCCAGCATCACGCCCATGAAGATGAACAACGGCACCGCGACCAGCACCTCGTTCGTCATGTAGCCTGCATAGCGCCCCGCGATGGCGCTCATGTTCGACATGTCGAACGCCCCGAGAGCGTTGCCGATCAGCGCGAACAGGATCGACGTGCCCGCCAAGGTGAAGGCCACCGGGAAGCCCAGCATCAGAAAGCCGATGACGCCAAGGAACATGAGCCCGGCAAGGAGCTCTCCGATCAGATGTGCATCCATGTCGATTACTCCGTCACGGCTTCATAGCGGTAGTTGGCAGGCACAAGGTCCTCGCGCCCCCGGATGATCAGCAATGACCGGATCAGCATTGACACGCCTTGCAGCGCGACACTGACGGCGAAGAACAGGATGAAGCCCTTGACGATGAACAGCCCCGGTGCGCCGCCCGGGTTTGCGGATCCCTCCATCAGGCGCCAGGATCGGGCGACGAAGACAAAGCAATAGTTCCAGACCACGAAAGTGAAGGGGAACAGGAACAACAGCACGCCGGCCATGTCCATCCACGCTTTCTTGCGGTTGGGGGCAGGGCGATAAAAGATGTCGACCCGGACGTGATCGTTGGAAAACAGCGCATAGGCGGCGACGGCGGTGAACATCACGCCGTTCATCCAAGGATACAGGTCTTGCATCCACAAGCGCGTGTTTCCAAGGAAATAGCGTTCGAACACGACCCAGAAACAGACCAGCACAATGCCGACAGCGAGCCATGAAAAAATATTGCCGATCAGGCGGTTGAAGCCATTGATCGCGTTCATGAGGTGGGACAGGGCGTTCACGGGGTCCTCCCGGGTTTCGTCCGGTTAAGCCAAGGCCCCGGGACGCGAGCGCGCGCCGGGGCCCGTGGAAAAAGCGCGCCCGGCACAAAGGCCGGGCGCGGGAACAAGATCAGAGACCGTCGTAGCTCATGAAGCGCTGCCGCGCCGTCACATAGCCCGCATCGGTGTTGTCCGTGCGGGTCTGCAGCAGCTTCACCGCATCGAGGAAGCTGCGGCCAACACGCGCCGTCAGCGCATCGTCCGAGGCGAGGATTTCCGACAGCACTTCGCGCGAGGCGTTCGCTGCGGCTTGCAGGATGTCGTCGGGGAACTGCTGGTGCACGATGACGCCGTGGTCGTTGACCAAGGTCTGCAGCGCGCGCGGGTCGTTCATGTAGAAGTCCGACGGCATCTGGTCGTATTCGGCCTGAGCGACGAGGCGGATGATTTCCTGCAGGTTCGCCGGCAGTTCCTGATACTTCGCCTTGTTCACGGTGACCTCGGTCGCCAGACCGGGCTCGTTGAACGACGAGGTATAGTAGTGGCTGCACACCTGATAGAAGCCCAGCGCGAGGTCGTTGAACGGGCCGACGAATTCAGCCGCGTCCAGCGCGCCCGACTGCAGCGCCTGGAAGATCTCGCCACCGGCCATGTTGGTGACCGACGCGCCCATCTTCTGCCAGACCTGGCCGCCCAGACCCGGGGTGCGGAAGCGCAGACCCTGGATGTCCGACAGGCCGGTCAGTTCGTTGCGGAACCAGCCGCCAGCCTGCGTACCGGTGTCGCCCGACAGGAAGCCCTGAACGCCGAACTGGTCATAGACCTCGTCCCACAGTTCCTGACCGCCGCCGAAACGGACCCAGGCCGACAATTCGCGCGAGGTCATGCCGAAGGGCACGCCGGTGAAGAACGACAGGGCGCGCGACTTGTTCTGCCAGTAGTAGGCGGCGCCATGGCTCATCTCGGCGGTGCCGTCGATCACGGCGTCCAGCGACTGAAGCGGCGGCACCAGTTCGCCGGCCGAAAACACTTCGATGGTCAGCGCGCCATCCGAAGCCGCGGTCACGCGGTCGGCAAAGCGCTGGGCGCCGACGCCCAGACCGGGGAAGTTGCGCGGCCAGGTGGTGACCATGCGCCAGGTGATGCGGCCTTGCGCGATGGCCGGTGCTGCAAGCGTCGAGGCCGCAGCCGCAGCGCCACCGACAGTCGAGGCGCGCAGAAAAGAGCGACGATCCATGGAGATCCTCCCAGTTGTGTGTTTTGTGTCGGCCCGCAGGTCGGGTCGATACGATTTTTAATCACGAAAGAAACGCCCTGCATACCCGTTTCGTGTCGCACACCATTCGAGTCGCGGCACGGGTTTCTCCCTGAATTGGTAAAATAACCTGTCCAGTTTCGAAGGCAAGCAATTTCATGCCGCCGCTTGTGGCGGGCGATTGCGGGTGCGCAGGTTGATGAAATTTGCCGCAAAAATGATCGCAGCCCCGGCAAAAACCCAAGGATCGAGGGCTTCGGCATAGATCCACACCCCCACCAGCGAGATGATCGGCAGGCGGAAGAATTCCATCGGTGCGACGATCATCGCCGGGGCAAGGCCCAAGGCCGAGGTCAGCGAGAAATGCGCCGTCAACCCCGTGACGGCCAACAGGCCCAACCACGGGATCATCGCCATGGCTGGCCATGTGAACCCCAGTGCCAGTGCGATGACCAGCGCCATCACACCTTGGCTGAGGGTCATCCAGAACAAGACGCATAACACCGTATCGTGCTGCATGATCTTGCGCGTGAAGATCAGGTTGATCGCGAACCCCACCGCCGAGAAGAGCGCCGCCGCGTGGCCAATGTTCAGGGCCTGACTGCCCGGCTGCACAACAACAAGCACCCCGATGAAGCCCAGCACGGCCACAGACAACCGGCGCAGCGTCAACACCTCGCCCAGAAAGAGCGGCGCCATCAGGAAGGCCCAGATCGGCATCGTGAATTCCAGCGCCACCAACTGCGCCAGAGGGATCATCGTCAGCCCGAAGAACCACGCGTTCTGCCCGGCGAAATGGAACAGGTTCCGCGTGGCGTGAAGGCTGGCATGGGATGTGCGAACCTGCGCGAAGTTTCCGGTGCGCAACCGGATCAGGGCGGCGACGATGGCAAAGCCGATGAAGGAACGCCAGACCATCAGTTCGAACGTGTTCAGTTCCGTCTGGATATGGCGCCCGGCCACCGCCATCAGGCTGAACGACGCGATCGCGCCACACATCCACAGCGCCGCCTTCAGCGGTTGCGATTGACCGGTTTCCATGGCGTTCCCTCGTCGTCAGGTTGCGGACGGCCCGCGCGGACCGCCCGTCCCCTGCATAGGGCGCAACGCTTCACATGTGCAAGGCCTCAGCGATCCTCGACCGGAATCCATGCCCGATCAGCCGGGCCGTCATACAGGGTCAGCGGCCTGATCAGGATATTTGCGCGCCGCTGTTCCAAGCATTGCGCCAACCAGCCCGGCATTCGTCCGATGGCAAAGATCGGGACATACAGATCCATCGGGATGCCGTGCAGTTGATAGATGACGCCCGAATAAAAATCGACGTTCACGTTCAACCCATGGCGGGCATAGGGCTTCATCGCCTCGACCACGGCCTGAAGGATCGCATACCATTCCGGCGCGCCCATTTCCTCGCCCAGCTTGCGCACGCCCTCGCGCATGTGCCGCGCGCGCGGGTCCTCGGTGCGATAGACCCGATGCCCGAAACCCGTCACGGCTTCCTTGGCCGCGCGCCGTGCCGCGACATAGGCTGCGGCGTTCTCGGGCCGCCCGATTTCGTGCACCATCTTCATCACATCCTCGGCCGCGCCCCCATGTGCCGGGCCGGCCAGCGTCGACAGGGCTGTGACCATCGCGCCATGCAGGTTTGCCTCGGTGCCCACGGTCACGCGCGCCGCAAAGCTCGAGGCGTTCGATCCGTGTTCTGCGTGCAGGATGAAATCGACGTCCGCCAGCCGCGCCGCGTCGGCACTGGGGGCCTCGCCCTTCAGCATCCACAGCCAGTTGGCCGCATGGCTCAGGCTGGCATCGGGGTCGACGGGCGACCGGCCGGTGCGAATGGCCTCGTGGGCGGCGATGATCGTCGGCACCTGCGCCGTCAGACGCAACCCGTTGCGCAGGAACCCGGCCTCGCTGCTGTCCTGGCTGTCGGGGTCCAGCGCGGCCAGCGCCGACACCGCCGTGCGCAACACATCCATCGGATGCCCGGAAGCACAGGCACGAATGATGTCGTGCACCGCTCCGGGGATTGCCCGGGCCTCGGCGAGATCGCGCGTGAAACCCGCCAGCGAGGCGGCATCGGGCAATTCGCCATGCACCAGCAGGAAGGCGACCTCTTCGAAGGTTGCGCGCGTGGCCAGATCATGGATCGAATAGCCGCGATAGGTCAGCTTCCCTTCGCGGCCATCGATGTCCGAAACGCCGCTGCGTTCGAAATAGACGCCCTTCAGGCCTCGGTTGATCTTGACGCTCTCGGTCATTTCGGCAGTCTCCTTGACGGATGAACGGGGGGTGAAACATGCATGTGATCGAAGAGGCCTTCGCGAAGGCGCGCACCCTCGGGGCGCGGGTCGTCCTGCCTGAAATCGACGATCCCCGCCTTTCCGCGGCCGCCGAGAGGATCGCCGCCGAGGGGGTCGCGACGCCCGTGACCCTGTCCGATGCCCGCCCGCCCGAAGGATATGTCGATTACCTGCTCGCCAATCGTCCCGGCCTGAAACCGGCGCTGGCGTTGCGGATGCTGGACAAACCCCTGATCCGCGCCGCAGCCATGGTCGCCGCCGGCGAAGCCGACGCCATGGTCGCGGGTGTCGCCAGCCCCACGCGCCGCGTGATCGAGGCCGCAGCCCTCGCCATCGGCATGGCCGAAGGCGTCACCACCCCGTCCAGTTTCTTTCTGATGGTGATGCCGGGTGGCGGCACGCTGGTCTTCGCCGATTGCGCTGTGAACACCGATCCCGATGCCGCCGCGCTGGCCGATATTGCGCGGGCCTCGGCTGCCTCGGCACGGGCGCTGCTGGGCGCCGCGCATGTCGCACTCCTGAGCTACTCCACCGGCTCGTCGGGGACCGGCCCCTCGGTCGATCGTGTCCGCACCGCGGCCGAGGCGACGGGCTTCGCAGGCCCCGTTCAGGCGGACGCCGCTCTCAACGCCAAGATCGCCGCCAAGAAGGGCCACGACGCGCCCGTCGCAAACACCCTGATCTTCCCCGACCTCAACGCCGGGAACATCGCCTACAAGCTGATGCAGGAACTGGCGGGCGCGCAGGCCATCGGCCCTTTCCTGCAAGGCTTCGCCAAACCCGTCTGCGACCTGTCGCGCGGCGCCAGTGTCGATGACATCGTCAAGGCGACGGCGATCACGCTTTCGCTCGGGCGCTAGATCGGCGGTTTCTTTGCTCTGAAAATATCCTCGGGGGGTGAATGGCCGCAGGCCAGAGGGGGGCAGACAGCCCCCCTTGCGCCGCGCATCCGCGCGGCGCCCCGGTCGCCCGAGGTCCCCCGGGCCGAGGGCGAAACCCCTCACAGCCAGACCCGCAGCAGGCCGATCACAGCCATCACGGCCAGCGCGGCGATGGTCACCTTCCGGAACCCCGCCGGGTCGGCATTCATCACCCGCCGCGCGCCCAGTGCACTGCCGATGACCACCAAGGGCACCGACAGCGCAGTCAGTCCCAGCACTGTCGCATCAACCTGACCGGCCAGCCAGAACTGCCCGAAGGTCATCGTGTCCAGCGCCACGAAATAGGCCAGCAGCGTCGCGCGAAAGGCCAAGGGCTCCAGCCCCAGCGCGGCCACCAGCATCACCGCGGGCGGGCCAGCCACACCGGCGGGCGCCGCGATGCCCGATACCGCGCCCATCCCCAGTGTCGCCGCAGGCCCGGCCCCCTTGGGCAGCGTCCAGCCCGAAAGCATGACCGCGCAGGCCAGCAGCACCATGACACCGATGAAGACACGCGCGGTCGTTTCGTCGACCAGCGACAAGATCCAGACACCCGGCAGCAACCCCACCGCCGCCCCCAGCGCGAGGCGCCCGACCACGGGCCAGCGCACGTCGGGCCGCGCGGCGCGCGCGTGCTGGATGCACAACACAAGATCACCCAGCACCGCCATCGGCACCAGCGCCAGAGGGTTGGTGACAAGCGCCCCCGCCGCGACCACCAGCACCGGATATCCGAACCCCGAATATCCACGCACGAAGGCCGCGACGAAAACGACCGCCGCCAGAAAGGCGGCGACCGGAAGGGGCAGGCCGAAGATCAAGATCAGGCCTGTTGCGGGCGCATGTCGGCCGGGTCGATCCCCGCCACCATGACCGGTTTCTTCATCGCATCGCGACGGAAAGGCTCGCCCAGTTCCTGGTTGATGAGGGCTTCGATCAGCGTGGTCTTGCCATGCTTCATCTGGTCCTCGATGGCCTTGTCCAGTGCCGCACGCAACTCGTCCATGGTCTTGGCCTGAACGCCTTGCAGGCCACAGGCCCGTGCGATCCCGGCATAGCTGACTTGTTCGTCCAATTCGGTGCCGACGAAATTGTCGTCATACCACAGGGTCGAGTTCCGCTTTTCCGCGCCCCACTGATAGTTGCGGAAGACCACCATGGTGATCGCAGGCCATTCCTCGCGCCCGATGGCCGTCAGTTCGGTGACCGCGATGCCAAAGGCGCCGTCGCCGGCAAAGCCGACTACCGGCACGTCCGGGCAGCCGATCTTGGCGCCGACGATCGACGGCAGCCCGTATCCGCAAGGCCCGAACAGGCCCGGCGCAAGGTATTTCCGCCCGGTTTCGAACGACGGATAGGCGTTGCCGATGGCGCAGTTGTTGCCGATGTCGCTGCTGATGATCGCCTCTTTCGGCAACGCCGATTGGATCGCGCGCCACGCCATGCGCGGGGACATCCATTCAGGCTTGTCGGCACGGGCGCGTTGGTTCCAGGTGGTGCCGGGATCGTCATCCTCGTGGTCCATCGAGGCCAGTTGCTGCGCCCACGCGGATTTGCGTTGCGCGATCTCGGCCTTGCGTTCGGCGCGCCCGGTGTCGCCCGCGTGATCGCCCAGCCGTGCAAGGATCCCTTCGGCCACCTGTTTTGCGTCGCCGACGATACCGACCGAGACCTTCTTGGTCAGACCGATGCGGTCGGGGTTGATGTCGACCTGAATGATCTTGGCCTCTTTGGGCCAATAGTCGATGCCATAACCGGGCAGGGTGCTGAACGGGTTCAACCGGGTGCCGAGGCACAGCACCACGTCAGCCTTGGCTATCAGCTCCATCCCCGCTTTCGACCCGTTATAGCCCAGCGGCCCGGCGAACAGCGGGTGCGAACCGGGGAAGGCGTCGTTGTGCTGATAGCCCACGCATACGGGGGCATCCAGGCATTCAGCCAGCGCCATGCTGGCGGGGATCGCTCCGCCCAGCACCACGCCGGCGCCGTTCAGGATGACGGGGAATTTCGCCTCGGTCAGCAGCTTTGCGGCGTCGTCCAGCGCCTGCGCCCCGCCAGAGGGGCGTTCGAATTCGACCACGGCGGGAAGGTCGATGTCGATGACCTGCGTCCAGTAGTCGCGCGGCACGTTGATCTGCGCGGGCGCGCTGGCACGGCGGGCGTTGATGATCACACGGTTCAGAACCTCGGCGATGCGCGACGGGTCGCGGACCTCTTCCTGATAGGCGACCATATCCTTGAACAGCGCCATCTGCTCGACTTCCTGGAACCCGCCCTGGCCGATCGTCTTGTTCGCGGCCTGCGGCGTGACCAGCAGCAGCGGGGTATGGTTCCAATAGGCGGTTTTCACGGCGGTGACGAAGTTGGTGATGCCCGGCCCGTTCTGGGCGATCATCATCGACATCTTGCCCGAGGCGCGCGTATAGCCGTCGGCCATCATCCCGCCCGACCCTTCATGGGCGCAATCCCAGAACATGATGCCCGCCTTCGGGAACAGGTCGGAAATCGGCATGAATGCCGAGCCGATGATACCGAAGGCGTGTTCGATCCCGTGGCGTTGCAGCACTTTGACAAAGGCTTCTTCGGTGGTCATCTTCATGAGAGAGGGTTCCTTGTTGTCGCGGTTCGTGCCGGGCGCCTAGCCCGGGCAGAGATGGGATGAATGTGGTCCTTAGCTGGCTCCGTGGTAGGACCAGAAGCGGGCAATGGTTATCGCCAGATCAGCCGCGACCCTTCCACGGCACCAGCCAGCGTTCGGCCATGCGCATCGCGACATCGATCGAATAGCCGATGATCCCGATCAGGATGATCCCCATCAGCACGATGTCGGTCTGCATGAAGCGCGATGCGACCATGATGGTGAAGCCTGCTCCTTTTTCGGCGGCAACCAGTTCGGCCGCGACCACGGTGCCCCAACAGACGCCCATTGCCACCCGTGCGCCGGTAAAGATGTCGGGCAGCGCGTTGGGGATGATGACATGACGCATCAGCTGCGCCTTGGATGCGCCTAGGCTATAGGCGGCGTGCACCTTGCTCAGCTTCACACCGGCAACGCCGGACCGGGCGGCAATGGCCATGATCCATAGCGCCGCAAGGAACAGGAGGATGATCTTGGCCTTCTCGTCGATGCCATACCAGATGATCACCAGCGGGATCAGGGCCAGCGGCGGCACCGGGCGCATGAATTCGACGATCGGGTCGAACCAACCCCGCAGGAAGCTGTTGAGCCCCATGGCGAATCCCAGCGGAATGCCGATCAGCGCGCCAAAGAAAAAGCCCGCGAAAACCCGCCAGATCGAAATGGACAGATGCTCCCAAAGCGAGAAGTTGCGGAATCCGTCGGCGGCGATGGTCAGCAGGCGGTTCCAGACAGCTTCGGGTGGCGGTAGCCAGATCGGGCGCATCTGCCAATCGGCGGGGGCGTGGATGAATGTCCAGTCCGACCCGGTGAAGGCGGCCCAGATCAGGAAGATCACCAGCACCGACGCGACCGAGGCGACGCGACTGGCATGGATCGCGCTTTCGTCGCCGAAGGTGACGGTCTTGCGGGCGGTCATGCCGGTGCGCTGGTGGAGGCGCGCAGCGACGAAGGCGGTGAAGCCCCAGACCGACGCAAGGATGGCCACGTAGATCAGCAGCAGCGTCATTGTGCACCCTCCGTCCGGCCCATGATTTCTTCTTCCATCTGCCAGATCATTTCCAGAATCTCCTCGCGGCGCGCGGCGAATTCCGGCAGGCGCTTGATGGCGCGCAAGTCCTCGCCGACGGCCATGTCGGCAAAGGGCAGGCGGTATTCCTTGTGAATACGTCCGGGGCGCGGGGCCATCACCACAAGGCGCTCGCCCAGCAGCAAGGCCTCTTCGACCGAATGGGTGATCAGGATGATGGTCTTGCCGGTGTCTTTCCACAGCTTGAGGACAAGACCCTGCATCTTTTCGCGCGTCAGCGCGTCCAAAGCGCCCAGCGGTTCGTCCATCAGGATGACTTCGGGGTCATTGGCGAGGCAGCGCGCCAGAGCGACGCGTTGCTGCATCCCGCCCGACAATTCATAGACCGCCTTGTCGCCAAAGCCGCGCAACCCGACCTGATCCAGAAGATGCGTGACCGTAGCATCGATGCGGTCGCGCGGCACGCCCGCCATGCGGGGGCCGAAACCGACGTTGCGCGCGACCGACATCCATTCGAACAGCGCGCCTTGCTGGAACACCATTCCGCGCTGCCGGTCGGGGCCTGTCACGGGCGTGTTGCCCAGCTTCACCGTGCCGCCGGTCGGGGCCAGAAACCCGGCCAGAATGTTCAGCAACGTCGTCTTGCCGCAACCCGAAGGGCCGAGGACCGAGACGATCTCGCCCTTGGCCATGGTCATCGAAACATTCTTCAGGGCCTCGACCGAGGTGCCGCCGGGCAATTCATAAGTCATCGACAAATTGTCGAGGATGAGATCGGACATGACGTCTCCGCCTTGGGTGGGGCCGGGGGGCGCGAACGCCTCCCGGGCAAGCGGATTACATCTGCGATGCGGCCTGCATGTAGCTGGCGTTCACCGTGCCGACATAGCTGTCGAGCGCCGATTCGATGGTGCCCTGCTCGACGAAGAAATCGGCCACTTCCTTGAGGAAGTCTTGCAGCCCGCCGCCCAGCCATTCCGCGCTGAGCTGCTGTTCCATCGTCGGGAAGCCGAACGCGTCCAGCGTTTCGATGGTCGGCTGGACTTCCATGCCCGCTGCGCGCGCGATGACCGGGATCATCTCGTCGCGGTTCTCGCGGTAGCGGTTGTTCATGTCTTCGGTCACGCGCAGGAAGCGGGCGATCAGGTCGGGGTTCGCCTCGGCAAAAGCGGAATCGACAGAAATCACGTCGAAGATGCGGATCCCCAGCGCCGCCTTTTCGGCGCCGGTCAGCAGCACGCTGCCATGCTCCATCATGCGCCGCAGACCGCCGCCCCAACCGCAGGCCATCGCCACGTCATGGCGGGCGATTGCGGCGGCACCGTCGGCAGGCGACAGGTCGACGATCGACAGGGTCGAGGTGTCGACGCCGAAATGTTCCATCTGGCGCAGCATCCCGTAATGCGCCGCGGTCCCCAGCGGCACGGCGACGCGCCGGCCTTCAAGGTCGCGCGCATTCGCGGCGGTGATCCCTTCGTCGGCATGCACCACGCAGTTGTCGTTGTCGTCATAGGTCACCGCGATCCCGACCGTGTCGATATCCAGCCCCGCCGACGAGGCAACGACAAAGGGCGGCACGCCTTGGCTGAACGCGATCTGCACCGCGCCGCCAGCCATCGCGGCCGACATCTGCACGCCGGTTTCAAAGGCGCGCCAGTTGACGCGAACGCCCAGCGCCTCGTCATAGATCGACTCGGCCTGTGCGAACTGGTTCGGGGTCGGCCATTCGAGGAAATAGGCGACGGTGATTTCTTCGACGGCCAGCGCCGAAGTCGATGAAAGCAGCAGCGCTGCGGCAGAAGCGGCTGCAAAATGACGCAAAGACATGGTGGGGCTCCCTGTTGTTGGAAAACGCATGGCACGGGGCCAATGCGCCCGATTCGGGCCGATTGTTGTTGTTTTGGCCCTCGTCATTGTGGAACCCCCAGCCCCCGGCGTTAGTGCCAGTTATGGAGTATCTGGCAGGCCAGTCAGCCCGCCGCCCCCGCATTGAGGGGACGCTGTCCTGCCACGCGTGTGTGGACGTGGTCGCTGGTGCGGCGCAACCGACGGGCGATCCGGGCAATGCCGTCGGGGATCCTCTCGGAAGTGATCGACGAATAGGCAATGCGATAGAACCTGTCGTCCGCCGGCGGGCTGCCGAAGAACGGAAGGCCCGGTTCGATCAGCACGCTGTCCTCGCGCAATTGCAGTGCCAGTTCGGTCGCGCTTATCCCCTCGGGCGTCCGCATCCACAGGCTCGAACCGCCATCCCCGGCCGCCCCGGCAATCGTCAGTCCATGTTTCGCGATGGCCTGTAGCATCACGCTGCGACGCTCGGAAAAGGCGCGGTCGAGTCGGCGGAGCATCGCATCGTAATGGCCCAGCGACAGGAAATGCGCCGCCGCGCGTTGCAGCAAGCCGGGCGGGTGCCGCAAGACCGTCGCGCGCAGCGCCCGCGCCTCGCTGATGAAGGCCTCGGGTCCGACCAGAAAACCAAGCCGCAAGCCCGGGAACAGCGATTTCGAGAAGCTGCCAACATGGATCACCCGCCCTTGCTGGTCGAGGGACTTGAGCGCAGGCAGAGGCGAGCGTCCGCCGCCAATCTCGAATTCGTAATCATCTTCGACGATCAGGCAGTTTTGCGCATTCGCCGCCGCCAGCAGGGCCTTGCGGGCCTCCAGTGGCATGGTCGCCCCGGTGGGGCAATGGTGGCTGGGTGTGCAGAACAGCACATCGATCCCCTCGGGCAGGCTGGTCGGGTCCAGCCCTTGCGGACCGACGGGCAGCGGTTCCACCTTGCAACGCGCTTGCGTCAGGATCGCCCGCAACCCGTGATAGCCCGGATCTTCGATCCCGGCGGTCCGGCGTTGGTTCAGCAGAACTTGCGCCGTCAACCACAGCGCGTTTTGCGCGCCCAATGTCACGAGGATCTCGGAACTGCGCGCCAGAATGCCGCGTCGGGGCAGCGTGTGGCGGGCGATGTATTCGATGAGGCCGGGGTCATCCTCTTCGAAAAGGTCATCCGTCATGCGGGCGAAATTGCGGTGCCCCAGCGCCTGCAACATGCACATGCGCCAGTTGGTGTGATCGAACAGCGACGGGTCGGCCTGCCCATAAACGAACGGGAACCGGTAATCGCGCCAATTCGCCGGTTTCCCCAGATTTTGACGTTCCAGCGACGGTCGATGGCCCAAGGCGCGCGCCCAATCGACCTGATCGCCTTGTTGGGCAGGCTGGTGCGGAAAGGCGCCGGGTTGCGGGGCGTTTTCACTGACGAAATACCCGGACCGACCTTTTGATGTCAGGAAATCATCCGCCACCAGATCGGCATAGGCCAGTGACACGGTGATCCGGCTGACGCCCAGATGTTCGGCAAGGCCTCGACTGGAAGGCATGCGTTCCCCCGGCCGAAGGCGCCCGGCAAGGATCCCTTCGGCGACGATCTGGCGGATGGCGCTTTGCAGCGTCCCGCCATGGTTGGGATCCAGAAGAAAGCATTCGACGGATATGGCCATGCGCGCCGGAGTCCCGTTTCACTGTGGAGTCATCCGTATGCTAGCGATTTCTGGCGATATGAATAGGGGGATGCTGGCCCTATTGAAAAGGCGGGCAAGCGTCGATTGTCGCTGGCCGGGACTTTGCACCACGAGGACGCGAAATGGACACTTCTACCTTCAACGACATGAGCGCCGTGGTCGAGGCCGACCGCGCGCATGTCTGGCACCATCTGACCCAGCACAAAGCCTTTGAAACCATTGATCCTCGGGTCATTGTCGAAGGCAAGGGCCTGCGCGTCTGGGACGCCACGGGGCGCGAGACGCTGGATGCCGTCTCGGGCGGCGTATGGACGGTCAACGTCGGCTATGGTCGCGAATCGATCGCCAATGCGGTGCGCGATCAACTGCTGAAGATGAACTATTTCGCTGGCGCGGCGGGTTCGGTGCCCGGCGCGATCTTCGCCCGCAAGTTGATCGAGAAGATGCCCGGCATGAGCCGCGTTTATTATTCGAACTCGGGGTCCGAGGCGAATGAAAAGGCCTACAAGATGGTTCGCCAGATCGCGCACCGTCGACACGGCGGCAACAAGTGGAAGATCCTCTACCGCGAGCGTGACTATCATGGCACGACCATCGCCTGTCTGGCCTCGGGCGGGCAGGACGAGCGCAAGGTGCAGTATGGGCCGTTCCCTGACGGGTTCATCCCGGTGCCGCACTGCCTCGAATACCGCAGCCAGTGGGGCGATGTCGCCGATTACGGCCTGCGCGCCGCGAATGCCATCGAAGAGGTGATCCTGCGCGAAGGCCCCGACAGCGTTGGCGCGATCATCCTCGAGCCCGTCACCGCCGGTGGCGGCGTCATCACCCCGCCCGAGGGGTATTGGCCCCGCGTGCAGGAGATCTGCAAGAAATATGACATCCTGCTGATCATCGACGAAGTGGTCTGCGGCGTGGGTCGCACGGGGATGTGGTTCGGATACCAGCAGTTCGGTATCCAGCCCGACATCGTGACCATGGCGAAGGGGGTCGCCTCTGGCTATGCCGCGATTTCCTGCACCGTGACGACCGAAGCCGTGTTCGACATGTTCAAGGACGATGCCAGCGATCCGCTGGGCTATTTCCGTGACATCTCGACCTTTGGCGGCTGCACCTCGGGGCCGGCGGCCGCGATCGAGAACATGCGCATCATCGAGGATGAAGGCCTGCTGGCCAATACGACGGCGATGGGTGCCCGGCTGATGGACAACTTGCGCGCCTTGATGGACAAGCACGCCGTGATCGGCGAGGTGCGTGGCAAGGGCCTGTTCTGCGGCGCCGAACTGGTTGCCGACCGTGCGACGAAACAGGCACTGCCCGAAAAGCAGGTCGCGGCCGTCGTCGCAGGGGCGATGAAGCGCGGTGTGCAGATCGGCATGACCAACCGCTCGCTGCCGGGGCTGAACAACACGCTGTGCCTGTCGCCGGCGCTTGTGGTTTCGGCTGACCAGATCGACCAGATCACCGACGCGATCGACGGCGCGTTGACCGAGGTTTGCGGCTGATCGGCCACGAACGACATTTGTTGGGAAGGCCACGCGGGCTTGCACTTCGGTGCAAGCCCGTTTTTCTGTGGTCGCGCAACCGGGCCTTGCCCCTTGCCGTCGCCTGCCCAATCCGCCACCCTTGCAAGGTAACCACCAAGAAGGCCCGATCATGACCGACGCCCCCCAAGGCGAACTGACGCTGCAAACCGTGCCGATGCCCGCCGATACCAATGCCAATGGCGACATCTTTGGCGGCTGGGTGCTCAGCCAGATGGACATCGCGGGCGGGATCGCGGCGGTCAAGCGCGCGCAGGGCCGGGTGGCGACCGTGGCGATCAACGCGATGCGGTTTCACGCCCCGGTTCTGGTGGGCGACCTGTTCACCGTCTACACCGGGATCGCCCGCACCGGCACGACCTCGGTCACGATCCATGTCGAGGCCTGGGTGCAGCGCCTCGCGACATCCGAGCACCTCAAGGTGACCGAGGCGGATTTCACCTTCGTGGCGATCCAGTCCTCGGGCATCAAGCGCCCGTTGCCGCCATTGTAGCCCCCAGCACCCGCGCGGCGATCATGTCGCCGATCGGCAGGGCCGAGGTCGCAGCGGGCGAGGGGGCGTTGCAGACGTGCAGCATCCGCGGGGTGTCCAGAAACAGGAAGTCATGCAGCATCTCGCCCTTGGCCGACACGGCCTGCGCGCGGATGCCCGGCTCCATCGGCAGCATGTCGGACAGTTCCAGCGACGGACAATACCGCTGGCAAGCCGCGAGATAGCGGCGCTTGAACAGCGAATTGCCCAGTTCCGCCAAGCCGGGGCGGATATTGCGCGCAAGGCTCAGCCAGAAGCCGGGGAACAGGGCCATATCCGCAAGGTCGCGCCGCGCGACAGACAGCTTGGGATACCCCTCGCGCGCAAGGCCCAGCATCGCGTTCGGCCCGACGGTCATCGAGCCGTCGATCATCGGTGTCAGGTGCACGCCCAGAAACGGCAGGCCCGGTTCCGGCACGGGATAGATCATCGCATGGGCGACACCCGCGCGATGCGGCGCGAGGCGCCAGTATTCGCCCCGAAAAGGCACGATCCGGTGCCGGATGCGCAGGCCGGCCATGCGCGCGACCCGGTCCGATTGCAGGCCGGCACAGGCCACCAGACGGTGAGCGGTGATCGTCTCGTCGGGCAGGTCGATATCGACGCGGTCGTGATGTTCGCGGATGGCGACGGGTTCGGCCTGCATCCGGATCGTGGCGCCCATGGCGGTGATTTCGGCCGCCAGCGCCGTCAGCACGGCCTTGTAATCAACGATTGCCGCATCGGGGACCCAGATTGCCCCCAGTCCGGTGATGGCGGGTTCGCGCTCGGCAATCTCGGCCGCGCCGATCAGCATTGCCCTGATCCCGTTCTCGGCAGCGCGCGCATGCAGGGCCTGAAGCCGCGGGATCTCTTCGGGGCGGGTGGCGACGATCAGTTTTCCCCGATCCTCGTAAGGGATGCCGTGTTCGGCGCAAAAGGCCTTGGTGCGCGCCGCCCCTTCGCGGCACAGACGCGCCTTGAGGCTGCCGGGCGCGTAATAGATGCCCGAATGGATCACGCCGGAATTGCGCCCCGTCTGGTGGCGCCCCAGTGCGGCCTCCTTGTCCAGCAGGACAAGGCTTGCCCCCGGCTGGCGTTGCAACAGCGCGCGGGCTGTGGCCAGCCCGACGATCCCGCCGCCGATCACACAGAAATCGTGCATCTTTCGTCCCCCCGTCGCGCCGCTTTGCCTTCGGTCTAGCATCGGCATATCGGCTGGCAAAGGCGTATCAGGCCAGAGCCATGCCCTCGCCGTCGCCTTGCCGGTCGCCGACATTCAGCCCGCCCGCCAACACGACGAACCCGTCGATCGCGCCCCCTCGGTCGGTGCGCAGGGTCGCGGGTTCAAGGGTCACGCGGCGAAATCCCGCAGCGGCCAGCACCGATTCCAGATAGTCGCGGGAATGTGCAAAACGGCGGCTTTCGCGCAGGGTCAGCCCGTCGGCGCAGGATTCGACCGTGAAGGCCAGCGTCCCGCCCGGTGCAAGCGACCCCGCGCACCACCCCAGAATCCGTTCCAGCGCACCGACATAGACGAAGACATCCGCCGCGACGATCAGGTCGAACCGGTCGTCGCCGATCACGAGGGCGGACAGATCCGACTTGAACAGGCGGTCATAGAGTCCCTTGGCTTCGGCCTGCGCCAGCATTCCGGCCGAGATATCGCAGCCTTCCAGCCAGTCGCAGCGCGCCCGCAGGGCCTCGCCCGCAAGGCCTGTGCCGCAACCAAGGTCCATAGCCCGCGCAAAGCGCCGTTCCCCAAGCGCCGTGGCCAGCAACGCCGGCGCGCGATAGTCCAGCTTGTCCACCAAGGCCGTGTCAAAGCGCGGTGCATATTGGTCGAACAGCGTCTCGACAAAGGCCGCGGGCAGGGCCTCGGCGACGGGCACACGCCGCAAGAGATCGCGTTTCAGACCTGCGCCCAGCACATCCTGCGGGTCGGCGGCCAGTGCGGATTCCCACGCCTCGATCGCCTGCGGAATTCGGCCCGCGCGCTCCAGCCATTCGCCCAGGCGGAACCATCCCGCCGCCCATCCGGGAACTTCTGTCAGGGCGTCGGACAGAACCTCGATGGCCGCGTCCAGATCGCCCGAATCGGCCAACCCCTCGGCAAAGCCCATGCGCCTGTCGACGATCAGGCTGCCCGACGAGAAATCCCGCATCATGGTTCGTAACTCTCTGAAAAAAAGGCGCTTTGCCAATAGCACGCAACGGCGGGGCTGGCCTCGCTTCGGCGCGCCCGAACGCTGGATATAGCGCGGCCAAAGCGGCGCGCAATGGGGCATGTGAGGGTCGCGCGATGTCACCGAAAATGTGATTTTGCGGGCGCCGGCGACAGGCGTAGCATACAGGGGCCGGGGCTGCGACTCGCCCCGGTTTTCCCTTCGTCCCCGTGGCGGATGACCCGCCATGGGCACAGGGCTTCCGCATTGGAGGGCGGATCATGGCAGGCACGACGAAAGCTGGCGCGACGGGTAAAGGCTCGGCTCCTGCGGGGGGCGGCAAGGGTGCACCCAGCGGCAAGGGGGGCGCCACCAGAAAGGGCTGAGGCCCGGCTTCTGAACGACACAGCCATGCGTCTGGCCCGCTGCATCACCGCAGCGGGCTTTTTGGTGCCTCAGGTCGGCGATTGGCCAAGAATCCATCCTTCGATCTGGCGAATCCGGGGGTCGGCGGGGGCATGGTCGGGCATGCGCCCGTCGATGACGTCCAGCATCCCGATCAGCCCGACCAGGGCATCGAAAGCGTCTTCGCCACTTGCACCAGTTCCGAACCCGTCGCGCACAAGCGCCGCCAGTTCGGCGTCTGGCAGCGCGTGCCGCTCCAGCCAGTCCACGATCGGTTGCGCGACCGCTTGCCGCCCCGCTTGTGCGCGCTTGCTCCACCCTCGGCGGGGCAGGCCGAGACGGCCATACACGTCCGCCGGATAGGTCTCGGCCACCGTGAGCCCGTCGCGGGACAGCAAATCGGGCAGATCGCCATCGAAGGGCCACAGCGCAATACGCCCCACCGCAGGCCGCAGCACCTCACCCCATGCCGAGATCGCGGCCTTGCCCACCTGATTGCCGCCCAGCGTCCAGAACAGGCTGCACGCGGCGGACCGGGTGGATGTCGCACGCTCGCAGCGCCGCAGCAGGTCTTGCGGATCGATCATCCCCAGACCGTTCAGCAGCTGCGCGCGCCGGGCACCACCCGGTCGGCGCGGGTAGAAAGGGCGGTCTGGGCTGATTTCCTCGGGCGTGTCGCACACATCGAACCACGCGGGGGCGAACCGGGGCAGGGCGGTGCGGAAATCGGTGATCTCGGCCACCCGCGCATAGGCCAGCGGCAGGCCGATCGGCAGATCGAGGCCCAGCAACACCGGCCCCCTGCCGGACAGCCGATCGATCAGCGTCGCGGGGTCATCGACGGGTTCGGGGGGCGAAACCCGCCAGCATCCATCGACCCGGCGTGCTTGCGCCATCACGCGCTTGTCCGGGCTCACGCTCCAGTCGCAATGGACGGCTTGCATCACTCCAGCGGGAAATGGCAGGCGACGCGGCTATCGCCGACGCTGCGCAACTGCGGGACCTCGGCGCGGCAGCGGTCCTGCGCGCGGGGGCAACGGCTGGCAAAAGCGCAGCCTTTGGGAATGTTCATCGGCGAGGGCAGATCGCCTTTCACCATCCCTTCGCGCCGATAGCCCGATGATTTGCGCCGCCCCAGCGAAGGCGCTGCATCCAGCAAGACGGCGGTATACGGGTGGCGCGGCTGCGCGAACAGCGTTGGCCGGTCGGCATATTCCACGATCTGGCCCAGATACATCACCGCGATATCGTCGCAAATGAACTGCACCACGCCCAGATCGTGGCTGATGAACAGGTATCCCAACCCGAATTCATCCTGAAGTCGGCGCAGCAGGTTCAGGATCTGCGCCTGAATCGCCACGTCCAGCGCCGAGACGGGTTCATCGCAGACGATCATGCGGGGGTTCGTAGCCAGCGCGCGCGCGATGGAAATGCGCTGCCGCTGCCCACCTGAAAACTGGTGCGGGAACAGGCTCATCTGGTCGGGGCGCAGGCCGACCAGACCGAACAGTTCGCGCACGCGGTCATCGCGGTCGGCGGGATCGCCCACGTTCATCAGGTCCAGCGGTTCGCGCACGATGGCGCCGACCCGGTCGCGCGGGTTCAGGCTGGAATAGGGATCCTGAAAGATCACCTGCATATGTTTGCGCTGCGCGCGCAGGGCCTCGGGTTCCAGTTTCAGCAGGTCCTGCCCGTCGAACATCACCTCGCCGCCGGTCGCGGGCGCAAGACGGATCGCGGCCATTGCCGTCGTCGTCTTGCCCGAGCCGGATTCGCCGACCAGCCCCAGCGTGCGGCCCGGTGCGAGGTCGAAGCTGACACCGCGCACGGCCTTCAACAGACGCGGTTTACCGAACCAGCCCTTGCGGCCGATCTCGAACGCGACTTCGAGGTTTCGAACAGAAAGAAGCGTGTCGCTCATGGCGTCCCCCCGGCTTTGTGGCAGGCGACGGGATGCCCCTTGTCGGCCAGCGGTGGGCGCACTGCGCGGCAATGGTCATCGGCCAGCGCGCAGCGGTCGGCAAAGGCGCAGCCATCGCCCAGCAGGTGAAGCGGCGGCACGACACCGGGGATTTCCGCCAAGGGGGGCAGGCGGTCGGTGCTGGCGGCCGCGCGGCCAAGAACGGGAATGCAGCCGATCAGCCCGCGCGTATAGGGGTGCAGCGGATTGTCGAGGATCTGGTCCGAGGTGCCCTGTTCGATGATCCGGCCCGCATACATCACGGCAACGCGGTCAGTCATTTCGGCAATCGCGCCCATGTCGTGGGTAATCAACACGATGGCCACGCCGAATTTCGCCTGTATGTCGCGCATCAGGTCGAAGATCTGCGCCTGCACGGTCACGTCCAGCGCGGTCGTGGGTTCGTCGGCGATCAGCAGCTTGGGCCGGCACGAGATCGCCATGGCGATCATCACCCGTTGCCGCATCCCGCCGGATAATTGGTGCGGGTAGGCGCGCGCGCGGGTCTCGGGTTCAGGGATGCCGACGGTGGCCAACAGGTCGATGACCTGCTTGTCGGCCTCGGCCCGGCTGATGTTCTGGTGCAGCAAGATCGCCTCGGCGATCTGGTCGCCCACGGTGAACACCGGGTTCAGCGAGGTCATCGGTTCCTGAAAGATCATCGCGATGTCGCTGCCGCGAAGCTGGCGCATCCGTTTGGCGCCGGCGCCGGTGATGTCATCGCCCTCGAAGGAAATCGTGCCGCCGGTCACATGCCCCGGCGGATTGGGGATCAGCCCCATCATCGCCAGCGCGGTGATCGACTTGCCGCAGCCGGACTCGCCGACGATGCCCAGTGTCTCGCCCGGCATCACGTCAAGGCTGATCCCGGCCAGCGCGGTAACGCGCCCGTGGCGCGTATCGAATTCGACCCGCAGGTCGGACAGGCTCAGAAGCGGGCTCATCTCGACCTCAGTTTCGGGTTGAAGGCATCGTTCAGCCCGTCCCCCACCAGCGACACGGCGAAGACGGTGACAAAGATCGCCAGCCCGGGGATCGCGACGGGCCACCACGCTTCCAGCAGGAAGTTGCGGTTCTGGCCGATCATCAGGCCCCAGCTGACGGTATTCGGATCGCCAAGCCCGAGGAATGACAGCCCCGCCTCGAACAGGATCGCGACGCCCACCGTCAGCGCGGCGGACACGATCAGCGGGGGCAGGGCGTTGGGCAGGATCACCTTGAAGATGATGCGCGCGTTTCCGGCGCCGATGGAGCGCGCGGCCGTGACATATTCCAGTTCGCGGATTCGCAGGAACTCGGCCCGCGTCAGGCGCGCGGTCGGCGGCCAACTGACGATGCCGATCGCGAAAGAGATGGTGTAAAGCGACGGCGAGAACAGCGTGACCAGCACCATCGCGAACAACAGCGCGGGCAGCACCTGAAAGAACTCGGTGATGCGCATCAGCAGATCATCCATCCAGCCGCCGAAATAGCCGGCCAACGCGCCCATGACGATGCCGATCACCACGGTCAGAACCGCAGCCGAGACCCCGACCGCCAGCGTCGGCGCGCCGCCTTTGAGGATACCCGTCAGAATGTCGCGACCCAGAAAGTCGGTGCCGAACAGATACCCCCGCTCGCCCGGCGGGGACAGGGGGGCCCAGACGATCTGATACGGGTCTCCGGAAAAGATGAAACGCCCGTACAGGATGGTCAGGATGATCGCGCTCAGCAGCACAAGGCCGAACACGGCAGGCTTGTTGCGCAGGAATTGCATCCATGCTTCACGCAGCGGGCTGATGGCTTGCGTGGTCATCTTAGCGCCCTCCGGTGCGAATGCGGGGATCGGCATAGCGATAGCTCAGGTCGGTCAGCAAGTTCGCGATGACCACCACGGCCGAGGCAAAGAACAAAACCCCCAGCAAGGTCGGGTAATCGCGCCGCAAGACGCTGTCGAACGCCAGCCGCCCCATGCCGGGCCAGTTGAACACGGTTTCAACCAGCAGCGCGCCCGAGATCAGGTTGCCGAACTGGATGCCCGCGACCGTCAGGATCGGCAAAACCGCGTTGCGCAACGCGTGGTGGAACGTCACCCGGCCCTCGCCCAGCCCCTTGGCGCGCGCGGTGCGGATGTAATCGGCGCCCAGAACCTCGATCATCGAGGCGCGCGACAGGCGGGCATATTGCGCAAGAAACAGGATGCCCAGCGTCGCGGCGGGCAGCACAAGGTGCCACAGCACGTTCATGGCGTAGGCCCAGCCGGTGCCCCGAAAGCGCGCGCTGACCATGCCCTCGACCGGGAAGATCGGGATCACGACGGCGAACAGGATCACCAGCATCAAGCCGGTCCAGAACACCGGCGCGGCATACCCCACCGTCGAGAACACCGCCACGAACCCGCTGAGCGGGCCATTCGGCTTGCGCGAGGCCAGAACGCCCAGCACCGTCCCGATGATCATCGCGAAGATCTGCGCCGACAGCGCCAAAAGGATCGTCGGCCCGAGGCGCTGCAGGATCAATTCCGTCACCGGGCGGTTGAAATGATACGACATACCCAGATCGCCGGTCAGGATCTGGCTGAGATAGGTCCACAGTTGCACGATAATCGGCTGATCCAGCCCATAGCGTGCCCGGATCTGGGCCATCATCTCTTCGGTGATGCCGCCCATCTCTCCGGCGATCACCTCGGCGGCGTCACCGGGTGCCGCGTGGATCAGAAAGAAGTTCAGCACCACGACCCCGATCATCAGGATCAGGCCATAGATCAGTCGCTGAACGATATAGCGGGCGCTTCCCATCGGCTTGGTCCAGTCGCAGGAAAATTGCCCCTGCCCCCGGAAAGGGGCAGGGGTTGTCCGATCGTCAGACGATCAGCGGTCTTCGGTCCAATAGACCTCGTCCATCGACTGCATCAGGCCCCAGATCGACAGCGGCAGTTCGATCCGGTTGTCGAAGACGTGGTGATAGGGCAGCGCGTTGACCCAGTAGACCGGCAGTTCCTCGCCGACGATGTCCTGGAACTCGGCATAATAGGCTGTCCGCTGCGCCATGTCGGTTTCCTGCCCGGCCAGCGCCAGCAGTTCGTCGACGCGGTCGTTGCGATAGCCTTGGGTGTTCGACCAGATCACTTCGCGGATGTTCGACGACAGATAGGTGCGGTGCACACCGATCACCGGGTCACCCCAGTTGAACACGATGTCCATCGACATCTGGAAATCGCCCGAAGCAAGGTGGCCGGCCCATGTCGGGAAGTCGGGCGACGCGCGCAGTTCGACGTTGATGCCCACTTCGCGCAGTTGCGAGCGCAGGTATTCCGGCACGTTGCCCAAGGCAGCGTCGCGGCCCGGCACGGTTTCCATCGTCAGGGTGAAGCGCGTGCCATCGGTGCCGCGCGGATGCCCCGCTTCGTCCAGCAGCGCGTTCGCCCGGTCGAGGTCCAGCGAATACTGCGGCATGTCGGCGTTGTAGAACGGGCTCGACGCGATGATCGGGCCGGGCTGGCTGGCGGCGACACCGCGCATCAGGGCATTCAGCACGAAATCGCGGTCGATCGCGTAGGCGATCGCCTGACGCACGCGAACGTCGTCCAGCGGCGCGACGCGGGTGTTGAAGGCCAGCCACTGGATCGGGCCGATGCCTTCGAAGCCGCGCGGGGTCACGGTCAGCCCGTCGATGGCGCCGAGGCGGGAAATCGACGAGGCATCGGTCACCATGCCGACATCGGCTTCACCCGATTCCAGCGACAGGGTCGCGGTGGCTGCATCGCGGACGATCCGAATGGTGATCCCGTCCAGATAGGGGCGGCCTTCCAGAAAGAAGTCGTCGTTCCGCACCAGGGTGATCTGCTCGCCGGGGCGATATTCGGCCAGACGGAACGGACCCGACCCGACAGGAGCATTGTTCGCCGGATGCTCGCGCACGGCCTGACCGTCGCCATACACATGCGCGGGGATGATCGGGCACAGCGCGCCGGTCAGTGCCAGCAACAGTGCCGGGTGGGGCTGGCTGAGGCGAATCACGGCGGTGTGTTCATCGGGGGTATCGACGGCTTCGACCGGGCCGAACATCGTCTGGAACGGGTGGTTCGCCTTGATCGTCATGATCGAGAAAGCCACATCCGCCGAGGTCACGGGCACGCCGTCATGGAAACGCGCGTTTTCCACAAGGTTCAGGGTCAGCGCAAGGCCGTCGTCCGACCATTCCCAGCTTTGGGCAAGGTAGGGATGGAACTGCCAGTCGGCATCAACGCGCAGCGGCGAGGCAAAAATCTGGGTGCCGGGAACCGCCGTGGCGACGCCCGATTGCACCGCAGGGTTCAGGTGGCGCGGGTTCTCCCCGCTGACGATCACCAGTTCGCCGCCGCGTCGCGGCGTCTGGGCGTGGGCCATCGCCGCGCCCAGAGCAAGGGCCGAAGCCGCCACGCCAAGCAGAACTCTTCGAGTCAGTCGCATTCCATTCTCCCATGTTGATCGGTGCAAGCACCGGGTTGTTTTTGGTTTCGAGTATGAAAGCCAATTTCCACCGATCAAGGAAAAACCCGGATTGGACCTATCGTTTTCGTGAACTGGCGCTAGGGTTTCTGGGGCGGCCTCCATTGAAATACTGTTTCTGCGCGCGCTGTGTCGGGGCACGATCGGGTGCCCGGTGCGGCGGCGCCATCGTCCAGATCGCAGGGGGCATCCTATGTCAGAGACCGTCGTCTACTCGGCACGCCGAATCATCACCATGGAACCGACCCAGCCCCACGCGACCCATGTAGCGGTGCGCGATGGTCGCATTCTGGGCGTCGGCGGGCCCGATGTTGCCGCCGCTTGGGGCGGTGGCAGGCTGGACGACCGGTTCCGCGATGCCGTGCTGCTGCCCGGATTCGTCGAGGCACACAGCCACATGATGACCGGGGCGTTGTGGTCGTATCTTTACTGCGGCAATGTCGACCGCATCGACCCGGACGGCAACTTGTGGCCGGGGATCAAGACCGTCGACGAGATGATCGAGCGCATGAAGAACGCCCTCGAATCACTGCCCGCCGATCAGCCGCTGGTGTGCTGGGGCTTTGACCCGCTGTTCTTCGAAGGCGATCGCCTGAACCGGCATCATCTGGACCGCGCATCGACCGACCGGCCGATTGCCGTGATGCATCAAAGCTTCCACCTGATGACGGTCAACACCAAGGCACTGGATATGGCGGGCTATGGCCCCGATACCAATGCCGAAGGGGTCGCGCGTCTGCCCGATGGTTCGCTGATGGGCGAGTTGCAGGAGATGGCGGCGATGTTCCCTGTGATGCGCCGTCTGAACCTGTCGATGCGCGAATTGTCCAAGGGCGAGCACGCGATCCAGCAATACGGCAAGGCCGCTGTTCAGTGCGGGGTGACGACAGCCACCGATCTGTATGCCGATCTCGAGGAGGAGGACGTCGAAACCCTGCTGCGCGTCACCGCGCGCAAGGACTATCCGCTGCGCATCGTGCCGGCCTATGGCGTCATCGGGCTTGAGCCCAGGGCAGCCGCCGAGCGGGCGCTGGCGCTGCGCGCGCGGTCGACCGACATGCTGCGGATGGGAATCTGCAAGGTGATGACCGATGGGTCGATTCAGGGCTTCACCGCGCGGGTGAAATGGCCCGGCTATATTGGTGGGCAACCCAACGGGATCTGGAACCTTGAACCCGCCCGCCTGAAAGAGATGATCGTCACCCTGCACGCTCACGGCATCAACATGCAGGTGCACACCAACGGCGACGAGGCCAGCGATTTCGTGCTGGATTGCTTCGAAGAAGCGATGTGGAAGCACCCGACAGGGGATTCGCGCCATACCTTGCAGCACTGCCAGATGGCGGGCGAAGACCAGTTTCATCGCGCCGCTCGGCTGGGTGTCTGTGTCAACCTGTTCGCCAACCACCTGTGGTATTACGGCGATGCCCATGCCGAATTCACCGTGGGCCCCGACCGCGCCGCGCGCATGAACGCTTGCCGCTCGGCGCTGGACAACGGTGTCACGCTGGCGGTGCATTCCGACAGCCCCGTCACACCGATGGGGCCCCTGCACGTTGCGTGGTGTGCCGTCAACCGCATCACGCCCAAAGGGCGCGTGCTGGGCGCCAACCAGCGGATCAGCGTGATGGAGGGCTTGCACGCGATCACGTTGGGGGCGGCGCGCACACTGAAACTGGATCGCGACATCGGGTCGATCACACCCGGCAAGATGGCCGATTTCGCCGTGCTGGCCGATGATCCGCTGGTTTTGGCGCCCGAGGACCTGCGCGACATCAAGGTGTTGGGCACCGTTCAGGGCGGGCGCGTGTTCACCCGATGACGCCGATCCCGGTCACGCTGATCGCCGGTTATCTGGGCGCGGGCAAGACAACGGTGCTCAATCATCTGCTGGCCGACACGCACGGCCGGCGCATCTGCGTGCTCGTCAACGATTTCGGCGAGATCGCGCTGGACGAGGACCTGATCGACAATCGCAGCGGCGACACCGTGGCCCTGTCGAACGGCTGCATGTGCTGCACCATTGGCAACGATTTCTTTGCGGCAATCGACCGGATCCTGCGCATGGACCCAAGGCCCGAACATCTGGTGATCGAGACCTCGGGCGTCGCGGACCCGTTCAAGGTGGGTCAGATTGCCTTGGCTGAACCCGATCTGCATCTTCAAGGCGTGATCACCGTGGTTGACGCGGTGAATTTCGGACCCTCGCTGGCCGATCATTACCTTGGCGACACGCTGCGGGGGCAACTGGCCGTAGCGGGGCTGATCGTCATCACGAAACCCGATCTTGTCACGCCCGACGAGCTTGATTCGTTGCGTCAGACGCTGACGCACCTGTCCCCCGGGACCCCGCGCGTTGTGGCCGACCATGGGCGGGTGCCATCGGAAATGCTGCTTGAACCCATGCGCGTGCACATCAAGCGCCCCGATCCGGCGGCGCACGAGCACCACCACCACGACCACGGCGTCGATTATCGCGGTTGGGTCTGGTCGGGGGATGCCCGGGTCACGGCAGACGCGCTGGATGGCCTGTTGACGGCACCCGTCGCCGGGCTTTACCGGCTCAAGGGGATGGTGCAACTGGTCGATGACAGCTGGTGCACGTTCCATCGCGCGGGCGCGCAGGCCGAAAGGCATCCCTCGCCACCGCCACGACTGGGCAAGCATGGCCGCGCGGTGGGCGTGGGGTTGTCGGACCGCTTTGACCCCGCCGATCTCGATCAGGTCTGGGCGGCCGTGCTGCAGCGCAGCTAGGCGCCTCTCCTCCGACCTTTTGGAAAATGAATTGACCGATGTCGGGATCGGCGTAGCCTTTGTGGGGCGGGTCCTGTCCTGACAGGGCCCGCCGCCAAGCAATTTTCACAAGGGGATTCGACATGACCAAAGGCACAACGGGCACCGGTAAGGGCAGCGGCGCAAGCGGGCAGATGCCCGGCGGCGCCAAGAAACCATCGGGTGGCGCGGGGGGCAGCCCCGGCAACGAGGCCAATCTGCCCCGCGGGGGCAGCAAGGGCGGCTGCTGAGCCCATGAAAAAAGGCTGGCCCGAGGGCCAGCCAGTTTATCGCGTTCGGTCGGAGGGAAATCGACCGGGCGGGGGACATCACCAGATGTCAGGACCCTTGTCGGCAAAGCGTTCGACAAGGAAATCGATGAAGGCGCGCACCTTGGGCTGCGTGAAGCGCCCCGGCGGATAGACGGCATAGATGCCCAGCGTCGTCTGCGGCAGTTCGGGGATCACGTCCTCGACCAGACCGGCGGCTTGGGCGTCGTGATACAGGAAGCTGGGCAGGTAGGCGATGCCCATGCCTTTCACGGCAGCGTTCAACAGCGACTGGCCATCGTTCACCGTCAACCAGCCGTTGCCGCGCACCTGACGCACCTCGCCCGAAGGCGCGGTGATCTTCCAGACGTTCGCGCTGGACTGGTTGGAATAATGCAGTAGGCGATGTTCGTTCAGATCGTCGATCTTGGTCGGACGGCCGTGTTGCTGGAAATACCGTGGCGAGGCGATCAGGCGCTGCGTCGTTTCGGTGATCTTGCGGGCGCGCAGGCTGGAATCTTCCATCTCGCCCAGACGGATCGCCATGTCGAACCCTTCCGAGATCAGTTCGACATACCGGTTCTTCAGAACCATGTTGACGCTGATTTCCGGGAATTCCTCGAGGAACTCGTCCAGCACCGGCGACAGAAGGCTGACGCCAAAGTCGGTGGCGACCGACATGCGCAGGACCCCCGAAGGTGCCGATTGCATGGCGGTGACGATGCTGTCGGCCTCGCCAGCGTCATTGAGGACGCGCCGTGCGCGGTCATAATACACGAGCCCGATTTCGGTCGGGCTGACCCGTCGTGTGGTTCGGTTCAGCAGGCGCGCGCCTAGCCGTGCCTCGAGCGAGGACACGTGCTTGGACACGGCAGATTTGGAAATCCCCATCTTGCGCGCCGCATCCGTGAACCCGCCTTGGTCAACAACCGTGGCGAAGGCTTCCATTTCGGTCAAACGATCCATCTCGCACCCGTAAACGTCAAATTGATGTTTCCGTTAGACCGTCAAAATACGGCGCGATTTGGACCGGGCCGGGGTATTCCAAAGACAATTGTTTCGCAATTCTGGACAGTCAGGCGCGCTGGCTGGAATTGTTCTCGTGGGGCGGGTGCGATTGTCCGCGATCCGGCATCTACCGGTTTGGGGTGCGGGCGTGGCAGAAGGGGCAAGCCCTTGCCGCCACTCACGAATTTATCCGTTCAGAGCGAGGCCGCCAGCCGTGCGCCCTGATTGATCGCGCGCTTGGCGTCCAGTTCGGCCGCGACATCGGCACCGCCAATCGTGTGGACGCGCTGCCCCCGCGCCTCGAGGGCGTCGCTCAGCGCGCGCAGGGGTTCCTGCCCGGTGCACAGGATCACGGTATCCACCTCCAGAAGCCGCGGTCCATTCGTGCCCCCGAGGACGATACCCTCAGGCGTGATCGCATCATAGGTCACGCCGCCCAGCATCTGGACCTTGCGGGCCGCAAGGCTGGCGCGGTGGATCCAGCCCGTCGTCTTGCCAAGGTTGCGGCCCGGTTTCTCGGCCTTGCGCTGAAGCAAGGTGACCTGCCGCGCGGGTTCTGGCGGCTGCGGATCGAGCAGACCGCCGGGCACCTCGGACGGGTCGCCCACGCCCCATTCGCGCTTCCATTCTTCAAGGTCGAGGGTCGGGCTGGTGCCTTGGTGGGTCACATATTCCGCGACGTCGAAGCCAATGCCGCCCGCGCCGACCACGGCGACCCGTTGGCCGACCGGCGCCTTGCCGCGCAGCACGTCGATATAGGTCAGCACATTCGTACCGTCTTGGCCCGGGATGCCGGGGTCGCGCGGCACGACGCCGGTGGCGACAATCACCTCGTCAAAACCGGCGAGGGCCTCGGCCGTCGCAGCTGTGTTCAGGCGCAGGTCGATGCCCGAGGCATCGACCATCGTTTCGAACCATGCCACGAGCCCGTCGAATTCTTCCTTGCCGGGGACCTGACGGGCCATGTTCAACTGGCCGCCCAGCGTCGCGTCCTTTTCGAACAAGGTAACCTTGTGGCCGCGCTGGTCGGCGACCAGTGCCGCCATCAAGCCCGCAGGCCCGGCACCGACCACGGCGATCGATTTCGGCGCCTCGGTCGGGGTATAGTTCAATTCGGTTTCCGAACAGGCGCGCGGGTTCACAAGGCACGAGGTCTCGCGGCCACTGAACGTATGATCCAGACAGGCCTGATTGCAGCCAATGCAAGGGGCGATGGTCTCGGCCTTGCCGGCGGCGGCCTTGGCGACGAAATCGGGGTCGGCAAGGAACGGACGCGCCATCGAGATCATGTCGGCGCAGCCTTCGGCCAGCACGGCTTCGGCGGTTTCGGGGTTGTTGATGCGGTTGGAGGTGATGACCGGAATCGCCACATGGCCCATCAGTTTTTTCGTTACCCACGAGAAAGCCGCCCGCGGCACGCTGGTGGCGATTGTGGGAACACGGGCCTCGTGCCAGCCGATCCCGGTATTCAGGATGGTGGCGCCGGCCCCTTCGATTGCCTTGGCAAGCTGGATGACCTCGTCGAAGGTCTGGCCGTTGGGCACCAGATCCAGCAACGAGATCCGGTAAATGATGATGAAATCCGGCCCCACGGCTGCGCGCACGCGGCGCACCACCTCGACCGGCAGCCGCATGCGGTTCTCATAGCTGCCGCCCCAGCGGTCGGTGCGCTTGTTGGTGTGCAGCGACAGGAACTGGTTCAGGAAGTACCCTTCGGAACCCATCACCTCGACGCCGTCATACCCGGCCTCGCGGGCGCGCGTCGCGGCGGTTTCAAAGGCCCGGATCTGGGTTTCGATCCCGTCCTCGTCCAGTTCCTTGGGCGGGAAGGGCGAGATCGGCGACTTGATCGCCGAGGCGCTGACACAGTCGGGCCCATAGGCATAGCGCCCGGCATGCAAGATCTGCATCGCGATCTTGCCGCCCGCGTCATGCACGGCATCGGTGACGACCCGGTGATTGGCGATATCCTGCGGCGTATACAGGCCGGCCGCGCCGGGGAAAACGCCGCCTTCCTTGTTGGGCGCGATGCCACCCGTCACGATCAGCGCCGCGCCACCGGCGGCCCGCGCAGCGTAATAGGCGGCGACGCGCGCCCAGTCGCCGCGTTCCTCGAGCCCGGTATGCATCGACCCCATCAGTACGCGGTTCTTCAGCGTCGTGAACCCCAGATCCAGCGGGGCAAGCATGTGGGGATAAGGGCTGGTCATCGCGGACTCCGGTTCGGTTGGTCGACAAGGGATGCCCATCACCCTAACCGGGTGCGACCGATTGTCATCCGAAACCTTGCGTCAATGCGCGCGGCGTCAGCTTTCGGGGTTGGCGGCGCGCATCCGGCGCACGAAACCCTGCAAGATGGCCAAGCCGCTGCTGGTCTCCAGCGGGTGTTCCCGGGCGGACAGAACCGACAGCGTCACGATCCGCCCGTGCACCTGAAGGATCGCGCGCCAGTAGGTCGGCGCAAAGCTTTCGGGGTTCCCGCGATCAGTAATCAACAGCCAGATCGTCGTGTCGTCATAGCTGGCCTGTTCCACCCGCACATCGCTGGGATCGCCTGTGCGGCTCAATTGCGCGCGTCCGGCCGTCGAAGTCAGAAAGGTCGTCAGACGGCGCATCACCTCGGGCGAACTGCCCAGCGTTGCCGGCACGCCGCTGACCGTCGCGCTCAGCATCGGGGCGGGGCGCATGGTGACACGGCAGCGCACCAGCAGCACGAAGGCCTCGATGTCCGACTCGGTCGTGGCCTCGGTGTCAACGCAATACCCCATCGGCCCCGTCACCGTCACCGAACCGTCCAGCACCGCGATCTGCGCGGGCCCCGGGGTGGGCAACACGCTGCGCCCGGCCGCCTGCGTCAGCGGTGCCGTTTCAAAACAGGCCGCGACCAGCAGGCACAGGGCCAGCGCCCACCCTGTCTTCGACAGCGGGGCGAGCCTCATGCCGGGCGGCCTGTCAGGGAGGGGGTTTCTCTGGGGGGCACGTCAATCATCGTTAAGAAACGGGTGAGCAGGGTCTGCGATCAGGGATAGACGCTGCGCCGGGACGAGGCAAGCACGCTGTGGCGCGAACGTGTCGCACCCCGGCAGGGCGGGGCGGGGTTGCGGCGGCGCGATCCGGGCGACACAATGGGCATCGTCCAACCCGTGCAAGGGAACCCCGCGATGATGCAGATCCTCGACCAGATTCCGCTGGGCATCCTTGTCCTTGCCGCGTTGGCGCTGGGCCTCGCGCCCTTCACGCCGGAACCGCATATTGTCGAAAAGCTGCGCATGCTTGCCGAAGGAACCTTGCGCCGGCCCATCGACATCTTCGACCTCGTGCTGCACGCCACGCCGATCGTGCTGCTGATCGCCAAGCTGGTGCGCATGGCGCTGACCCGCGGCTGAGGATCCGGCGCGGGCAAGGGACAACCCTCTCGACAGCGCAAGGCGCGCGGTGTATGGCATCGGCCATGACCAACGCTGGACCCTTCTTTTCTCCTTCGCGACGCCGACGCTGACGCGTCCGCTCGGTCATGCCCGCGAATCGGGCGCCGTTTCCCCCCGTTCACCTGTCTTCCCGCATTGACTTGGCCCCTGTGCTTCGGCACGAATGGGCCTTCGCTTCCAAGGGTTTCGCCATGATTTCGACCGTTCTGCCGACCTATTCCCGCACTCCGCTTACCTTCGTCAAGGGCAGCGGCTCGTGGTTGTCCGAGGCCGACGGTCGACGTTTCCTTGACCTTGGCGCGGGCATCGCTGTGAACGCGCTGGGCCACGCGCATCCCGAACTGGTCGAGACCCTGACGCAGCAGGCCCAGAAACTGTGGCATGTGTCGAACCTGTATGTGATTGCCGAACAGCAGGCGCTGGCGGATCTGCTGGTTGACCGGACCTTCGCCGATACCGTCTTTTTCACCAACTCCGGCACCGAGACCGCCGAACTGGCGGTGAAGATGGTGCGCAAATACTGGTACGAAAAGGGCACCCCGCGCGAAACCATCCTGACCTTCGACGGGGCGTTCCACGGGCGTTCGACCGCGGCCATTGCCGCCGCCGGCTCGGAGAAGATGACCAAGGGCTTCGGCCCGTTGATGCCCGGTTTCCGGCAACTGCCCTGGGGCGACATGGACGCCCTGAATGCGGCGATGGATGACACCATTGCCGCGGTGATGGTCGAACCGATCCAGGGCGAAGGTGGCATCCGCCCGATGCCCGACGAGATGTTGCGCGCGATCCGTGCCGCCTGCGACCGTACCGGCGCGCTGCTGGTTCTGGACGAGGTGCAATGCGGCATGGGGCGCACCGGGCGCCTGTTCGCGCATGAATTCGCCGGGATCGCACCCGACATCATGATGGTTGCCAAGGGCATCGGCGGCGGCTTCCCCTTGGGCGCCGTGCTGGCCACCGAAAACGCCGCCTCGGGAATGGTCGCGGGGACGCACGGCTCGACCTATGGCGGGAACCCGCTTGCCTGCGCCGTGGGCCTGAAGGTCACGCAGATCGTCTCGGACCCGGACTTCCTCGCCGAGGTGTCGCGCAAGGGGGGCATGCTTCGCCAGAAGCTCGAAGGTCTGGTGGCGGCGCATCCCGACACGTTCGAAAGCGTGCGCGGCACCGGACTGATGCTGGGCCTGAAATGCGTGAAGCCCAACGCGAAGATCGCCGCAGCCGCCCGCGATGCAGGCCTGCTGGTGGTCCCGGCGGCGGACAACGTGCTGCGCCTTTTGCCGGCGCTGAATATCCCCGACGAGGATCTTTCCGAGGCCGTCGCCCGCCTCGACACCGCCGCCCGATCCCTCGAGGCAGAATGATCTTCTTCTTTGCTCTGAAAATATCCCGGGGGTGAAGGGCCTGCAGGGCCCGAGGGGGCAGAGCCCCCTGCCTCGGACATCCGAAAGTTTCGACATGAACCATTTTCTTGATATCCACACGACCGACGCTGCCGACCTGCGCGCGATCATCGATCAGGCGGCGGCGATGAAAGCCGCCCGGAGCGGGCGCTTCAAGGCCGAACCCGACGAAGAGCAGCCCCTCAAGGGCCGCATGGTCGCGCTGATCTTCGAAAAACCGTCGACCCGGACCCGCGTCAGCTTTGATGTCGGCGTGCGCCAGATGGGCGGCCAGACGATGGTTCTGTCGGGATCCGAGATGCAGCTGGGCCATGGCGAGACCATCGCCGACACGGCCCGCGTTCTCAGCCGGTATGTCGATCTGATCATGCTGCGCACCTACGAGGAATCCGTGATCCAGGAAATGGCCGAATACGCCAGTGTCCCGGTGATCAACGGGCTGACCAACCGCACCCATCCCTGCCAGATCATGGCCGATGTCCTGACCTACGAAGAGCATCGCGGCCCGATCGCCGGGAAGAAGGTCGTGTGGGTGGGCGACGGCAACAATGTCTGCGCGTCTTTCCTGCATGCCGCGGGGCAGTTCGGGTTTGATTTCACCTTCACCGGGCCGCAACCGCTGGATCCCGAACACGAATGGATCCGCTACGCCCGCGACAAGGGCAGCGATGTGCAGGTTGTCCGTGATCCGTTCGAGGCCGTCACCGGCGCCGATCTGGTGGTGGCGGATACATGGGTGTCCATGCATGACAGCCAGTCGACCAAGGAACGGCGCCACAACCAGCTGCGCCCCTATCAGGTGAACGAGCGCCTCATGGCCGAGGCCAAGCCCGACGCGCTGTTCATGCATTGTCTGCCCGCCCACCGCGAGGACGAAGTGACCAGCGCCGTCATGGACGGCCCGCATTCGGTGATCTGGGACGAGGCCGAGAACCGGCTGCATGCGCAAAAAGCGGTGATGCGCTGGTGTCTGGGCGTCTGAGACAGAAGGGGCGAGGGGCCTCGCCGGCCCCTCGCGCTCCCCGCCCAAAGGGGGCTTTCTGCCCCCTTTGGAAACCCCCAAGGATATTTTCGGACAGATGAAAACACCGGCGCCGGCCCTTTTGGTGATCGATATGCAGGCCGAAATGCAGGCGCGGCTGGATGCCGGGCGCGATTGCGTGAACCCCGAAGCGGGTGCGGCGCTGGCACGGCTATTGGCCGAATGGCGCGGCAAGGGGGCGCCGGTGTTTCATATCCGCCACCGCGTCGATGACCCGCGCTCGCCCTTTGCCCCCGGCGCGCCCGGCTTTGAGGCCATGCCTTGCGCCGAGGCTGCGCCCGGCGAGCCGGTGCTGGTCAAGACTACGTCATCGGCCTTTGCCTCGACCCCGCTTGAGGCCCGGTTGCGGGCGCAGGGCGTCAAGGATGTCGTCATTGCCGGGGCCGTGGCGGGGTTCTGCGTGAATTCGACGGCGCGTGCGGCCTCGGATCTGGGGTTTGCCGTGACGGTGGCGCAAGACGCGGTGTTGGGCTTTGACCTGCCGGCGGAAGGGCTGGCCGCACGCCCCCTGTTCGACGCGACGATGGCGCTGCTGGCCTCGGGATTTGCGCGGATCGCAAGCGTCGATGCAGTGATCGCCGAACAGGACGCGTAATTCGCGGCACGGGGGTTTGACCTGCCCGCCGTGATGCCCCATGTCTTGGGCAACGCCCGGACACAGGTCCGTGCCCAGACAAAGGCTTGCCATGACCAACCCCCTGCTTTCCGACTGGACCGGCCCGTTTGGCCTGCCGCCCTTCGCCACGATCGACGATGCGCATTTCGCCCCCGCCTTCGAGGCGGCGCTGGCCGAAGGCCGGGCACGGATTGCCGCGATTGCCGCGAATCCTGAGCCTGCGACCTATGCCAACACGATCGAGGCGCTGGAACTGGCGGACGATCTGCTGAACAAGGTCGGTGGCGTGTTCTTCAATCTTGCCGGGTCCGAGTCGAACCCCGCGCGCGAGGCCTTGCAGCGCGATCTTGCGCCCAAGCTTTCGGCCTATTCCACCGAGGTGACGTCGAATGCCGCACTGTTTGCCCGCATCGAGTCGCTGTGGGAAGCGCGCGAAAAGCTGAACCTCGATCCGGAGCAGGCGCGCGTGCTGATGCTGTATCGCCGGATGTTCCTGCGTGCGGGCGCCGCGCTTGACGAAAAGGGCAAGACCCGACTGGGGGAAGTCACCTCGCGCCTTGCGACATTGGGCACGCAGTTTACCCAGAACGTGCTGGCCGAGGAACGCGACTGGTTCATGCCTGTCGAGGATCTGTCGGGCCTGCCCGAGTTTCTGGTCGAGGCGGCGGCAAGTGCTGCCGAGGACCGTGGGCTGTCCGGCCACGGGATCACGATGAACCGCTCGTTGATCGTGCCTTTCCTGCAATATTCGCCCCGGCGCGATCTGCGCGAACAGGCCTATGAGGCTTGGGTCTCGCGCGGGGGGCGGGGCGGGGAAACCGACAACCGCGCGCTGGTGGCCGAAACGCTGGCGCTGCGCCATGAACGCGCGCGATTGCTGGGTTACGAGAATTTCGCGCGCTTCAAGCTGGAACCGCAGATGGCCCGCACGCCCGAGGCGGTGCGCGATCTGCTGATGCGGGTGTGGACGCCCGCGCGGAAGGCCGCGCTGGAGGATGCGCTGACGCTGGAGTCGATGCTGCGCGCCGATGGCCACGCTGGTCCGCTGGAACCTTGGGACTGGCGGTATTATTCGGAAAAGCGCCGCCTCGCCCTGCATGATTTCGACGAAGCAGCGCTGAAGCCTTATCTGTCCCTCGAGTCGATAATCGAGGCGGCATTCGACGTGGCGAACAGGCTGTTCGGCCTGACCTTCACGCCGCTGGAGGTGCCACTTTATCACCCAGATGCGCGCGCCTGGGAGGTGACCCGAGACGGGCGGCACATGGCCGTGTTCATCGGCGATTACTTCGCGCGGCCCTCGAAACGCTCGGGCGCATGGATGTCGACCTTCCGCGATCAGCGCAAACTGGGCGGAGAGGTGCGGCCGGTCGTCGTCAACGTCTGCAATTTTGCCAAGGGCAAACCGACGCTGCTGTCGCACGACGACGCGCGCACGCTGTTCCACGAATTCGGGCACGCGTTGCACGGGATGCTGACGGATGTGGCGCATGGGTTCATCTCGGGCACCTCGGTGGCGCGTGACTTCGTCGAACTGCCCAGCCAGCTTTACGAACATTGGCTGGATGTGCCGTCGGTGCTGCAGGCGCATGCGCGCCACTGGCAAACCGGCGAGCCGATGCCAGAGGCCCTGCGCGAGAAACTCGAGCGGGCATCGACCTATGACCAAGGCTTTGCGACGGTGGAATTCGTCGCATCCGCGCTGGTGGATCTGGAATTCCACGACGCCCCGCCCCCGGCGGACCCGATGCAGAAACAGGCCGAGATCCTCGAAGGGATCGGGTTGCCGCGCGCCATCCGGATGCGCCACGCGACACCGCATTTCGCGCATGTCTTCGCCGGTGACGGGTATTCGGCTGGATATTATTCCTACATGTGGTCCGAGGTGATGGACGCCGACGCTTTTGCCGCCTTCGAAGAAGCGGGCGATCCCTTCGACCCTGCCACGGCGCAGCGGCTGGAGCGGTTTATCCTGTCGGCGGGCGGCTCGGACGAGGCCGAGACCCTCTATACCGCGTTTCGCGGGGCGATGCCGGGGGTCGAGGCCTTGCTCAAAGGGCGGGGGCTGGTCGAGGCCTGAGCCCCTTTTCGCGGGATGGTCTGTCGTGCTATCGGCGCGGCGACGATCCATGCCCCACTCAGACAGGAAGTTCCGCATGACGGCCACCAAACGCCTTGTCCTTTCCAGCGATCACGCCGCCATCGACCTGCGCAAGGCAGTCGCTGCCCATGCTGCGACCTTGGGCTGGGAGGTCGAGGATATCGGCCCGGTCACGACCGAAAGCACCCATTACCCCGCTCACGGCGCGGCAGCAGCGCGCAAGGTCGCATCGGGCGATTGCACGCTGGGCATCGTTCTGTGCGGCACGGGGCAGGGCATCATGATGGCTGCGAACAAGGTCCGAGGGATCCGCTGCGGGGTGTGTGGCGATACGTTCTCGGCCCGCATGATCCGGGCGCATAACAATGCGAACATGTTGGCGATGGGCGCGCGCGTCGTCGGCGAAGGTCTGGCGCTGGATATCGCCACCGCGTTTCTGACGACCGAATTCGAAGGCGGACGGCATGCAACCCGTGTCGACATGATTTCGGCGATCGAAGGCTGAGCGACCTGTTTAACCGGCATTCCGGGCACGGCGCAGCTCAGCCAGCAGGGCGGCGCCGGTCCACGGGCGGGGCGTGACGAAACAGGCCTGCACCAACGCGACCAGCCGGCTGTTGATCGGCGCGTCTTGCCCCATCGTGCGGGCCATGTCGACCACGGCACCGTTGATCCAGTCAACCTCGGGCCGGCGTCCCAACGCGAGGTCATCGGCCATCGAGGACCGGGCAAGGGGATCGATGCGCAGCATGGCGCCCGCGATCCGCTGGAATAGGGGGGTCGGCAGGCGCAGGACAACCGGAATCGCGCGCGGGGGCAGGGCCGTGAGGCGGGCAACCGCCTGCCCGGACGCGCAGCAAAGATCCGGCAACTGCGGTCTGGGCCAACGCGATGCATCGCCGAAGTCACGATCCAGCAGTTCCTCGCGCAGGGGCAGGCCCGACAACGCATTGATGGCATTGTTCAGGTTCAGCATCAGCTTGGCCCATTGCACGGCGCGCATGTCCTGATGATACGCGAGCGGCAACCCGGCCCGCGCCAGAACATCCAGCGTCGATTCGTGGGGCAGGTCCAGCGTGCCCCGCATCCCTTGATGAAACGCCCCGTCTGCCCCCGGGGTCACGTAGAACCCGACGACCCCTGCCAGAACGCGCCGACCCAGCACCCGGGCCAGTGTTTCATCATTGCTGACGCCGTTCTGCAGGCTCAGGATCGTGGCGTCGGGCGACAGATAGGGCGCGATGTGCCGCCCAGCCTGTTCGGTGTCGGCCGACTTGACCAACACGATGACAAGCGAAGCCCCCGCGACTGCGGCAGGATCGGTCGAAAAACGGGCGCGTGGGGCAGTGATCCGCGACCCGGCATAATCCGTTGCGACCAAGCCATGGCGGGTGACATGCGCGGCCATTCTCTCGCGCCCGATCAGCACGACCTCGGCGCCCCCGGCGGACAGGCGCGCGCCCAGATAGCACCCCAGGATCCCGGCTCCGACGATGGCGATCATGGTGCTTCCTCTGGCATGATCGGCAGTTTAGGCCTATATCGCGCGCAGGATCAAGGAACAGACCATGCCCCTTTCATTCACCAAGATGCACGGCGCCGGCAACGATTTCGTTGTCATCGACTCGCGTGGTGGGGCCGCGGTCACGACACCCGCCTTGGCGCGCGCGCTGGGCGACCGGCATCGGGGCGTCGGGTTCGACCAGTTGGCCGAACTGCGCGACGCCGATGACGCCGATCTGGTGCTGGATTTCTGGAACAGCGACGGCAGCCGCGCGGGGGCGTGTGGCAATGCCACGCGCTGCGTCGCGTGGCTGGTGATGCGCGAAACGGGGCGTGATACCGTGACGATCCGCACCGAACGCGGCCTGTTGCAGGCTGTGCGGCAGGATGGGAAGGTCTGGGTGAACATGGGCGCGCCGCTGACTGATTGGCGCGACATCCCGCTGGCCGGCCCGCAAGATGCGCTGCATCTGCCCCTGCCGGGTGATCCAGTGGGCGTGGGCATGGGCAACCCGCATTGCGTCTTTCTGGTCCCCGATGCCGAGGCGGTCGCGCTGGAGACCGATGGCCCCAGGATCGAACATGACCCGCTGTTCCCGCAGCGCGCGAATGTGGAATTCGCCAGCCTGATCGGCCCCGACCATCTGCGCATGCGCGTATGGGAGCGGGGGACGGGCGTGACGCTGGCCTGCGGTTCGGGCGCTTGCGCGACCGCCGTTGCGGCGGCCCAACGCGGGTTGACCGGGCGGCGGGTGACGATGGAGCTGGACGGCGGCACGCTGATCGCCGACTGGCGCGACGATGGCGTCTGGCTGACTGGCCCGGTGGCCGAGGTCTTTACCGCGACCCTGACGCCCGACTTCATGGCCGCGCTGTGACCGCGCCGGTTTTCACCACGCTTGGCTGCCGCCTGAACGCCTATGAGACCGAGGCGATGAAGGACCTTGCCGCGCAAGCCGGTGTCGCGAATGCGCATGTGGTCAATACCTGTGCCGTGACCGCCGAGGCTGTGCGCAAGGCCCGCCAAGAAATCCGTAAGATCGCGCGCGACAATCCCGGCGCGACGATCATTGTCACCGGCTGCGCCGCGCAGACCGAGCCCGAGACCTTCGCCGCGATGCCCGAGGTGACGCGGGTCATCGGCAACCACGAAAAGATGCAGCCCGAGACATGGGCTGCCATGGCGCCAGACCTGATCGGCCAGACCGAACGCGTGCAGGTCGATGACATCCTGTCTGTGCGTGAAACGGCGGGGCACCTGATCGACGGGTTCGGCACCCGCTCGCGCGCTTATGTGCAGGTGCAAAACGGCTGCGACCATCGCTGCACGTTTTGCATCATACCTTACGGACGGGGCAATTCACGCTCGGTCCCCGCTGGGGTCGTGGTGGACCAGATCAAGCGGCTGGTGCAGGCGGGCTATAACGAGGTCGTGCTGACCGGCGTCGACCTGACGTCTTGGGGCGCAGACCTGCCCGCAACACCCAAGCTCGGCGATCTGGTGCGGCGTATCTTGCGGCTGGTGCCCGATCTGCCGCGCCTGCGGATTTCCTCGATCGACTCGGTCGAGGCTGATCCGGCGCTGATCGAGGCCATCGCCACCGAGCGCCGCCTGATGCCGCACCTGCACCTGTCGTTGCAGGCGGGGGATGACATGATCCTGAAACGCATGAAGCGTCGGCACCTGCGCGATGATGCGATCCGGTTCTGCACAGATATGCGCGCCGCGCGCCCCGATATCGTTTATGGCGCCGATATCATCGCGGGCTTCCCGACCGAGACCGACGCGATGTTCGAGAACTCGCTGAAACTGGTCGAAGACTGCGGGCTGACCTGGCTGCACGTCTTTCCCTTCAGCCCACGCCAAGGCACGCCGGCCGCGCGTATGCCGCAGGTCGCGGGCGCTGCCATCAAGGAACGCGCGGCGCGCCTGCGGGCGCTGGGCGACACGATGGCCGCGCGGCATCTGGCGGGGCAGGTGGGGCAGGTGCATCGCATCCTGCTGGAAAGCCCGCGCATGGGCCGGACGGAACAGTTCACCGAGGTTGATTTCATCGCCGATCAACCTGTCGGCCAGATCGTCACTGCCACGATTACAGGCCATGGTCCGTTGCGCTTGCGGGCCTAGCACCGCTTCCCTCGCCCCCGCGCTTGCCCTATGGTCGCGCGCATGAACGAGCAGGCTCAAGGCATCCAATTCTCTGACGATCAGGCCGCCGCGTGGGACGCGCTGGGCGACCTGCTGTTGCAAGCGGGCATCGACATCCTCGATGAGGAACTGACGCCCCCAGACCCCGAAGCCGAAAGCGAGACGCTGGCGATTCTGGGCAAGGCGGGCTCGGGCAAGACGATGCTGCTGGCCGAGATGACCAAGGCGCTGGCCAACGCGGGGGTCGAAACCGTCTCGGGCGATTACGAGGGCAAGCGCCGCAAGGAGCGCCGCACGTTGGCCATTCTGGCGCCGACGAACAAGGCGGCCTCGGTCTTGCGGTCGCGCGGGGTGCCGGCGACGACCATCCACCGCATCCTCTATACCCCGCTTTACGATCCTGAATACGAGAAGATCGCCGAATGGCTGGCCGATGGTGGGCCGCGCCCGGAAATGGCGGAACTGCCCGACTTGGCGCTGGACCGGGCCAAGGCCTTCTATGATCAGGTGAAATCAATACCAGGTGCTCTGGCCGCCGCCGGTTTGCGCGGGTCGGATTTCATCAAGGGATGGAAGCGCCGCGACGAGCCGCTGGACGTGGGCTTCATCGACGAAAGCTCCATGCTGGACACCCGCCAATACGAAGACCTGCGCGAGATATTCCAGACGCTGGTGCTGTTTGGCGATCCGGCGCAGCTGGCCCCCGTTGGCCAGTCGGGCGAGATGATCTTTGACACGCTGCCCAAGGCGCAAAAGCTGGAACTGCACCGCATCCACCGGCAAACGCAGGACAACCCGATCCTTGACCTTGCGCATGCGCTGGCCGATCCGGATATCGGGTTCGAGCAGTTCGAACGCCTGATCGAGGAGGCCGCGCGCAAAGATGACCGGGTGATCTGGGGTCAGCGGGTGGAAAGCGATCTGATGGCGCGCTCACCCGTGCTGGTCTGGCGCAACGCCACGCGTATTCGCCTGATCCACGCCTTCCGCGCCGCCCACAGCGCGCCTGAGGACGAGTTGCTGCCCGGCGAGCCGCTGATCTGCGACGGGTTGGAACTGCCGCTGAAGCACCGCAAGAAGCGGATCGATCTTGAGGCGCGCGGGCTGATCAAAGGGGCGCAATGCGTCTATCTGGGGCCCGGAAAACGCCCCGGTTTCTCGCGCCTGCATGTGTTCGGGGTCGAGGAACCGCAGGTTTCTGCTGCGTCCATCATCAAGATCGAAAAGGAAGGCGAGGAAGAGCCCTTCATCCCCTTCGCCGCGCATATGGGGGCCGCGTTCCTGCATGGGGCGGCCGTGACGATCCACAAGGCCCAAGGCTCGCAATGGCCCGAGGTGCAGGTCTTCGCGCCCGACATATACGCCGCTGCCCGTGCCGGCCGGTCCGAGGCAGGATTGCCGCTGTGGAAACGCCTTGCTTATGTGGCGATCACCCGGGCCGAGCATCGCTTGCATTGGGTGGTGCGCAATCGGCTGGCGCGGCCTTCGGGGCCGCTCAGGATCGACGATCTGGGCGGCACGCCCGCGCCCTTTGCCTTGACGGCACCCGATGATCTGACGCCGGCAGAGGACGACTGATCAGGCCCGCGCGGTGAAATCGGGCGCATTGGGGCAGAAATCCTGCGCCGCCTCGACCGTCCTGAATTCGTATTCCATAAACCGTGCACAAGACGACAGCGCGCCGCAATGCGCGCAGGTTTCCAGCAATTCGTGCCATTCCGCCCGGTTTTCTTGCAACTGGTCCGGCGACAGGCCGAAGATCCGCGCCATCGCCGTCATCCGTTCGGGCACGGTGTCCGGCAGCGCGGCCAAGCCCATTGCCTGCGCGCGGCTGACGCCCATGTCGCGCAGGTCGCCGTCGCTCATCGCGGAAAGGTCACGCAGGTCGCGTCGCCGCTTGGCCAACGCGCGGAGCAAGGCTTTCACGTCCAGCATCGGTCTTTTCCCCTTTGTGCCCATGTCGGGCCGTGGCTCCGATCATGGCAAAAGGGGCCGTGCGAAACCTTGATCTGGCGCAATCCTCGCCTATCCTCGGGGCATGATCCGCGCCTTCCTCGCCCTTCCCGTCCCCGATGTGCTGGGCCATGTGCTGACGATTGCCCAGCACAGGCTCCGGCTGGACAACCCCGTCCCGCCCGAGAATTTCCATGTCACACTGGCCTTCCTCGATGCCCAGCCCGAGCCCGTCCTGTCGGAATTGCACGATCAGCTTGCGCTGCGCAGCCTGCCCGGGGCGGTGTTGCGGCTGGATGGTTTCGGTGTCTTCGGGGGACGGGCGCCGCAAAACCTGCACGCGCGGATCGCCCCCGACAAGGGCCTTGCGGCACTGCACGAGCGCGTGCTTGGCGCCTGCCGCGCGGTCGGGATCATCCTTGAGCGTCGGCGTTTCGTTCCGCATGTAACCTTGGCGCGGTTTCGCCCCGGCACGATCCGCGATTCCACGCTGGCCGCGCACTTGCAGGACCATGGGCCGTTGACCAGCGACGCCATGCCCGCACCGGAACTGGTCCTCTTTCGGTCGACCTTGCGCCCGGGGGGCTCGATCTATGATCCGTTGGCGCAGTATCCTTTGCCGGGTTGAGACCTTGCCAGCCCGCCCCGCCCTGCCATACTGTGCCCCAAAATCAGGAGGGTTCCATGCATTGCGTCATCGTTCAGTTCCGGTGCGATCCGGGCAAGACCTATGAGGTCGCGACCGCGATCTATGACCGCGAAGTGGTGTCGGAACTCTTTTCGACATCGGGTGAATGGGACCTGATCGCGAAGGTGTATATCCCGCAAGGTGCGGATATCGGGCATTACCTGAACGAAAACCTGTTCGACGTGCCCGGCATTTCGCGCACGTTGACGACCATGACCTTCAAGGCCTTCTGATGCCGGTCATCGTCGTTACCGGGGCCAGCGCCGGGATTGGCCGGGCCACCGCCGAGCGTTTTCTGGATGAGGGGTGGGACGTCGTGCTGTTGGCCCGGCGGGTCGGGCCGCTGGAAGACATCGCGCGGGGCCGCGACAATGCCTTGCCCTTGGCGTGTGACGTCACCGACGAAGCCCGGGTCGACGCGGCGTTCTTTCGCGCCGCCCGGAAATTCGGCCGTATCGACGTGCTGTTCAACAACGCGGGCAAGATGCTGCCCGGCATGCTGATCGACGAGATGCCCGTCGGCGACTGGCGCGCCATGGTCGATGTGAACCTGACGGGCATGTTCCTGTGCGCCCGCGCGGCCTTCCGGCAGATGCGCGCGCAATCGCCCCAAGGCGGACGGATCATCAACAATGGCTCGGTCTCGGCCCATGCACCGCGCCCCGGATCGGTTGCTTATACAGCGACCAAGCACGCCGTGACGGGGTTGACCAAGACGTTGGCTCTGGATGGGCGGCCGTTCGGGATCGCCGCGGGGCAGATCGATATCGGCAATGCGCGCACTGAACTTGCCGCACGGATCGAAAATGGTGTGCCGCAGGCCGACGGATCGATCCGGCCCGAGCCGATGATGGAAGTGGCCGAGGTCGCCAGCGCCGTGCTGCACATGGCCACGCAGCCGCCCGGCACCAACATCCCGTTCCTGTCGATCATGGCGACCAACATGCCATGGCTGGGGCGCGGTTAGCCTGCTTCGGGGGTGTCAGCTGTTGCGCACCAAGCGGAACAACGCCGAGGCACCCCATCCCGCGACCAACGCGATAGCCAGCGCAAGCAAGCCGTAAAGGAACGAATAGTTGGTTGCCAGCCAGTGCAACCATTGTTCCAACCCGTCTTTCTGCACGAAGATCGCCGTGCGGAACTGGTTGATCACCTCGCCATCGCGGACAAGGAACATCCGCGTCGTATAGGCGCCTTCGGTCAGATTGGCGGGCAACTGCACGCTGGTCCGGAACAGAACGCCGCGGTCCAGCCGGACATGACGTTCCAGCGCCTGGAATTCCCGACCGCGTTCGCGAATGCGCACCAGCGCCTCGGCGAAAAGCAGGGCTTGATCGGGACCATCCAGTGCCCGGTCCGCCTGAATCGCCTGCCCGATCGAGATCCGGTACTGCGCATCGGCCTCGGGCGACAGGATTTCGTTCAACGGGGCTGTCGCCGCGACAGCATAGAAACTTGGCACCGAAGGCAGTGTCACGGATTCGACGTTGACCCAGATGCCGGCGCGGCGTTCCTTGCGCCAGACGGCCACGGGTTCGCGCGGGCCTTCGATGACGACGATCACATCAGTGCCCACATCCAGCGTCGCATCCGGGTTGCTTGCTGGCGCGGTGTCCTGCGCGACGGTGACCGGGTTCTGCGGCGTCACATCGGCGCCCGTCAGAGGCCCAAGATCAGGCCCGCCGTGCGCTTCCTCGGTCATCGTTTCGTCAGTCAGGGTGGCGGTGCCAGTATCGTCGGTCGGCACGATGGCGCCAAAGATCAGGATTTCCGAACCGGCGAAATTCGCCGTCAGCGCAACGCGGCTCTGGCTCAAGGCGCCGACGATCTCGTCTGCGGTGCCGGGCAGGGGTGCCCCCACCGCAAGCGCGACCCCGAGAACCGCAGCGAGTCTGGTGCGCATGAGCCGCATCAGAACCCCCGCAGGCTGCGCAGGGAATACAGTTCGTCCGGGCGGACCAGAAGGTCCAGCCCCACCTTGATACAGACCGCCAGAACCAGCAGCGCCAGCAGGATACGCAATTGCTCGGCCTTCAGGCGCATCCCGATCTGCGTGCCGAACTGCGCCCCCACGACCCCGCCAAGGATCAGGAACAACGCCAGCAGCACGTCGACGGAGTGGCTGGTCATCGCATGTGCGACGGTGGTGTAGGCCGTGGTGAAGATGATCTGATACAGCGAGGTTCCGACAACGACCTTCGTCGGCATCCCCAGCAGATAGATCATCGCGGGGACCATGATGAACCCGCCACCGACCCCCATCACGGCCGACAGGATCCCCACCGACATGCCGACCAACACGGGTGGAATCACGCTGATATAGAGGCCCGAAACCCGAAATTTCATCTTCAACGGCAAGGCGTGCACCCATGTGTGCTGGTGCAGCTTGCGCCGCGGCGCCCCCGGTTTTTTCGTTCGATACCATGCCCGCAGGCTTTCCTGCAGCATCAGCGCGCCGACCACGCCCAAGAACAGAACGTAAGACAGCTGCACCGCCAGATCGATCTGGCCGATCGCGCTCAGCCAGCGAAACAGCACAATCCCGACAGACGATCCGATCAGGCCGCCGATCAGAAGCACGGTTCCCATTTTCAGATCGACGGTCTTGCGCCGGAAATGCGCCAGAACGCCCGAGATTGACGATGCCACGACTTGATTCGCGCCCGTGGCGACCGCGACGGCCGGGGGGATGCCGATGAAGAACAAAAGTGGCGTGATCAGGAACCCGCCACCGACGCCAAACATCCCCGACAAAAGGCCGACCCCACCGCCCACCCCGATCAGGGTGAAGGCGTTGACGGAAACCTCGGCGATGGGCAGGTAGATCAACATGGTCCTGAATAGGCCGAAGCCCGGGTCAATCTCAATGCCCGGGCTTCGGTTTTCGCGGCGCTTGCCGATAACAAATCGTGCTAGGCCTATCTTTCTTTGATATAGGGCTCGCCGCCGGCACGCGGGGGAATCGCCTTGCCGACGAATCCCGCAAGGATGATGACCGTCAGAATATAGGGCAGGGCGGTCATGAACTGGTTCGGCAGCGTGATGATCCCGAGGTCGACATTGGGAAACCGGTTGGCGATCGCTTCCAGCATGCCGAACAGCAAGACTGCGCCCAGCGCCTGCCATGGTCGCCACTTCGAGAAGATCAGCGCCGCCAGCGCGATATACCCGCGCCCCGCCGACATGTCCTTGACGAAACCGGCAGCCAGCGATGTCGACAGATAGGCCCCGGCGATACCGCACAAAACGCCGGTGATGATCACCGCGGCATACCGCAGCTTGACCACCGAAACCCCGGCGGTATCCACGGCGGCGGGGTTCTCGCCCACGGCCCGCAGGCGCAGGCCAAAACGGGTGCGATACAGGATCCACCACGTCAGCGGCACGGCCAACAGCCCGATATAGACAAGGATGCGATGCCCTGACAGCACCTCGGCATAAAGCGGACCCACGAACGGGATCTGCCCGATGGCGCCCGCAAAGGGCAATGTCACCTCGTCGAAGCGTCCGGCACCCATAAGGGCCGGGGTGCGCCCCCCTTGGCTGAACCAGCTTTGCGCGATGACGACGGTCATGCCCGCGGCAAGGAAGTTCACCGCAACGCCGGAAATCAGCTGGTTGCCCCTGAACGTGATCGACGCGACGCCGTGCAGCAAGGCCAGCACCACCGAGGCGAGGATGCCAACCCCCAATCCAACCCATGCCGAGCCCGAATAGAAGGCGAAGGCAGCCGAGAAGAAGGCCGCGACCAGCATTTTGCCTTCAAGCCCGATGTCGAAGATGCCCGCCCGTTCCGAGAACAAGCCGGCAAGGCATGCGAACAACAGCGGGGTTGCAAGGCGCAGCGTGGAATCGAGGATCTGGATGATCGTTGCGAAGTCCATCTCAGGCCCCCCTGCGCAGCACAAGGAAGGCGCGCTCCAGCGGTCGGCGCACCATGTTGTCCAGCGCCCCGGTAAACAGGATGACCAGCGACTGGATGATCACGATCATCTCGCGCGGGATCGATGTTTCAAGCGCCAGTTCAGATCCGCCTTGATACAGGAACCCGAACAGCAACGCGGCTGGAATGATCCCGAAAGGATGCGATCGCCC
>JAWKXG010000014.1:0-78525 GCA_041397065.1 Paracoccaceae bacterium | reverse complement strand
GTCGGGCGCCGGCAATTGGCGACGGCCTGCATCATCGCGGCGCAGGCGTCGAAGAGTTCGACCAGATAGGCCTCGCCGCCATCGTCATCCGCGCGATGTGCCGCGATTTCCTTCAGGTCATGCCCCGCGCAAAAGATCTTGCCAGGGCCATGGATCACGATCACGGCGGCGCTTTCTTCGCCCCCGCGCACCGCGTCATGCAGCGACCGGATCATTCCCAGCGACAAGGGATGGGCAACGCCGTTGTTCAGCGTCAGGGTCAGGACGCCGCTTTCCAACGAACGGGTGACGAAATCGGTCATGGGGCACCTCCAGCCTTGCAGCCTGAGAACCGCGCATTGGCTTGTCAAGCGGCACCCGCCCGCGCTATCAGGGCACGCTTGCAACGAGGCTCCCCATGACCCAGCGCTTTTCCTTCACCCTGAACGCCACGGATGGCACGGCGCGCACCGGGGTCATCCGCACGCCGCGCGGTGAGATCCGCACACCGGCGTTCATGCCCGTCGGCACAGCGGCGACCGTCAAGGCGATGATGCCCGAAAGCGTGCGCGCGACGGGGGCGGATATCCTGCTGGGCAACACCTATCATCTCATGCTGCGCCCGACGGCGGAACGCATCCATGCGCTGGGCGGCCTGCACAGGTTCATGAACTGGGAACGCCCGATCCTCACCGATTCGGGGGGCTTTCAGGTGATGTCGCTGGCGAGCTTGCGCAAGCTGACGGAAGAGGGCGTGAAGTTCTCCAGCCATGTCGATGGCTCGAAGCACATGCTGACGCCCGAACGCTCGATGGAGATCCAGCGCCTGCTGGGGTCGGACATCGTCATGTGCTTTGACGAATGCCCGGCCCTGCCTGCCGACGACAAGACCGTCGCGGCCTCGATGCGGCTCTCGATGCGCTGGGCGCAGCGGTCGAAGGACGCATTCGGCGACCGCCCCGGCCATGCGCTGTTCGGCATCATGCAAGGCGGTGTCACACCCGAACTGCGCGAGGAATCCGCCAAGGCGCTGACGGAAATCGGCTTCGACGGCTATGCCGTCGGCGGCCTCGCGGTGGGCGAGGGGCAAGAGGCCATGTTCGGCGTGCTCGATTATGCGCCCGGTTTCTTGCCCGCCGACAAACCGCGCTACCTGATGGGTGTCGGCAAACCCGACGACATCGTCGGCGCCGTCGAGCGCGGGATCGACATGATGGATTGCGTGCTGCCTTCGCGCTCGGGACGCACAGGGCAGGCCTGGACACGACATGGATCGGTCAACCTGCGCAACGCCCGCCACAAGGACGACCCGCGCCCGTTGGACGCGGCCTGCACCTGCCCGGCCTGCCGCAACTATTCGCGCGCCTACCTCCACCACGTCGTCAAGGCTGACGAAATCATCGGCTCGATGCTGCTGACTTGGCACAACCTGCACTATTATCAGGAACTGATGCAGGGTCTGCGCGACGCGATCGCCGGCCAGCGACTGTCCGGCTTCGTCGCCGAATTCCATGCGCAACGGGCGCAGGGCGATATCGCGCCCCTCTGACCCTCATCATCTGTCCGAAAATATCCCGGGGGGTGAATGCCCGCAGGGCAGAGGGGGGCAGCGCCCCCCTTTCGCCGCTCACATCTTGCGGATCTTCAGCCGCGTCAGGCGATTTTCCGTGCGCTCGATCACGGTGAACCGGAAACCGTGAAACTGGAACACCTGCTTTTGCTCGGGGATCATCTGCGCCTCGTGGATGACCAAGCCCGCGACGGTATTCGCCTCGTCATCGGGCAGGGCCCAGTCCATCGCGCGGTTCAGGTCGCGGATGGTCATGGCGCCGTCGATCTCGATCGCGCCATTCTCCAGCCGCGTGATCGGGTCGTCGGTGGGAATGTCGTGCTCGTCCACGATTTCGCCGACGATCTCTTCGAGGATGTCTTCCAGCGTGATCAACCCCTGCAAGGCGCCATACTCGTCGATCACCAGCGCGAAATGGCGGCGCTGCTGCAGGAACTGCTGCATCTGTTCATCCAGCGGCGTGGTGTCGGGCACGAAATAGGGCTCGCGGGCGACGGCGGCGATGTCCAGCTTGTCCACGGCCGAAAAGTCCCCGCCGGCCTCGGTGACAAGACGGTGCACCTCGCGCATCAGGTCGCGCGAATGGATGACGCCAACGATATTCTCGGGCTCGTCCTTCCATGCCGGCAGCCGCGAATGCGGGGAATTCACAGATTGGGCGATGATCTCGGCCGCGGGGGCATCGATGTTGACCGTCATCAGCTGCGAGCGATGCAGCATCACCTCTTCGACCGTGCGATGCGCAAGGTCCAGCGCGCCCAGCAATCTGTCCCTGTCCTGCTTGTCGACCGTGCCCTCGGAATGCCCCAGCGCCAGCGTGCCGGCGATTTCCTCGTGATACGACAAGATCGCGCTGTCAGGGTCGGTGCGCACGCCCACAGCCGCCAGAATTCCGCGGACCAGCATCCGCACGAAGGTCACGATCGGCGCCAGCAACAGGACGATCACCTTGATCGGGGGGCGACGCGGGCGGCGGCGGTTTCGGGTTGGTGATCGCATAGGTCTTGGGCAGCACTTCCGCGAAGATCAGCACCAGCAACGTCATACCAGCGTCGCCAACGCCACGCCCGAATCGCCGAACAACCGCGTGAACAGCGCGGTCGCCAGCGATGCCGACAGGATGTTGACCACGTTATTGCCCAGCAGGACCGACCCGATCAGCCTTTCGCTGTCTTCGGTGATCTGCAGCGCGGTGTGGGCGCCACGCGACCCCTTGTCGGCCAGCGCGCGCAACTTGGCGCGGGACGAGGCCGTCAGAGCGGTCTCGCTGCCCGAAAGAAGGCCGACAGGACCAGCAGCGCCAAAATCGCCGCCGACACCAGCCAGAAGCCCGAATCCAGATTCATCGTTGTCTTTCCCTTGCGTGATGACCCTAGATAGGGTGCAAGCCCTGCCGCGGTAAAGGGCGGGCAAGAAAAAACCCGGCGCGGCGCGTCGGGGTTTGCATCAGGCGCCCTTTGGGGCAGTTTCGTGGGGTGCCCAGGGCGGCTTCCGCGCGGACCGGCCGCAATCCACATGCGTGAAGTTCGAGCGCGAATAACGACTGACGCCACCGGCATTGCAGGCCATCGCCGCGCGCGAGACCTGCCCGACCGTGCGGGTGCGCAGGCGCAGGTCGGCGGCCTGACCGACCATGTGGCGCGAGTTGCGGGCAACACCGCGCGACTGACGACGCAGCATCGCGTTGGTTTCCGGCGAGCGATAGCCGGACAGCAGCATGTAGGGTTCGTCGGCAACCAACAGGTTGTGCGCGGCGGCCATGATATCCAGCGTCCGGGTGTCGATGCGGTGCACCGAGTCATTGCGCCAGTCACGGAAGAAGTGGTTCACTTCGTCGAGGACCTCGGGGATGTATTCCCCTTCAATCCAGTAGATCGCATCGAGATGCTCACCCGTGCGACCCGAGTAAAGACGCAGGCGGCGGATATCCCCGGCACCGCGCAACAGCGAGAAGGCATTCGACATCGAGGGCGCTGCAACGACAGCCGTTGCGGCAAACACACCAAGGAGCGACCGGCGGAGGCCCTTGTCCGAAATCGTCATGTTCGTTCCTGTCCCAGTCCTGACCCTGTTTCGGGCGCCTTTTGGCAATTACCGCCTTTTCAACCCGGCCGCGTCTTCCCTGAGCGGCGTCAGCCCGGGGGCCGACAAGATCGAAAGGCGAAGTCTTTTTCTCTCTGATGCTTCTATGCCACAGGATTTTCACGTGCCCAACCTTTTCTTCGCCGCGCTTTGGCCGCCATGGGCAAAATAGGCGGGAACTTGCTGACGAAACCCTAAAGCGCAAATTCTCCAACAAATTTAACCACCTTCGAGGTGATCTTGCGGTCGATTGGCCCGACTTTGGGGGGAGTGCTGCAGATGAATGCACGTCAAGGGTGAATAATGGCCGCAAAGTTCCCCGAATCGCCGCGCCGCGATCGGGTATCTCTTGTGGGCCTTTCGCGGAATTGTGAATCGCCACGATATCTGCGATGTGGGCACTATGTTTCACGATACGGTGACGGGGGCGTGACCCGCACCGTTTTTTGCGTATGCCCGACGGAGGACCCGATGACGACCAGACGCCGAGATCGCTCGCAGATACGCTCCGCGCTTGCGGCCGTGTCCTTTGGGTTTGCCCTTGGTCTGCCCGCGGTGGGCATGGTGTTCGCACCGGTTCCGGCCGTGGCACAGCAGTTTCCGGCGTTCCGGCAAGCCCTCGCCGAAGGTGTCGCCGAGAACCGCGCCCTGTCGGCTTTCTATCGCGAGACGGGATATGCGCCGCTTTGGACAGGTGCCGAGGATCGCGCACGCCGGACCGCGCTGGTTTCCGCCCTCAGCCGTGCGACCGAACATGGCTTGCCCGCGGCACGCTATGATCTGGCGGGCCTGCTCGAAGCCTTCGCCGCCGTCGAGACCGAGCGCGACCGCGGCCTTGTGGAAGCGCGCGCCTCGCTGACGTTCCTGCAATACGCCCGTGATGTCCACAGCGGCGTCTTGGAGCCGGCAACAGTGATCGCCGATATCGTGCGTGACTTGCCGCGTCCTGATCCCGCGGTGCTGATGCGCGATTTCGCCGCCGCCGAACCGGTCAGCTTCATTCGAAATCTCGCGCCCCGGGCACCGGAATATGCGCGCCTCTATCGCGCGAAAAGCGTGATCGAACAGCAGATTGCCGCTGGTGGCTGGGGGCCCCGCGTGCAATCGGGCGCCCTGCGGCCGGGTGATCGGGGCGAAGCCGTGATCCAGCTTCGTAACCGTCTGATCGCGATGGGCTTCATGCCACGCGTCCCCTCGGCCAGCTATGACGGGGTGATGCAGGCCGCCGTTCAACGGTTCCAGATCGCTCACGGGATCGAGGCTGACGGAATCGCCGGTTCCGCGACGATCGAGGCCATGAATGTCTCGCCCGAAGCGCGCCTGCGGTCGATCGTTGTCGCCATGGAGCGCGAGCGTTGGCTGAACATCCCGCGCGGTGATCGCCATGTCTGGGTCAATCTTGTGGATTTCACCGCGCGCATCGTCGATTTTGACCGTGTGACCTTTGAAACCCGGTCGGTCGTCGGCGCCCGCAACACGCAGACGCCCGAATTCTCGGACATCATGGACCATCTCGAAATCAACCCCGACTGGACGCTGCCGCGCTCCATCGTGGCCGAGATGTGGGGTGCGCTGTCGTCGGGCGGTGCAGGGCACCTGCAACTGATCGATTCCCGCGGCAATGTCGTTCCGCGCGAAGCGGTCGATATTGGGGCCTATTCCCCGACCAGCCTGCCCTTCGAACTGCGCCAGCCCCCGGGGCCGGGCAATCCGCTCGGCGAAGTGAAGTTCATGTTCCCCAATGCGCATGCGATCTATCTGCATGACACGCCCTCGCGGTCGCTGTTCGGCCGTGATGTTCGCGCCTATTCGCACGGATGCATCCGTCTGCAGGATCCGCGCGAATTCGCCTATGAACTGCTGCGCCCGCAAGAGGCCGATCCGGTCGATTTCTATCACCGCATCCAGCGTTCGGGGCGCGAGACCCATGTGAACCTCGAAACGCCGATCCCGGTGCATCTGGTTTATCGCACGGCCTTCACCTCGGTGGATGGCACGATGAACTATCGCAACGACGTCTATGGCCGGGACGAGCGTCTCTATGACGCGTTGGTGCGCGCCGGGGTGGAAGTGGGCGCCTGAGCAGGCTACACCGGGCGGGAACATCCGCCCGGAGGCCCGCCGTGACCCGCATCACCATCGCCGACATCGCCGAATCTCTGGGCGCTCGTCTGGAAGGCGACGCCAGCATAGCCGTGTCTGGCAGCAGCGAACCCGCTACGGCGACCGCCGACCAGATCGCCCTCGCAATGGCACCGCGCTACGCTGAGGGGCTCGCTCAGGGCAGGGCGCGTGCGGCGATCCTGTGGGAAGGGGCCGACTGGCGGTCCTATGGTCTGGAAGCGGCGATCTTTGTCACCCGCCCCCGTCTGGCGATGGCCGGCCTGACCCGCGCCTTCGACCCCGGTCCGGGAATCGCGCCGGGGATTCATCCGTCGGCTGTCATCGATGCCAGCGCTGTTATCGGCGACGGTGCCAGTATCGGCCCGTTGGCCGTGATCGGTGCGGGCGTGGTAATCGGCGCGGGGGCCCGCATCGCCGAACATGTCAGCATTGGCCGCGAGACCGTGATCGGCGACAACGCGCTGATCCTCGCCGGGGTGCGGATCGGCGCGCGGATCAGCATCGGCCACGGGTTCATCGCGCAACCCGGCGCGGTGATCGGTGGTGACGGGTTTTCCTTTGTGACCGAGGAACGCTCACGCGTGGAAGAGGCGCGGGCCACGCTGGGCCAACCGGGCGAGACGGCACAACAATCGTGGCAGCGTATCCATTCCCTCGGGGGGGTGCGGATCGGCGACGATGTCGAGATCGGCGCGAACACGACCATCGACCGCGGCACCATCCGCGACACGCAGATCGGCCGGGGCACCAAGATCGACAACCTCGTGCAGGTGGGCCACAACGTCATCGTCGGCGAGGATTGCCTGCTGTGTGGGCAGGTCGGCATTGCCGGTTCGACCCGCATCGGCAACCGGGTCGTATTGGGCGGGCAGGCCGGTGTCGTCGACAATATCTTCGTTGGCGACGACGTGGTCGCCGGGGCCGGGACGCTGATCACCTCGAACGCGCCAGCGGGACGGGTGCTGATGGGCTCGCCTGCCGTGCGGATGGACCAGCATGTCGAAATCTACAAGGCCACGCGCCGCTTGCCCCGGATGATGGCCCAACTGGCCGAGTTGCAAAAGGCGCTGCGCCGCGAATGAGAAACGCCGCCCAAAAGGGCGGCGTCTTGCTTGATAGGGTGCAAGAGCCGGGGCTTAGTTGCCCTGCGAGCGCTGCGCCGCGACTTCTTCGGACAAACGCGTCTGCAAGTCGTCATAGGCCGCGGTGAACCCGGACAGGGACACGGCAATCTCGATCGGCTGTTCGATCTGGACGAACGGGGCAATGGTGATCGTCGCCTGCGCACCAGCCTTCATCGCATCGATGTCTTCGACGTTCAGCCCCATGCGGACGATGCAGCCAACCACCGTGCAGACGCGAAACGGCTCGACGCGCATGTCTTCGGCGCTGCCGATGTGCCAGCCCATGCCGGTCGGCAGGAAGGTTTCCAGCGGGGTCGTGATCGTCGCCCCGGCTGCGAATTCGGCCCCGAAGGGCAGGGCGACCACGCTGATTTCCGCGATGGGCGATCCGCTGGCGTCGCGCAGCAACTGATACATTTCACAATTCGTGGCTTCGACCGTATCGGTGCGCTCGCACATGATCGACCAGTCGTTGTGCACAGCGGCCTCGAACGGTTCGGGCAGCGCCGGGGTTTCCTGTGCCGTCGCCGACCCTGCCAGCGCCATCAGCGCCAGGATCGCGGCCGGAATCGCACGGGGATGGAAAGCCATGGATGAAATCTCCTTCAGACAGATTGAGGCTGGCCTATCACGGATCGCAAGCCAAGTCAGCGGGTATGTCGATGGGGCATCACGCGGTCGGCGGGGAAATGCCGCGCCGTGCCTGATTTGGAAGCCACTTCCCCAAAAAGCGAAAAGGGCCCGCAAGCTGGACCCTTTTCGTCTTTTTTCTCCCTGTCGGACTGGCCGACTTATTGATCGCGACGCTAGGCAGAAAAAAACCGGGCGTCAACAGGAAATCCATGCCCATTTACCAAAGGCTTCCGGGGCTTCTTTCACTGCCCGGGAACCGGGCAGGTCGCGCCCCGGCGGGGCAGTTTCAGGCAGCGCGGGGGCGCATCGACAGCCAGATCAGCGCGCCACCGGCCAGAACGAGGAACGGAATCATCGACAGGTTGACCAGTTGCCAGCCGGTTTCGATATCGGACCCCGAACAATTCAACAGCGTGCCCGAGCTCAGCGACGCGACGGTCACGCCGCCGAACACGATTGCATCGTTGATGCCCTGGATTCGTCCCCGTTCGGCCGGGCTGTGTGAACGGGCCAGCATGGTCGTGCCGCCGATGAAGCCGAAGTTCCAGCCGATTCCCAGCAGGATCAGGGCGATGAAGAACTGCTCAAGCTCCACGCCCGTCAGCGCCACGGCACCCGCCCCGGCCAGAATCACGAGACCGGTGCCGATGATCTTTTCAACCCCGAATCGTGCGATAAGGTGACCCGTGATGAAAGACGGCGCATACATCGCGATTACATGGGCGGAAACGATGTCGGCGGCATCCCCGGTTTCGAACCCGCATCCCACGACAGCCAGCGGCGTCGAGGTCATCACGAGGTTCATCAGCGCATAGGAAACCGTCGCGCAGATGATCGCCACGACGATCATCGGCTCGCGCAGCATCTCGCCCCGGCTGCGGCCTTCGATCGCGGCACCGTGGGCCTGGGCCTTGGGTGCCGGAAGGTCCAGCAGCGCGAAAAGCCACATGCCCACAAGGTTGATGACCACGACCGCGACATAGGTGCCAAGGAAGGGCACGACCATCGCATCGGCAGTGACTTTCACCAACTGCGGACCCATCAGGGCCGACAGCAGGCCCCCCGCCATCACATAGCTGATCGCCTTGGGTTTGAATTCGTCCGAAGCAGTGTCGGTCGCGGCGAATCTGTAGAAGCCCTGCGCGGACATATAGACGCCGACCAATAGCGTTCCCACGAGGAACAACGTGAACGATCCATAGCGCAGCCCCAGCGCGCAGATCATCGCGCCGAACATGGCCGCGATGCTGCCCACAGTGAAACCATAGCGCCGCCCCTTGCGTTGCATCAGGTTCGACATTGGCGTCGCCGCCAGCATCGATCCAAGAACCGCCATCGAGATGGGCATGGTGGCCCAGCACGGATTGGGGGCAAGGGTCTGCCCGGCAAGGCCGGCAGTGGTAAAGATCAGCGGCATCTGCGAGCCCAGGAAAGCCTGAGCAGCGACCAGCACGGCCACGTTGCGTCTTTCGCGCCGACGCGCGGCGAGGATATCGGTTGTCATGCCGATGGCGTAACGCGGGCGTTCGCGAATGGGAAGAGGTTTTGTTTACAAGCGAACCATTCCGCCCGTGCCCGCGCCGCTTGGTCGCAGCGCGGGGGCCGGCAGAGGATCGGCCTTCAGCCCTTGATCGCCGCGATGTCGGCCGGCGTTCCAACGGCGCGCTGCGCGCTGTCGCGGCTGATGCGTTTGATCATTCCCGAAAGTGCCTTGCCGGCGCCGATTTCCCAAAATTCGGTGACGCCGTTCCCGACCATCCATTCCACCGATTCGCGCCACCGGACCGATCCGGTGACCTGCTGCACCAGCAAGGCGCGGATCACCTCTGGGTCGCTGACCGCCTCGGCGCGGACATTGGCGACAACCGGCACGGCGGGGGCGTGAATGGTGACACTGGCCAGCGCCTGGGCCATGGCATCGGCAGCGGGTTGCATCAGCGCACAGTGGAAAGGGGCCGAGACCGGCAGCATCACGGCGCGTTTGGCGCCCTTGGTCTTGGCCAGTTCCACGGCGCGCTCGACGGCACCCTTGTGCCCCGAGACCACGACCTGCGCGGGATCATTGTCATTCGCGGCTTGGCAGATCTCGCCTTGGGCCGCTTCGGCGGCGACCTCGGTCGCGCCGGCGAAATCGAGGCCCAGCAGCGCCGCCATGGCCCCCACGCCCACCGGAACCGCGGATTGCATCGCCTGACCGCGTGTGCGCAGCAGGCGCGCGGTGTCGGCAATGCTGATGGCCCCGGCGGCCGCCAGCGCGGAGTATTCGCCAAGGCTGTGACCGGCAACAAAGGCCGCATCGCCGATGCCGAATCCCTCGGCCTCGAGGGCGCGCAGCGCCGCCAGCGAGGTGGCCATCAGCGCAGGCTGAGCATTCGCGGTCAGCGTCAGCTCGGCGATGTCGCCTTCCCAGATCAACGCCGACAGCTTTTCACCCAAGGCGTCGTCCACCTCGTCGAACACCGCGCGGGCGGCGGGATAGGTCTCGGCCAGGTCCTTGCCCATGCCGATGGTCTGGGCGCCCTGGCCGGGGAATACGAATGCGCGCGTCATGGGGACTCCTTCTCCGTTTGAGATTGGCATAAACCGGGTGCCTGCGTGACGCAATGGTCGCGCCCGATTGCGCTTGCGCCGGTGGGGATTCCGGATATAAGGCCCCATCCCGCTGCATCCCACGAATCCGGCGCAGTCTCTCGTGGGCGGGCGCAGCGGGGCGTATCGCCCGCCTTGTGAAATGCGCCACGAAAAAAATGGAGCACACATGCCTCTGTACGAGCATGTCATGATCGCGCGTCAGGATTTGTCCAACGCGCAAGCCGAAGGGCTGATCGAGCACTTCTCGGCTGTTATCACCGACAATGGCGGCAAGGTCGTCGGCACCGAATACTGGGGTGTCAAGACCATGGCCTACAAGATCAACAAGAACCGCAAGGGTCATTATCTGTATCTGCGCACCGACACCCCGTCGGCCGCCGTTATGGAAATGGAACGCCTGGCGCGCCTGCACGACGACGTCATGCGCGTGCTGTCGATCAAGGTCGAAGCACACGAGGACGGCCCCTCGGTGCAGATGCAGAAGCGCGACGAGCGCGGCGAGCGTGGTGACCGTGGCGACCGTCCCGAGCGTGGCGACCGCCCCGATCGTGGCGACCGCGGCGACCGTCCCCGTCGTTGATCTGAGGAGAGCATAACCATGGCTACCAAACCGTTTTTCCGTCGTCGCAAAGTCTGCCCGTTCTCGGGTGAGAACTCGCCTGCGATCGATTACAAGGACGTTCGTCTGCTGCAGCGTTACATCTCGGAACGCGGCAAGATCGTCCCCGCCCGCATTACCGCCGTCTCGGCGAAGAAGCAGCGTGAACTGGCCAAGGCCATCAAGCGCGCCCGCTTCCTCGCCCTGCTGCCCTATGCCGTGAAGTGAGGACCGTGTCATGCAAGTGATTTTGCTCGAACGCGTGGCCAAACTGGGCCAGATGGGCGATGTCGTGAAAGTTCGCGACGGTTTTGCCCGCAACTTCCTGCTGCCGCAGGGCAAGGCGCTGCGCGCCACCGATGGCAACATCAAAGCCTTCGAAGCCCAAAAGGCCCAGTTGGAAGCACGCAACCTGGAAACCAAGCAAGAAGCACAGGCCCTGGCCGAGCGTCTGAATGGCACCAGCTACATCATCATCCGTTCGGCATCGGACGCTGGCGCGCTGTATGGCTCGGTCACCCCGCGTGACATCGCCGAAACCGCGACTGCCGACGGCTTCTCGATCGACCGCCGTCAGGTTGTCCTGAACGCCCCGATCAAGACGCTGGGGATGCACGGCGTTTCGGTCGTCCTGCACGCCGAAGTGACCGCGTCGATCACCGTCAACGTTGCCCGTTCGGTCGAAGAAGCCGAACTGCAAGCGTCGGGCAAGTCGATCCAGGAACTGGCCGCCGAGGCCGAGGCCGCGGCCGAGTTCGAGATCGCCGAACTGTTCGACGATATCGGTGGCGCTGCTGGCGACGACGAAGACAACTGATCGTCGATTTGCCTGAAAAATCATCGGGGCGCGCATCACTTGCGCGCCCTTTTTTCATGGCCCCTTGCCGCGTCGCGGGTGACGCATTACATTCAAGGCCATGAATTCCTGAGCAGCTGACTTGGAGGGCCGTCATGGTCAATCCCGCCGCATTGCCCAAAGCCGACGAAACCCTCGGCGCCGAAGCCCTCAAAGGGGACTGCACAGCCCGTTCGCTGGACGAAATGGTCGTTCAGGCACAGGCGGCTGCCAGCTTCCTGAAAGCCATCGCCCACGAAGGGCGCTTGCTGATCCTTTGCTACCTGTCCTCGGGCGAGAAATCGGTGACCGAGCTTGAGCAACTTCTGGGCTCGCGTCAGGCCGCCGTCAGCCAGCAGCTTGCGCGGCTGCGCCTTGAAGGGCTGGTTTCCTGCCGCCGCGAGGGGAAGGCGATCTATTATTCGCTGGGCGACCCCCGCGCGGCGCGGACCATCGGGTTGATGTATGACATGTTCTGCGGCGTCGACCCGATCGAGACGGCTGCCGAATAAGCGCGCATCCACCGTCTGCCGCGATCACGCACCGCGAAAATCCTTGTCTTCCGGCCTTTGAGGCGCGAAATTCAACCTGTTGGTCAAGTCCCCGTTGAAGGGGCGGCCAGAAAACAGGGGGTAAGACATGTTTTCCATTCACATGCTGCGATCGCTGGCCCTAGGGGCGGCGGTCTCGTTGATGTTCGGCGCAGGCTTGGCGGGCGCGCAAGAGACCGGCTCGGTCGACGATCCGCGGCTGGTCCAGCCGGGCATGCTGACGGTCGGAACGGGCGATCCGGTGTATCCGCCATGGATGATGAACGATTCGCCCGAAAGCGGCGAGGGGTTCGAGAATGCGCTGGTGTATGCGCTGGCCGCCGAAATGGGCTTTTCGCGCGAGCAGGTGCAATGGGTGCGTCTGACCTTTGAACAGACGATTGCCCCGGGCGACAAGCCCTTTGACTTTGCGATCCAGCAGATCTCGGTGACACCAGCACGGGCCGAGGTGGTCGGCTTCAGTCAGGTCTATTACCAGTCAGACAAGGCGGTCATCGCGCTGCCGGGTTCGCCGGTGGAAGGGGCGACCAGCTTCGCCGACTTGCGCGGCGCGCGCTGGGGCGCGGCGATCGGCACGACCGATATGGCGTATCTCGAGAATGTCGTCGGGGTGACGGATGTCGCGGTCTATGACGACCAGATCGGCGTTTTCCAGGCCATGCAGGCCGGGCAGATCGATGCAACCGTGGCCGCAGTTCCGACTGCACTGTTTGCCACCGCCGTGCAAATCCCTGAGGCATCGATCGTCGCGATCCTGCCGCCGGATGCCCATGACGAAGGGCACGGCCTGCTGTTCGAACACGGCAATCCGTTGATCCCGTGGGTGGACGCAGCACTGACCCGCGTCATCGCGCGCGGCACGGTGCAGGAACTCGTGAACACCTGGCTTGTCGCCGATCCGAACCTGCCCGTCATCAGCGAATGATCCCCACGCGTCCGCAGACGCCCCCTCCGCCGCCCCGGCGGCGGGGGTTTGACTGGCGTGCGGCGGCCGTGCCCGGCGCGATCAGCGCGGGCAGCATCGCGGTCGTGTTCGGTCTGCTGGTGGTGCTGGTTCTTTCCAACGAGAACTGGCCGCGGATACAGGCGCAGTTCTTCAACCTCGATCACATGATCGCCGCTGCGCCACGGGTGTTGCGCGGGTTCATGACCAACATTCAGGTCTGGCTGATCGCCATGGCCTGCATCGGGGTCTGGGCGCTGGTGCTGGCGGTGGTCCGATCGCTCAGGGGGCCTTGGTTTGCGCCGTTCCGGTTGATGGTCGTCCTGTATATCGACATTTTCCGAGGACTGCCGGCGTTGCTGCTGGTGATCCTGTTCGGGTTCGGCATCCCCGCGCTGCGCCTGCCCGGCCTGCCCAACTCGGGCCTGTTCTGGGGCGGCGTGGCGATGGTGTTGTGCTATTCGGCCTATGTCTGCGAGATCTATCGTTCCGGCATCGATGCCGTGCACGAGGGGCAGCGCGCCGCCGGTCGCGCGCTGGGCCTGTCTCAGGCGCAAATCATGATCCATGCGATCCTGCCGCAAGCGCTGCGCAATGTCCTTCCGTCGCTGATGAACATCATCGTCGCGTTGCAAAAGGACGTGGCACTTCTGTCCGTGATCGGTGTGCGCGACGCGGTGCGCGAGGCGCAGATCTATACGGCGAACACGTTCAACTATTCGTCCCTCGTGGTCGCGGCGGGCCTGTTCCTGCTGGCGACGATCCCGGTCGCCCGTCTGGCCGATTGGGTGACCCAGCGCGACCGTGCGCGGCGACTTCAATTGTCCGAGTAACCCATGATCGAGATTCGCGGCCTGACCAAGTATTTCGGCGAACGTCTGGTTCTGGACCGGGTTGATCTGGATGTCGCGCGGCACGAGGTTTTGTGCCTTGTCGGCGCATCGGGCAGCGGAAAGTCGACCCTGCTGCGCATGATCAACCGGCTGGCGGAACCCGATTACGGAACCATCCGGCTGGACGGTGTGGCGATCGATGACCCGTCGTTTGGCAAGACGGGGTTGCATCGCCGTGTGGGGATCGTTTTTCAGGCCTATAACCTGTTTCCGCATCTGACCGTGCTGGGCAATGTCACGCTGGCGCTGCGCAAGGTCCATCGGGTCCCGCGCGAGGAGGCCGAGGCCCGGGGCCACGAGGCGCTGGCCCTGTTCGGCATGGATGATTTTGCGCGGGCCTATCCCGAACAACTGTCCGGCGGTCAGCAGCAGCGCGTGGCAATCGCCCGCGCCATGGTTGCCCGGCCCGATGTCTTGTTGCTGGACGAGGTGACGGCCGCGCTGGATCCGGAACTGGTGGGAGAGGTCATGCGCGTGATCCGCGAGTTGAAGGCGCGTGGCATGACGATGGTCATCGTCACCCATGAAATGGGCTTTGCCCGCGATCTGGCAGACCGGGTGTGTTTTCTGGATGGCGGGCATATCGCCGAGGTGGCGCCGCCCGAGCAATTGTTCCGCGCGCCAGAGCATCCCCGGACGCGCCAGTTTCTGGAACGCCTGATGGACGGGGGGCGGCTGTGAACGTGCGGCACGATGCGCGGGGTGCGCGCCTCGGGGGCATCGAGCCCCCAAGGCGCGCCGGGGCTGTCGCCCCGATCATTCTTCGGGGGGCTCTGCCCCCGCGCGTGCCGCGCTCCCCCGGGATATTTTTCGAGCAAAGAAAGGCGCGCGTATGGTCTGGGCGTTGATTGGCGCGGGGCCGATGGGACTGGCCTGCGCGAAGACCCTGCAAGAGCAGGGGATCGCGTTTCAGGGGTTCGAGTTGCATCGCGATGTCGGCGGGCTGTGGGACATCTCCGGCCCCCGGTCGACGATGTACGAGACGGCGCATCTGATCTCGTCGAAGACGAAGACCGAGTTCACCGATTTCCCGATGACGCCCGACACGCCCGATTACCCGTCGCATCGCCGCGTCGCGCAGTATCTGCGCGACTTTGCGACACGGTTCGATTTGCGTCGGCATTTCCGGTTCCGGGTCGAGGTGACAGAGCTTCTGCCGCTGGACCGGGGATGGCGCCTGCGCTGGCGCGAGGGCGATGAGACCCATGAAGGGGTGTTCGAGGGCGTTCTGATCGCCAATGGCACCCTGAGCGAACCCAACATGCCGCGGTTCGAGGGCCATTTCGCGGGCGAGTTGATCCATTCGTCTGCCTACCGCGAGCCCACACAGATGCAGGGCAAGAGGGTGCTGGTGATTGGCGGCGGCAATTCGGGCTGCGACATCGCCGTGGATGGGGCCTATCACGCGGTGTCGACCGACCTGTCGCTGCGCCGCGGGTATCATTTCGTGCCGAAATATCTGTTCGGCCGCCCGGCGGATACCGTTGGCGGGGCACTGCGGCTGCCCATGGCGATCAAGCGCCGGATCGATGGGACGATCCTGCGCTGGTTCGTGGGCGACGCGCAGCGCGTCGGATTTCCGGCGCCCGATCACCGGCTGTACGAGAGCCACCCGGTCGTGAATTCGCTGGTCGTCCATCACGCGGGCCACGGCGATATCGTCGTGCGCCCCGATATCGCGCGGTTCGACGGGGACGAGGTGGTTTTTGTCGATGGCACGCGTCAGGCCTATGACATGGTCATCGCCGCGACGGGCTATCGCCTGCACTACCCGTTCATCGCGCAAGAACATCTGAACTGGCACGGCGCGGCGCCGCATCTGTTCCTCAATTGCATGCATCCGGAACGTGACGACCTGTTCGTGATGGGCATGCTGGAGGCAACGGGGCTGGGCTGGCAAGGCCGGCACGAGCAGGCAGAGCTGGTTGCGCGCTATATTGCGGGGCTGGCGCGGGGGACCCCGGCCGCGCGCGCGATTCAGGCCGAGAAGTCTGTCGGATTTTCGCGGCTGACGGGCGGGATCGACTACGTCGACCTGCCGCGCATGGCGTATTATGTCGAGAAATCCGCCTATCGTGCCGCGGTCATGGCGCGGATCCGGGCGTTGGGGGGCTGAGGATGGACATCGATTCCGTAGCCGTGAACTTCAGCCCGACGGCGCTGATGGCGCTGAACGGCGTGTTCGCGGTGGTCATGCTGTCGATTGCGCTGGACCTGACGATTGGTCAGTTCAGGGCGCTGGCCGCGATGCCGAGGGCGGTGATCGCGGGGGTTCTGGCGCAGTTCGTGGCCTTGCCTGCGGTGACCTTCGGCCTTGTCGTGCTGAGCGCCCCGCCGCCGTCGGTGGCGCTGGGCCTGATGTTGGTGGCGGCCTGCCCGGGGGGCAATATATCGAACTTCCTGACGCATAGGGCGGGCGGAAACACGGCGTTGTCGGTCAGCCTGACGGCACTGGCGACGGTGCTGGGGATCCTCGCGACGCCGTTCAATCTGGCCCTGTGGGCCGGGTTCTATCCGCCGGCGCGCGACCTGTTGCGGGCAACGGCAATCGATCCGGCGGATGTCGCGCTGACGATCGTCGTGGCGCTGGTGCTGCCGCTGGTGCTGGGCCTGTCGCTGCGTCATGCGCGCCCGGAAATGGCGATGCGCTGGGGGCGGGTGCTGCGGCCCGTCGCGATGGCGATCTTCATCGGGTTCGTCGCGGTGTCGCTGGCGGGGAACTGGCGACTTCTGGGGGACCTTGCGGTGACGATCCCTTTACTGGTGATCGTCCACAACGCGCTGGCGTTCCTGCTGGGGTATGGTGTGGGGCGGGCGTTCCGGCTGAGGCCGCGCGAATGCCGCACCATCGCCATTGAAACCGGCATCCAGAATTCGGGCCTTGGGCTGATCCTGATCTTCGGCTTCTTTGGTGGCATGGGCGGCATGGCCGTCGTCGCGGCGCTATGGGGCCTGTGGCACGCCGTGGCCGGGCTGGGGCTGGCATGGTTCTGGGCACGTAGGCCCGTGACATGACCCGGATCCTCATCACGGGGGCGGGCGGAACCGTCGGGCAAGCGCTGATCGGCGGGCTGAACGGTCACGATATTCTGGCCACCGACCTGCGCCCGATAGAAAACGCACCCTTCGCGCGTCTTGATGTGACGACACGCGACGCGATGACCGTCATCGGGCGGTTTCGTCCCGACGTGGTCGTGCATCTTGCGTCGATCGTGACACCGCCCCGGGGCATGAGCCGCGAAACGGCGTTCAAGGTCGATGTCGAGGGGACGTTGAATGTCATCGAGGCCTGTGCCGCGCATGGCGTGCGTCGGCTGGTCGTCACCTCGTCAGGGGCGGCCTATGGGTATCACGCCGACAATCCCGTCCCGCTGCGCGAGGGCGATCCTTTGCGGGGGAACGCGGAATTCGCCTATGCCGACCACAAGCGCCGGGTCGAGGCGGCGCTGGCCGAGGCGCGCAGCGCGCTGCCAGGGCTGGAGCAGGTGGTCTTGCGCGTCGGGACGGTTCTGGGCCCCGGGGTCGAAAACCAGATCACCGCGCTGTTCCACAAGCGCGCAATGCTGGCGGTGCGCGGGTATGACAGCCCGTTCGTGTTCATCTGGACGCAGGATCTGGCCCGCGTGCTGGTGCGCGCCGCGACCGACGGCCCGGCAGGGATCTTCAACGTTGCGGGCGACGGCGCGGTGAGCCCGGCCGAACTGGCGGTGATCATGGGCAAACCCCTGCGCGCGCTTCCCGCGTGGCTCTTGCGGGCGGCGCTGGCGGTTGCGCACCCGATCGGGCTGTCGCGCTATGGTCCGGAACAGGTGCGCTTTTTGCAATTCCGTCCGGTGCTGGATAACACCCGCCTGAAGAGCGACTTTGGGATCGTACCGTCCTATTCCTCGCGCGAGGCGTTCGTGGCTTGGTGGCAGCAGGCGCGTCAAGGGACTTGACCCGCAGGCACCAAGGCCGTCACGGTGGCAGCATGAAACGCCTTGTCCTTATTCTTTGCGTCCTTGTCGTAACGGGATGCGGACGCCCGCTGACGGCCCCCGAGGCCGACCTTGCCAGTCGCATGTTCGGCCCCGGTCTGGACCTGACGCAGGCCCGGTTGTCGCGCAACGGTCTGATCGGCTTGCAGGAACACCGGTTCCCGGCCCGACCGCAGACGACCTGCCGCGAGCGGATCTCGCCGCCGCCTGACGGGCCCTGGTTGACCGGGCGGACGGCTGGAATGACGCTGGGCAATCAGGTCAACATCCGTTCGGACATCTATGCCGAGGATTACGCCCGTCGTCCCGGCGGCGGGATGCATCTGGGCGCGGCGATGTTCCTCGTTCACGAGTTGACGCATGTCTGGCAATGGCAAAACCGCGAGCGCACGGGCTACAGCTTGCTGCGCGTCGGCGCCGAGCATCGGGGCCGCGCTGACCCGTATCTGTTCGACCCCGAGACCAATGCGCGGTTCCTCGACTATGGGTACGAGCAACAGGCCAGCATGGTCGAGGAATATGTGTGCTGTCTGGCGCTGGACCCGGAAGGGGCGCGCACGCAACGACTGCACGCGCTGCTGGCGCAGGAAATGGAACCCGGCGCCTTGCCCGAGGTGGATATCTGGCTGCCTTGGGCGGGTGTCGAGCCCCGTGGCATCTGCGGGTAAGGGGGGCGCTGCCCCCCTCTGCCCGATGGGCATTCACCCCCCGGGATATTTCCGGACAGATGAGGGGGCGGGTATCAGGCCTTTTTCTTGCCGACGCGCGGTTCGGTGCCAGCCAGCAGGCGGCGGATATTCGCGCCATGGCGAACCCAGACCAGTGCGGCCAGCGCAAGGGCGAGGGCGACCAGCGACGGCATCCCCAGAACCCAAGCCCAGAGCGCGCCCAGTGCGGCCGCCGCCAGAGCCGAGGCCGAGGAAATGCGTGTCACGCCGAATACGACAAGCCATGTCGCGCAACAGGCCAGCCCGACGGGCCATGCCAGCGCAAGCATCGTGCCCAGAAACGTCGCGACGCCCTTGCCGCCTTTGAAGCCCAGCCAGACCGGGAACAGATGCCCGAGGAAAGAGGCAAAGCCCGCGACCTGGGCCGCATCCTCGCCAGCAAGCGCGCGCGCGAACAGCACGGCAATCCCGCCCTTGCCTGCATCGAGCAACAGCGTGGCCAGGGCGGCGCCCTTGTTGCCGGTGCGCAGAACGTTCGTTGCGCCGATGTTGCCCGATCCGATCTTGCGCACATCACCCAGCCCGAGGGCCCGGGTGATGACCAGCCCAAAGGGGATGGAGCCCAGCAGATAGGCGCCCAGAGCGACAATCCCCAACACGGGGAACGCGGTCGTCAGATCGGGAAGGATGTTCATGAAGGACGCTCGAATACAGGGGAACCGGCGACATAGGTCGCGAGAACCTTACCCTGCATTGTCGCGCCGTCAAAGGGCGTGTTCTTGGACTTCGAGCGCAGCGCGAAGCGATCCAGCACGAAGGGCGCGTCAGGGTCGAACAGCACCAGATCGGCCGGCGCGCCCACCGACAGGCTGCCCCCCGGCAGGCCGAGCCGCCGCGCCGGGTTCAGGGACAAGGCGCGCCAAAGCTGTGGCAGGGTCAAATGCCCCGCATGATAAAGGCGCATCGCCGCCGGCAGCAGCGTCTCCAGCCCCACCGCGCCGGGCGCGGCTTCTTCGAAGGGAAGGCGCTTCGATTCCTCGTCCTGCGGGGTGTGCCACGAACCGATCACGTCGATGACCCCTTCGGCGACGGCCTGCACCATGGCCAAACGGTCGTCTTCGGGGCGCAGGGGCGGCGTCAGCTTGAAGAAGCTGCGGTAATCGCCCACGTCGAAATCGTTCAGCGTCAGGTGATGGATCGACACGCCCGCCGTCACGTCGAGGCCGTTGGACTTGGCGCGCTCGAGCGCGGGCAATGTGCGGGCGCAGGTGACGTGGTCGGCGTGGTAGCGCGCTCCGGTCATCTCGACCAAGGCCATGTCGCGGTCGAAGGCCATGCGTTCGGCCATCGGCGAGACGCCCGACAGGCCGCGCAGGCTGGCGAATTTCCCCGAGGTGGCCGAGGCCCCGGCGGAAAGGCCCGGGTCCTGCGGATGCGCGACAACCAGCGCGCCCAGCGACCGGGCATAGGTCAGGCAGCGCGCCAGCAACCGGGTGTTGGTCACGACGTGATCGCAATCGGTAAAGGCAACGGCGCCCGCATCCATCAGAAAGCCGATCTCGGCCATCTCGCGGCCTTCGCGGCCCCGGGTCAATGCCGCCATGTGATGGATGTTGACGACGGTTTCGGAACTGGCGCGGCGGCGCAAGAAATCCAGCGACTCGGGCGTGTCGATGGCGGGTGTCGTATCGGGGCGGGTGATGAAAGTTGTCACCCCGCCCGCCGCGGCGGCCATGCCAGCGGATCGAAAGCTCTCCTTGTGGCGCGCGCCGGGTTCCCCAACCTGCACACCCCAGTCGACGATCCCCGGAGCAAGGCATCGGCCCCGACAGTCGATGACCGTGGCATCGGGCGCGGGTGTGTCGGCAATGACGCCCGCCGTCACCGCAAGGGAACCGGGTGAATCTGTGCCGGTTTCGGGATCGATCAGCCGGGCATTGATGAAATGCAGGGTCATGCGCGCCGCCTTCGTTTCTGGGCTGGCGGGCTTATAGCGCCCCTTGGGGCGCGTGGCCAGACTATGCGCTTGCGTCGCGGGTGCGCAGGATCAGCGCCACGGCCGCCGGCCCGTCGGCCAGATGCTTGAGGAGATACTTGTCACCCGCCCGCGTGATCAACTGGACATCGCCCAGCAGGGTCCGAACCGTGGCAAGATCGCGCAGCGGGATCGTGCGCTGGCCATCGGGGTGCACGACGCGGGTCGGCGTCAGCCGCCAGCGCATCGCCATGACTTCCGAGCGCAGGTAGAGCGCGCGCACCGCCACGGCGAGGACCGCCCCCAACGAGCCGATGGCGGGTTGCGGGCTGTCGATCAGGGTCAGGACAGACCCGGCCGCGATCATCCCGACCAAAGCCATGATCCCGTAATCGCGCCAGTATTTGCCCGGGTCGGCCTGAAGAACCGTGATGGTGGTTTCGTCGTCGTGCTGCATCGGTGGGGGTCCGGAAATTGGAGACGGCGCCCCGCGGGGGCGCCGTCAGCCGGTGTCATCTGGTGGCGCCAGTCGGGTCGATCTGGCGCAGGTAGCGGAAGAAGTCGCTGTTCGGGCTGAGCACCATGCTGGTGTTGTCGCCGCGCAGCGCACGTTCATACGAGATCAGTGACCGCGTGAAGGCAAAGAAATCGGGGTCTTGCCCGAAGGCTTCGGCATACACACGGTTGCGCTGGGCGTCAGCTTCACCGCGCACGATTTCGCTGTCGCGACGCGCGGACGATACCTGTTCAACCACCGAACGGTCGGCTTGGGCCCGGACGCGCTGGGCGGCTTCGTTCCCGCGCGCGATCTCGTCGGCGGCCTCGCGTTCGCGCTCGGCCCGCATCCGCGCATAGGTGGCGGCGAGGTTCTGCTCGGGCAGGTCGGTGCGCGTCAGGCGCACGTCGATCACATCGACACCCAGAGACAGCGCCTCGGCCCGGGCGAGATCGCGGATCCGGTTCATCAACCCGGTCCGTTCTTCCGAAAGCACGGCGTTCGACGGCACCGAGCCCAGGACCTCGCGGATCTTGGCGTTCAGGATCTGCTCGATCCGGCCTTGGGCGGCGTTCACACCCAGCGCACCGACAGCCTGACGGAACCGCTGCACATCGGCAATGCGCCAGCGGACGAAGGCGTCGACGACCAGACGACGATCATCATCGGGCGTGACTTCGAGGGGTTGCGACTGCAGGCCCAGAATGCGCGCGTCATAACGCACGATTTCCTGAATGAACGGCACCCGGAAATAGAGCCCCGGTTCGGTGTGCACTTGCTTCACCTGACCGAATTGCAGCACCAGAACGCTTTCGCGCTCGTCGACGATGAACATCGACGACAGGCCGACGAACGCGGCAACGATCGCGACGGGGAGAATGTAAGCGGTCTTTTTCATCAGTTGCCCCCCTGAGCCGTCGAACGCGCGACGCTGGGCGCGCCCGCGGGAACCCCGGATCGAACCTGTTCCAGTGGCAGATAGGGCAGGACGCCCGTACCGCCGTTTTCACCCTGCACACCATCGAGGATGGTGAGGTTCATGCCCCCCAGAACGCGTTCCAGCGTTTCGAGGTACATGCGTTCGCGCGTCACAGCCGGTGCATTGCGGTATTCGTCAAGAACGGCAAGGAAACGGCTGGCTTCACCTTCGGCGATGTTGATCACCTCGGCGCGGTAAGCCTCGGCCTCTTCGCGGATCTGCGCCGCTTCACCACGCGCGGCGGCGAGGACGCGGTTGGCATAGGCATCCGCCTGACGTTCGAGGCGGTCACGCTCTTGCCGCGCGGCCTGAACTTCGCGGAAGCTGTCGATCACTTCGCGCGGCGGGTCTGCGCGGTCAAAGTTGATCCGGATCACGTTGATGCCCGAGTCATAGGCATCCAGCACATCCTGCACCGCAAGGCGCAGTTCGGCCGCAATGGTGCCCCGGTCGCGGTTGAGGATCGGCGACAGTTCCGAACGCGCGATGATGTCGCGCATCGCGGATTCTGCCGCTGCCCGCACCGTGTTCGTCGGATCGGCAAGGTTGAACAGGTACTTGTTGGGATCGTTGATGTTCCAGACGACCTGGAACTCGATGTCCACCACGGCCTCGTCGCGGGTCAGCATCAGGCCGCTGTCGAACTGCGACCGCCCGGTTCCGACCTCGGTCACGCGTTCCGTGGTTGTCTGCACGATTTCCGCAGTGACCACGGGCCACGGGGCGAAGTTCAGGCCCGGGTTGCCGGTGCGATATTCCGTCCCGAACAGCAGTTCGACCGACCGTTCTTCGGGCCGGACCGAATAAAACGAGGCGAAACCCCACAGCAGGACGAGCGCGCCGACACCCAGCGCGATGCCGCGCCCTGTCAACCCCGGTCCGCCCGTGCCGCGACCACCGCCGCCCGTGCCGCCGCCATTGCCGGCCCCTCGGCCACCCATGAGGACCTTCAGCTGGTCCTGGCCCTTCTTCATCAGTTGTTCGATGTCGTTTTGCGGGCGTTCAGGGCCACGGCCACCGCCGCTGGGCGGGCGTGATCCGCCGCCGCCGCCCCACGGGCCTCCGTTGTTTCCAGACATTGGGTCTCCTTGTCTCGGTTCGGTCTCGTGTCTCTTGTGCCTGACTTGGGCGTTTTTCTCCGCGATTCAACCCGGCTCGGGCGCAATTCGCGGGGAAGGTCCGCGTCAGGTTGTCCGCGTGGGCTTGCGCAGCAGCACAAGCTCCTCGCTCATGGTTGGATGGACGGCGACCGTGCGGTCGAAATCGTCCTTGGTAGCCCCCATTTTCACCGCGACGGCGGCGATCTGGATCAGTTCGCCTGCGCCGGGCGCAACGATATGCAGGCCCAGCACCCGTCGGGTCACGGCGCAGACCACCAGCTTGAACAGGGCCTTGGTATCAGCGCCGATGAAGGCGCTTTGCATCGGGCGGAAGCTGGCCATGTAAACCTCGATCGGGCCGCGCGCGGCGGCCTCGGCCTCGGTCAGGCCGACGGTTCCGGCCTCGGGGCGGGTGAAGACGGCGCTGGCGACGTCGCTGTGATCGACGCTGACGGGCGTGCCGCCAAAGACGGTGTCGGCGAAGGCATGGCCCTCGCGGATCGCGACCGGGGTCAGCTGGATGCGGTTTGTCACGTCGCCCACGGCGAAGATCGACGGCACGTTGGTTTGGGAATAGGCGTCGACGGTGACCGCCCCGGCCTTGTCCATCGCCACCCCGGCGGATTCGAGGCCCAACCCCCGCGTGTTCGGCACGCGCCCGGTCGCGAACAGCACCGCATCGAAGCGGCGCCTGCGGCCCTGCGTGTCGGTTGCCATGTAACCGCCATCGGCGCCGCGCTCCAACGCGGTCAAGTCCGTATGCGTTTCCAGCGCAATGCCCTGCTGCACCAGCGCTGCCGCGACATGCTCTTGCAGGTCGCTGTCAAAGCCGCGCAGGATCTGCTCGCCGCGATACATCTGCGTGACCTGAACGCCCAGCCCCTGCATGATGCCGGCCATTTCACAGGCGATGAACCCGCCACCCAGCACCAGCATCGAAGCGGGCAGGGCGTCCATCAGGAACACCTCGTTCGACGTCATGACCCCCTCGATACCCGCATAGGGTTCGGGCACGAACGGCGTTCCACCCGTCGCGATCAAGATATGCTTCGCGCTGATCTCGCGGCCATCGGCCAGCCGCACTGTATGCGAGCCGGTAACGGTGGCGCGCTGATGCAGGATCGTGACGCCCGCCGTTTCCGCGTTGCGGGTATAGATGCTCTCCAACCGGTTCAGTTCGGCATCCAGCCGCTTGCGAAAGGCCGTCCAGTCGAACCGCCCCTTTTCCACTTGCCAGCCATAGGCGGCAGCGTCATCGATCGCGGCACCGTGGCCTGCGGCAAAGACCATCAGCTTCTTGGGCACACAGCCACGGATCACGCAGGTGCCGCCCATCCGGAATTCTTCGGCCATCGCCACCTTGGCGCCGTGCTCGCTGGCTGCGATCCGGGCTGCCCGCACCCCGCCCGAGCCGCCACCGATGACGAAAAGGTCATAGTCGAATGCGCTCATCTGGGGTCTCCTTGCCGTCCGCTCTCAGACATCGCGGAAAATATTGTCGGGTTCTTCGAAGGTGATCTGCTCGCGTTCGACGGTGCCATCGGTCAGGTCGCGGTATTCGACCATCCCGTCGCCATACCCGACCACGATCGCATCGCAGATATCGATGAAAAGCCCGTTTTCAACCACGCCCGGCACCTGATTCAACGCCAGCGACAACTGCCGCGGGTTGCCGATCCGCCCCAAGGCGAGGTCGAGGATGTAATTCCCCTCGTCCGTAACAAAGGGTTTCGCGCCGTTCATGCGCATCGTCGCCTGCGTGCCCAGCACGTCCATCGCGCTCAGCAATTCCTCGATCAGCAGGCGGCTGGCCTGCCATCCGAAGGATCACCTCGACCGGCAGGGGGAAGGACCCCAGCGTTTTCACCTCTTTCGAGGCGTCGGTGATCACCACCAGCCGGTCGCTGGCCGTGGCGACGATCTTTTCCATCAGCGGGGCCCCGCCACCGCCCTTGATCAGCGACAAGGCCGCGTCGAATCTCGTCGGTGCCGTCGATGGTCAGGTCCAGCCAGCCGGCCTCGTCCAAGGGCACGATCCGCAACCCCAACTCGCGCGCCAGCGCCGCCGTGCGCGCCGAGGTGGGCACACAGGTCAGGCGCAAGCGTTCCTCGTGGACGCGTTCGGCCAGCGCGCGGATCATCCATGCGGCGGTCGAGCCGGTGCCAAGGCCGACCTTCATGCCGTCCTCGACAAGGTCGATGGCGCGGCGGGCGGCGGCGTATTTGGCGCGGTCGGCGGGGGTCAGATGCATGGCCGTGGCTCCTGAGGGGACTGAGGGGGTTATAACACCTGTCGCGCCGGGTCACAGGGGGTCAGCCCCGGTTTTTGCGCTTGGCGAGCGCGGGGCGACGGGGCATCCTGCGGTTGCAAGCGGGAGGGAGCTATGAAGTTGACATGGGCCGAGTTCAAGGCGCGCGGGCTGACCAAGGCGGAAGAGAAGCTGGAGAAGGCGTATGCAGCGGGGCGGCCGTGTGTGCTGAGTGTGCGACGTCCAGAGGCCGCAGAACCTGACTGCGCCATTCGTGCCGAGTTTCTGCGGTTTCTTATCTTGGGATACTGCAATGAAGGTCAAGTTCCGAAGCAAGGGGTTCGATTGTCCGGCGCGTTCATCGAGGGGGTGCTCGATATTTCTTTTTCGACAGTTCAAGGACCTATCGTTCTCAAGCGCTGCAATCTGAGCGGCGGGCTGATTGCGAAACAGTCAACGCTTGAAATGCTTCGGCTTGACGGAAGTGTCGTTGGGCACTTGGATGCGGACAGTGCGGTTTTAAGAGGCCATGCCATGATGCGGTATGGCTTTGAATGCCACGGAAGCCTCAGGCTTTCAGGCGCCACTATTGGGGGCGTCCTGAATTGTGATGGGGGCTCCTTCTTTGCAAACTCAAGTGGCGAGGCTATCGTTGCAGAACAATTGAAAGCCACTAGGTGGCGTGTATTTACGACGTGGTTTTCATGCTTACGGTGAGGTAAATTTTGCAGGTGCCCAGGTCTTTGGGCAGATGAGTTGCGCGGGCGGTACATTCGAAAACAAAAATGCAGACCGAACTGCATTTTTTGCATTCAAGCTTCACGTCAGGCAAAGCTTTTTCTGGCGAAATATTTACGATCCAAAAGACGAAACAAGAGTCACCCACTCTCTTGTTGTTTTAGGCAAGGTGGATCTCGCTTCAGCGTCTGTTGGTGACCTCGTTGATGAGGTGGCATGCTGGCCAAAGAAAGCGGGACAGTTGCGGCTGGATGGATTCGTCTACAACAAGATTACCGGGTTATCCGTGGACATCTCGGAGCGTCTGGAATGGTTGGAGGCAGGTTCAAATTACGGAAATGCTTTTCAGCCACAGCCGTATTCTCAGTTGTCGAAGGTTCTTCGAACTATGGGCCTTCAAAGCGAGTCAAGACAGGTGCTAATCGAGCAAAGAAAGCGACTGAATCAATTCAGCCGTCAAAAGTTCGGTGAAAAGTTGATTTCTCCTCCTTCGCGGCGAATCCAACCGCCTGTTGGTGATGAGTTAAATATCCCTTGGCCGCGCTGGGTCGTTTCCAGCTATTCGTGGCTTTGGGCAGGGGTCGACATTATCGTCCGCGCCGTCGTCGGTTATGGCTATGCCCCGTTCCGCAGCATCGGTTGGTTGCTGGGCCTGTGGCTGATCGCCTCTCTGATGGCCTCCGCCGCATGGGACGAGGGCTCGATGGTGCCCAATTCCGATGTGGTCCTGACCTCGCCGGGGTGGATCGCCGTCGAGGCGCAAGCGGACGCGGCGCATGTCTGGTCGCGGGGCGCGGGGCGGGATTACGAGTCCTTCAGCCCCGCGCAATGGGGGTTCGACGCGGTCGTGCCCATCATCACTGTCGGGCAGACCGATGCATGGGCCCCCTCGACCGCGCGCGGGGCTTGGGGCACAAGCCTGTGGTGGGGGCGCTGGCTGCTGGGCATCGCGGGCTGGATCGTCGCCGCGCTGGCCGCCGCCGCCGTCACCGGCATCATCAGGAAGGACGACGAATGAGCTATGTGCTGCACTACGCGCCTGACAACGCCTCGGCCATCGTGCGCGTGGTGCTGGAGGAGATGGGGCTGCCCTATCGCACGGTGCTGGTGGATCGGTCGGTCAGGGCGCAGAAAAGCGCGGCCTATCTGGCGCTGAACCCCGTGGGCGTGATCCCGACGCTGCAAACGCCCGAGGGGCCGCTGTCGGAAACGGCGGCGATCCTGCTGTGGCTGGGGCAGAGGCATGGCCGGATGCTGCCCGAGGGCGGCGCGTTCCTGAAATGGCTGTTCTTCACCTCGAACACGGCGCATGCCGATTTGCGGATGGTTTTCTATCCGGGGCAGTATGTGGGGGACGACCCGACGGCGCAGGCGGCACTGCACCGGGAGGTGACGGCGCGGATGCGCGGGCATTTCACGCTGCTGGATCGGGCGGGGGTGGATGAAGGGTCGATCCTTGCGCCCTATGTCGCATTCTTGCTGCGCTGGGCGGCCCTTTATGGGGCTGGGGGCACCGAATGGTTCGATTTGTCCGACTATCCGGCGCTGGCGGGGATGGCCGCGCGGCTGGAATACCGCCCTTCCGTTCAGGCGGTGGCGGGGGCCGAGGGGTTGGGCGCGCATCCCTTCACCCGGCCCGAACCCTGCCAGCCGCCCGAGGGCAGCGCACTGTGAATGTCTGAAACGGCGCGCCAGCAGTCGGGGACAGGCTGGCCTTTGCCGACACAATCGGTAGGGTCGGCGAAAATCTGACCGGAGCTTTCATGTTTCTTTCCGTCTTCGACATGTTCAAGGTGGGGATCGGCCCGTCCTCCTCCCACACGATGGGGCCGATGGTGGCGGCGGGGCGGTTCCTCGACTTGCTGCGGGCCTCGCCCTTCCATGCGCATGGGCTGCGCGCGTCGTTGCATGGATCGCTGGCCTTCACCGGCGTGGGCCACGCCACCGACCGCGCGACGATCCTGGGGCTGGCCGGGTTCTTGCCCGACACCTATGACCACGACCGGGCCGAGGCCGCGCTGGCCGAGATCGCACGGACGCGCTCCGTCACGCCGCCCGACCTGCCGACGCTGGCGTTCGATCCCAAGGCCGACCTGATTTTCGATTACGGGCCCGCGTTGGCGGGGCATGCGAATGGCATGATCCTGATGGCGCTGGACGCGCAGGGCGACGTGATCCTGCAAGAGACCTATTATTCCATCGGTGGCGGTTTTGTCGTGACCGAAGCCGAGCAGGCCGCGGGGAAGGCCGCGATCACCGGTCCGGCGGTGCCCTATCCGTTCGAGAGCGCGGCGCAGATGCTGGTCATGGCGCGCGAGTCGGGCAAGAGCATCGCGCAGATGAAGCGCGCGAACGAGATGGCTGTGCGCGACGCGTCCGCGGTTTCCGCCGGCGTGCAGCGGATATGGTCGGTGATGAACGCGTGCATCGAGCGCGGTCTGACCACCGATGGCATCCTGCCCGGCGGTTTGAAAGTGCGCCGACGGGCCAAGGCGATCCACGAGTCCTTGCTGGCCGAGCGCGGGCTGAACCTGACCGCGCCGCATGTGATCAACGACTGGATGTCGACCTATGCCATGGCGGTGAACGAAGAGAATGCAGCCGGGGGGCAGGTGGTGACCGCACCGACCAATGGCGCGGCCGGCGTGGTGCCGGCGGTGATCCGGTATTGGCTGGACCACGTGCCGGGCGCGCGGGCCGACAAGGTCGAGGAATTCCTGCTGACCGCTTCGGCGATCGGCGGGTTGATCAAGCACAATGCGAGCATTTCGGGCGCGGAATGCGGCTGTCAGGCCGAGGTCGGCAGCGCCGCGGCGATGGCGGCGGCCGGACTGTGCGCGGTCTTGGGCGGCACGCCCGAGCAGATCGAGAACGCGGCCGAAATCGCGCTGGAGCATCATCTGGGCATGACTTGTGACCCGGTGAAGGGTCTGGTGCAGGTGCCGTGCATCGAGCGCAACGGGTTGGGCGCGATCAAGGCGATCAGCGCCGCCTCGCTGGCGCTGCGCGGCGATGGTCAACATTTCATGCCGCTGGACAATTGCATCGAGGCGATGCGCCAGACAGGCGCGGACATGAGCGAGAAATACAAGGAGACCGCGCTGGGCGGTCTGGCGGTGAACGTGCCCAACTGCTGAGAATGAACGGGGCGGTTTCGCCCTCGGAGCCCCGGCCTGTGGCCCGGGCGCCTTGGGCGACCCACGCGCCGCGCGAGCCGCGGCGCAGGGGCTGTCTGCCCTCGGCCTGCGGCCTCACCCCCGAGGATATTTGATGAGCAAAGACGGAGGCACGCGCGCGATGTCGCAAACGGGATGGACAGGACCGGTGCCGACAGGCAGGAGAAGCGCATGACCGCGAGCACATCCCCGTCCCATTCCGACCGTGTCCTGCCGGGCGTCGCCCTGATGATCGGCTTTTGCGCAGTCGCGCCGCTGATCGACGTGGCGGCCAAGATCGCCTCGCAGGAGGTTACGGTGACGCAGGTCGTCGTCCTGCGCGTGTTGGTGCAGACGGCCCTGATGCTGCCGATCGTCCTGATCATGCGCCAGAGCCTGAGGCTGACCGGTCGGCAACTGGGTTGGCAGGCGCTCAGGGCGGCGTTCCTGATCGGGTCGACCTATGCCTTTGTCGGGGCAGTGCAGGTGATGCCGATTGCCGATGCGCTGGCGATCGCTTTCGTCGAGCCGTTCGTGATCCTTGCTCTGGGTTCGCTGTTGCTGGGCGATCAGGTGGGCTGGCGGCGGATCACGGCGGCATTGGTGGGGTTCGGGGGCGCGATGCTGGTCATCCAGCCGAATTTCGCGCGGTTTGGCGTCGTGGCGCTATACCCGTTGGGCACGGCGCTGTGTTTCGCCCTCTATATGCTGACCACGCGGCATATCTCGCGGCAGTTCAAGCCCGAAGCCATGCAGTTTCACACAGCCTGGGTCGGAAGCGTTTTAATGGTGCCGATCCTGCTGCTGGGCTGGGGCGGCGAGATCCAGACCTTGAGCCTGCGCTCCGCAGAGCCGGCGATCTGGGGTTGGCTGGTCGGTGTCGGCGTTGCGGCCACCGTGTCGCATCTGATGATCACCTACGCGCTGCGTTTTGCCCCGTCGGCGACGCTGGCGCCGCTGCACTATCTCGAGATCGTGGCGGCGGTGTTTTTTGGCTGGGTCTTCTTTGCCGACTGGCCCAACACGATGTCCTGGGCGGGGATCACCGTGATCGCCCTGTCGGGGCTTTATGTCATCGCCCGCGAGCGTCAGCTGGCCAGACAGGCGCGTCAGTCAACGCGCTGAGCAGTGCCGCGCGCGCTTCGGGCGGCAGGATCAGCAGCATCGCGGGCCCCTCGGCCGACAGGATGACCGGTGTCTGGTCGACACGGTTCGAGGTGCCGATGCGGCCGCAAGGATCGAAGGACAGCCCGTCGAGCGGCCAAGTCAGGCCCTGCGACGTGGCACCCACCGGCCCGAGCGGAAAGAGGGACACGCGCGTGCCCGCCGGCAGATCAAGGGTGAGACGCGCCGGAAGCACCATGCAGAGGTCGTCGCCGGTATCGAGGATGACGCGCTTGTGCGGGTGCCTTACAAGGGTGCTCATGCCCGCCAGCGTGTGATCGAGCCGCGCGCCGGTAAACCCCACAGCCATGAAGAACGGCGCATCGCACAGGGACAAGACCTTGTCGAAATCGGTATCGTCCTGTCCGGGAAGGTGATGCAGGCGATCCGGGGGCAGCGTGGCCCGTGCGACGTCCGAGAGCGAATCGAAGTCACCGATCACCGCGTCGGGCGTGACCCCGTGGCGTAACGCATTGTCCGCGCCGCCATCGGCCGCAACCAGCATGGGCGCGATGTCGAGCGCCCGCGACAGAACGCCGGGTGCGATAGGCGCGGCGCCGATCAATGTGATGCCGAAGCGGGATGCAATCGCGTTTAACATGTGGTTGTCTTGTCAGACGGGGCGCGGGGGCACAAGTTTTGGCCACATTGAAATCGCATAATTACCTTGCGCGTTCCATACTGACGCACTGACGATTTGGCATCTTGTCCCGGATTGGTGAAAGAGGACTAAAGCGTATGATCGGTCCAAGCAAGATTCTGACGGTCTCCTATGGGACCTTCTCGTGCACCCTGGAAGGGTTCGACGAGCCCTTCAACACGATGAAGGCAATTGCCGAGTATTTCCGCGACCTCGCGGCGGAGGATCGGTATTTCGGGGCTGAACCGCCAACCCCGGATGCCGAGATGCTGCATCGCATTGCCGAGCGCGAGATCAAGCGCCGGGTCGAAGCGCGCATCAACGAAAACGGGGTGATCCTGCGTCCGCAGATCGAGGCCGAAGAACCGCCGCAGGCGGCTCCGGCGCCCGCCACGGCGCGCATGCCCGAGCCCGCAGCCTTTGTTGCGCCGGTGATGGCCAATGTGGCGGCAAGCGTCGCAGCAGCACCCTATGACGACGAAGACGTCGGATCGCTGAGCGGGATTTCCGCCAAGCTGCAACGCATCCGGGCCGCCGTTGCCCAAGCCCGGGCGATGGAGCATTCCGAGCCCGAGGAGATGGACGCCGCGCCAGAGCAACTGGCCGACGACGCCATGAACGAAGACGTGGCTGACGATGCTGCGCGTCTTGAGGCTGAAGCTGCCGCTGCCGAGGAGGCTGCGCGTCTTGAGGCCGAGGCTGCCGCCGCCGAAGAGGCCGCGCGTCTTGAGGCCGAAGCTGCTGCCGAGGAGGCCGCGCGTCTTGAGGCTGAAGCTGCCGCTGCCGAGGAGGCCGCGCGTCTTGAGGCTGAAGCTGCTGCCGCCGAGGAGGCCGCGCGTCTTGAGGCTGAAGCTGCCGCTGCGGAAGAGGCCGCGCGTCTTGAGGCTGAAGCTGCTGCCGCCGAGGAGGCCGCGCGTCTTGAGGCCGAAGCTGCTGCCGCCGAGGAGGCCGCGCGCCTTGAGGCCGAAGCCGCCGCCGCCGAGGAGGCCGCGCGTCTTGAGGCCGAAGCCGCCGCCGCCGAGGAGGCCGCGCGTCTTGAAGCCGAAGCTGCCGCTGCCGAGGAGGCTGCGCGTCTTGAGGCCGAAGCTGCCGCTGCCGAATACGACGATGACGAGCCGCTCGACGATGCGGACGATGTGACCGTCGACGAAGACGACGAAACCCCTCTGGCTGCCGCAGACGACAACAGCATTCTGGCTGCGATCGCCGCCCGTGCCCCGCATCTTGCGCCCCCGGCCCCGGTGGCCGAGGCACCGGTGCGGCAGGTGGCTCCGGTTGAGACGGGCACCGACTCGCTGCGTGCTGCCATCGCCGCATTCTCGAGCGACGACGAGGATCTGTCCGACGAAACCGACGAGCCAGCCAGCCAGACTCCCGCGCAGGCCGAGGTCGCCGAAGATCCCGGATTTGCCGACGAAGAGGATGACTGGGCCGACGAGGATGACGAACAGGACGTCGTCGCCGCGCAGGATCTGCCCGAAGAGCCCGAAGAAGCCGACCATGATGCGCCCACGCTCCAGGACGAAGAGCCGGCGGATGCCCATCCGATGCCGGACATTGATGCCTCGGCAGCGCCGGGACGCCCGCGTTCCTCGGGCCGCACGGCGCGCCCCGTTGCACGGGTTTACGAGGAACAGCCCCTGACGCTGGATGAAGACGACGGGGAACCCTTGGTTCCGACGCGTCCGCGTGTCCAGTCGCGCACCGCGCGCCCGGGCGCTGCCGCGCCGGTCGTCGAACCCGCGCACGAACTGGCCGACGAGCCTGTTTCGCCGGCTGCACAACATCGTGCGTCCACCGACGAGTTCGCCGACGAGGAAGACGACGAACCGCAGGCCGCGATGGCCCCCGCCGCTGCCGACAGAGGCGTCGACGAGATGGATGTCGACGACTTTGACGACGAAGACGAGGACGACATCGCCGAACCGGCCGCGTCGGAACCCAGCCGCCGGTCGATGAGCGAAGCCGATTCGGATGTGGACCGCCTGATCAGTCAGGCCGACTCGCAGCTTTCGGATGAGGGCGCGCGCCGTCGTCATTCGACGATCTCGCATCTCAAGGCTGCGGTGGTCGCCACCCGTGCGGAAGAACATTCGAACAGCATGCGTCATGAAGACGAAGCCAGCGAAGAACGCGAAATCGCGCGCTATCGCGCCGATCTCGAGGATTCGGTCGGACGCGGATCGGGTTCGGAAAAGGCCGGGATGTCGCCCAATGGCGGTCCCCGTCGTCCGGTGTTGGCCAGCGCGCCGCGCCGCGAGCGTCCGCGCAATTCGCAGCCGCCGCTGGTTCTGGTGTCCGAGCAGCGCGTCGACCGGCCCGAACAGTCCGAGGTCGTCATGCCGCGCCGTATCAACACCGGCTCGCTGGCGATGGAAGAATTCTACGACGAGGCCGATTCCGCGCCAGCGGCTGCCGGTGGACGGGCCTTCGTGGACTTCGTCGGGCCGATGCATCTGACGACGTTGGCCGAACTGACCGAAGCCGCCGCCGCCTATGTGACCCATGTCGAAGGGCTCGGGGAATTTACCCGTCCGCAGGTGATGCGGCACGTGGTTGCCACGGGCCTGCCGATGACGCGCTCGCGCGAGAACGTGCTGCGGACCTTCGGCGCGTTGATGCGTCAGGGAACCATGCAGCGGTCGCGCCGTGGCCAGTTCGAGCTGGCGCCGGGTTCCGAGTTTGCGGAACAGGCTCGCCGCTTCGCGAACGGCTGATCGGTCGACATACCTTTGATGACGGCGCCGGGTTTACTCGGCGCCGTTGTCTTTTTCGGCGTCCGGGTCAGGCTGGCCGATGCCCTTGAAGAGGGGCTTCATCGGCAACGCCCAAAGAACGCCCAGACCGACATAGATCGCCAGCTCGACAAGGATAGTGGGGCGGTCGAGCAGGTTCACGATGCTGACCGCCACGACAATGTAAGCGGGCAGGGCGACCAGCAGGACCAGCAGCGACAGACGTTTGCGGGCTTTGTAAGACAGGGCCATCCGTCAATCCGCGAACGGGTCGGTCACAAGGATCGTGTCGTCGCGCTCGGGCGAGGTCGAGAGCAACGCCACGGGGCACTGGATCAGCTCCTCGATCCGGCGGACATACTTGATCGCCGCGCCGGGCAGATCGGCCCATGACCGCGCGCCCTCGGTCGATTCCGACCAGCCTTCGATCTCTTCATAGATCGGGGTGCAGCGCGCCTGCTGGTCGGCGGCGGTCGGCAGGTAATCCAGCCGCTGGCCGTCCAGATCATAGCCCACGCAGATCTTCAGCGTGTCGAACCCGTCCAGAACGTCCAGCTTGGTCAGCGCGATACCGTTGATGCCGGAAATCGCGCAGGTCTGGCGCACCAGTGCCGCGTCGAACCAGCCGCAGCGGCGCTTGCGTCCGGTGACGGTGCCGAATTCGTGGCCACGGGTGCCCAGACGCTCGCCGTCGTCGTCCATCAATTCGGTGGGGAAGGGGCCTTCGCCCACGCGGGTGGTGTAGGCCTTGACGATGCCCAGCACGAAATCAATCGCGTTCGGACCCATGCCGACACCCGTCGCCGCCTGACCGGCGATCACGTTCGACGAGGTGACATAGGGATAGGTGCCGAAGTCGATGTCCAGCAGCGAGCCTTGCGCGCCTTCGAACAGGATACGTTTGCCGGCGCGGCGAAGGTCGTTCATCACCTTCCAGACCGGGGCGGCGTATTGCAGGATCTGCGGCGCGATCTCGTTCAGCATGGCGACGATGGCGTCGCGGTCGATGGGCTCCAGCCCCAGACCGGCGCGCAGCGGGTTGTGGTGCATCAGCGCGCGGTCGACGCGCAGTTCCAGCGTTGCCGCATCGGCGAGATCCGCGACGCGGATCACACGGCGGCCAACTTTGTCCTCATACGCCGGGCCGATGCCGCGGCCGGTGGTGCCGATCTTGGCCTTGGAACCGGTCGCCTGCGCCTCGCGCGCGCGGTCCAGTTCACCGTGATAGGGCATGATCAGCGGGGTATTCTCGGCGATCATCAGGGTTTCGGGGCTGATCTCGACGCCCTGTTCGCGGATCTTGGCGATTTCCTGCACAAGGTGCCACGGGTCCAGCACCACGCCGTTGCCGATCACGCTCAGCTTGCCGCCGCGCACCACGCCCGAAGGCAGCGCGTTCAGTTTGTAGACCTTGCCGTCAATGACCAGCGTATGGCCCGCGTTGTGACCACCCTGAAAGCGCGCGATCACGTCGGCGCGTTCCGAAAGCCAGTCGACGATCTTGCCTTTGCCTTCGTCACCCCATTGGGCGCCCACGACAACCACGTTGGCCATGTATCCAGTCCTTGCTTGGAGTCAAACCATGCGCTCTATAGCCCTGCGCGCGCCCGTGCGAAACCACTGATTTTGCCGCAGTGCCGCATGGGGGCTGTTTTTCACGCCGCTGGACAGCGCCGCGCGGGTTTGGCACCAAGGGCGTATTGGTTCACAAGGGGTTTCACATGGCTTTCCTGATCCGTTGGGCGATTGCCTTTGTTCTGCTGGCCGCGACGTGGAACCCCACGCAGTTCAATTTCATCAACTGGAGCATCCACAACTGGCAGGACCAACTGCCGGTCACGGTGCTGATGGGGTTGATCCTGTTGATCGTCTATACCGTTTATATGCGCGCGACCCTGCGGTCGATCGGGGCGCTGGGGATGGCACTGGTGATGGCGGTGTTCGGTGCGTTGATCTGGGTGCTGATCGATTGGGGCGTCCTGCAACCGGGCAACGCGATCATCAACCAGTGGCTGGCGATTCTGGCGGCCTCGCTTGTGTTGGGGATCGGGCTGTCGTGGTCGATCTTCCGGCGCCGAATCAGCGGGCAAGCCGATGTTGACGACGTCGACGAGGAGTGAGCGATGCTGAACTATGTCACCGTCGGAACCAACGATCTGGCGCGGGCTGGCGCGTTTTATGACGCGGTGCTGGGGGCGCTAGGCTATGCGCGACTGGCAACATCCGAGCGCGAGATCGGTTATGGTGTCGCCGGGCAGGAGCATTGTCGTTTTTGGGTAAACCTGCCCTTCGACACCCGGCCTGCGTCGGTGGGCAATGGGTCGATGCCCGCCTTCGAGGCCCCCACGCGTGATGCGGTCGCCGCCGCCCACAAGGCCGGGATTGAACAGGGCGGCTCGGACGAAGGCGCGCCGGGTCCGCGCCCTTCGTATGGGCCGAACTTCTTCGCCTGTTACCTGCGCGACCCCGATGGCAACAAGCTGTCTGCGGTCTGCGAGGCACCGTGACCCCCATCCCGGAAACCTTGGGTGCGCCCCCTCAGTTGGCAGGGCTGCACCATGTCGCCGTGATCGCCAGCGACTATGCGCGGTCGAAGGCCTTTTACACGCAGGTTCTGGGCTGTCGTATCCTCGCTGAAACATGGCGTGCCGAACGCCAAAGCTGGAAGCTCGATCTGGTGTTACCGGATGGCGCGCAGATCGAACTGTTTACCTTTCCGGGTTCTCCCGCCCGCCCGTCGCGCCCCGAGGCACAAGGATTGCGCCATCTGGCATTGCGAGTCACCGATCTGGATGCATGGATCGGGCATCTGGGAAAACAGGGCGTCGCGGTCGAACCCGTCCGCATCGATCCGCTGACGGCCGCGCGCTTTACCTTCTTTGCCGATCCGGACGGTTTGCCGCTGGAATTGGTCGAGCAACCCTGACAGACCGGCCAAAGGGCTTGCACCCCCGGGACACTGGGCATAGATAGTCGCGAACCGTCGAAAAGGCCGCGCCCCATGCAGAATATCGTCCTGATCATCCACCTCGTGCTTGCATTGTCGCTGATTGCGGTCGTGCTCTTGCAGCGTTCGAGCGATGGCGCGATGGGGCTGGGTGGCGCCGCACTCGGCCCGCAGGCCGGCCGTCCGCCGCTGACGGGCCTTGCCAAGGCGACCTGGGGCCTGGCGATTGCCTTCATCTGCACCTCGATCGCGCTGACGGTCATCAGTGCCGCCAACGATGCCGACAGTTCGGTCGTCGACCGCGTCGTGCTGCCTGCCGATGCGCCGGCAACGACCACGCCGGCCCTGCCTGATCTTCAATTGCCGGCACTGCCCGGGGCGAACACCCCGCTGCTGCCGCCTGCGTCCGGCAACTGATCTTTCAAGATTTTGGGGTTAACGCCCCGGCAACGCATCATGTTGCGTCCGTATTGCGGAACGCGTGAATTTGGGCTATGGCTCGAATCCCGTGATCCGTCGAAATTTGCGACTTACACGGGGGTTTCCTGCATGGCGCGCTATGTCTTCATCACCGGTGGTGTTGTGTCCAGCCTTGGCAAAGGTCTGGCCTCGGCCGCGCTGGGCGCGCTGCTTCAGGCGCGGGGTTTTACGGTTCGGCTGCGCAAGCTTGACCCCTATCTGAACGTTGACCCCGGCACGATGTCGCCCTTTGAACATGGCGAGGTCTTCGTGACCGATGACGGGGCGGAAACCGACCTCGACCTCGGCCACTATGAACGCTTCACCGGCGTGCCCGCTCGCAAGACCGATTCGATTTCCTCGGGCCGGATCTATACCAACGTGCTCGAGAAAGAGCGCCGCGGCGATTACCTCGGCAAGACCATTCAGGTCATTCCCCACGTCACCAACGAGATCAAGGATTTCCTCCGCGTCGGCGAGGACGAGGTGGATTTCATGCTGTGCGAGATCGGCGGCACGGTGGGCGACATCGAGGGGCTGCCGTTCTTCGAAGCCATCCGCCAGTTCATCCACGAGCGTCCGCGCGGCGAATGCATCCTGATGCACCTGACGCTGCTGCCCTATCTGGCCGCTTCGGGCGAATTGAAGACCAAGCCCACGCAGCACTCGGTCAAGGAACTGCAATCCATCGGCCTTGCCCCCGATGTGCTGGTCTGCCGGTCCGAACACCCCATCCCCGAAAAGGAACGCGCCAAGATCGCGCTGTTCTGCAACGTGCGCACCGACTCGGTCATCCCGGCCTATGACCTGAAATCGATTTACGAAGCCCCATTGGCCTATCATCGGGCGGGTCTCGACCAAGCGGTGCTGGACGCTTTCGGGATCACGCCCGCCCGCGCCCGAACCTGTCACGCTGGGAAGACGTCATGGACCGCCTGACCAATGCCGAGGGCGAGGTGCGGGTTGCGGTCATCGGCAAATATACGCAGCTGGAAGACGCTTATAAATCCATCGCCGAGGCGCTGACCCATGGCGGCATGGCCAACCGGGTCAAGGTGCGCGCCGAATGGATCGACGCCGAGATCTTCGAACGCGAAGACCCGACACCCAAGCTTGAACGCTTCCACGCCATCCTCGTGCCCGGCGGGTTCGGCGAACGCGGGACCGAGGGCAAGATCCGCGCCGCGCAATGGGCGCGCGAGAAAAAGATCCCCTATCTGGGGATCTGCCTTGGCATGCAGATGGCGGTGATCGAGGCGGCGCGCAATCTGGCCGGCATCAAGGACGCAGGGTCCGAGGAATTCGACCACGAGGCCGGGGCGAAGCGCTTTACGCCGGTGGTCTATCACCTCAAGGAATGGGTGCAGGGCAACTACACGGTGCAGCGCAAGGTCGGCGACGACAAGGGCGGCACGATGCGTCTGGGGGCCTATAACGCGACGCTGGCGGGCGGCTCGCTGGTGTCACAGGTCTATGGCGCCACCCGGATCGAGGAACGTCACCGCCACCGGTACGAGGTTGACGGCAAGTATCGGGATCAGTTGGAAAGCTGCGGGTTGGTGTTCTCGGGCATGTCCCCCGATGGCAGCCTGCCCGAGATCGTCGAACACAAGGACCACCCGTGGTTCATCGGCGTGCAGTTCCATCCGGAGCTGAAGTCCAAGCCCTTCGCGCCGCATCCGCTGTTTGCGGATTTCGTGCGGGCGGCGGTGGAGGTGAGCAGGTTGGTGTGAGGGGGAACTTGAAAGTGCCCGTCCGAGGCTTAACTGTCTATAAAGGTCATAATGAGAACATGTTGTAGTTGTATCAATGCAACACGATGTTCGCGAATCAGTGCAATTCTTCGTGTCAAGACATTGTTTGACAGCGTGATCCGTGCGACAGCATGTCTATTGAGTTGACACGCATGATCAACTAGGTCATGCGCGCGCCCAGTGCTAAGGAGGGCTAAGGATATGAATGAGAGAGCAATGGACAAACTTGACTCTCTCCTCTTCAATGGGGAAGGGGAGCTTGTCAATGTCAAGTTTTTCCCCGGCAATGGCAGGGATCTTACTAGGGATAAACTTGCAGATGCTGGCGCTGAAATGATAAGAAGCGCCAAAGAAGCGTGGAAAGACGGAATCCCTAGTAATCCGCCCAGAACAAACGCTGTGAAGCGAATGTTGATGGGTTGATTATTACCCACTTTGTGAATAAGCGTAGAGGCCCGGTTTTTCCGGGCCTTTTGCGTAGGGGCGGTGATCATGTTGAAAGAACTAGTTCAGCAATTTGAAAATTGCCTAGAACTACCCATCGAAGTTGAAGATATTGCCGCAGCTATTATCCGTCTCGGCGTGGCAGATGAAATACATTTCGTTCCGGTAGCAGCTGATCCGGCAACAATACATGGAGCGTTTGTTCGCTTTAGGTACCATCCGGTGCCTTACGGCGATCCAGTATGGGTGACCCACATACCTTACAACAGCGCTGACCCGCTCGATTTACAACGAGTAGTTTGCTGCAAAGAGATGATGCATATATTTGATTCTGACCTTGAGAGAACTGACACAAGGACGGAAGTTCCTGAATTCATGGATAAACTTCTGGGTCCGCTTACAACCGAAGACTTTGGGCTCGCCGACTACATGGCGTCAAAGGATAAGCTCGCAGTGTATATGTGCTTGCCGTTGCTTTTTCCTAAGGCGGCATTGCAAGTTGCGAGAGAAGCTGTGAAGGATCGTTCGAGAACCCCAGAAGAGATTGCGGAATGGGCAAAGTTACCATTGCGGCTTGTCAACCTCATGATTCAAGAGGATTGGGACACAATAAACGGGCTACTTCATAAGTAACCAACCGGCGGGTGCGAGGTCTCCACCATACCCTACAAGCAGAGGCCATGGGTGAAGCTACGCAAGAGCTTCCCTAAGCCATCATCTCCCTCGTCGCCTTCAGCCTAACCCCCTCGCAATCCCGCTCGGTCCAGCCGACGTCCCATTGCCACCGTGTCAAAAGCACCGGGTCGCCGTCGGGGTTGGTCGAGATATGCCGCTAGCTGTAGGGTGCGCATTCATTGCGCACCTTTCTCGATGACCCTGCCGGGCAAGCGGTGCGCGATGAATGCATCGCCTGCGCTTCTTATGCTGCCCGTTCCCTGCCCCTCCTCATGGTCATGCCGGCATCGGAACCTGGGCGGCGCCTTCCCCTTCACGCCCCCCAAGCCACGAACGCGCCGTTCAGCCAGCCGTCCTTGCCATAGGCAAAGATCGTGCCATCGGGGGTGGTGACCCGGCCACCCGCCGCGCGCAGGATGGCATCCCCGGCGGCGGTGTCCCATTCCATCGTCGGGCCGAAGCGCGGATAGACATCGGCCTCGGCTGCGGCCAGCAGGCAGAATTTCAGCGACGACCCGATCGAGACCGTCCGCGTAATCCCCTGCGCGGCCAGCCAGTTGTCTGTGGCGGCGTCGCGGTGGGATGCGCTGGCCACGGCCACCCGTCCCCCCTCGGGCACGGGGCGCACCCGCAGCGCGTGCGCGCCTGCGCCGTCGTCCCCCCAGGCACCTTCCCCAAGGGCGCCCCAGAACATCCGGTTCAACGCCGGCGCAAAGACGACCCCCGCCACCGGAACGCCCCTTTCGACCAGCGCGATATTCACGGTGAAGGCCTTGCCGTCGGGCTTGAGGAACTCTTTCGTTCCGTCCAGCGGATCGACGAGGAAAAAGCGCTCAGGCGCGGCCAGCGCGTGACTGGCGGTGTTTTCTTCGGAAATCACCGTGATCCCGGGTGCAAGCCGGTCCAGTGCGGGCAGGATCACGGCTTCGGCGGCGTCGTCGGCCTCGGTCACCGGGGAACCGTCGGTTTTCAGGCGCGCTGCGACGCCACGGGCGTGAATGTCCATGATGCGCGCCCCTGCCTCGCGGGCGACGGGCAGCAGGGCAGACAGAAGCGGGGCATGGGGCATGGCGATCCTTCGGGCTTTGGTTTGGCGGAGCCTAGCAACGTCCTGAACAAGGCGCCAGCCACCCGCCCGCACATGACTTTGCGTCAGCGCCTTGGGGGCGGCGTTGACACGGCCGGGGTGCGGTTTCTATCCCTGAGAAGGTAATGCCCCAACCCTGAGGCCCGCCATGACCAACCCTTATGATTTCATCCGCGCGCATCTGATGGCCACGGTGCCCTTCGCCCGCCATACCGGCGTGGTGATCGACGAGGTCGGGCCGGGCACCGCGCGCGCGCATCTGCTGCATCGGCCCGAGACGGCGAACCACATCGGCACGCCACATGCCGGGGCGGTGTTCACTTTGGGCGAGACGGTTTCGGGCGCGGCAATGGCCGGGGCTTTCGCCGATATCCTGCTGGAACTGCGGCCCGTCGCGGCCGAGGCGCAGATCGGTTTCCTGAAACTGGCCAAGGGCGACCTTGTCGCCGAAGGCCGGATCGATGCTGATCCACCTGGGCTGCGCCAGACACTGGCCGAGGTTGGAAAGGTGGCCTTTCCAGTGCTGGTCACCGTCCGCGACAGCGAGGGGACCGAGGTCAACCGTATGACTGTCTCGTGGCATGTCAGCCGCGCGCGCGGCTGATGGCCCTCAGACCATCATTTCCTTCGTCGCGGTCAACTTGACGCCCGGATGGTCGCGGCCGATCCGGTCGATGTCCCATTGCAGGCGGGTCAGATAGACCAGATCGCCGTCGTGATCGGTGGCGATATGCTGCTTGTTGGTGTTCACGACCTTCTCGACCTCGGCCTTGTCGCCTGACAGCCAGCGGGCCGAGGTGAATTGCGATCCCTCGAACCGCACCGGAAGCCCGTATTCCAGCTCGATCCGCGAGGCGAGAACCTCGAACTGCAAGGCGCCCACGACGCCGACGATAAAGCCCGAGCCAATGGCCGGTTTGAACACCTTCGCTGCGCCCTCTTCGGCGAATTGCATCAGGGCCTTTTCCAGATGCTTGGCCTTCATCGGGTCGCCCGCGCGCACGGTTTGCAGCAATTCGGGCGCAAAGGACGGAATGCCGGTAAATCGAATGGATTCGCCTTCGGTCAGCGTGTCGCCGATGCGCAATTGACCGTGGTTGGGAATGCCGATGATGTCCCCGGCCCATGCTTCTTCGGTCAGTTCACGGTCGGCGGCCAGAAACAGGACCGGGTTCGACACGGCCATCGGCTTGCCGATCCGCACGTGTTGCAGCTTCATGCCGCGCTGGAAATGCCCCGAGGCGAGGCGCACGAAGGCCACGCGGTCGCGGTGCTTGGGGTCCATGTTGGCTTGCACTTTGAAGACAAAGCCCGTGACCTTGTCCTCGTCGGCGCGGACCTCGCGCTTGTCGGTGGTCAGCGGTTGCGGGGGCGGGCCGTATTCGGCCATGCCGGCCATCAGTTCGCGCCCCCCAAACGAGTTGATCGCAGAACCGAACCAGATCGGCGTCATCGACCCGTTCAGAACCGACTCCTGATCGAAGGATGGCAGCAATTCCCGCGCCATCTCCAGTTCTTCGCGCAGTTTCGCCAGCATGTCAGGCGGGATGTGCTGCGCCAGCTTGGGGTCGTTCAGGCCGTTGATCTTGACGCTTTCGCCAACCTTGTTGCGGTCGGCGCGGTCCATCAGTTCCAGACGGTCGTGCAGGATGTCATAGCAGCCCAGAAAGTCGCGACCCTGTCCGATCGGCCAGCTGGCGGGCGTCACGTCGATGGCAAGGTTTTCCTGGATTTCGTCGATGATCTCGAACGTGTCGCGCGCCTCGCGGTCCATCTTGTTGCAGAAGGTCAGGATCGGCAGGTCGCGCAGGCGGCAGACCTCGAACAGCTTTTGTGTCTGGCTTTCGACACCCTTAGCCCCGTCAATCACCATGATCGCGGCGTCGACAGCAGTCAGCGTGCGATAGGTATCTTCCGAGAAATCGCTGTGGCCGGGCGTATCGACCAGATTGAAACGGAAGGCTTCGAAGTCGAACGACATCGCCGAGGCCGAGACCGAAATGCCCCGGTCCTTTTCCATCTGCATGAAGTCCGAACGCGTGCGCCGGGCCTCGCCCTTGGCGCGCACCTGACCGGCCATCTGGATCGCGCCGCCGAACAGCAGGAACTTTTCGGTCAACGTGGTCTTGCCGGCGTCGGGGTGCGAGATGATCGCAAAGGTCCGGCGCCTGCGGATTTCAGGGTGCGCGTTGGCGGGCGAGGGGGTGGGATGATTGTCCAGCATGGCCGCGCGCATACCTCAAGGCCGCGCCTGTGTCCACTGGCAGGCATGGCCTCAGATCATGACGCCCAGCAAGAAGGCCAGAACCACGAAGCGGATGGGAAAAAGAAGGTCTGGCGGTGTCCCGAGGGCGAACAGGATCATCGCTTCAGTTCCCCGCCGACCGCGTGGTTCCCAGCGGCGGACGCGGGCGCGGGTGCAGGCTGGCGCGCGGCGCTACACCGCGATCGGCGTCGAAGAACTCCGCCACCGGGTGCACCAGCGTCGCCTCGAGCAAGCGCAGGTCAAGCCGGCAGACCTGCTGCGGCCCGGTCGTGCAGCTTTCTGGCGCATGGACCCGCGCGGAGGCCATCGATCCGCCCAGCACGGCGGGGACAAGCAGCGTGATGACGAGGGCAAGGCGTGGCATGGGCGATCCTTTCAACATGGGTAACCATGTGTCGGCCGCCGAACCTGCGCGGTTCAAATCGCGTGCAAGAAAAAACCGCGCCTCGAAAGGCGCGGGGATGAGGTGGGGACAGAAGATGGGTTCAGTTGAAGATGGCGCCGTTGCCCTGCATCGGACCGGCCATGCTGACCTGATTGCGACCGTTTGATTTGGCCGCATACAATTGCGTGTCCGCGATATCGAGCCACTGTTCCGCATTGATCAGCGCGTCCGACGCGACCGAGACGCCGAAGGACGACGTTACCTTGATCTGGTCGTGTCCGGGGATCGGGGTGTTCATGATCGCCAGACGCAGGCGTTCGGCAACCTCGCCCGCGGTGCTGACGCCCGCATTGGCGACGATCACGGCGAATTCCTCGCCGCCGATGCGGCCAAAGCTGTCTTCAACACGCAGTTCGCGCAGCACGGTCTTTGACACTGCCTTGAGGACGGCGTCGCCGGCAGGATGGCCGAAGGTGTCGTTGATCCGTTTGAAGTGATCGAGGTCGAACAGCACCAGCGACGCGCGGCCTTGGGTGCGGGCGCGGGCAGCGAAGGTCTTGCGCAGGGCTTCCATGAAAGCGCGGCGGGTCATGGCGCCGGTCAGCACGTCGCGGCTGGCCTCGCCCCACAGTTCGACCTGATCGACGACCAGACGCGCAAAGCCTTCCAGCAGCATGCAGTCGCGGTCCGAGAAGTCGCGTTCCTTGTCATCGAGGATGCGCAGCGACCCGATCACGGCGTGATCGTTGATCAGCGGGATTTCGAGAAAGGACCTGAACGAACCACCCGCCGATCCGGTGGGGGCACCGTGCAAGGCGACCGACACTTCGGGCACGTGGAACACGCTCTTGATCAACTCGCAGACAGAGTCGAACTGCGCCTGCGACGGCAGCGCCACTTGGGTTGCCGCCGTGGCCGTGTCGTTCTGCGAGTCCGCTTTCTTGGCTTCAAAGCGGAAGTCGTTCAGGGAGACGCGCGCATTCATGATCTTGTCCTTCGAGACAATCCGGGATGCTGCCTTTGTGGAAGGCGAATGAGACGCGTTCGGGGAGGGGGCGTGACGAAATGAAGGTTAATTCTGGCTTAAGCTGGGGCGAATTGTCCGCATAAGCCACATTCCCGCCCCAATTCGTCGCCCGTGGCGCCGGAATCGTCCGCCCCAGGGGGCTTGCATTGACCTGAGCCTTCTTTTGCGCTAGGGGCGCGCATCGGTCCCAAGGGGCCGGATGCTTGCCGAGGGGCGCAAAGCGAGGCGCTCCACACCGAATTTGCAGCCCGATGCTGCATCATATGGACGCCCATGACCAAATTTTCCGACCTCAAGCTCGACGCCAAGGTTCTCAAAGCCGTTGCCGAAGCGGGCTATGAAACGCCGACCCCCATCCAGGCCGCTGCCATTCCCGAGGCCCTCGAAGGGCGCGATGTTCTGGGGATCGCCCAGACAGGAACCGGCAAGACCGCATCTTTCACCTTGCCGCTGATTACCCGTCTGGCCCGTGGCCGCGCCCGGGCCCGGATGCCGCGCAGCCTTGTTCTGGCGCCGACGCGCGAACTGGCCGCGCAGGTGGCCGAGAACTTCGACGTTTATGCGAAGTATACCAAACTGACCAAGGCGCTGCTGATTGGCGGCGTTTCGTTCGGCGAACAGGACAAGCTGATCGACCGTGGCGTCGATGTGCTGATCGCCACCCCGGGCCGCCTGCTGGACCATTTCGAACGCGGCAAGCTGCTGCTGACCGGGGTCGAGGTGATGGTGGTCGATGAGGCCGACCGCATGCTCGACATGGGCTTCATTCCGGACATCGAACGCATCTTCCAACTGACGCCGTTCACCCGTCAGACGCTGTTCTTCTCGGCCACGATGGCGCCCGAGATCGAGCGCATCACCAACATGTTCCTGTCGTCCCCTGCGCGGGTCGAGGTGGCGCGTCAGGCGACGACCGCCGAAACCATCACGCAGGCCCTGATCGAGCTGAAACCCAGCCGCAAGGATCGCAGCTTTGCCGAAAAGCGCGCCGTGCTGCGCAAGCTGATCGAGGGTGAGGGCGAGGCCTGCACCAACGCGATCATCTTCTGTAACCGCAAGATCGATGTCGATGTGGTGGCGAAGTCGCTGAAGAAACACGGGTTCGATGCCGCCGCGATCCATGGCGATCTGGAGCAGTCCGTGCGCATGAAGACATTGGACGGGTTCCGCGACGGATCCCTGCGCTTCCTCGTGGCATCAGACGTCGCGGCGCGCGGGCTGGATATCCCGGCGGTCAGCCATGTGTTCAACTTCGACGTCCCCTCGCATTCCGAGGATTACGTTCACCGCATCGGGCGCACCGGTCGCGCCGGTCGTCTGGGCAAGGCGTTCACCATCGCCACGCCTGCCGATGACAAGTATCTGGCTGCGATCGAGTCGCTGCTGAAGCGCGAACTGCCGCGCGGCGAAACCCCGGAAATCGACGAGGTCTCGGATCGCCCGGCGCGCACTGACCGTCCCGAGCGTGGCGTTCGGGGCGAACGTAAGTCGCGCGACTCGCGTCTTCGTCAGCGCCCCGAAGACCAGACCGCCAAGCCCGAGGTCGCCAAGACGCCGGAACCCACGGTGGAATCCACGCCCGTCGCGGTTGCGCCCCGGCAAGAACCGGTCGAGGCCCCCAAGCCCCGCGCCGAATCACGGCCCGAACCGCGTCCCGAGTCCCGGCGTGACGACAACCGCGAGCCCAAGCGCGACCGCGACCGCGGCAACCGCCGGGACCGTGGACGGGACGAAATGGTCGTCGGGATGGGCGATCATGTGCCCGATTTCCTGATGCGCGAATTCCGCACGAGCAAGGCCGGCTGACAATGCTGCCCCCACGATAAAGACAAGGCGCCCGGCGGATGCACGGGCGCCTTTTTTTCTTTTCTGAATTTCCAGCTTGGGGCAGGGTGGGAACACGTCAGCATTGACCTGTCCCTAGGAGTTCAGAAATGACTTTCACAACTGCTATTCAAACGTGTTTCCAGAAATATGTCACCTTCGACGGGCGCGCTGCGCGATCCGAGTTCTGGTGGTTCGTTCTGTTCCAACTGATCGTCAACGTGGTGGCGAGCGGCGTGTTCGGCAGCAAGAGCATCATCGCACTGATCATCACGCTTGCGCTGTTCCTGCCGTCGCTTGCAGTCGGTGTCCGGCGTTTGCACGATATCGGCAAGTCGGGCTGGTGGGTGTTGATCGGCCTCGTCCCGTTGCTGGGCCTGCTCGTGTTGCTGTATTTCTATGTCCAGGACAGCGAGTCGGGCACCAACGCTTATGGCCCCAATCCCAAAGGCATGTGATCCCGGCCAGCTGGCTGCACTGTGAATACAAGAACGGCGGCCCGAGGGCCGCCTTTTTCAATAGCTGTATTCGTCGTAGATCCGCGTCAGGTCGCCGTTCCAGTCGCCATTGTAATGCTCGAGAAGCTCGTCCGCGGGCGTTTGCCCCCGTTCGACACTGTCTTTGAGAGCATTCAGGAAATGCGTCTCGTCGGGCACAAGGCCACCGGCACCCGCCTTGCCGCGCGCCTTGAGACCGGCCTCGGCGATTTCGACGACCTGGCGCGACAGGTCCAGCATATTGACGCCATGCGTGTCGGCCTGCAGGCCGTCGACGCTGGCCGCGACGCGCAGCGCTTCGCGGGTTTCCAGATCCCAGTCCTTGCACAGGTCCCATGCGGCATCCAGCGATGACTGATCATAGAGCATGCCGACCCACAGCGCGGGCAGAGCGCACAGGCGGCGCCACGGGCCGCCATCGGCGCCGCGCATTTCGAGGTATTTCTTCAGCCGCGCCTCGGGGAAAGCCGTTGTCAGGTGGTCGGCCCAATCCGAAAGCGTCGGGATTTCGCCGGGCAGGGCGGGCAGCTTGCCATCGAGGAAATCGCGGAACGACATGCCCAAGGCGTTGATATACTTGCCGTCGCGATAGACGAAATACATCGGCACATCGAGGGCGTAATCCACATAGCGTTCAAACCCCATGCCATCCTCGAAGGCAAAGGGCAGGGTGCCAGTGCGGGCCGGGTCCAGATCACGCCAGATGCGCGAGCGCCAAGACTTGTGGCCGTTCACCTTGCCCTCGAAGAAGGGCGAGTTGGCAAACAGCGCTGTCGCCACGGGCTGCAAGGCCAGCGACACGCGCAGTTTCTTGACCATGTCGGCCTCGGACGCGAAGTCGAGGTTCACCTGCACCGTGCAGGTGCGATACATCATCTGCGTGCCATGCGTGCCGACGGTGTCCATGTAAGGCGTCATCAGCTTGTAGCGCCCCTTGGGCATCATCGGCATCTGCTCGTGCGTCCAGATCGGCGCCGCGCCCAGTCCGATGAAGCGCACACCCACCTCGTCGGCGATCGTCTTGACCTCGCGCAGGTGCTCGTTCACCTCGTCGCAGGTTTGATGGATCGTTTCCAGCGGTGCGCCCGACAATTCCAGTTGCCCGCCCGGTTCAAGGCTGACATTCGCGCCGTTCATCGTCAGGCCGATGATGTGGTCGCCTTCAAAGACAGGCTTCCACCCGAATCGGTCGCGCAGCCCCTCGAGGATCGCCCTGATCGACCGCTCGCCCTCATACGGCAGCGGGTTCAGGGTATCCTTGCAATAGCCGAATTTCTCGTGCTCGGTGCCGATGCGCCAGTCTTCGACGGGTTTGCAGCCCGATGCCAGATATTCGGCCAGTTGATTGCGGTTCTCGATCGGCCCGCCGCCTGACTGGGGAATGGACATGTCGCGTGCTCCGGGCTGAATTTCCAAGACCCCAGACCTGTCCGCTGTGTCGCGTCAAGTCAAGAGGCCGCGAGACGGGCGCTTCCAGATCTCGCGTGCGGTATCCGAGGGCGGCTGTGCCGACATGCGCAGCAGATGTTCCATATCCATCCCGGGCAGCGCCGCGAATGCGTCGAACAGGGTATCGGCCCCTTGCGCCGCGCGCGCGATGGCCAGCATCCGTCCATCATCGGTCGTGATCAGCCATGCCGTGCCTTCGCCCGTGATCGCCAGCGACCGGATCGAGGCCAGCGCGACAAACCCGCCGCCAAAGGGCGCGAAGAAACGGATCTCGCCCTCGATCACCTGCACCACGCCGGGGGCGTCGCCCCGCGCGGCAGATCGTGCGCGTTGCACCGCCGTCCAGCCCAGCCCGATGGCCAGCGCGACAAGGCCCCAGCCCAGCCACCGCAACCAGCCGAAAGACGCCAGCCCCCACCACAGCCCCAGCGCGCCAATCAGCGCGGCAAATCCGAGGCCTGACCACTGGCGCAGCGCCTCGCGGGCTTGGGGGCGGATCCAGTCATCCATAGGGTGCGCGCAGTTCCTTGAATTCCATGGCGTTGAAATCGCGTAGCAACCCGTCATCGCCGTTTTGCCGCCGCCTGTAAAGGCAGCCATCGCGCACAACGCACCAGTCAGGCAAGGGCGGTGCCGGCATGCCGAAGAATACGTCCTTTGGCGTTTTCAACGGATGTTCGGCGCGCAGCCGTTCCATGTCGGCATGCTTGATCGCGGCGCGCCGCCCGTCGGCGTAAACGAAATGATCGGGCACCAGCATTGAACTGCGATATTTGCCACAGAGGTTCTTGCTGATCGCAGCGGGGTGAAACACGGCTTTCAACCCGTCGGGCAGATCCCTTTCGCGTGCCCCGCGCGCAAACAAGCTGCGAATCCAGACATGGCGGTTGTCGACGAAGGTGCCACCGCCGCCCCATGTTTCGCCCTGCGGGAAAAAGGCGCGCGCGGTGAAAAAGGGCGGACGCGAAATCGCCGTGAATCCGCCGAGGAACCGGTGGTCATGGCCCATGCCCCGATACCCGAACCAGATCAGGTGGCGCCCATCGGGCGACAGATGCGAGCGTTCGGCATAGATCTTGTGCTTGATCCATTGGCCTTCGGTAAAACGATCGTGGCGGGTGTCCCACAGGATCATGGCCGTCGCGCGTGTCGGTCCGCGACGCAGGATGACAGCGCGTTCCGTGTCTCGGGCAAACAGGATTTCGAGGCGGGCGGGCGGCATGGGGGTCAGTGCATTCATCGGGGACTCCTTTCGGCTGTCGGTCGCCCCGGTGCGGCCCCGGGTTCAATCGGGGATGGGTTCGACGATTGCCGGCCTGCCCAACATGGCGACCCGATAGGCCCCGACCGTATGAAAACCGATGCGCCGATATGCCCGCGTCGCGGCGTCGGACGCGGCGAAAAGCACCGCGCGCGAGACGCCGAGCCGGGACAGTTCGCACAGGTGCCCGGCAATCGCGCGCCCCGCCAAGCCCCTGCCGCGCAGGGCTGGCGGCACATAGACCCCGCCCACCTGCACCGCCGACCCGGCGCGCGCGTTGATGCCGGTCATCGCCACCGGCGCGCCCTCGGCATCCAGCAGCAGACGAACCTCGCCTGTCGAGATCGCCTCGGCAGCGCGCGCGGGGGCTTCGGCCTCGGCGGTTGGCGTATCGACAGTGCCGGTTTCGGCGGCGTATGCGGCAAACCACCGGGTCAAAAGCGCCGTGTCTGACGGTTCCGGGCGGCGAAGCGCATCGTCAAAAACGGGGAGTTCGCGCAGGTCGTGGGCCATCAAAGGGTCGACCATGTCGATCCTCCAGTCATCGTCCGCGAAACCCAAGGCGGGGCGCATGACAGCGACTTGGCTTGCGTCGCCCGTTATCCCGCGCACCGGCAGGCCGGCGATCTGCCTGGCAAGCGCCTGTGCCAAAGGGGGCGCCAAGCCCGGCACCTGCACCATCAGGAACCCTGCATTCGCCCGCCCGAAAACACCGCAGAGCCCGTTGCCATCGTCGATCAGCCAGAAGCTGGTGCCGTGGGGATGGTCGCGATTGCCGATTCCGTGGCGTTCCAGATTGCCCAGCAGGAACATGGAATGGTCGATATGGTCGGACAGGAACGCCGACAGCGCGGGCACATCGGCCGCAGCAGCGCGCCGAATCATCGCCAATCGCCGTGCCGGGCCTGCCACAAGGTCAGCGCCGCGACGGCAGCGGTATCGGCGCGCAGGATCCGGGGCCCCAACCGTAGGCCGCGCAGGAACGGCAGCGCGCGCAGACGCGTCTTCTCGGCAGGCGAGAACCCGCCCTCGGGCCCGATCAGGATGGCGGCAGGGGCGGGGGCGTCGGTTTGCGCGGCACCGCCGGCTGCCAAGGTCTCGTCAGCCCACCAAAGCGAGCGACCCGCGGCCCACGAGCCGAGAAGGCGATCCAGCCGCACCAGATCGGCGACTTCGGGGACAAAGGTCGCACCGCATTGTTCGGCCGCTTCGACAGCATGGGCCTGCAGGCGATCCTGCCGTATCCTTTCGGCATTCGTGAAGTCGGTCTGGACGGGCAGGATGCGCGCGACACCCATCTCGACCGCCTTTTCGACGATGAAGTCGGTTCGGGCCTTCTTGATCGGCGCGAAGACAAGCCAAAGGTCCGGGGGGGCGAACTGATTGGCGCAACGCTGGTCGCAATGCGCCTCGGCCCCTTTGCGCGAGACCGTGTCCAGCACCGCGCGCCATTCTCCGTCGCGCCCGTTGAACAATGCGACCACATCGCCGGGCTGAAGGCGCATCACGTTGCCAAGATAATGCGCCTGCTCTTGTGACAATCGAACCGGTTGCCCCGACCCCAACGCCTGCTCTACATAGAGGCGGACCTTGGGGCGTTCGGCGTGCTGGGGCGGGATATCAGGCATGGAAGCGACTTTATGACCGAGGCTGGCCAAACACCAGAGGGTGAACCCGATCAGGCGATCGCCGATCGGGTCGAGGGTAGCTGGGTCGATACCAAGGCGCCCGACGACCTGAAGCCCTATCTGCGGCTGTCCCGCGCGGATCGTCCAATCGGAACGTGGTTGTTGCTGCTGCCGTGTTGGTGGGGGGCCTTGCTTGGCGCGCTGGCGTCACCCGATACCCGGGGCTGGCTGACGGTTTGGATCGTTCTGGCCTGCGCGCTGGGGGCGTTCCTCATGCGCGGCGCCGGGTGCACATGGAACGACATCACCGACCGTGACATCGACCCGCTGGTCGAACGCACCCGCAACCGCCCGATTGCCTCGGGGCAGGTCACGGTGCGCGAGGCACTGATCTGGGCCGTCGTGCAATGCGTCGCGTCGTTCTTCATCCTGCTGACATTCAACTGGAATGCCGTGGTTCTGGGCGTGTTGGCCCTTGTGCCGGTGGCGGTCTATCCTTTCGCCAAACGGTTCACATGGTGGCCGCAGGTGTTCCTTGGGCTTGCGTTCAACTGGGGCGCGCTGCTGGCGTGGACGGCGCAGACGGGCGCGCTCAGCCTTCCGGCGGTGTTCCTGTATCTGGGCGGGATCGTCTGGACGCTGTTCTATGACACGATCTATGCCCATCAGGATCGCGAGGACGACGCCTTGATCGGCGTGAAATCGACCGCGCGCCTGTTTGGCACCAATACCGAAAACTGGTTGCGCGGGTTCCTTGTGGCTTCGGTCCTGCTGATCTCGCTGGCGATCATCTATGCGCTGGTTCCGCTGAACAACCCGCTGGCCCTGTCGCTGTGCCTGATGGGGGCTTGGGCGTTCGGGGCGCATCTGAACTGGCAGCTGGCGCGGCTGAACATCGATGATTCCGCCATGTGCCTGCGTCTGTTCCGGTCCAACCGCGATGCCGGGCTGATCGTTGCGCTGGTTTTCGCCGTCGCGTTGCTGGCGTGATTGCATCGGCGTCGGCAAGGGGCTAGGTCGGGGGCGACGTGACATGCGCGGGTTCCTGATGGCCTATAAAACCTTGCTTGCTTCGATTGCAGCCTTCGTGCTGGCGATCGGTCTTGCCTTCGTTTCGGCGCTGGGCTTCGCCGGGCTGATCGAACAGCGCAATGTTTCGGTGCTCGAAGGGGCTTTCTCCGAGGCGGGCATGGGCTGGCTGACCGTGACGCCGGACGGCCTGCGGGTGTTGTTGGCCGGCGAGGCCCCCGACGAAGGGACACGGATCCGCGCGTTGCAGATTGCCGGGCAAGAGGTTGACGCCTCGCGCATCGACGAGGCGATCACCGTGCCCGTCCAGACCGCCATCGTCGCGCCCGTGTTCCGCATGGAACTGATGCGCAGCCGGGCGCAATTGTCGGTGATCGGGCTGGTGCCCATGCACAACGATGCCGGGCCGCTGACCGAGCGCCTTTCCGCCGTCAGCGGGATCGAAGCTGTCGAAGACATGCTGCAGACCTCGGATCATGCCGTTCCGCAGGGCTGGGTTCCTGCGGTCAACTTCGCCCTCGATGCCCTGTCGCGCTTTGACGTGGGTCGCATTTCGGTCACCTCGGGCCGGATCGAGGTTGAAGCCCTTGTGCCCACGACCGAGGCTGGGCGCGCGCTGGAAACGACGTTGCGCGATATTGCGCCGCGCGGGCAGGTTCTGGTGCTGAACCTCAACGCCCCGCGGCCTGTCGCGGCGCCGTTCCTGCTGAGGGTTCTCAAGGATCAGGCGGGAATTCGGGTTGCCGGATGCTCGGCAGATACCGAGGAAGCGCAGGGGCAGATCGCCGACGCGCTGGTGCGGCAAGGCATGGTCAACCGCCTGAACTGCCCGCTGGCGCTGGGCAGCCCCTCGCCGCGCTGGGGTGATGCTGCCTCGGCGGCGATTGCCGCGCTGGGGGCCTTGCCTCAGGGCACGCTGACGATGGCCGATGGCGATGTCACTTTGGAAACCCCTTTCGACACGCCGCAAGCGGTGTTTGACCGCGCCGCCGCACAGCTTGAACAGGTGCTGCCGGCTGCCTTTTCGTTGCGGGCGGTCCGGCTCGACGCGCCGGTCGATGCAGGGGCGCAGGCGGATCAACGCCCCGAGTTCCGGGCAGAACTGTCAGCCGAGGGGCGTCTGGTTGCCACCGGCCGCTTGCCGAACCCGCGAATCCGCTCGGCCATCGTGGCCTTCGCCGGGGCGAAATTCGGCACCGGCGCCACGGAAGTCACCGCCCGCGTGGATGAAACGCTGCCCGATGGCTGGTCTATCCGGGTTCTCAGCGCCTTGGATGCGCTGGCCGAACTGCATCACGGTCGCGCGCTGATCACGCCGGAAACGATCGAGATCACGGGCGTGTCGGGCAATCCCGATGCCGCCGATCAGGTGACGCTGGCGCTGGTGCAAGCGTTGGGCGACGAACAATCGCACCGCGTCGATGTCACCTATGACGAAGCGCTGGACCCGGTGACCAACCAGCCGACCGCCGACAGTTGCGAGCGGGACATTCACGCCATTCTCGACGAGTCGAAGATCACCTTTGACCCCGGCTCGACCGAGATCAACGCCGCTGCCGGCCGGGTCATCGACCGAATCGCCGATGTGCTGCGCGGCTGTGGCGAATTGCCGTTCGAAATCGCGGGCTACACCGACAGCCAAGGGCGCGCCGAGACCAATCAGGCCCTCAGCCAGGCGCGGGCCGAAGCCGTCATCAACGCCCTGTTGGCGCGGCGCGTTCTGGTTTCGGAACTGGTCGCACGGGGTTATGGGGCCGATAACCCGATTGCCGACAACGCGACCGAAGCCGGACGCGAGACAAATCGCAGGATCGAATTCCACCTGATCCGCCCCGAGCCCGAACCCGAACCCATCGACCCGGCACTGGAGGCCCAGCTGGAATTCGAGATCCAGACCCCGGGCACGTCGACGACCCGCCCGCGCACCCGCCCCGAGACGGCGGCCGAAGCCCCGGAAAACTGAGGAAACCGCCATGAACCGCACGGAATTCGTTGTCGTCACGGTCATTGTCCTGAGCCTCGCCTTTGCGCTTGGCTGGTTCGTCAACTGGCTCGTCCACCGCTTCACGCGCGTGACTCAGGCCGATCTGGGCGAGCTGGAAAAGATGGCGCAGGCCCTGCACGAAGCCGAGGAAACGCGCGATCAGGCGATTGCCTATATCCATCAGCGCGAGGATGAAGTGAGCCGCGAATTCGCCCAGCTTCAGGCTGAATTGTCAGCGGCGATGGACGGATTGCGCAGTGCCCGCCACGAGGCCGAGATCCTGCGCAGACGGCTCGAAGGGCACTGAGCCCCTACAACTAACCGCGAGGGGGCTTGTTCCGAGGGCTTGGCCTTGGCACTGTGACATCGCGTCCCCCAGACCGGAGAACCGACCCATGTCCTGCGTTCCTTCCTCGCTGTCCCGATCCCTCGTGCCTGTCGTCGCCTTGCTCGCGGGCCTTGCCGGTCCCGTTTGGGCGCAGCAAACGCCGCTGCAGGCCCAGCTTGGCACGATCGAAGCGTTTCTGGACGCGGGCGATGCCGAAGGCGCGATGAACGCCGCGCGGGCCCTTGTGCGCCTTGTGGGCGAGACTGCCGGTTTCGGCGTCTGGAATGCGCGGCTGACGCAGGATGTCGCGACGGGCTTCGGCGTCAATGTCCCGCGGGCCGACAACGTTTATGCCCCGGGCGAACCGATCTATGCCTATGTCGAACCGTTCGGCTACAGCCTCTCGCCCATTGGCGGCGGAGAAAACCAGCTTCTGTTCGAGGTTTCCTTTACCATCGACGATCCCGACGGGCGCCAGTTGACGCAAGGCATGATCGACATGGGGCAGATCAACCTTCGCACCCGGGGCGAGCCCGTCGATGCCTTCTTTCATCTGACCTACAACATCACCGGGGTCAGTGGCCCCGCGACGCTACGCACCGAAGTGATCGATGTCGCGACGGGGCAGGTCGATGTATTCACGCTGCCGGTCGTGTTCGCCAGCCCCCCCGCGCCGGCGGCACCCAGCAAGTAATCACCAGCGCCGCAGCGCGTCTTCATCCTCGGCGCGCGCAGCGACCCAGTCGCTGTCCTTGGCGGTGAATTCCTTCTTCCAGAAGGGCGCCCGCGATTTCAGGTAATCCATCAGGAATTCGGCCGCAGCAAAGGCATCGGCCCGGTGTCGCGCGGCGGTGGCGACCATCATGATCATCTCGCCGGGGCGCAGGGGGCCATGTCGATGGATGATCAGGCTGTCGGCCAGCGCCCAGCGGGTCTGTGCTTCGGCTTCGATTGCGGTGAGGGCACGTTCGGTCATTCCGGGATAGTGTTCGATGTCCATCCCCGTCAGGGTGCCGTCATTGTCGCGCACGATCCCGCAGAAGGTCACCACCGCACCAGCCGCCCCTTGCGCGCGCTGCGCGAAACCGTCGCATTCCGCGCCGTAATCAAAGGGCTCGGCTTGAACGCGGACCGTCATGTTTCAGCCCCCGGTCATCGGCGGAAAGAAAGCAACCTCGCGCGCGGAACCCAACGGGGCGTCGAAGTCAGACAGCTCTTGGTCGATCGCGACCCGCAGCGATGCCAGATCGGAAAACGCGAGGGCATAGCGTTCCTCGCGCGCGCTCAGTTCCGCGATCAGGTCGCGCACCGTTTCGGCGGTTGTCGTCACGTTCTCGCGCGGCACGCCGATCCGTTCGCGCACCCACGCGAAATAGAGGACGGTCAGCGTCATGCGCCGGTGTCCTTCAGATGCGGCAGCGCCTTGCGGAAATAATCCCAACCGGTAATCGCCGTCAGCAAGGCCGCAATCCAGATCAGCAGCAAGCCGACCTGCCAGACCACCTCGCCCGAGACATTCGCAAGGGACAGAACGTTGTAGTCGCGATCGATCCCGGTGTTCGCCATCTCGCTGATGATGGCGTGATTGCGGGCCTGAGCCTGTTCGCGCACGTATTCAAGGCCGAGCGCCCAGAACAGAACCGAAATCGCGACCATCTGCGACGTGGTTTTCCACTTCGCCAACTTGGTGACGGCCAGCAGCTTGGACGTATTGCCCAGATACTCGCGCAGGCCCGAAACGAAGACCTCGCGGAACAGGATGACCGTCGCGGGCAGGATAAGCCACGGATCCATACCGGAGTACCCGGTGATGACCAGCAGCGCGATGACCACCATGGCCTTGTCGGCGATCGGGTCCAGCATTGCGCCGATCCGGCTTTCCTGCCGCCAAAGCCGCGCCAGATAGCCGTCAAAATAGTCGGTGATCGCGGCGACAAGGAACAGGACGAGGGCCAGCCAATCCGCCCAAGGGCGGGTGAAATACAGGAACATGACCGCAACGCCGGGCGCAGCCAGCAAGCGCATCGTGGTCAGGGTATTGGGCACGGTCCATTTCATGACGCTATCTAGCGGGAAAACAGGCAATTAGGGAAGGGGGGGCCTGCCCGGTGCGACGTCTTTCCCTGTCTCGTCTCAGCCGTTTTCATTGAAGAACCCATAGATCGTGCGGGCCATGGCCTCGGATATGCCATCAACGGCCATCAGGTCGTTCAGCCCCGCCCGCGTCACCGCCTTGGCCGATCCGAAATGGGTCAGCAGCGCCCGTTTGCGCACAGCCCCGATGCCCGGGATCTCGTCTAGGGGGGTGCGCGTGCTGGCCTTGGCGCGGGCCGCGCGGTGGGTGCCGATGGCAAAGCGGTGCGCCTCGTCCCGCAGGCGCTGAATGAAATACAGCACCGGGTCATTGTGGCGCAGGGCAAAGGGGCGTTCGCCGGGGCGGTGGAATTCCTCGCGGCCCAGATCGCGGTCGACGCCCTTGGCGACGCCGATGATGGGTATGTCCTCCAACCCCAGTTCAACCAGCGTTTCATGCACCGCGCTGATCTGGCCGACGCCGCCATCGATCAGCATCAGATCGGGCCAGCCCTCGGACTGCCGGGCGGGATCTTCCTTCAGCAGCTTGTCAAACCGTCGCGCGATCACCTCGCGCATCATGCCGAAATCGTCTCCGGGTTTCGCCAGATCGCCCTTGATGGTGAACTTGCGATACTGGTTCTTCATCCACCCATCGGGCCCGGCCACGACCATCGCACCGATCGCATGCGCGCCCTGAATGTGGCTGTTGTCATAGATCTCGACGCGGTTGGGTGTGTCTTCCAGACCGAAGGCTTCGGCCATACCGGCCAGCAGACGCGACTGTGCGGCACTTTCCGACATGCGGCGGCCCAAAGATTCGCGGGCGTTGCGCAGCGCGTTTTCGACCAGTTCGGCCTTTTCGCCCCGCTGCGGGACGCGCAGTTCCACGTTGCGACCGGCGCGAGCCGACAGCAGTTCGTGGATCAGATCCTCGTTGTCGATGGGATGCGACAGCAGGATCTGCCGGGGCGGCGGCTTGCCGTCATAGAACTGCGCCAGAAAGGCCTCGAGGATCTCGCCCTCTTCGGCGCCGGCGCCGGTGCGGGGATAAAAATCGCGGTTGCCCCAGCTTTGATGCGCGCGGATGAAGAACACCTGCACGCAGGCCTGCCCCTTTTCCAGATGCAGCGCGACTACGTCGGCCTCGTCCACGCCGCGCGGGTTGATCCCTTGCGCCTGTTGCACCTGCGTCAGCGCCTTGATCCGGTCGCGAAACGCCGCCGCGCGTTCGAATTCCATCGCGTCCGAGGCTTCCTGCATCTCGCGCGCCAATTGGGCCTGCACGGTCGATGACTTGCCCGACAGGAATTGTTCGGCATCCGCCACGAGGCCGGCATAGGCCTCGGGCGTGATCAGGTTCACGCAGGGGCCCGAGCAGCGTTTGATCTGATACAACAGGCAGGGGCGGGTGCGGTTGTGGAACACCGTGTCGGTGCAGGACCGCAGCAGGAACACCTTTTGCAACTGGTTCAGCGTGCGGTTCACCGCCTGACCGCTGGCGAAGGGCCCGAAATAGCTGCCCTTGTCCGACCGTTTTCCACGATGCTTGCGGATCTGGGGAAAGGCGTGATTCTTGGCGATCAGGATGTTCGGAAAGCTTTTGTCGTCGCGCAGCAGCACGTTGTAGACCGGCTTGAGCTGCTTGATCAGGTTCTGCTCCAGCAGCAGCGCCTCGGTCTCCGACCGCGTGGTCAGGAACATCATCGACCGGGTTTCGGAAATCATCCGCGCGATCCGCGCCGAATGCCCCGACCGCCGGGCATAGTTCGACACGCGGTTTTTCAGATTGCGCGCCTTGCCGACATAGAGAACCCGCGCCTCGCCATCCAGCATGCGATACACCCCGGGCGAGCCGTCGAGCGTCTTCACATAATCGGCGATCAGGTCATGCCCGGTCAGGGGCGTCGTTTCGGTCATGGGTTGCCGGCCGTGATTCTTCGGGTGCCTGCACTGTAGCGCGCGGGTTTTCAAGGGGGAAGCTGTCCACGGAATCTGTGGATAACTCTGTGGATTGACCTTGGGCTAAGCGCAAATTTCCTTCAATTTCTGGGGTTTTTCCGCATTGCCCAAAAAATAGGCGTATTCGTAACTTATTGGAAAGCAATAATAAAAAAATAACCGCCCGGCAAAGCATTGAAAAAACGAAGAAAAAATTAACAGAATTGTGACAGGCTGCGTCGCAGTGGACAACGGCCGCGTGTGTCGCCGGAAAACGGTTATTCCAAGCCCACGATATCAGGGGTTTTCCAGCCCAGATGCTGGCCGCCGTCGGTGCACAGCAATTGTCCCGTGACCCCCGGTGCATCAAGGAAATACCCCAAGGCCGCCGTGATATCCTCAGGGTTGGAGCCGCGTTCCAACACCGTGCTGCGCCGCTGCCTTGCGAAGTGATCGGCACTTTGGCGTCCGCCCTGCAAGGTGGGGCCGGGGCCGATGGCGTTGACCCGGATATCGGGCGCAAGGGCCTGCGCTGTCGTTTGCGTCAGCGTCCACAGGGCCGATTTCGCCAGTGTATACGTCATGAATTCCGGCGTCAGCTTGCGCACGCGCTGGTCGATCAGGTTGACGATCAACCCGCTGGCAATCGGTTCGTCGCGGTCGTCGCGCGCGCCCTTGGGGCATTGGCGCGAAAAGGCCTGCGTCAAAATGAAGGGCGCGCGCAGGTTCGATCCGAAATGCCGGTCCCAACTGGTGCGCGTGGCACTGTGGATATTGTCGTATTCGAAGATCGAGGCGTTGTTGACCAGCACCGTCAGCGGCCCGCCCAAGGCCTCGGTCGCGCGGAGAACAAGGGTTTCGGTGGCGTCGTCGTCCAGCAGATCGGCCTGCAGGGCAACCGCACGAACGCCCAGAGCACGGGCGCGGGCGGCGGTGTCCTCGGCCTCGTCGGCGCTGCTGGCATAGTGGCAGGCCACGTCATACCTGCGCCCGGCAAGATACAGGGCCATGGCACGGCCAAGTCGAATGCCGGCGCCGGTGATGAGGGCCTTGCGGGTCATGGATTTCCTCGGGTCAGAACAGGACGATCATATAAGCGGCATACAGGCCGAGGAAAGCGATCCCCGCAAAGCGGTTGATCGCCCGCCCGCTGAACACAAAGATCCCCAGCAGCAGGGACGATCCCAGCATGACCCACAGGTCCAGGTTCAGCAATTCGGGCGGCACGGGCAGCGGGCGGATCAAGGCAGTGATGCCGATGATGCCCAACAGGTTGAACACGTTCGATCCGATCACGTTGCCCATCGCCACGCCAGCCTCGCGGCGCAGCGCCGCCGCGACGGTCGTTGCCAGTTCGGGCAGCGATGTTCCGACCGCCACCAACGTCAGGCCGATCACAGCCTCGGAAACGCCGAAGGCCATCGCGATATTGCTGGCGCCCGTCACCAGCAGGTTGGCGCCGATGGGCAGGCCGATGATCCCCGCTAGAAGATACAGCGCGATTCTCAGGCCGGAAATGCCTTCCTCGACCCCTTCAAGTTCCTCGTCGCAGGCCGATTGCGCATCGCGGTGGGCGGACATGCGGGCGTAATTGTCCCACAGCATCGCGCCCAGACCGGCGAGCAGGATCAACCCGTGCCACCAGACCATCGGCGTTGCGAAGGCCAGCGCGATGAACAGCAGGCTTGCGGCGATCATCACCCCGTAATCCCGCGTCAGGCTGCGCGCGACCGGCACCGTCGAAATCAGCGCGGGCACCCCCAGAACCAGCAGGATGTTCGCCGTGTTCGACCCAATCACGTTGCCCAAGGCAAGGGCCGGAACCCCATCCAGCGCCGCCTTGATCGACACCAGCAATTCGGGCGCCGAGGTGCCGAAGGCCACCACGGTCAGGCCGACGATCACCGCTGGAATGCCCATCCGCAGGCTGAGGTTGACCGCGCCTTTCACAAGGGCATCGCCTGCGAACACAAGGATCGCCAACCCGGCGACCACGAAAAGGAAATCGAACAGCATTACCTATTCCCGCAGTCAGGTCGTTCACAGGGCGATGGCGAACCGGAAAGGTTGACGCGCTTGCAGGTGCGGCAGCGCATCCTGTCCAGCGCGTTGCGGCGTTTGTGCGCCGGCAAAAGCGCCTTCTGGATCATCGCCATGACGGCGATGAACAGCAGAAAAAGGATGACAGCCCGCAGGATCATCGAACCCCCAGCCGCGCCCAGAGCGCCGCCTCGTCGATGCTGGCCATCGCATCGGCGGCCAAGGCCAGTCCGATCCGGGGAATCAGACGCCGCCGGGGCCCAAAGGTGCGAAAGCGCGTCTTGTCGCCATAGCGATCCTTCAGCCAGGGCGTCGCATGGGCGATGCCATCGGCGAGGCCCAGACGCACGGCTTCGGCCCCGATCCAGAAACGCCCGTCGAACACATCGGCATCCGGGCCCAGCCGGTGGCCGCGCATCGCCTTGACGTGATCGATGAACACCCCGTGCATCTGCGTCAGCAAGTCGTTGAGGCGTGCGATGTCTTCGGGGTTTTCGGGGCGGAACGGGTCCAGCTGGCTCTTGGATCGTCCGGCGGTGTGCACACGGCGCTCCAGCCCGATCTTGGCCAGCAATTCGGGCGCGCCGAACCCCGACGAGATCACGCCGATCGATCCAAGGATCGACGCGGGATCGCACCAGATGTCATCAGCCGCGCAGGCGATCCAATACCCCCCCGAGGCGGCCGCATCTTCAACGAAAGCATGGACGGGGACGTCGGTTTCATCCGACAGGCGACGAATCCGGGCGCCGATCAACGACGATTGCACCGGCGATCCGCCGGGCGAATTGACGATGAGCGCGACCGCCGTGGGTTTTCCTTGCCGAAACGCCCGTTCCAGCAAGGGCGCGATGGCCGCGTCTGACAAGCGTCCGCGCCCGTCTGCCGCGATCATCCCTTGCAGCCGAACGATATTCACGCGCGGTCTGCGCGCGAAAAGGCGGCTGGGCAGGGGGAAAGGGAAGCGGCGGGTCATGCCTGCTCAGATAGGGCGGGCAGGGGGCAAGAGCAAGGCTGCCCCCGCATCAATCGTGCGCACGCTGTGCTTTGGTGCGCAGTTCGTTCACCATCCGGAAGACGGGCCGCGGGTCGTCGATCTGCGCGAAGCCGATCGGCACCTGATAGCTGTGCGTCCGACGGGTCGAGCGCAGACCGTTCCGGCTGCGCGACCCGCTGGTATAGGTTCGCGTTTCCGATGCAAACCACACCGCACCGGGGGTGCCATCCTCAAGCCGGGGTTCAATCATGTCGGCCCCGCTGTACCGCTTGAGCTTGCGTTGGCCAAAGACATCGGTTGCGATATAGGCCGCGCGGTCGCTCAGCGTGTACCAGGTGCGGGCGCGGACGAAGGCGTCGACGAACAGCCTGCCCAAGGCCATGTAGACTCCGACTGCAAGGAACACGGCGCCGAACAGCTTGAAAATAATCAGCATGTCGCCGGCGCCCCCCGGCATGCTGCCGCCCATCCAGATCGCGCCCTTCAGCCAGACGGTGGTGAAAACTACGAAGAAAACGCCCATCACGGTCTGAACGCTGATCAGGTCGCGCCATCGGATCGACGCGCGCGGGCGCCCTTGCCAGACAATCGTTTCCCCCGGTTCCAGAATATCGGCCCAGCCTTCCGGTGTCGTGCTCATGCGTCTGCCTTTTAAGTCCTTGAAACAATGGCCCAAGGGTGCAGGCAAATGCGCCGATGATCAAGCCGTTCCGGTGCTTGCAGCCCGTGATGCGCGCAGGTTGCGCGCCAGCAGGTCCATGGCCGCCATGCGCACCGCGACGCCCATTTCCACCTGTTCCTGAATCACCGAACGGTTGATGTCGTCGGCAATCGTGCCGTCGATTTCGACGCCGCGATTCATCGGGCCGGGGTGCATGACGATGGCGTCGGGCTTGGCAAAGGCCAGTTTTTCGGCATCGAGCCCATAGCGGTGGTAGTATTCGCGCTCGGACGGGATAAAGCCACCATCCATGCGCTCTTTCTGAAGGCGCAGCATCATCACGACGTCCGCCCCCTCCAGCCCCTGACGCATGTCGTCATAGACTTCGCAGCCAAACTCGCCCACGCCCGCCGGCATCAGCGTCGGGGGCGCGACCAGACGCACCCGGTTTTCCATTTTGCCCAGCAGGATCAGGTTCGACCGGGCGACGCGGCTATGCGCGATGTCGCCGCAGATCGCCACGGTCAGGCGGTGGAGCCGGCCCTTGGCGCGGCGGATCGTCAGCGCATCCAGCAGGGCCTGCGTCGGGTGCTCGTGCTTGCCGTCGCCCGCGTTCAGCACCGCGCAATTCACCTTCTGCGCCAGCAGGTCCACCGCCCCTGAGGACGGGTGGCGCACCACAAGCAAGTCGGGATGCATGGCGTTCAGGGTCAAGGCGGTGTCGATCAGCGTCTCGCCTTTTTTAACCGATGACGTCTGCATGGACATGTTCATCACATCGGCGCCCAACCGCTTGCCCGCCAGTTCGAACGAGGCCTGCGTGCGGGTCGAATTTTCGAAGAACATGTTGATCTGCGTAAGCCCTGCCAAGGCGTCGGAATGCTTGTCGGCCGAGCGGTTCAGCGCGACGTAATCCTCGGCAAGGTCCAGAACCGTGGTGATTTCGACAGGGTGGAGGGGCTCGATCCCCAGAAGATGGCGTTGGGTGAAAGTCATCGCGAAACCCCGCTGGCAGATTGCGGCGGGTATAGAAAGCGCGGTGCGGCGGGGCAAGGATTATTGCGCGGGCCGCCAGGTGCTGGGTGTCATGCCCGTGACCCGGCGGAACTCGCGGTTGAAGTTCGATTTGGTGTTGAACCCCGCGTCCAGCATGGCGTCAGTCACTGTCCGGCCCGCAGAAAGGGAGGCGCAGGCGTCCCGGATGCGCCGCGCGTTGATGAGACGCGAGACATTCTCGCCCGTTTGCCGGTTGATCGCCGCCGACAGCGTTTTCGCCGGAACCCCCAGCCGCCGTGCCAACCGGCCCAGCGTCAGATCCGGGTCGCGGTGCAGGGCCTCGCGGGTCAGCAGGGCATCAAGTCGGGCTATCAGCGCGGCATCGTTTTCCTGCTGTGTGGGGTCGGGCTCGGCCTGTTGTTCGCCGGGCGTCGGTGCCAGATCGGAGGACAGGCTCAGCCCCCCGATCACGACCAGACTGCCCGCAGAATAAAGCCCGATGATCCAGCCTGCCCACGTGGCATGTCCGGTGACGAACGCGGTGATGATCAGCACCTCGGAACTCGCCGACAACAGCAGCCCCGCGCCGATCAGCCGCCACAGCCGCGCGGCGGTATCGCCGCCTTGCAACCGGGTGCGGGGCAGGGCATCGGACCCTTTGCGCAATGCCCACAGGATTGCCACGCCATACCCCAGAAACGCCGCCATGATCGCCGCGTCGATCATCATCGGCCACACGACCATGCCCGCCAGCACCGCCAGCAAGGGCCAAAGGTGCAGCGCGTCGGCAGGCCGGATCCTGCGCACGGCGGCCATTTGCAGCGCCATCCACGAGGAAGAGGGAATCAGCGCCGCGCCCAGCACCTGCGCCGGGCGCAGTATGCTCAGGTCATAGTGAAACCGCCCCGCAATCACCGCGCTTTGAATGGCACACAGGGCGACAAGGGCCAGGAACCACGGCCCCTGTCGCCCGGTCAGCGCCGCGCGCAGGACCAGCCAGCCCAGAATCAGCGCCCCGATCAGGGGCAGGGGAAGAGAAGGCAGCGTCATGCCCCCCGAATAGGACGAAAACCGGTTCATGGCGACCTCGAACCGGTTTCAGGACGCGCGCGGGTGGCGGATTCGTCAGCAAGGGGCATCATCTTGCACCAGAAAGGAACCACGATGCTGCGTTTTGCTTCTCTCGCCCTGATCGCTGCCCCGGCCTTTGCCGATACGCCCGGTTTTCGCGAATTCACCCTGGCCGCCGCGCATCGGCCAGCGCCCTTGTCCGCCGCCGTGTATTATCCGGCCGGTGCCGGGGGCGAAGCGGTGCGCGAAGGGGATAACATCATCTTCTCTGGCGTCGATGTGCGCCGCGACGCCCCGGCCGCGGGGACCGGGTTGCCCTTGATCCTTGTTTCGCACGGGTCGGGCGGCAATTATCACGGGCTGGCCTGGCTGGGTGCCGGGCTGGCCGAGGGGGCTATCGTCGCCATGGTGAACCACCCCGGTTCAACCTCGCGCGACAGCACGCCAACGCAGACGGCTTTTCTGGATCGCCGCGCGCATGACATCTCGGCCTTGCTGGATGCGGTGCTGGCCGACCCGCAGCTCGCCGGCCGGATCGATCCGGATCGCATCGCGGTTCTTGGGTTCTCGCTGGGCGGTGGAACCGCGCTGCAACTGGCTGGCGCGCGGTTCGACCGCGCGGCCTATCGCCAGTTTTGCGCAACCTATACCGACGAGGCGACGGGCTGCGACTGGATGCAATCGGACGGGTTCGATCTGACTCAATGGCCCGCCAGTGCCGAGGACGACCTGCGCGACCCACGGATCTCCAGCCTGATCGCCATCGACCCGGCCTTTGGCCATTCCTGGCGGCCCGAATCTCTGGCCGCGATGAACCTACCCGCGCTGCTGATCAATCTGGGCGAGACGGGGCCGGGCACCGAGTGGTTTGGTGTGGGTGTCGGCCCCGATTCCGCGAACTTGCCGGGACAGATGCCCGATGCGCGCTATCGGGTCGTGCCAGACGCTTGGCATTTCTCGATGTTGCCCGAATGCCGGTTCTTTGCGCCCCTTTTGACGTGGTGGGAAGGGGAGGATCCGATCTGTTCAGACGCGTGGGGCTGGGACCGGGCCGGGACGCATGCGACTGTCATCGGGATGGTGAGCGACTTCGTCGACGGGGACGCCCGACTCATTGGCCCCGGCGTTGCGATGCGCTAACGTCCGCGCATGACCATCGCGATTGACTGGAATCTGGCCCGGGCCCTGCTGGAATGGCAGCTCGAACTGGGCGTGACGGAGGCGCTGTGCGCCGATCCGGTGGATCGGTTTGCGCAGCCCGAAGGCGTTGCCGAGGTTGTGCCTGACCAGACGGTTCCCGACGCCGAACGGGCACCTGACCGCCCGCACGTGATGCGCATCGCCGATACCGGGCCAGACCCGATCGCCGAAGCCCAGCGGCTGGCGCAGTCAGCACGCGATTTGCCCGCGCTTGCCGAAGCGCTGGCCGATTTCCCGCATTGCGAGTTGCGCAGGGGCGCGCGCAGTTGTGTCTTTGCCGATGGCAACCCCAACGCCCGCGTGATGATCATTGGTGAGGGGCCGGGCGCCGACGAAGACCGAATCGGCAAGCCATTCGTCGGCAGGGCCGGCCAGTTGCTGGACCAGATGCTGGCGGCCATCGGGCTCGACCGCCACAGCCCCGATCCTGCGCGATCGGTCTATATCGCCAACACCGTCCCATGGCGTCCGCCCGGCAACCGCGAACCCACGCGGGAGGAACTGGCGATGCTCAAACCGTTTCTCCTGCGGCACGTCGAGCTGGTTCAGCCCAGTCTGCTGGTCCTCGTGGGGAATGTTGCCTGTGACGCGATGTTGGGGCAGCGCGGGATATTGCGCCTTCGCGGCCAGTGGACGCAGGCGCTGGGTTTGCCCGTCCTGCCGATGCTGCACCCGGCCTATCTGCTGCGCACGCCCGAGGCCAAGCGCGAAACATGGGCCGATCTTTTGAGCCTGAAGGCCAAGATGCGCGCGCTGCCGTGATCGGGCGCGTGTGTCGGGGGTGATCCTTTGGCGCTGTTGCCTCGTATTCTTTCCGTCAGTGCCTGTTCGCGCGTGCGGCCCCCGTTGAACACGGCCGCGCCATTTGCCACGGTGATCCCGCCGCCAAGGTGCGGTATGGCCGGGCACGGGACCGCTGCGCGGACCGGCACGAACGGAGGAAGGCGACTTGGGCCGAATAGACGAAACGAAACCCTTCATCCCGGTGCGCATCGCCGTGCTGTCGGTCTCTGACACGCGCAGCCTTGCCGATGACAGGTCGGGCGACACGCTGGTCGAACGGATCGCGACCGCCGGGCATATCCTTGCCGCGCGCGACATCATCCGGGACGAACGCGATCAGATTGCCGAGCGTCTGCGCGAATGGACCCGCGATCCGGGGATCGACGTGATCCTGACCACCGGCGGGACCGGGTTGACGGGGCGCGACGTGACCGTCGAGGCGCATCGTGACGTCTATGAAAAGGAAATCGAGGCGTTCGCCACGGTCTTTACGATGGTGTCGATGCAGAAGATCGGCACATCGGCGGTGCAAAGCCGTGCGACGGGCGGCGTGGCGAACGGGACCTATCTGTTCGCACTGCCCGGGTCGACGGGGGCCTGCAAGGATGCCTGGGACGAGATCCTGGTCTGGCAACTGGATTACCGGCACAAGCCCTGCAATTTCGTCGAGATTCTTCCCCGTCTTGACGAACATTTGCGACGGAAGTGAGGGGCTCGTGCGTGTAACCGTTGCGCTTTGCCCACGAAGGGCGCAGGACACTTCAAAAAGGCAGCCGCGCCGTGCGGTTTTGCTGCTGAGGAACGGAAAACGATGCGATTTCTGACACGCAGTCTTGTGGCATTGTTTCTGGCCGCTGTTGCGCTGGGCCTTCTGGGTCTGGCTGCCGGCATGGTGCAATCGACCTTGGCCGAAAGAGCATCGCGTGAGCAGGTTCAACGCCCCATGCGTGAGCGCGTGTTTTCCGCCCGGGTGCTGACGGTCACGCCCGGGGACGTGGCGCCGGTGCTTTCGGCCTTCGGCGAGATCGCGGCACGACGCACGCTGGATCTGCGGGCCCCCGCGACGGGGCGCATCCTCGAGATCGCGGACGAATTCGAGAATGGCGCCCCGGTGCGCGAGGGGCAGGTGCTCGTGCGCCTTGACCCTGCCGATGCCATCGCCGCGCGCGACCTTGCCCGCGCCGACGTCGCCCGTGCCGAAGCAGATCTTGGCGATGCGGCGCGGGCGCTGGATCTGGCACGTCTGGACCGGGCCGAGAGCGAGGCGCAGTCGGAATTGCGCCGCCGGGCTTTTGAACGGCGGCAAGAACTGACCGAACGCGGCGCGGCAACCGCCGCCAGTGTCGAGGAATCCGAACTGGCCTTCGCCGCATCGCGCGCGGCTGTCATTGCCCGGATGCAGGCCGAAGCGCAGGCCGAAGCGCGCCATGCGCAGGCGGCAACGACGTTGGAGCGCCAGCGGATCAACCTTTCAGAAGCTGAACGCCGCCTGCGCGAGACCGAGTTGCGCGCCACATTCGGCGGCGTGCTCAGCGATACGGCGGCGGTGGTGGGTGGCCATGTAGGCATGAATGAACGGCTTGCCCGCGTGATCGATCCCGACAGTCTCGAAGTGGCGTTCCGGTTGTCCACGGCCCAATATCTGCGTCTGCTCGACGCTTCCGGCACCTTGGTTCAGGTGCCCGCCGAGGTGGCGCTGGAACTTGGCGAACTGGAAGTCACGTCGCCCGCGCAGGTGACCCGCGCCAGCCCCTCGGTCGGCGAAGGGCAGTCGGGCCGCTTGGTCTATGCGCGGGTCGACAGCCCGCGCGGGTTCCGGCCCGGCGATTTCGTCACGGTGCGGATCACCGAACCGGTGTTGAGCGGCGTCGCCCAGATCCCCACCGCAGCGGTCGATGCCGCCGGCGTCGTGCTGGTCGTCGGTGACGAGGAACGGCTGGAGGAAGTGCAGGTCGACGTTCTGCGCCGGATGGGCGACTGGGTTCTGATCCGGCCCCGCAATTGGCCGGGCGCGAGATCGTGGCAGCCCGCAACCCTTTGCTGGGGGCGGGTATCCGGATCCGTCCGCAGCGCGAGGGCACGGCGGCCATCCCCGCTGCGCCCGAAGCGCCGGAAATGATCACGCTGGACCCCGAACGCCGCGCGGCCCTGATCGCGCGTGTTTCGGGCAACAGCTTCATGCCTGAAAACGTGCGGACGCGGATCTTGGCGCAACTGGAACAGGAACAGGTGCCCGCGCGGCTTTTGGAACGTCTGGAACAGGGTCGCGGCGGGCGGCAGGGGGGCTGAGTCATGGCGATGGATCGGACGATCCGCGGGTCGGCCTTTGGGGTGTTCCGCTACTTCACGCGGCATCGCACAGCGGCCAACCTGCTGTTGGTCATCATGTTGGCGATCGGCCTCTATGCCACGCCACGGATGCACGCCCAGTTCTTTCCCGATATCGTCGTCGACAACGTGACCGTCACGGTCGCATGGCCGGGCGCGGGCGCGGCCGATGTGGATGCGGCGATCGTTCAGGTCGTCGAACCCGGGTTGATGGCAGTCGAGGGCGTGGCCTCGACATCATCGCGGGCCTCGGAAGGCCGGGCGACCATTACGCTCGAGTTCGAGCCCGGATGGGATACCGAACGCGGCGAAGCCGATGTTCAAAGTGCGCTCGATCTTCTGACGACCCTTCCCGAAGATGCCGAAGAACCAAGGATCCGCCGGTCAAACTGGCGCGACCGGGTGACCAACGTGGTCATCACGGGCCCCGTCGCCGTCGAACAACTCGCGCGGTTCGCTGATGAGTTCGTTGCGCGCCTGTTCGACCGCGGGATCACGCGCACCACGATTCAGGGGATAGCCACCCCGCAGATCTCGGTCGAAGTGCCTGCCTTGCGCCTTGTGCAATACGATCTGACCATCGAAGCCATCGCGCGGTCCATCGATGCCGCCATCTCGGCCGATCCGTCCGGCGACGTGGCGGGTGGCGCCCAGCGTGTCCGCACCGGTGCCGAACGGCGCAGCGCCGAGGAAATAGCGGGTATCGTGCTTCGGTCATCGGCCGATGGCACCGTCCTGACGCTGGGAGACATCGCCACCGTCCAGACCGAGTCCATCGACCGCGAACGTGCCTATTTCGTTGGCGAAAATCAGGCGATCACGCTGCGGGTTGACCGCTCGTCCTCGGGCGACGCGATCGCGATGCAAGCCGCTGTGCAGGACGTCGCGGATGAGATGAACCTCTCGTTGCCTGCGGGGGTGCGGGTGGAATTGGTCAGCACCCGGGCGGAACTGATCTCGGGGCGGCTCGCGATCCTGCTGGAGAACGCCGCGCAGGGGTTGGTGCTTGTGCTGGTGATCCTGTTCCTGTTCCTCAATGCCCGCACGGCCCTGTGGGTCGCGGCGGGGATCCCGGTTTCGCTGCTGACGGCGATCGCGGTGATGTACTGGGCGGGCATGAGCTTCAACATGATCTCGCTCTTTGCGTTGATCATCACGTTGGGCATCGTGGTCGACGACGCGATTGTCGTCGGGGAACACGCCGATTTCCGGTATCGCACCTTGGGGGAATCCCCGGCGCAGGCGGCGGAAAACGCGGCGACCCGCATGGCGATGCCGGTCTTCGCCGCTTCGATCACCACCATCGCCGCATTTGGCGGGCTGACCGTGATCGGTGGCCGTTTCGGTGACATGATCGCCGATATTCCATGGACGGTGATCGCGGTTCTTTTGGCATCGTTGCTGGAATGCTTCCTGATCCTGCCCAACCACATGTATCACGCGCTCGAGGGCGCAAGCCGTCAACGCTGGTATGACTGGCCGTCGCGCATGGTGAACATCGGGTTTGACTGGATGCGGCACCGGCTGTTCCACCCGTTCATGGGGCTGATTGTCATGGCGCGGTATCCCGTGCTGGCGGGGGCGATCCTTGCGCTGACATGGGCGGGCACGGCCTTTGTGCGCGGCGACGTGCAATGGCGTTTCTTCTCGTCGCCCGAGCAGGGCTCGTTGACGGCGAATTTCCTGATGGCTCCCGATGCCACGCGCGCCGACACCATGGCCATGATGCGCGAGTTGCAGCGCGCGGCGAACGCGCTGGCGACCCGGCTGCAAGCCGAACACGGCGAATGGCCCATGACCTCGGTCGTGGCCGAGGTGGGCGGCAATGCCGGGCGCGCCTTGGCCGGTGCTTCGAACCGTTCGGCCGATCAGTTGGGATCACTGTCCATCGACCTGATCAATGCCGACAGCCGGCCTTATTCGTCGTTCGAATTCACGACGATGCTTCAGGACGAGGTGCAGCAACATGCCTTGCTCGAGGAACTCAGCTTCCGGACTTTCGGGATGGGTCCGGGCGGGGATTCGCTGTCCATCGATATCGTCGGCCCCGATCCCGAGACCTTGAAAGCGGCCGCCGAGGCGCTGAAAGGCCTGTTGGCGCCGTTCGAACTGATCACCGGGCTCGAGGATACCTTGGCCTATGACAAGGAAGAACTGGTCCTGACGCTGACACCGCAAGGGCAGGCGCTGGGCTTCGCGACCGACACGCTGGCGCGCGAGTTGCGGCTGCGGCTCAGCGGACTCGAGGCGGCGGTCTATCCCGACGGCGTGCGCTCGGCCTCGGTGCGGATCAGTTTGCCCGAACACGAACGCGCCGCCGATTTTCTGGACAGCACGCTGCTGCGCAGCACCACGGGGCGCTATGTGCCGCTGGGCGACATCGTTCACGTCGAGACGCGGCAAGGCTTTTCCGCCATCCAGCGTGAAAACGGCCTGCAACTGGTGACCGTATCGGGCGTTCTTGACGACGAGGATGCCGAAGCCGCGCGCGCCGTCCAGTTGCGCATCGCCGACGAGATCCTGCCCCGGCTGCAAGAAGACTTCGGCGTCACCACCCGCCTGTCGGGCCTGTCCGAGCAGGAAAGCGAGTTCCTTGCCGATGCCCGGATGGGCGTGATCGCCTGCCTCGTGATCATTTACCTGACGCTGGCATGGGTGTTTTCCAGCTGGATGCGCCCCATCGTGGTGATGTCGGTCATCCCCTTCGGGCTGATCGGCGTGATCTACGGGCACATGGCGTGGGGGGTTCCGCTGTCGATGTTCTCGATTGTGGGGATCATCGGCATGGCCGGGATCATCATCAACGACTCCATCGTGCTGGTATCGACGGTCGATGACTACGCGCGCGACCGTGGGCTGATCCCGTCGATTGCGGATGCTGCCGCCGACCGTTTGCGGCCCGTACTTCTGACGACGGCAACGACGCTGATGGGCTTGGGCCCGCTGCTGTTCGAACGCTCGAACGATGCGCAGTTTCTGCGGCCCACCGTGCTGACGCTGGTCTATGGGCTGGGGTTCGGGTTGTTCCTCGTGCTGCTCATCGTACCGTCACTGCTGGCGGTGGGGCATGATTTTGGCCGTATGATCCAGTCGCTGCGCCGTTCGATCTGGCTGCGTCGCGCCGGTGTCGGGGCAGGCCTTCGGGTGTTGCCCGGTTTGGCGCTCGCCGTGATCGCGGGTCTTTTCGTGGCAACGCTGGGCTGGCCGTTGGTGACGGGCACGGATGGGCCGCTGGTGCGCTGGCTGATGCCCGGGGCCGATGGCAGCCTGATGGCGGCGTTGACGGTCTATGCTCCATCGGTGGCCGTTGCTATCGCCCTGACCTGGATCGTGGGGGCGCTGATGGTCTGGCGGGGCCGCCCCGCGGCCAAGCAGGCACCAACGCCCGAGGTCGACGCCACTCCATCCTGAGGTGATTGGCGCTTCTGAGGGTCGATGGGCGATCAACCGCCCGAGACGCAGCCTTGCGCCATGACCATGTGTTCGCCGCCCAACACGGTCAGCGCCAACCGGCTGCGGTCGATGCTGATCGGGCCGCGCGCAGGGTCGCGAAGCCGGGCCTCGGTCACGAGGTCGTTTCCTTCGCGCCACGTGCGGCCATTGGTGATCCACAGCGGGCTTTCGGGCAGTTCGACGATCATGTGCTCGTCGCGGCCCTGTCGGGGCAAGGTGGCGCGCAAGGTCAACACCGCGCCGCGATCCGATGGTTCCAGCCGGCATGTCACCCGTTCGAGCCCGGCGCGCGGTCCGGCCTCGGACGCGGCGGTCATCGCCTGCGCGATACGCGGATCGTGATCGCCTTGGCCGCGCAACACCGCGCTGACCGACAGATCGACGGGCACGCAGGTATCGCGACACACGCCGATCGCCAGTTCGCCCATCAGCGCCATCGGGCGGTCAGGGTTGCGCGGGGTGATGGCCAGCGGCAGGACGACCTCGTCCTCGTAACCGAAGCTTCGCATCCCGTTCGAATCGAACACCTCGGGCATGGGCCAGATCACGCGCACCGACCGCACGTTCTGCGATCGTGACCAATCCAGATCGGGGCAATCCCCGCATCGCCCGGCACACGCCAATAGGTATGCCAGCCGGGCAGCATGCGCAGATGCAGTGCGCCAATGCGGGTGCCGTCGGCCTCGCGCCAACCCTCGAGGATCGTGGCCTCGGCAGGGGTGCGGGGGCCCAATTGGGCGAATGCGGCAGGGCTGGCGGCAAGGCCAAGCAAAAGGGCCGCGACGAAGGTGCGAATGTTCATCATGCTCCGCACATAGCAGAGCTTCGCGCCCCGGCGAGTCACAATTCAGCGAGAGCCGCGCCCCCCGACCCTTGGCATTCGGAGGTGAAGGGGCCAATATCGAGGCCCGCCCCGATGCGAAGGACGCCCCCGTGAACCTGACAGGAACCCTGCTGATCTCGACCCCGTCGATGGGCGACCCCCGGTTCGTGCACAGTATCATCTATCTGTGCGCCCACGGTGCCGATGGTGCCTTCGGGCTTGTGCTGAACCGGCCCGTGCCGAAAATCAGGGTCCGCGATGTCCTTTCGCAGCTCGAGATCATCGCCGACGAGGGTATCGCCGAAGTGCCTGTTCTGGCGGGCGGTCCCGTCGAGACCCAGCGCGGCTTTGTCCTGCATGCGGCGGACGGCGATGCCGGACCCGACACGCAGGCGCTGCCGGAAGGTCTGGCACTCAGCGCGTCGACCGACATGCTCAGGGCGATTGCGCGTGGGTCGGGGCCGTCGGAATGGTTGCTGGCGCTGGGCTATGCGGGCTGGGGGGCCGGTCAGCTTGAGGACGAGATCGGCCAGAATGCGTGGCTGACCTGCAAGGCCCCGCACGGGTTGATCTTCGACCCGGCGCCCGGCGAACACCAATGGCGCGGTGCCCTCAAATCGATGGGGATTGATCCTCTCAGCCTGTCGACTGTCGCGGGGCGGGCCTGAAGCGACCTATGCCTTGTCGTGAATCGGCAAGGACTCGGTGATCTCGCGTAGCTCGTTCAGCAGGTCCAGCAAGTGCTGCATCTTGTCTTCGCCAAAAGCGCGGTCGATTTCGCGCCGCGATTCCTCGGACTGCACGACAAGAAGCTGGAACAGGGCCATCCCTTGGGGCGTAAGTTCGACCATATGCCGCCGCGCGTCGCCGCACGAAACCTGCCGCAGAAGGCCCCGGTCATTGAGCGACCGCAGAATGCGCGTCAACGAGGGTGGCAGGATCACGCAACGTTGGCACAATGTGCCCGCGTCCAGCGGTTCGCCATCGGCCAGCGCCCGCAGCACCCGCCATTGCGGCAGCGTCAGGTCATGCGCATCGGCATAGCGCTTGAACCGGCGCATCGTGCTTTCGCGCGCGCGCAGCAAGGCGACGGTCAACGATCGCTCGTAATATTCCCGGCCCGAGGGGATCCCGGCCGGAAGCGAAGGGTCGCGCGAAGGGGCATCTGTTTTCATGCGGTAATAATCAGGTCGCCGTCGCCAATTGCAAGTGTTTTCACGCGTGAAATACCGTGCGGGCGGGTCGTTTTCGACGGACTGCTCGTGCGGGCCCGATCCGGGGCCTGATCCGCGTATTTGTCGCGCGTGTTGTCGCCTGTTTTGGCGTATTCGCCCCGTTGCCCAGCCTTGTCCCAAGGCGTATAGAGCGCCCATGACGTATCCTTTCGCGATCATCATTCGAATTAGCAGCCCGGCGCTCTGATCCAGAGTTGCCGGGACAAGGCGCACGAGCCGTGTGTGCCGCCCATCGCCCCCCATTTCCCCGTTTTGATGACCGAGGCCCGCCATGTGCGCCGACACACCCGCGACGACCCCTGACTATAAAGACACCTTGTTCCTGCCCGAAACCGATTTCCCGATGCGCGCGGGCCTGCCCCAGCGCGAGCCCGAATGGCTGGCCCGTTGGGCCCGGATCGGCATCTATGAGCGGCTGCGCGAAAAGCAGGGCCGCAAGCCCTTCATCCTTCATGATGGCCCGCCCTATGCGAACGGCCACCTGCACATCGGGCACGCGTTGAACAAGGTGCTCAAGGACATGGTCGTGCGCTCGCAGCAGATGATGGGCCATGATGCGCGCTATGTGCCGGGCTGGGATTGCCACGGTCTGCCCATCGAATGGAAGATCGAGGAACAATACCGCGCCAAGGGCCTGAACAAGGATGACGTGGATATCGTCGCCTTCCGTCAGGAATGCCGCAAGTTCGCCGAGGGCTGGATCGACGTTCAGCGCGAGGAATTCAAGCGTCTGGGCATCACCGGCACCTGGGATAACCCCTATCGCACGATGGATTTCCACTCCGAGGCGGTGATCGCCGACGAGTTCATGAAGTTCCTCATGAACGGTTCGCTCTATCAGGGCTCGAAGCCGGTGATGTGGTCGCCGGTCGAAAAGACCGCGCTGGCCGAGGCCGAGGTGGAATACCACGACCACACGAGCCACATGGTCTGGGTGCGGTTCAAGCCGACCGCCCCGGCCTTTGATGGCGGCGTGGTGGTGATCTGGACGACGACTCCGTGGACCATCCCGCAAAACCGCGCCGTGGCCTATGGGCCGGGCATTGCGTATGGCCTCTACGAAGTGACGGGCCGCCCGGAACAATCGACCGCCGTGATCGGCGAGCGTCTCGTGCTGGCCGACGCCTTGGCCGCGCAGGTTATGGCCGCCGCCAAGCTGGACGATACGATGTTCCGCCGCCTGCGCGACGTTCCGGCCAGTGAGTTCGACGGCGTGACCCTCGCCCACCCCTATCGCGGCATCGAGGGCGGCAACGCCGAGTGGGATTTCGACGTGCCGATGCTGCCGGGCGATCATGTGACCGATGACGCAGGCACCGGTTTCGTCCATACGGCCCCCAGCCACGGCGACGACGACTATCAACTGGGCCAGAAATTCGGCCTGCCGATGACCTATAACGTCGAACCCGATGGCAGCTATCGCGCCGATCTGCCGCTGTTCGGTGGCCAGCACATCATCACCCCCGAGGGCAAGGAAGGCCCGGCGAATGTCTCGAACATCAAGGCGCTGCATGGCGCGGGCGCGCTGCTGGCCAAGGGCAAGCTGAAGCACAGCTATCCGCATTCGTGGCGATCGAAAGCGCCGGTGATCTATCGCAACACGCCGCAATGGTTTGCCGCCATCGACCACAAGCTGGACGATGGCATGGGCACCTATGGCGACACGATCCGCCAACGCGCGCTGACCTCGATCGACCAACTGGTGCAGTGGACGCCGCAGACGGGGCGCAACCGCCTGTATTCGATGATCGAGGCGCGGCCCGACTGGGTGCTGTCGCGCCAGCGCGCATGGGGTGTGCCGCTGACCTGCTTCACCAAGCGCGGTGCCAAGCCGACCGACCCCGATTTCCTGCTGCGCGATCCGGCAGTCAACGCCCGCATCGTCGCCGCCTTCCGCGAAGAGGGCGCCGATGCTTGGTATGTGCCGGGCTTCAAGGAAAGAATGCTGGGCAACCTGTATGACCCCGAGGCCTTCGATCAGGTGTTCGACATCCTCGACGTGTGGTTTGACAGCGGCTCGACCCACGCGTTCGTGCTGCGCGACCGTGCCGATGGCGTCGCCGATGGCATCGCTGATCTGTATCTTGAAGGCACCGACCAGCATCGCGGGTGGTTCCATTCGTCGATGCTGCAAGCCTGCGGCACCAAGGGCCGGGCGCCGTATCGCGGTGTGCTGACGCATGGTTTCACCCTCGACGAGAAGGGCATGAAAATGTCCAAGTCGCTGGGCAACACCGTCGCCCCGCAAGAGGTGATCGACGAATACGGTGCCGACATCCTGCGCCTGTGGGTGGCGCAGTCGGATTACACCGTCGATCTGCGGATCGGCAAAGAGATCCTGAAAGGCACCGCCGACAGCTATCGCCGCCTGCGCAACACGCTGCGCTATATGCTGGGTGCGCTGGGGGGCTGGGACGGGCAGGCCGTGGCCGTCGCCGATATGCCCGAGCTGGAGCAGTTGATCCTGCATCGTCTGGCGGAACTGGATGGCGTGGTGCGCAAGGGCTATGCGGCCTATGACTTCCAGGGCGTGTTCCAGTCGCTTTTCACTTTTGCGACGACGGACCTGTCGGCCTTCTATTTCGACATCCGCAAAGATGCACTTTACTGCGATCCGGTCGCCTCGCCCACCCGCCGCGCCTGCCTGACGGTGATGAACGCCCTGTTCGAACGTCTGACAACATGGCTGGCCCCGATCCTGCCGTTTACGATGGAGGATGTCTGGCTGGCGCGCTTCCCGTCCGAGGATGACAGCGTGCATCTGCGCGACTTCCCCGAGACGCCTGCCGCATGGCTGAACCCGGATCTGGCCGCACGCTCGGCCAAGGTGCGCGCAGTGCGCCGCGTGGTCACCGGCGCTTTGGAGGTCGAGCGTCGCGCCAAGACCATCGGCGCCAGCCTCGAAGCGTCGCCCACGGTTTACCTGTCGCCCGAACTGGCGCAGATCGTGACGAACCCCGACACGTTCGCGACGCTGTGCATCACCTCGTCGCTGACCCTCTCGGGTGAACCCGCCCCTGAGGGCGCCTTTGCGATGGACGACGTGCCGGGTGTGTCGGTGGTGTTCCACCATGCCGAGGGCGAGAAGTGCCAGCGCTGCTGGAAGATCCTGCCCGACGTCGGCACCCACAAGCATCCCGGCACCTGTGCGCGGTGCAGTGACGCGCTGGGTTGAACGGGGCCTGAAACGGCATAGACTGGGGCGGGTATTCCCGCCCCTTTCGCATTGGAGGCCCCGATGTCTGCCCGCGACCGCATGGTGGAACGCCAGATCCTGAAAGCACAGGCCGAGGGCAAGCTGAACGGATTACAGGGCGAGGGGAAGCCCCTGCCGGAGCGCCCGGAAATGGCCGTGACCGATGCCGCGACACTGGCGGGGTTTCGCATCATGGCCGAGGCGGGCGCGCTGCCCGAGGAGATCCGGCTGAAAAAGCAGGCGGACTTGATCCGCACCGCCTATGCCGCCGAGACCGATGAAGCACGACGCAAGGCCCTGATGGGGCAATTGGCGGAGGTGGAAATGCGCCGCGCCATCGCCGAAGACGCGCGCCGAAAGTTCCTGCGCTGATGCCCGAACGCAGCGTCGATTCACCCTTCGGCCCCGTCACCGTGACCGAGGAAGACGGCGCGATCACCCACCTGCGCTGGGGCGGCGGCGCGGTGGACGACACGCCCTTGCTGCGCGAGGCGGCGGAACAACTGGCCGCCTATTTCGCCCGCAAGCGCCTCGATTTCACCTTGCCTGTTCGCATCAAGGCCAGCACCGCGCAACAGGCCGCTTGTGCCGCGATGCAGGCCATCCCGGCGGGCGAGACACGGACCTATGGCGAGCTTGCGAAAGCGTTGAATATCAGCGCGCAAGCGATGGGGCAGCTATGCGGCGGCAACCCGGTGCCGATCATCGTGCCCTGTCACCGGGTGCTGGGGGCGGCGGGGCTGGGCGGTTTCTCGGCGCCGGGCGGGATCGAAGCAAAAGTCTGGCTCTTGCGTCATGAAGGGGCGGCAGGTCTGCTGATTTGACTTCCGCCGGATGCCGCGGCGTGCTTCAACGGCCAACTATGACAGTTTGGTGACATGATG
>JAWKXG010000013.1:0-79514 GCA_041397065.1 Paracoccaceae bacterium | reverse complement strand
CCGCGTCGATGGTCAAATCTGGAATTCGACGACCAACGGACAATGATCGCTGGCCTTCGGTCTGTCCCATCCGATCGAGTCGAGGCGGGCGATCCCTTCGGTGTTGGGAACACGCAAGGGTTGACCAGACCGCACGAATCGCGGGGCAGATGACAGGCACTGCGCCAGCGCGGGCGAGGCAATGATATAGTCGAGCTGCGCCTTGGACCGCGCAGGGGCATAGTAATGGCTCCAGCGTTCGGCATCGGGCAGGGATTGCCCAAGGTCGATGCCGAATCCGTCTTGGAACAGCGGATCGATCCCGGACTCGGTCGCCCCCGAAGGCGAGAGTGCGACGCATTCCTCGGCGAACACGCCGTCAGGGCCCCGGTGCGGGCTGACGATGCGATGAGTTCGCGCATCGTTCAGATCACCGCAGATCGCCCACAGCGCCCGTGCAGGGTCTGGGAACTTGCGGCTTATGATCTCGCGGACCGCGATCGCCTCGAGCTGACGGACACCCAGACCAGCATCGTCAGAGCCCCCCGCCATTGATTTGAAATGACAGGCGAAAACCGTGATCTCTGTGCCATTCAGCGGCAGCACGAGTTCAAGGCAATCGCGGCGAAACACCCGCCCCCCGCGCAACGCGGCCAAGGCCTGCTGCGCGCGCGCCCGAGGGTAGGCTTGCAACAGCCGTTCGGCGCTGTCCGAGCGCCCGAGGGCCTCTGCCATCAGCCTTGCGTGCGAACGGCTGTAGATCGGCACGCCCGATACCGACAGGGCCGCGACGTCGATGCCTCGCGTGTCGTTTCCTTCCAGCAGAACCCGTGTGTCGAATGTTTCGCCGGTCGCCGGGGAAAGGAAGCGGTCGGTGAACCGGTCGAGGGCCTCGAAGCTGTCGACCTCTTGCAAGACGTAAAGATGCGCGCCGCCTTCGGCCATGACGCCCGCGGTCTGGGTGCGTTTGACGTCGTCCTCGGATTTGCGCAGCGTCGCGACGAGACGGCGGAATTCCGGGAAGCGGGTGAAATCGCCGCCGTCGAACGCGCCCAGCAGATCCTTGATCTGACCGACATACCGCGCTTGGGTCTCGTCACTGAGGGCGGCGAAATCGAACCGGTTATACAGGTTCTCGACGTTGAAGGTGCACAGGCGCAGCCGCATGGGCCGCTCAGCGCCGCATCATGGCCGCCATGCCCATCACCCGAGCCCGCGCGCGCGGATCGGAATCGAAGAGCGCCGCGAGTTGTTCTGTCATCGCGCCGGCCAGTTGCTCGACATCCGTGATCGTCACCGCGCGTTCGTAATACCGCGTCACGTCATGGCCGATGCCGATGGCCAGCAGTTCCACGGCATCGCGTTTCTCGATCATGCCGATCACGTCCCGCAGGTGCTTTTCAAGGAAATTGGCCGAGTTGACCGACAGGGTCGAATCGTCCACCGGGGCACCATCGGAAATCACCATCAGGATCTTGCGCTGCTCGCGCCGCGCCAGCATCCGCCGATAGGCCCATTCCAGCGCCTCGCCGTCGATGTTTTCCTTCAGCAGGCCTTCCTTCATCATCAGGCCGAGGTTGTCCTTGACGCGCCGCCACGGCGCATCGGCCCCCTTGTAAATGATGTGGCGCAGATCGTTCAGGCGTCCGGGCGATTGGGCGCGCCCGTCAGCCAGCCATTTCTCGCGGCTCTGGCCACCCTTCCACGCGCGGGTGGTGAACCCGAGGATCTCGACCTTGACCTGACACCGTTCCAGCGTGCGCGCCAGCACATCGGCACAGATCGCGGCGATGGAAATCGGTCGCCCTCGCATCGAGCCCGAGTTGTCGATCAGCAGCGTGACAACGGTGTCCCGGAACTCGGTGTCTTTTTCCCACTTGAACGACAGCGGCGTCGTCGGGTTGGCGACCACGCGCGCAAGGCGGCCGGCATCCAAGATGCCTTCTTCCTTGTCGAATTCCCAACTGCGGTTCTGCTGTGCCTGCAAGCGGCGCTGAAGCTTGTTCGCCAGCCGCGAGACGGCCCCTTTCAGGGGTTCGAGTTGCTGGTCGAGATACGCGCGCAGGCGCTCCAATTCGGCGGCCTCGGCCAGATCCTCGGCGGCGATCTCTTCGTCGAACTCGGTGGAAAAGACCGCATAGTTCGGGTCAGCGTCGGAATACGGGGCAGGGGCGGGCGGTTCGGGCGGGGCCTCGGCCTGCGGCAATTCGGTGTCGTCCGACAGCTCGTCGTCGGCGGTGTCGTCCATGACCGCCTGCGTCTCGGCGGTTTCCTGACGCGGGCCATCCTCGTTCGAGTCGGTCTCGTCCTGTTCCTGGCTGTCGTCCCCTTGGGAATCGGGGTTCTCGGGCGCTTCTTGCGATTCGTCTTCCGAACCGTCCTGCTCATCGCCCATATCGTCGTCGTCGTCGCCCAACTGGTCGCCATAGCCCAGATCGGCGATCACCTTGCGCGCCAGTCGCGCGAAGGCTGCCTGATCGGCCAGAACATCCTGCAGGCTTTCCAAGGTCTCGCTTGCCTGTTCTTCGAAGAACGGGCGCCAAAGGTCGGCGACGGTGTTCGCCCCCTTGGGCAGCGGGCGGCCGGTAGCCATTTCGCGCAGCAGATAGCCAGCGGCAACCGAAAGCGGTGCCTCGGCCTGACTGCGGATCTGCGAATACCCCTTGCGTTCGGCGTCATGCGCGATCCGCGCGTCGATATTCGACGCTGTGCCGGGCATGTGCCGGGCGCCAACGGCCTCGCAGCGGGCGGTTTCCATGGCTTCATACAGGTCGCGCGCCATCTGGCCCTGCGGCATGAAGCGCGCATGCGTGCCTTCGTTGTGATACCGCCGCTTGAGGGCGAAACCATCCGCCGTGCCGCGCGCCAGCAGAACCTCGTCGCGGGTCATGCGCCGCGTGACTTGCGGCAGGCGCATCGTATCCTTGGTCATCCCCGGCGGATCGACCGAGAAGCTGACGGTCATGTCGGTATCGTCAGCCATGACGCGGGTCGCGTCGCTGAGGGCCTTCTTGAAGGGATCGGCGGGGTTGTCGGACAGCTTCTGCATGGCCTGTTTAAGCACGGGCGCCGGGGGTTGGGAAAGGGGCAAAATTGCGCGGCTTTATTGCCAAAGGTCCGCGCAGATCGTGGGCATAAAGCTCTCGGTCAGATCGCGCAGGGGAAAGCTCGATGCCTCGGTGACGCCTTCGTCATGGCGCTCGGGCGCCCCATCCCCCGGCGCAACGGTCAACGAAAACCGGTTGGTCAACAGGTTGACGGAACAATTGCCGTAATGCGACAGGTCGAGTCGGTCGTAGAACCCATGGTCGAACCCGGCCACCATCAGAGAACCGCCGCGATACGCCACGGTAATCGCTTGCGACCAAGGCGTGCGGCCGACACCTGTCTGTTCCGTCAGGATGTCGAAGGCGCTGTCTGATCGCCGCCGAAGCTGCGGTGTCTGGCCCGCCATCGGCCCGGCGAAAACCACCGAAGGCAAGGTGAAATCCGCGCGCATGCCCTGAAAACTGCCCCAATAGACGATCAGGTCGGCCAGTCCGTCCTCGGCTTGGATCAACATGGCCGCGTCTTCGTATTCGTCGCCGTTCCAATCGCCCGAGGTGACCGAAAGCAGCGTTCCGACCGCGACTTGCGCCTGCGCAGGCAGGGCAAGGACCACGGCTAACAAGGCAGCGCGAGCAAGGGTCATGCGGTTCCTCCGGTTACAGGTCATGGGTCGCACGGGGATGCCATGCGGTTCAATGAAAGCCCGCGCCGGTCAAAACGCGCAGCCGCAGCCCAAGGTTTTGACAGCTCTGCGCCCGCGATTCCGGGTCGGTGGCGGGATCAGTCGCCGCTTCGGCCAGCCTGACGGCCTGCAAAGGATTGCCCCCTTCAGGCCAAAGGTCCAGCGCCGCTTGCATATACATGTGGGCGAATTCTGCATGATACCGGTCGCCCGTGGTGCGGGCGTCCTCGGCTTGTTGGGCGGCATCATGATACCCGGCGCAGCGCGCGGCCATGACCGCGATGTCGGGCATCGTTTCCGCCCACAACGGCGAAGACGCAAGAATCGCGACAAGGGACAGACGCTGGATCATGCGCGGCAGGGTAGCGCCCCGTCAGGTGCTGCCAATCAAAAAACGGCCCGCAAGGGGCCGCCTTTGTCATTCGTGTATGTCCTAGGATCAGCCCAAGCTGGTCGAGGCCGCCGATTCCGGCAGTTCCTCGCCAAAGCAGCGCTGATAGAACTCGGCCACGGTCTGCCGTTCCAGTTCGTCGCACTTGTTCAGGAAGGTCAGACGGAAGGCATAGCCGATGTTGCGGAAGATGCGCGCGTTTTCGGCCCAGTTGATGACAGTGCGCGGAGACATGACGGTGCTCAGCTGACCCTTGATGAAGGCCGTGCGCGTCAGATCAGCCACGGTGACCATCTGGCTGATTTCCTTGCGCCCGCGTTCGGTGTTGTAATGCGGGTTCTTGGCCAGCACGATGTTCGTTTCGGCGTCATGCGACAGGTAGTTCAGCGTCGCCACCAGCGACCAGCGGTCCATCTGTGCCTGGTTGATCTGCTGCGTCCCGTGATAGAGGCCCGTCGTGTCCCCCAGACCGACCGTGTTCGCGGTGGCGAACAGGCGGAACGCGGGATGCGGCGTGATGATCTCGTTCTGATCCAGCAGCGTCAGCTTGCCGTCATGCTCCAGCACCCGCTGGATCACGAACATGACGTCCGCGCGGCCCGCATCATATTCGTCGAACACGATGGCGCAGGGGTTGCGCAGCGCCCAGGGCAGGATGCCCTCGTGGAATTCGGTGACCTGCTTGCCGTCGCGCAGCTTGATCGCATCCTTGCCGATCAGGTCGATCCGGCTGATGTGGCTGTCCAGGTTCACCCGCACGGTCGGCCAGTTCAGCCGCGCCGCGACCTGTTCGATATGCGTCGATTTGCCGGTGCCGTGATAGCCTTGGATCATCACGCGGCGGTTATAGGCAAAGCCCGCGAGGATCGCCAGCGTGGTGTCCGGGTCGAACTTATAGGTCGGGTCCAGATCCGGCACGCGGTCTGTGCGTTCGGCGAACGCCTTGACCTTCATCTCGGTGTCGATGCCGAAAACCTCGCGGACAGAGATTTCCTCGGTGGGTTTCGCAATGGTGTCGAGCATCGGGGTCGCTTTCGTGTTCAAGGTTCGCGTGCAAACGGCGTCAGGCTCGTTTTGTGGAACATTCCGCGCGCACGTGCAAGGGGAGGCGGCGGCCCAAGGGCAAACGCCGTCGCGTTCTGGCCGTCAGGTGCCGCAAGCGGGCGTTGCCGGGCAAGCGCCAGCCTGAAACCGCAACAAGATACCGTCAAGCGGCGGCGTATAGGTTGAAAGATCGTCGGTCGCGCAGAGATAGGCCGCATGGGGTGGCAAGAGGGCGGTGAATGTCGGCTCCCACCCCTCGTCGATGGCCAGCATCTGTTCGGCGGAATAAAGAAGGTGTTCGACGAAGGCGCCATAAGCCGCGGCGCGGTCGGATGTCAGAAGGGCGCAGGCATCTGTCGGGTCGGTGAAAGCCGGGTGTTCGACCGATAGCGCAAGATGCGCCCGAAACGCGTCCCGGGCGGACTGCGCGCGCTGCAGGGCATCGGTGCGATCCAGTTGCACCTTGACACCGGCAAGCGCGGCAACGGCAACAAGCGCGGTCAGCGCCGCGGCGATGGCCTCGATCACGGGGGCGTTCGAACGGATCCAGTTCATCAGGGGCCTGTCACGGTCGGGTGTCGGAAGGGACGATTCGGGCGGGCGCGGCTATGGCCGCCACGCGGGCGGCGGCGAGGCCTTGTTTACGGTGCCGCCGCCACGTCCCGGCTGTCAAGCCGCGCGGCGTTGCGCGGAGGGCAAGCTTCCGCTAGCGTGCCCGCGACGTCGACAATTCAGGTGGGGTAACTATGAGCGGGCTTCTGGCGCTTCTGGACGATGTGGCGGGGATCGCCAAGGTTGCAGCGGCATCGATTGATGATGTCGCGTCGCAGGCGGCGAAAGCCGGTGCCAAAGCTGCCGGAGCCGTCATCGACGACGCGGCGGTGACCCCGAAATACGTTCACGGCTTTGCCGCGGCGCGCGAATTGCCAATTGTCGGGCGCATTGCGCTGGGGTCGATCCGCAACAAACTCTTGTTTCTCCTGCCCATCGCCTTGCTTCTGTCGGCCTTCGCACCGTGGCTGATCTATCCGCTGCTGATGCTGGGCGGGGGGTATCTGTGTTTCGAAGGAGCCGAGAAGGTCTATCACCTGTTCCGTCCGCATGCCCCGCATGCCGATGGTCACGTGACGCCCGCCGGCAACCCCGAACACCTCGAAGCGGCCAAGGTGCAGGGCGCGATCAAGACTGATTTCATCCTGTCGGCCGAGATCATGACCATCGCCCTCGCCGCGCTTCCCGAAGGTCAGACAATCTGGATGCAGGCCGCTGTGCTGGCCATCGTCGCCGTGGGGATCACGGTCGCGGTCTATGGCTCGGTCGCGCTGATCGTGAAGGCCGACGATGTCGGTCTGTGGATGGCGCGCGTCGGTCGCATGGGCCTGACACGGGCGCTCGGGCGCGGGATCGTGCGGGTGATGCCGGGGCTGATGACCACGCTGACCATTGTTGGCACCGCCGCGATGATCTGGGTCGGCGGGTCGATCATCGTGCACGGGTTGCATGAACTGGGGTGGCATACCCCGTCTGAATGGATCCACCATCAGGCTGCGGCCTTTGCCGCGCTGGTGCCGTCGGCGCCCGGTTTGGCGGAATGGGTCGCGACGGCGTTTATGGATGGTGTGATCGGTCTGGCGCTGGGGTTCGTGCTGATCCCGGTCGCGACGTTCATCGTCAACCCGGTGCTGCGTCGCGTGATGCCTGCGGGCTAGGCGCTCATTCCCGGAACGAGCGACTTTCCTTGATCTGGTCCCAAGCCCAGACAACCTCTTGCAAGCGTTCCTCGTCGGCGCGATTGCCGCCGTTCAGATCGGGGTGAAGATCTTTCACCAGGCTCTTGTATTGCTTGCGGATTTCGGTCCTTGTCCATGTGTCGCGGGCATCCAGGATCTCCAGCGCCTTGCGCTCGGTCGCGGGTAGCTTGCGCGTTGCTGCCCGGGAATTCGTCGCCGCCGCCTCGGCGCGGCGCTGCGTGGCCTTTTCGCCCAGAATCTGATGCGGATCATCGATCCCGTGGCGGGCCCATCCGGCGGCTTCGCGCGCAGCGCTGCCAAAGGGTCGCGTGGCGCGTCCCCACGTCCGCTCGCGCTCGATGGTCGATTCCATCTCGGACTCGGTCTGGCCGGAAAAGAAATTCCATTTCAGGTTATATTCCCGCACGTGGTCCTTGCAGAACCAAAGGTAGTCTTCCAGCGCATCTGGCGAGCGCGGGGCGCGATACTGCCCGCCTTCCTTGCAGCCGGGGTGCTGGCAGACCCTTGCCGAAGTTTCGACCGCGCCGGACATGCCGCGGCGCCCCTTCGTTTTGCGGGTCTTGTCGCTCGACGCGCGCATGTCGAAATTGAACGGATCTCGGGCCATTTTTCTATTCCGCGATTCTGCTCGTGTATTTTGAACGGGGCGCACAGACGGGGATCACCGCTGTACGACCCGCTCGATTCGGACGCAGCAGTTTAGTCGAAGCTGCGCCGGATTGAAACGGTCCAGACCACAGCCTCGTTGATCGGGGCGTTGATCTTGCAAGAAAAACCGCTGTCGCCCTATTAATCAGACCGCGTCGTCTGACGAAGGCGAACGCGGGCGCAGCACCGGTTCCGACCGCTGGAAACCCGCATCGGCGCGCAGTGCCCCTGACCGGAAAACGGGTTCCTGCCGCTGCGGGGCAGGCTGATACTCGGGCCGATACTCGGGCTGGTATTCTGGCTGCGGCTCGGGCTGCTCATAAGCCGGTTCGTAGGCCGGCTGATACTCTGGCTGCGCCGGGGCGTGGGACACCATGTAGTCCGCTTCTTCGGCCGCTTGGTAGCCTGCCGTCGCATAGGCATCGCCCAGTTCATCCGCGCGGCTCAGCTTGCGCTGGAAGATCATCAGCGTCTGTGGCGAAGTCGTGATGCGGCCAAGCCGCGTGCGGTCTTCGACCGTCACGGTTTCCATGCGCACGAATTGCCACCCGCCCGATGCCTCGGCATTCAGCGACTCGGCCAGTGCATGGGCGTAACGGTCACCCGTCGACTTGAGGCCCTTGACGCGCGGGGCACGCAAAGGCGCAGGCACGGCTTTGTATTCGAACATGGGGCTTTCCACTTTTGTGCGCAGGCGTTTTGCGCCATTCGCGGCTGTATTGCAAGGCTCGACAGGCCGGGGAAATCAATTGCGTGGCAATTCCCGTGGATGCTAGCCTTGGTGAAGGTCTTTCAGCCGAGGATTGCCCGATGACATTTCGCTCCCTTCTTCATGTTCCGTTTCTGATTGCCCCTTTGACCCTTTCAACGCCCCTCGCCGCGCAGGTCCCTTTGGGGGGCATTGTCACCGCCAATGACCGCGCCCGCATTGCCGAAATCCTTGGTGCCTATGGCACGGTCGAGCAGAACACCGACGACAGCGGGCATTGGCACCGCGTCGAATATGACGGCACGATCTACTCGGTCTCGTTCCTCAATTGCGACGATGCCGACGCGAATTGCACCACGGTCCAGTTCCGCGCCTGGTGGCGGACCGAGGGTGGCATCCCCGTCGATCCCTTGAACGCATGGAACCGCGATCGTCGTTTTTCCGACGCCTATCTGGACGACCAGAATAATGTGACAGTGGAATATGATGTGAACCTCGTGGGCGGGGTCACGGCGGTGAATTTCGACGATACCGTGCAATGGTGGCACGCGGTCCTCGACCAGTTTCTGGCCGAGGTGATCAACCCCAACGCCCCCGCCACCAAGTGACCCTCAGCCCGCGCAGGCGGGCAGGGTGCGGGTGAAGGTTGCGATCTCGTCACGCTTGGCCCGGTCGCGCAAGGGCGGCCAGTCGCGCGCGATGCCGCGCGGTCCGGTCGCCACCACCCCGTCGCGTGCCATCGCCGCATTGGCGATGCGCACCGCGCACGCAAGGTTAGCTGCCCCGTCGAACAGGCCGTCGTCAGGCAAGGCGCAGCCGTGATAGCGCGCGGTCTGCGGCGAAATCTGCAGCAGGCCCTGATAGCGTCCGCCTCCGCCCGAGGCACGCGGGTTCCAGCCGCTTTCATATCGCGCAAGCCCCGAGAAGAGCGCCACATAGACGGCAGCCCGCTCCTCGCGCGTCGCCTCGGCGAAGCCGGGACAGAAGGTCGCAATGTCGTCCGGGATCTGGTCCAGCATCGCTGGCCCGTCATCTTGCAAGGCGCGCATCAGGGCCGCCGACCATTGCGCGCCTTCGGGCCGGTGGTCCCAACGGGCCACGACGTCAGGTGTGTCGTTCACGGGCGTGGTGGTGGCAGTGCATGCAGACAGCAGCAGCAGGAACAGAACGCGGCGCATGGGCCCCCCAAGACAGGATCACACCAGCCTTGCGCCACGCCCGCGCGCCGCGCAAGGCCGTCGCCGCCACCACGGAACCTCCTGCGCGGCAATTTGCCGAGCGTGAAACCGCTTCCCCTTCGGCAAAAGGCGCACTAGAACCGCCCCAAAGCGACAAAGGAAGCGGATATGCTCGACATCAGCTATGAAGCGCCGAAACCCAAGGTGATCGCCGGGGCGACGGGCGATTGGGAACTGGTCATCGGCATGGAAATCCACGCGCAGGTGTCCTCGCAGGCCAAGCTGTTCTCGGGCGCCTCGACGAAATTCGGTGCCGAGCCGAATTCGAACGTGGCTTTCGTCGATGCCGCGATGCCGGGCATGCTGCCCGTGGTTAATGAATTCTGCATCGAACAGGCCGTGCGCACCGGGCTGGGGCTGAAGGCGCAGATCAACCTGCGCTCGGCCTTCGACCGCAAGAACTACTTCTATCCCGACCTGCCGCAGGGCTATCAGATCTCGCAGCTTTATCACCCGCTGGTGGGCGAGGGCGAGGTTCTGGTCGAAATGGGCGCGGGCGTCGCCCGCAAGGTCCGTATCGAACGCATCCATGTCGAACAGGATGCCGGCAAGTCGATCCATGACATGGACCCGACGATGTCCTTCGTCGACCTGAACCGCACGGGCGTCGCGCTGATGGAGATCGTCAGCCGCCCCGATATTCGCGGGCCCGAGGAAGCCGCCGCCTATGTCGGCAAGCTGCGCCAGATCCTGCGCTATCTGGGCACCTGCGACGGCAACATGCAGAACGGCAACCTGCGGGCCGATGTGAACGTCTCGGTCTGCCGCCCCGGCCAATATGAGAAATATCAGGCCACGCAGGATTTCAGCCATCTGGGCACCCGCTGCGAGATCAAGAACATGAACTCGATGCGCTTCATCCAGCAGGCCATCGACTATGAAGCCCGTCGCCAGATCGCCATTCTCGAGGACGGCGGCAAGGTCGATCAGGAAACCCGGCTTTACGATCCCGATAAGGGCGAAACGCGCTCCATGCGCTCGAAGGAAGAGGCGCATGACTACCGCTATTTCCCGTGCCCCGACCTGCTGCCCTTGGAAATCGAACAAGGCTGGGTCGATGACATCGCGGCCTCAATGCCCGAATTGCCCGACGCCAAAAGGCGCGCTTCATGGGCGATTTCGGCCTGACCGACTATGACGCCAGCGTGCTGACGGCCGATGTCGAACACGCCGAATTCTTTGAAACCGTGGCCCAGGGCCGCGACGGCAAGATCGCGGCGAACTGGGTGATCAACGAACTCTTCGGCCGCCTGAACAAGGAAGGTCTGACCATCGACGCCTCACCCGTTTCGGCCGCGCAACTGGGCGGCATCCTCGATCTGCTCGCGGCGCAGACCATTTCGGGCAAGCTGGCCAAGGACCTGTTCGAGATCGTCTGGACCGAAGGCGGCGACCCGGCGCAGATCGTCGAAGATCGCGGCATGAAGCAGGTCACTGACACCGGCGCCATCGAAAGGCTGTCGATGAAATCATCGCAGCCAATCCTGCTCAGGTTGAGAAGGCGCAACAGAACCCCAAACTGGCGGGTTGGTTCGTGGGTCAGGTAATGAAGGCCACGGGCGGCAAGGCCAACCCCGCCGCCGTCAATGCGCTCGTGATGCAGAAACTGGGCCTCTGACGACCGGGCCGAAGCACAACGTAGGGCCTTAACCCAAAGTTAACGCCCTTTCACCTTGTCGAAAATACTCCGGGGGTGAATGCCCGCAGGGCAGAGGGGGCAGCGCCCCCTCTCTTACTTTTCCCGCTTGGTCACGAACAGCGCTGTCACGAGAAGCCCGATCAGCGCACCCGCCACCACCGCGCTGATCGTATGCGCGTTCAGCATGACGCGGGCATACATCGTCAGCAGCGTGACCGGCACGGTCAGCAGCAACCACCACCACGAATAGCGCCGCCCCAGAAACCAGATGATGGTCGAGGCCAGCGCCGAGTGCCCCGAGGGCATGTTGTGGTTTGAATCCGGCGCATGCGGTCTCTCGCCCAGCCGGGTGCCCCCGATCACAACGTCGTTCAGAAGCCGTTTCGGGCCATGGGTGGCCAGAATGCCGAACACGGTAACGGCACCCAGTTGTTGCAACCCTGCGACGTCGCGCAACAGGATAGGCACCGCGAAAGCGGCGATCGTGTTGACGTGCCGCAGGTAATGCTCGGTCGTCGTGACCAGCGCATTGTTGGCCCCGTCATAAGGCTCGGCGCGATAACTCTCGATATCCGACGGATAGACGACCGCCGACAGGATCACCGCCAGAACCGCCAACACGGCCCAGAAGTGATTGCGCACCACGGTGCGCGGTCGGGCGAGGATCGTGCGCCAGCTCATGCCAGTGCCCCGGCCAATCCGGTTTCCAGCGCATCGATTGCGTCGACCGGGACAAACAGGTCCCGCAACGAACTTGCCGCGAATCCTTGCGCCACAACATGGTCGATCAATGCTATCAAGGGGTCCCAGAACCCGTTGGCATTCAACAGGAAAATCGGCTTGCTGTGCAGCCCGATCTGGGCCCACGTCAGCACTTCGAAGAACTCGTCCAGCGTTCCGGCGCCGCCGGGTAAGACGATGACCGCGTGGGAATTCGCGAACATCACCTTTTTTCGCTCATGCATTGTCTCGGTCACGACCAGCGCGTCCAGATCGGTGCGCGCCACTTCGCCGGACATCAGATGGGTCGGGATCACACCGAAGGTTTTTCCTCCGGCGGCCTTCGTGGCGCGGGCAACTCGGCCCATCAATCCGATATCGCCCGCCCCATAGACAAGACGCCAGCCCCGCCGCGCCAGCATCTGACCGGTCGCATCGGCGAGCGCGGCCATGGCGGGGTCGGAACCCTCGCGCGCGCCGCAGAAGACGCAGACCGATAGCGGGATCATCGACATTCGATGCCTCTCTATACCTTGGGGATGACAATTCTTTTGCCCATAGATACGGGTGTTGCTAGAAGGGGACAAGAGCGGGGTCAACCCGCAGGACGGGGGAGTGATGGCAAAGACATCTCAGGCCGGAAAATGGGTTCTGGGCGGCAGTGTTCTGGCCGCCGGCGTCGTGGCGGCGGTTGTCGTCGTTGCGACGCGGGATCGGCAATCCTCCGCTGACGCCGAACGCCCGTCGCTGACTTCTCTGGCGCCCGCCACACCGCAACCCGAGACCGGTCCGCGCATCGTCGTCGAACCCGCGCCAGAGGTGCAGGCCGACTTGTCCGTTCCTGTCTTCGACGTCGTACGCGTGGGGCAGGACGGCGGTGCCCTCGTCGCCGGTGCGGCGCGCCCCGGCTGGGCGGTGACCCTGCGCGTGGACGGACAGTCCGTGGCCGAGGCGGCCGCCGATACGGCGGGGCAGTTCGTGGCGATGTTCACATTGGCCCCCAGCGACATGCCGCAGACGCTGACGCTGGAAATGGCGAACGCGGCGGGCGAGGTGATCGCCGCGCGCGAGACAGTCATCCTGACGCCGCGCCCGCCTGTTGCGGTGGCGATTGCCGCACCGGCGCCCGTGGTCGAACAGCCGGTGGCGGCCGCCCCGCAGCCCCAAGGCGCAGATCAGCCGGTTACCGCCGAGGCGGAAAACTCGTCCGTCGAGAGCGTCGCCGAGCAGCCTGCGCCTGTCGTCCCCGCACCGGAGCAACAGGGGGTCGAACCCGCCGCGCCTGAGGTTGTCGCCGCGGTCGATCCGGCCCCGCAGGCAACTCAACCCGCGCCCATCGAGCCAGTTCCCGCAGCCCAAGCCCCGACCGAATCGGCCCCCGCTGAACCGGCACCGGTCGAACTGGCCGCCGCCCAGCCCACGGTCGAGGCCCCGGCGGCCTTTGTTGTGCGCGAGAGCGGTCGCGTGGATCTGCTGGCAGCGCCGCCCGTGCAAAACGTGGTCATCGACTCGATCAGCTATTCGGCCGAGGGGGATGTCCTTTTGTCCGGCCGGACGTCGCGTGGACACGAAGCGGACGAGATCCGGCTGTATCTGGACAACGCCTTTCTGGGGGCGACGCAGGCCAATCGGGGCGCATGGGTCGCGCGGTTGAGCGGCATTGTGCCCGGCGTCTACACGTTGCGCGTCGATCAAGTCGATGACACGGGCCGCGTCACATCGCGCTTTGAAACCCCGTTCCTGCGCGAGGCGCCCGAGGTCGTCCGCGCGGCGCAGGCTCAGGCGCAGCCCGAGCAGCCCGCGCCCGAAGCCACCGATGCGCCCGCCGAACCCGTGTCGCCGCCCCAACCCCCTGTCGTTGCCTCCGCACCCGAACCCGTCGCACCTGAGCCTGTCGCACCTGAACCCGTTGCCGCCGAACCGGTTGCATTGGCTTCTGCCGCGCCGGAACCGCCCGCGCCCGTGGTTTCACCAGCCGAACCCGTCGAAACCGCGCCGACGGCACCCGAGCCCCAGCCCGAGCCCGTCGCACTCGCGCCGCAACCGCAGGCCCCCGCACAGGAAAGCCCGCCGGTCGCGGAAGCCGTCGTTGAAACCGTGGCCTCGGCCCCCGCGCCCGAGGTGCAGGTCGCCGTGACCGCCGCCGAACCTGCGGTCGAACCCGCGGCCCAATCCCTTGCCGAACCGACACCCCCCGCACCTGTGACCCCGGCACCTGTGACGCCCGCACCAGCCGTGGCCGTCGCCCGCGCAACGGTGATTACGGTGCAGCCGGGGCATACGCTGTGGGGGATTTCCGCGCAGCACTATGGCGAAGGGGATCTGTATGTGCAGATCTACAACGCCAACCGCAGTCAGATCCGCGATCCTGACCTGATCTATCCGGGCCAGATCTTCACGCTGCCGACGAACTGACGGCGCGCCCTCTGGCCTTTTGCATGATCCGGGGCTAGGTGTCCCTTATTATCAAGGATCGTGATCATGCGTTATCGCCCCAGTCGTTCTGCCGTGCCCGAGGATGACACTGTATCGGCCTCGGGATGGCAAACCATCCGCCGCGTCGGCCCGTATCTGTGGCCGGATGGCGAACTGGGGATCAAGATGCGCGTCAGCATCGCGATGGTCCTGTTGCTTGTGGCCAAGCTGATCGCGGTCGTGACGCCGATGTTCTACAAGGCAGCGGTCGATGCGTTGGCCGAGGGCACCGCCTCGCCGGCGTGGATGCTGGGCGCCGGGGCTATCGGCCTGACGGTGGCCTATGGGATGGCGCGGCTGCTGAACGTGGGCTTTCAGCAATTGCGCGATGCCGTGTTCGCCGTCGTCGGCCAGAGAGCGCTGCGCAAACTGGCGCTCGAGACCTTCACCCATATCCACCGCCTGAGCCTGAGCTATCACCTGACACGCAAGACCGGCGGACTGAGCCGGATCGTCGAACGCGGGGTGAAGGGTGTCGACTTCTTGCTGCGGTTCCTGCTGTTTTCCATCGGCCCGTTGTTCCTTGAACTGCTGATGACCGCGCTCATCATGCTGTGGCTGTTCGATGTGTGGTATCTGGTGGTGATCGTCGTGACGGTGGGCCTGTATATCTGGTTCACCTTCGCGGTCACGGAATGGCGCGTGAAGATCCGTCAGCAGATGAACAAGCAGGATACCGAGGCCAACCAGAAGGCGATCGACAGCCTGCTGAACTTTGAAACTGTCAAGTATTTCAATGCCGAGGATCGCGAAGCGGCCCGATATGACGGCGCGATGCGCGGGTACGAGCAGGCGGCCCTGAAAACGGCCTATTCTCTTTCCCTGCTCAACACCGGGCAATCGGCACTGATCACGGCGGGTTTGGTCGTCGTGATGGTAATGGCGGCTGTCGGCGTGCAGAACGGAACGTTGAGCGTTGGCGACTTCGTCATGGTCAACGCCTACATGATCCAGATCACGATGCCGCTGAACTTCCTTGGTTCGGTCTATCGCGAGATTCGACAGGCGCTTGTCGACATGGGCGAAATGTTCGGCCTGTTGGGCCAAGCGCCTGACGTGGTCGAAAGCCCGACCGCCAAGCCGCTGGTGCTGTCCGGTGCCGCGGTTCGGCTGGAGGATGTGCATTTCGCCTATGATCCCGCGCGCCCGATCCTGAAGGGCGTCACGTTGGACATTCCCGCCGGGCACAAGGTTGCGCTGGTCGGGCATTCGGGTTCGGGCAAATCCACGGTCGGGCGGCTGTTGTTCCGGTTCTACGACGTGACGTCGGGGCGGTTGACGATCGACGGACAGGACGTGCGCGACGTGACCTTCAAGTCGTTGCACGGCGCAATCGGCGTCGTGCCGCAGGACACGGTGCTGTTCAACGACACGATCTACTACAACATCGCCTATGGCCGCGACGAGGCGACGCGCGAACAGGTCGAGGCGGCGGCGCGGGCGGCCAAGATCCATGATTTCATCATGGCCTTGCCGCAAGGCTATGACACGCAGGTGGGCGAACGCGGGCTGAAACTGTCAGGCGGCGAAAAGCAGCGCGTCGGCATCGCGCGCACCTTGCTGAAAGATCCGGCGATCCTGCTGCTGGACGAGGCCACCAGCGCGCTGGACACGCAGACAGAGCGCGACATCCAGCAATCTCTGGCAGCCATGGGGCAGGGCCGCACCGTGATCACGATCGCGCACCGGTTGTCGACCGTGGTCGACGCCGACCGTATCGTGGTCATGGATTCCGGAGAAATCGTCGAAAGCGGCACCCATGACGCCCTGCTGGCCAAGGGCGGCCGGTATGCCGCCATGTGGGCGCGTCAGGCGAACGAATCCCCCGCGACCGTGGCGGGCGCATGACAAACGGGGCGCGGACTTGGCCCGCGCCCCGTTTTCCCAACCCGAAACAAGATGTCAGTCGCGCTTGAGCGGGCAAGTCGAAAACCCGAACAGCCGATACAGCGGACAGGTGCCGAACAGCCCGGTGAAGAGCGGGATGATGCCGATCAGATACAGCCAGCGCAGGCTGCCTTCGGTGTTCAGGAAGAACCCGGCCAGAAGCGCCAGGCCCACGACGATGCGCAGGATGCGGTCGATGCCGCCAACGTTGCGGGAAAACATGGTTTCACGTCCTTTGTTGTTTATGTCCCGTATGCACCCTCGCACAGCCTCGCGATTCGGTCAGTGACCACGTCACACGGATTGCGCCATTCGTTCCAGCGCGGGCCCGTCGCGCAGAACAACGCGCCCCCGGTCTGTCGAGACCAGCCCGCGCTTGGCCATCGCTTCGAGCCGGCGCGACACAACCTCGCGGGCGGATCCGATGCGTGCCGCCAGTTCGGCATGCGTCGCCTCGACCGAGCCGTCCTGCGCCGTATCCAGCAAGGCCTGCGCCAGACGGGCTTCGACCCGAGTGAAGGCCACGCGTTCCAGAAGCTGGGTCATATCGCTCATGCGGGTCGCCATCGCGCGAAACACGAACCCCCGGAACACCTCGGATCGCGCCATCAGGGCATGGAACAGCGGGGCGGGCACAAGCGCAAGGCGGGTGTCGCTGACGGTTTCCGCCTCGCCCGAATAGGGTTCATCGCCCAGCAAGCCCAGTGTTGTCTGGATGCAGCTCTGGCCCGGCTCAACACCATAGAGCAGGATCTCGCGGCCCGAGGGGCCGGTGAGGCTGACCTCGACGCGGCCTGACAGCACGAAAACGAACCCCTGCGCCCGGTCGCCGGGATGAAAGAGCCGGGCGCCACGCGGCAGGGTCTGGACCGGCAGCGCGTCCAGCCGGGCACAATCGTCGGCTTCGAGGCCAGGCAGGGCCGCCGCCGCCCAGCCCATCAACCGCGACCGCGTTTCTCGAAGCGCGGCAGCATGGCAGAGAAGTCCATGCCGCGCCCATCCTCGCGTTCGACGAATTGTTCGTAAAGCGCAGCGGCCATCTGACCCATGGGCGTATCGGCATCGGCGCTTTCCGCCGCTTGCTGTGAAAGGCGCAGGTCTTTCAGCATCAGTTCCGCCGCGAAACCCGGCTTGTATCCATTGTCGGCGGGCGATTTCGCGCCCACGCCCGGTGCCGGGGTATAGGCGTTCATCGTCCAGCTATAGCCCGACGAGGTGCTGACAACATCGAACATTTTTTGCCGGTCCAGCCCCAGCTTGTCGGCCAGTGCGAAGGCCTCGCAGGTGGCGATCATGGTGACTCCCAGGATCATGTTGTTGCAGATCTTGGCAGATTGCCCCGCACCCGCCGCGCCGCAATGCACAGCCTTCTGGCCCATGATGTCGAACAGGGGTTTGACGGCGGCAAAGGCTGCGTCCGAACCGCCCACCATGAAGGTCAGCGTGCCCGCCGTTGCCCCGCCAACACCGCCCGAGACCGGCGCATCCAGCGCGCCCAGCCCGGCGGCCTCGGCCTGCGCGGCCACGGCCTTGGCGCTGTCGACATCCACGGTCGAGCAATCGCACAGCACCGCGCCTGCCTTCATCGCCGGGATCACCTGATCGGCGACCGAGCGCAGGATCGCGCCATTGGGCAGCATGGTGATGACCACATCGGCGGTGGCGGCGGCTTCGGCGGCGGTGGCGGCCAAAGCGATCCCCTCGGGCTTGGCAAAGGTGTCGAAGCCGACGACCTCGTGCCCGGCGTTGATCAGGTTGGTGGCCATGGGCGCGCCCATGTTGCCGAGGCCGATAAAGGCGACTTTCATGATGGTTCCTCCTTGGATGGCCTCAGCTCAGGCCCAGTTCGTTCTCGCCCAGCGGGGCCAACATTGCGGCCACTTCGGCCGGTGTTACGGCATCAGGGCTGGCGTGTTTCCACACCGGGTTGCGGTCCTTGTCGATGATCTGGGCGCGCACGCCTTCGATGAAATCGCCATGCTCCATGCTGCGCCAGGTCCAGCGGAATTCCTGCGCCAGGGCCTCGGCCAAGGTTGCGGGCGCAGGGCGTAGCATCGCCAGAGTCGAGGCCATCGACAGGGGAGAGTTACGGCGGATCGCTTTCAGCGCGTTGGCCGCCAAGGCGCTGTCGTCGCTCTCGAGCGCCGCGATGATCGTCGGAATATCGCCCGAGAACAGCGTGTCGATCTGTGCGGCGGCATCGGCTAGCGGGGCCTCGGGGGCGGGGTGGCGGGGCAGGGTGTTGTCGCCCGTCTCGCACAGCCGCGCCTTTACAGCTTCCCACTCGGCCTCTGGGATGAAGTGATCGGCGAAGCCCGCGGCGATCGCATCGCCCGGCCCCATGCGCGCGGCAGTCAGCGCCAGATAGACGCCCAATTCGCCCGGCGCGCGCGACAACAACCAGGTGCCGCCCACATCGGGGATCAGGCCGATGCCGCATTCGGGCATGGCCATTTGCGTGCTCTCGCCCACAACCCGGTGCCTGACATGGCAGCCATAGCCCACGCCGCCGCCCATGACGAAGCCGTGCATGAAGCTGACGATCGGCTTGGGATAACGCGACAGCATCAGGTTCATGCGGTATTCATCGCGCCAGAAATCGCGGCCCATGGCATAGTCGCCCGCCTTCCCTGCCGCCGTCACCTGCGCAATATCGCCGCCCGCACAGAAGGCCCGGTCGCCCACCGCATCAAGGATGATCAGGTCCACGGCCGGATCGTCGGCCCATGCCTGCAAGGCTTTCTCGGTCTCGAGGCAGATCGGATGCGACAGCGCGTTCAGCGCCTTGGGACGGTTCAGCGTCAGGCGGCCGGCGCGGCCCTCGGTGCGGATCAGAACCTCGTCCATCAGCCACGCTCCGCCAGCAGCGACCGCGCGGTGATCATGCGCATGATCTCGTTCGTGCCTTCAAGGATCTGGTGCACGCGCAGGTCGCGCACGATTTTTTCGATGCCATAATCGGCCAGATACCCGTAACCGCCATGCAGTTGCAGGCATTGGTCGGCCACATGCGACCCCGCCTCGGTCACGAATTTCTTGGCCATGGCGCAGAATTTCGTGGCGTCGGGGGCCTTGTTGTCCAACTTCCACGCGGCCTGGCGAAGGAAGGTGCGGGCGGCCTGCAGCTCGATCTCCAGATCGGCCAGCCGGAATTGCAGCGCCTGAAACTGGTCGATGGTTTTGCCAAACGCCTTGCGTTCGCCCATATAGGTCAGCGTTTGCGTCAGTGCCGCCTGCGCCCCCCCCAGCGAACAGGCCGAGATGTTCAGTCGCCCGCCATCCAGCCCGATCATGGCATATTTGAAACCGTCGCCTTCGGTGCCGACGAGGTTCCCGTCGGGCACGAGGCAATCATCGAACTGCACCTGCCGCGTGGGTTGCGAGCGCCAGCCCATCTTGTCTTCCAGCCCGCCGTAACTCAGCCCCTCGGCGCCGTGTTCCACGACCACGGTGGAAATCCCCCGCGCGCTGTCGTCGCCCGTGCGGCACATGACGACATAGGCGTCAGAATAGCCCCCGCCCGAGATGAAGGCCTTGGTGCCGTTCAGACGATAGCCGTCATTGGTGCGTTCCGCGCGGGTTTTCAGCGCGGCCGCGTCCGATCCCGAACCCGGTTCGGTCAGGCAATAGGACAGCACCTTTTGCATAGTGACAGCCGGTTCCAGATAGCGGGCCTTGACCTCTTCCGAACCGAATTTATCCAGCATCGCCGCGCACATGTTGTGGATCGACAGGAAGGACGCGACCGAGGGGCAGGCCATGCTCAGCGCCTCGAACACCAGCGTCGCATCCAAACGGGTCAGGCCCGAGCCGCCGCTTTCTTCGCTGACATAAAGCCCGCCAAAGCCCAGTTCGGCCAGTTTGGGCCACAGGTCGCGCGGGATCGTCCCCTCGGCCTCCCACTGGCGGGCGAAGGGGGCGATATGTTCCTGCCCAAAGGCATGGGCCATGTCGAAGATGGCCTCTTGTTCCTCGGTCAATGCAAAGTCCATGGCGAATCCTCCCCCAGCCCAATGAATTGAACGTGCGTTTAATTCTGGATTGTTGCGAGAGTTTTGCAGCGCGCCAAGCCAAGCGCAAGGGGCTGCGCGGGACTCGACCCAAGGTGGCATCCGTGGCACCCTGTCGCGCGCAAGCGGAACGAGGGAGGGTGCGCATGCGCAAGATCGCGGTCGTCGTCATTCACGGCATGGGCAAACAGACGAAGAAAGGCGATCCCGAGGATTCGACCAGCCTGTCCTTTTCGCGCGGGATGCGCGACGCGATCGAGGCCCGGCTTGGGGTCGAACGGATGCGCGACGTGACATGGCGCGAGATTTTCTGGCAGGAAATTCTGGAAACGCGCCAATCTGACCTGTCCGAGCGCATGGAACCGATCCAGCACGTCGGCTTTTTTCGGAAATTGATCCTCAGCTACATTGGGGATGGCGCGAATTTCGCGTACTCGCCGCGCCCCGAGTCGACCTATCAGCGCGTCCACGCTCGCATCCGCGCCGCGCTTGACAGTGCCCGCGCTGAAGCAGGCGATGACGCGCCCTTGGTCATTCTGGCGCATTCGCTGGGCGGGCACATGATGTCGACCTATCTGTGGGACAACAATCCCCGCTCGAGGGACGGTGAGCCCCCGCACCCCCCGGCAACCGAAACCCCTGCTGAGGCGTTTATGCGGGGCGGCACGTTGGCGGCGTTGGTGACCTTCGGCTGCAACATACCGGTCTTTGCCTTCGCCCATGACGATGTGAAGGCCATTGATCCGCGCCGCTGGGCGACCGCCGGATATTTGCGCCCGACGTGGTGGCACAATTTCTTTTCGCCGGCCGATGGGCTCAGCTTCCCGCTTGGCCCCACCGGGGGAGAGTATTTCACATTGGCCAATCCGGGCCCACAGGACCAACCAGCGCAGTTGCAGGATTGGCGAGTTGTCGTGGGCGGTCTTTTGACGGCGTGGAACATCGGCTCGCATAGCAAATACTGGACCGCCAGCGATCTTATCGGCCCGACCAGTGCGATCTTGCGGCAGGTGCAGGGAACGGGCGGCTAGCCCGAACGAAAAGCGGCCCCCGAAGGGGCCGTTCGTTTCGTCAATCCATGGCCTTGAAGTTGAAGGCCGCGCCTTCCTTGATCCCGCTCGGCCAGCGCGCGGTGATCGTCTTGGTGCGCGTGTAGAAGCGGAAGCCATCGGGGCCGTGCTGGTTCAGGTCGCCAAAGCCCGATTTCTTCCAGCCACCGAAGGTGTGATAGGCCAGCGGCACCGGGATCGGCACGTTGATGCCCACCATGCCGATGTTGATGCGATTGGCGAAATCGCGGGCGGTGTCGCCGTCGCGGGTGAAGATCGCGGTGCCGTTGCCGTATTCGTGGTCAATGGCCATCTGGATCGCTTCTTCATAGGTTTTCGCACGAACCATCGACAGGACCGGGCCGAAGATCTCGGTCTTGTAGATGTCCATGTCGGTGGTCACGTGGTCGAACAGATGGGCGCCGACGAAGAAGCCGTTCTCATAGCCTTGCAGCTTGAAATCGCGCCCGTCGACGACCAGTTCAGCGCCTTGCGCCACGCCGGTTTCGACCAGCCGCAGGATGTTGGCCTTGGCGGCGGCGGTGACGACCGGGCCGAAGTCCACATCATTGCCGGCGGTATAGGGCCCGACCTTGAGCGCCTCGATCTTGGGGATCAGGCGTTCGCGCAGGGCTTCTGCCGTGCCTTCGCCCACCGGAACCGCGACCGAAATCGCCATGCAGCGTTCGCCCGCCGCACCATAGCCCGCGCCCACCAGCGCGTCGGCGGCCTGGTCCATGTCGGCATCGGGCATGATGATCATGTGGTTCTTGGCGCCACCGAAGCACTGTGCGCGCTTGCCGGTGCGGGCCGCGTTTTCATAAATGTATTGCGCAATCGGGGTCGAGCCGACGAAGCCCACCGCCTGGATCACGTCGCTGTTCAGGATGCCGTCGACGGCTTCCTTGTCGCCGTTGACGACTTGCAGCACGCCATCGGGCAGGCCCGCTTCCTTGCACAAGGCGGCGATCATCAGCGGCACGGAGGGGTCGCGCTCGGACGGCTTGAGGATCATCGCGTTGCCCGAGGACAGCGCGGGGCCCATCTTCCACAGCGGGATCATGGCGGGGAAGTTGAACGGCGTGATGCCCGCGACCACGCCGAGCGGCTGGCGCATCGAATACATGTCGATGCCGGGGCCGGCGCTGTCGGTGAACTCGCCCTTCAGCATCTGCGGAGCGCCGATGCAGAATTCGATCACTTCCAGACCGCGCTGGATGTCGCCCTTGGCGTCGGGGAAGGTCTTGCCGTGTTCCGACGAAAGAACCTCGGCCATCTTGTCCATGTCGCGGTTCAGCAGGTCGACCAGCTTCATCATGACACGGGCGCGGCGCTGCGGGTTGGTCGCGCCCCAGGCGACTTGCGCCTTGGCGGCCGAGGCAATCGCTGCGTCCAGTTCAGCGGCGGACGCCAGCGCGACCTTGGCTTGCACTTCGCCGGTGGCGGGGTTGAAGACGTCGGCGAAGCGCCCCGAGGTGCCCGCGACCAGTTTGCCGTCGATCCAGTGACCAATCTCTTTCATCGTGTCCTCCATTTGGGTTGCGCGCAGAATACCCTTGCGAAAATCCCCTGAACAGAGGCAGTTTGGCAAAAGGTGTTTTGCAGGATTGCAAAGGGTGGCGATGGTCGACTGGGATGATCTGCGGGTGTTTCTGGCTGTTGCACGGGGCGAAAGCCTGTCGCGCGCGGGGAAAGTGCTGAAGCTGGACGCTGCCACCGTGGGGCGGCGCATTGCGCGGCTGGAGGACGATCTGCGCGCGCGGCTCTTTACCCGTTCGCCGCAGGGCTACATCCTGACGGACGAAGGCGCGCGGCTGGTTTCCCATGCCGAGGGGATGGAGGCCGAGGCGCAGCGCGCCCGTGACGCGCTGGCGGGCGCGGGCGAGGGGATCGTGGGCCAGATCCGCATCGGGGCGCCGGATGGCTGTGCAAACTACCTGTTGCCGCAAGTCGTCGCCCGGATCGCCGCCGAGAACCCGGGGTTAGAGGTGCAGATCGTCGCGCTGCCACGCGTTTTCAGCCTGTCTCGGCGCGAGGCCGATATGGTCATCGCCGTTTCGCAACCTCAGCAGGGGCGCGTTCTGGCGCAGAAGATCACCGACTATCGCCTGCATCTGGCCGCGTCCCGGCAGTATCTGGATCAGGCGCCGCCGTTGCGCGCGCTGGCCGACCTGAGCCAGCACCGCGTCATCGGCTATATCCCCGACATGATCTTTGACCGCGAGCTGGACTACATGGCCTCGTTAGGGGTGGAAAGCCTGCCGTTGGCGTCGAATTCGGTTTCCGTTCAGCTGAACCTGATCCGGCAAGGGGCGGGGGTTGGCGTGGTGCACGACTTCGCCTTGCCCGCCGCGCCCGAGGTTCGGCGCTTGCTCCCCGATGCGTTCAGCCTCACGCGGTCGTTCTATCTGGTGCGCCACGCCGACGACCGCCGCGTGCCGCGTGTTGAACGCTTTGCTCAGGCGCTGATTGCGGAAATGCAAGCCGAGGTGGCGCGGCTGGAAGGCTAGCCGTGCCGGAGTTGTCCAAACAATCCTTGACAGAATGTCGCACAGGGCGTCCACTTTACCAAGGAAAATCAACCATAGGGGGTTCTCATGCTGGTTAGCCAGATCCTGAAAAACAAGGCGGCAGGGGTTGTCACCGTGGCATCGGGGACCTCGCTGAAAGACGTGGTCGAGGTGCTCTCATCCCGCCGGATCGGGGCCATCGTGGTTTCGGACGATGGTAAGAAGATCAAGGGCATCGTGTCCGAACGTGACATCGTGCGCGAATTGGGGCGCTCGGGTCCCGCCTGTCTGGATACGCCCGTCGAAAAGGCCATGACCCGCGCGGTTCTGGGCTGTGCGCCCGCGGACACGGCGGATTCGGTGCTGGAAACCATGACCGCGCGACGGTTCCGTCACATGCCCGTGCTGGAAGACAACGTCATGGTTGGCTTCATTTCCATCGGGGATGTGGTCGCCGCGCGTCTGGCCGAATTGCAGATGGAAAAGGACGCGCTGACCGGGATGATCATGGGCAACTGACGGGCCCTTAGGCCCGTCGCGCGCGCCACCAGTGCAAGGCACCCGCCAGCAGCGGGAAGAGCCCCGACAGCATTAGCAGAAATCCCAGCCCGCCGAATTGCCGGGCGGCAAGATCCGCTCGAGGGGCATAGGCGCCAAGGAATGCCTCAGGCGTGCCATAGGCGATCAGGCTCGTATCCCGAAGGACAAGGCCCGCGCCTTGCTCGCGCGGCACCGCGCGGATCACGACGGGATCACCCTCGGACAGACCGCATTCGCGATGATCGGCATTGGTCGACGGCCATGCAAAGGTGTTGCGGATATGGGCGACCCGTTCGACACGGGTCAGTGTGCCGTCGGGCAGGATCAGGTCGATCCATTGGGCACCCAGCGTTTCCTGACGGATCGGGAGGCGCGGTCCTTGGCGCCAAAACCCTTGACGTGCAGGGGCGCAGTCGCGGCGTGCAGCCAGACCGCCACCGGGGACGGGGGCGACGACGGCCTCGACAAATACCCCGTGACTCCAGGTTGATTGCCCTTCGGTCCACCGACGCGCGACGGCCTCGGACAGGGATGCGGCATCGCCGAGCACGGGCGCTTCGTCCAGTTTCAGGAAGGCATGCGCCGCGTTCAGCATGCCGAAACCCGCGCCCAGATGCATCACCAGCAGCACCCCGCCCACGGCGGGCGCAAGCTTGGCGCGGTCCGCCGGAAGGCGCGGATAGACTTCGCGCACGATCAGCCATGAGACGCCCCAAGCCGCCAGCGGCCATGCCAGAAGCGGATAAAGGGTGTGGAAGGCCAACGGGTCAAGCCGGACCCACATGAGCCACGTGCTCAAGGCAAAGGCACAAGCCAGCACCGCCAACGCCGCCACGCGGCTTTTCAGGGAATACATGGCGATTAGCGCGACAAGGAACCCACCTGAAAGCGCAACCATGCGCAAGGGTCCCTGTGCCCCCTCGGCAATGTCAAACAGCGTGTTCGCGGCGGCGATCACAACGAGGACGAGCGCAAATCCGACGAGTTGCGCCTGATCAGAACGGGAAACGGACATGTCGGGGACACCTTAATGTTGATATACCTGCCCGTAAGTCGCGCGGGGCCCTTCTGCGGTTCATTCCTGATTGCATGACTGTGCCATCGCGTCGCGCGGAAGGAAAGGGGCGTTTCTGCTCTTGCATCGGTCGGCGCAATATTGTTGCGTGGCGCCATGATCGGTTGCAAGGGAGGACTCCATGCGCATTGGCCTGTATCCGGGGACGTTTGACCCCCTGACGCTGGGACACATGGACATCATCAACCGCGCGGCCGCGTTGGTGGATCGTCTGGTGATCGGCGTTGCCATCAACCGCGACAAGGGGCCGTTGTTCACGCTGGAACAGCGCGTCGAGATGATCGAGGCCCAATGTGCCGACCTCAGTGCCCGCACTGGCACCGAGATCGTCGCCCATCCGTTCGAGAACCTGCTGATCGACTGTGCGCGCGACGTGGGCGCACAAGTCATCATTCGCGGTCTGCGCGCGGTGGCTGACTTTGAATACGAATTCCAGATGGTCGGGATGAACCGCGCGCTGGATGACAAGGTCGAAACCGTGTTCCTGATGGCCGATGCCCGGCGGCAGGCGATTGCTTCGCGTCTGGTCAAGGAAATCGCCCGTTTGGGGGGCGATGTGTCCAAATTCGTGCCCGAACGCGTCAACGTGGCCCTGCGCGACAAGTTCGGGCCGGTAGCCCAGCGCTGACAGGCCGGTTGCGCTGCGCGTTCAGCGCAACCCACCGATCGCGGCGGCCGTGTCCAGCATCCGGTTGGCAAAGCCCCATTCGTTGTCATACCACGACAGAATACGCACCATCGTGCCGTCCATGACCTTCGTCTGGTCCAGTGCGACGACCGACGACAGCGGGTTGTGGTTGAAATCGATCGACACGTTCTTGAGGGCGGTGACCCCCAGAATCCCGCGCAGGCTGCCTTGGGCGGCGCGGGTCAGGGCGTCGTTGATCGCGGCGGCATCGGTCGAACGGGCGGCCTCGAAGGTCAGGTCCACGGCCGAGACGTTGGGCGTCGGCACGCGGATCGCGACGCCATCCAGCTTGCCTGCCAGTTCCGGCAGGACAAGGCCCACGGCCTTGGCTGCGCCGGTCGAGGTGGGGATCATGCTCATCGCGGCGGCGCGCGCGCGATACAGATCCTTGTGCATCGTGTCCAGCGTGGGTTGGTCGCCCGTATAGCTGTGGATCGTGGTCATGAAACCCTTCACGATCCCGACCTCGTCGTTCAACACCTTTGCCACCGGCGCAAGGCAGTTGGTCGTGCAGGACGCATTCGAGATGATACGGTCCGCCGCCTCGAGCATCGCGTGGTTCACGCCATAAACGACGGTGCGATCGGCCCCGTTCGAGGGCGCCGAAACCAGCACCCGTTTCGATCCGTTGGCGAAATGCTGGATGGCCTTTTCGGCGTCCGTGAAAACGCCCGTGCATTCCATCGCAACGTCGACATCCTGCCACGGCAGTTCCGCCGGGTTGCGCAAGGCGGTGACGCGAATCCGGCCCCGGCCGACGTCCATCCAGTCGTCGCCATGGGTTATCGGGTGCTGGAACTGGCCGTGCACGCTGTCGAACTGCATCAGGTGGGCATTTGTTGCGACCGGCCCAAGGTCGTTGATGGCGACGACTTCGATATCGTCGCGGCCTTGTTCGATCAACGCGCGCAGGACCAGTCGCCCGATGCGTCCGAATCCGTTGATGGCGATCCTGGTTGTCATGGCAATTCTCCGCAGGTGGAGAGTCGGGATGGCTCCCCTCGCTGTGGTGGCGCTAACAAATGATAGCGCTAACGTCAATCGCCGAATGCCGCAAATGCAAAGACCCGCCCATCGGGCGGGTCTTGCGACGGTTCGGGAAGGCCTCGGTCAGATCAGGCGGCCCATGGCGCCCGCGACATCGGCCATACGGCACGAAAAGCCCCATTCGTTGTCATACCATGCCAGAACGCGGACCGTGCGGCCGCCGACGACTTTGGTCTGTTCGGGAGCGAAGATCGACGAATGCGTGGTGTGGTTGAAGTCGATCGAGACCTTGGGCTCGGGGTCATAGGCCAGAACATGGCCCATGGCACCGGCGGCGGCTTCGCGAACGACTTCGTTCACATCGGCCACGGTCACGTCTTTCGAGGCGACAAAGGTCAGGTCAACGGCCGAAACGTTCGGGGTCGGTACGCGGATCGCGGTGCCGTCCAGCTTGCCGGCCAGTTCCGGCAGCACTTCGCCCAGCGCTTTGGCCGCGCCGGTCGAGGTGGGGATCATCGCCATGGCAGCAGCGCGGGCGCGATACAGGTCCTTGTGGCGGCGGTCCAGCGTCGGCTGGTCGCCGGTATAGCTGTGGATCGTCGTCATGATGCCGGATTCGATGCCGATGGCGTCGTTCAGAACCTTCGCCAGCGGCGCGAGGCAGTTGGTGGTGCACGACCCGTTCGACACGACCAGATGTTCACTGGTCAGCGCGCGGTGGTTCACGCCGTAAACGATGGTCTTGTCGGCGCGCTTGGCCGGGGCCGAGACCAGCACGCGCTTGGCGCCACGGCCCAGATGAACGGCGGCCTTTTCGCGGTCGTTGAATTTGCCGGTGCACTCCAGCACGATGTCGACGCCCTGCCAATCGAGTTCGTCGGGGTTATAGGTCGACATCACGCGGATCGGGCCGCGGCCGAGGTCGATCGTGTTCCCTTCCACGCGGACATTGCCCGGGAAGCGGCCATGCACGCTGTCGTATTTCAGCAGGTGCGCGTTGGTTTCGATGGGGCCGGTCGCGTTGATGGCCACGACCTCGACGTCGTTGCGGGCGCTTTCGGCGATATGGGCCAGGGTGCAGCGGCCGATGCGGCCGAAACCATTGATGCCGATGGTGATGGTCATAGGGTCGACTCCGGAATGTAGGCAGACGGTCGGGCGGCGGGCCCGATGGTCGTATGCGGTGCCAAGCTGTGATCGCTGTCCCGCATATACATTCGAAAAGGTGGCGTAGAAAGGGCGAAAACCGTGATTATGCAAGGCGTTAGCGCAAACCATCGCGCCGGTTCGCGTGTTTGCGATAACGGTTGCGCGAACAGCCGCGCAGGCCCGCGCGGCGGCCGCCCAAGCGGCCCTTGCGAAAGCCAAGCGATTCATGGGATACCCGAAGGGAAGAAACCCGCCGCGAGAATCCACCCGGGATGAGCGTTCAAATCCTTGTATTTGCCTACATCGTTTCCGTGAACGTTTTTGCGTTCATGGTTTTTCGGCATGACAAGCTTGCGGCGGTGAATGGTCAGCGGCGGGTCTCTGAGGACAGGCTGCTGGCGATCGCATTTCTGGGCGGTTCGATCGGCGCGAAGATTGGGCAGATGGCCCTGCGCCACAAGACCCGCAAGGAACCCTTTCGGCAGCAATTGAACGGGATCGTCGCGGTTCAGATCCTGGCCGCCGCCGCCGCGCTGGCGCTGGGGGCGATCGACCATTCGGTTCTGTGGGTGCTGCCCGGCTAGGCCTCAGCCCGCCGCGACATGGCGCAGGAACGTATCCACGTCGTCCTCGGTCGTGCTCCATGATGTGACGAAGCGAGCGGTCACCATGTCCGGGTCAGGGTTGGGCATGTCATAGTAGACCGCGCCTGCCGCCTTGAGGCGCTGGTGCAGCGCCTTCGGCATCGCCACGAACAGGATGTTCCCGCCGCGCGGGTGCAGCAAGCGCATTGCCGATCCCGACAGCCCTGCCTCGAGCGCTGCCGCGCGGGCGTTGGCCGTGGTCGCGAGGGTCTGCCACAGGCCATCGGTCAGATAGGCTTCCATCTGTGCCGACAGGTAGCGGTGCTTTGAAAACAGGTGCCCGCCACGTTTGCGACGCAGCTCGAACTCCCACGCTTTGCGAGGATCGAACAGGATCACCCCCTCGACCCCCAGAAGCCCGTTCTTGGTGCCGCCGAAGGACAACACATCCACCCCGGCCTTCCACGTCATCTCGGCGGGCGAACAGCCTTCGGCCATCACGGCATTGGCGAAGCGCGCACCATCCAGATGCACGGGCAGCCCGGCGTCCTTGGCCATCGTCGCCAGTTCGGCGATCTCGGCGCAGGAATAGCGCGACCCGCGTTCGGTAAGGTTGGTGATGCTGAGCATCCCGCGCTGCGCGTGATGCACCCCTTCCATCCCGTCATTCAGCGCTGCATGGAACGAAGCCGGGTCGATCTTGGCATCGGGGCCGTCCAGCAACGCGAGCTTGGCCCCGCCGGTGAAGAACACGGGCGCGTTGCACTCGTCTTCCTCGATATGAGCGTGGCGGTGGCAATAGACGGCGTCCCATGGCTGCACATGGGTGGCAATCGCCAGTGAATTCGCCGCCGTTCCGGTGGCCACCAGATAGACGGCGGCCTCGGGCGCCTCGAAGGTTTCGCGCACAAGCGCGCGGACACGGTCCATCGTGGTATCGGCGCCATACCCCAAAGCATAGCCTGCATTGACCGAACCAAGGGCCTTGAGAACCTGCTCGGGAACGCCCGAGGTGTTGTCCGAAGCAAAGAACATGCGCGTCTCCTGTCAGAGGTCTTCGTCGATCAGATAGTCTTCCCAGTCTTCTTCGGGAATCTCGAATTCGCCAAGGGTCTGCCCGCGGATCGATATTCCCGCGCGGTGCACGCTGTCGGGATCGCCCGACAGCAGCGGGTGCCAGTTTTCCAAGGCGCGGCCCTCGTGAAGGGTGCGATAGGCGCAACTCTTGGGCATCCAGTAGGCGACATCGGCCAGCGTCGATGGTTTCAGCACGACGCATTCCGGAACGATCTGTTTGCGGATCGCGTAATTCGAACAGCGGCAGGTCGCGTCATCCAGCAATCGGCACGCGATCCGGGTAAAGAAAACCTCGCCGGTGTCGGCGTCTTCCAGCTTGTTCAGACAGCATTTCCCGCAGCCATCACACAGCGCCTCCCACTCCGGGGCGGTCATCCGATCAAGCGGCACGGTTTCCCAGAATTTCGGGCGCAGGGGCGGGGTCTTGCTCATGGCGCGACCCTAAGCTGGAACTCCGACATTTGGAAAGGGGGCATCGTGCGGCCAAGATCACAACACCAGACGCATCAGCGGCCGCCCGGGTTTCTGGCGCGCGACTTCGCTGAACCCGGCGGCGCGGAACACCGAGGTCGAGCCCACGAAAAGCCCGATGGACTTCGACTGCTTCGCCTGATCCATCGGCGCCGCCTCCAGCACGCGGGCGCCGTTTTCGCGGGCAAAGTCGATCCCTGCGCGCACCATCTGATGCGACAGGCCGAGGCCCCGCGTCCGGTTGCGGATGAAAAAGCAACTGATCGCCCAGACGGCAGGGTCGTCGGCAGGTGCATCGGGCAGGGGGGTCGTGGCGCGGCGCGGGTTGTTCCATTGCGGCACATCGCTGCGCGGGCCGATCTGCATCCAAGCAACGGGTTCCGCGTCCAGCCAACCCATCAGGCCCGGCGGTGGTCCTTCGGCAATCCGGCGCAGCATGACCGATTTACGCTCTTGGGCGGTGAATTCGGCGCGCAGCTTGGGCGGCAGGCGGAAATAGGTGCACCAACAGCCATAACACGCCCCCGACGGCCCGAAGAGGGTGATGAAATCCTCGGTGTGATCGGGGGTCAGGGGGGCGATGGTCAAGGATGTCATGCTGCCAGCGTCATCGCGCCGCGGGGAGCTGTCAAGCCATGGCTTTCGCCAAGGTGCCGGCCTAGGTTGCCAACCACTGGCAAAGGATGCACGATGTCGATCTATGAACGCCATGTCCTGCCTTGGCTGATCGAGCGCGCCTGCTCCGTGCGCCCGATTGCCCGGCAACGCGCCGCGATCGTTCCGCTTGCCACCGGCGATGTTCTTGAAATCGGGGTGGGCAGCGGGCTGAACATGCCGCTCTATGACCTTGCCCGCGTCAACAGCGTGACGGGTCTTGATATCTCGGACACGCTATTGCAGCGGGCCAGCGCGCGGGCCGCCAAGGCGGGCGTGCCCTTCACGCCGCTTTTGCTGGACGCCGCGACGATCCCCTTGCCCGATGCCAGCGTCGATACGGTGCTAGTCACCTTTACATTGTGTTCGATCGCCGATCTTTCGTGCGCGCTGGCCGAGATGCGGCGCGTCCTCAAACCCGATGGGCGTTTGATCTTTTGCGAACACGGGCGCGCGCCGGATCGTGCGGTGGCCATGGTGCAGGATATCGTTAACCCGATTTGGAAACCCTTGGCGGGCGGGTGCCACCTGAACCGCGATCCTCTGGCGGAACTGCGCGCGGCGGGGTTCACGTTCGAGTGGGTCGATGACGGCTATCTGCCGCTGACATGGCGCCCGGTCGGCTGGAACAGCTGGGGTGTCGCGCGGCGTTAACGATCCAGCGACGACAGGATTGCGCGCGCCTTGGCGCTGTCGGCGTCCATCTGCGTGATCAGCGCGGCCAGCCCGTCGAACTTCACTTCGGGACGCAGGTAATCGACAAGCGCCACCGACAGATGCGTCCCATAAAGATCTCCTGCAAAATCGAACAGATGGACCTCGAAATTGGGCGTGTTCTCGCCAAACATCGGGCGCACTCCCAACGAGGCAACGGCGTCATAGGTGCCTTTGTGCGGGCCCGACATGACCTCGGCGCGCACGGCATACACACCCAGTTTGGGCAGATGCAGGCCATCGACGCGCATGTTTGCCGTCGGATACCCCAGCTCGCGCCCGCGCTTTTCACCGTGGACAACCTCGCCATCGATCCGGTGCCAGTGCCCCAGCATGTCGGCGGCGTCACGAGGGCGCCCATCGGCAAGGGCCGCGCGAATCGCCGTGGACGAGATTGCACCCTCGGCTGCACCGATCAGCGGCACAATGGTCACGTCGAACCCATACTGTGCGCCGAATGCGCTCAGCATGTCGGTCGTGCCCTTGCGGGCCCGGCCAAAGCAGAAATCGGCCCCCACGACCACGTGGCTGATCCCCAGCGCATCCGACAGGATATCGCGGGCAAAGTCCTCGGGCGGCAGCGACGCCATTTCCCGCGAAAACGGCAGTTCGAACAGGATGTCCACGCCCAGTTTGACCAGCCGGTTGCGCCGCGCCTCGGCATTCATGAGGCGAAAGGCCGGGGCTTCGGGCGCGAAAACCTGACGCGGATGCGGTTCGAAGGTAACGATGCCAAGGGGCGCGTCCTTGCGCCGCGCATGGTCGATGACCGCCTGGTGTCCCTTGTGAACCCCGTCGAAATTGCCCATCGCCACCGAAGCGCCCCGCAAGGCACCCTCGATCCGGGTCAGTTGGCTCACAATCTTCATCATGCCCCGCGGCCCCGCCGCCGCGGCGGGTTCAGTCGAACTTGCGGCTCGGCGCCAAGACCAGCGCATCACCTTTCAGCACGGTGGTATTGCCCACCATGCATCGACAATCAAGGCCAACCCGACGTTTCGCGTAATCGATCTCGCGCACCGTCACTTCGGCCACGACGGTATCGCCGGGGCGAACGGGGGCAAGGAACTTCAGGTTCTGCCCCATGTAGATCGTGCCATGCCCCGGCAATTGCTCGCCGATCACCGCCGAAATCAGGCCTGCGGTCAGCATCCCATGGGCAATCCGCCCTCGAAAATGGTGTCCTGCGCATAGGCGTCGTCCAGATGCACCGGATTGCGGTCGGTCGAAACCTCGGCGAACAATTCAATGTCGCGGTCGGTGATGGTCTTGCGCACATAGCGCATCATCCCGATCTCGAGATCCTCGATGCAGATCGTTCCGCGCGGCATGTTGTCGAGCATGGCTGGGCTTTCTGGATGGGGTGCCATGAAAAGGCTCTGGGTCTATACTGCGGTGCAGCATAGACCCGCTTTGCGGCCAAATCAAGATGTCCGCGCAACAAAAAACCGTCAGTGGTCACATATTCGGAAGAAAATTACCGTGCGGGCGCCGCGATGGGGGCGTGAGGGCTTTATCCCAGCATGCCGATGGCATAGCGTGGGTGCAGATCTTCGGCGGCCAGCCAGTCGCGCAGGGCCTGCGGATCGGGTGCCTTGGGGTCGGCGCCGAAGCGATGTGCTTCCAGCCCGCCGGTGACGAACAGCGCGTCGATCCCTTCGGCCTGCGCGCCGCGAATATCGGTGCGCACCCCGTCGCCGATGGCCAGAATCGCGTCGTTCTCGGGGTTGATCCCCAAGGCGGCCAACTGGCTGCGGGCGAAGTCATAGACCGGCGGGAAGGGTTTGCCGAACGACATCACCTCGCCGCCCATTTCCTCGTAGAGCTGGGCCAGCGCGCCCGAGCAATAGATCCGCGTGTCGCCGTAATCGACCACCAGATCGGGGTTGGCGTTCAGCATCTTCAACCCGCGCGCCTTGGCCGACAGGAACCGCCCGCGATAATCTTCGGGCGTTTCGGTGAATTCATCGAAGGGACCGGTGCAGATGATCCCCTCAGCTTCTTCCAGCGAGACGCGCTCAATGGCAGGCTGGTCGCGCAGCCAGTCGGGAATCATCGTGAACAGGTCTTCGTCCTTGCCCGGCCCGACATGCCACAGCTTGCGCCCCGCCGCCCCTTGCAGCATCGCGATCTGCGTCGCATCGCCCGAGGCGGCGATGGCGTCATAGGCCTCCTCAGGCAGGCCCATCTGGTCGAGGCGCTTCTTCACCGCGTGCTGCGTTCGTGGGGCATTCGTCAGCAGAACCACCGCGCCGCCTTTGCGGCGAAATGCCTGCAACGCGGCAACTGCCGCTGGGAAAAGCACCTTGCCATTGTGCAGGCACCCCCACAAATCGCAGAACAAGACATCGTATTGCGCGGAAATCTCTTCGAGATTCGTCACCAGTTGGGTCATGAAAGCAGTCTCCGGGGCGTTGACGATGGCTGGGCGGGGTTTATCCTGCATCCCGATCCGACGCAATCAAAGGGAACGCGCATGTCCGAACTGATCGACCCCGTGAAACTCGACCGCCTCGCGCAGGTGGCGGTGAACGTCGGGCTGAACCTTCAGCCGGGGCAGGACCTGATCCTGACCGGTTCGGTCGACTCGCTGCCGCTGGTGCGCAAGATCGCTGAACACGCCTACAAGGCCGGGGCGGGGCAGGTGGTGCCGATCCTGTCCGACGACCAGATCACGCTGGCCCGGTTCCGCCATGCGCGCGACGACTCCTTCGATGTGGCCTCGGGTTGGCTGTTCGACGGGATGGCGGCGGCCTATGACAAGGGCGCGGCCCGTCTGGCGGTGGTGGGCGGCGACCCGATGCTGCTGTCGAACGAAGACCCGACCAAGGTCGCCCGCGCCAACAAGGCGATGGCCATGGCCTATACCCCGGCGCGCGAACGCATCACCCGCTTCGCCACCAACTGGACACTGGTCGCCTGGCCCGACCGCGCATGGGCACAGCTGGTCTTCCCGGACCTTGATGCCGATGCCGCGCAATCCGCGCTGGCCGAGGCGATCTTTGCCGCCTCGCGCGTGAATGATGCGGATGCGGTGGCGAACTGGGCCGCGCATAACGCGCGGCTTTCCGAACGGGCGGCGTGGCTCGACGGCCAGAACTTCGCTGCGCTGCATTTCACCGGCCCCGGCACCGACCTGACGGTGGGGCTGGCGGACGGGCACAAATGGCTGGCCGGCGCGACCGAGACGCACCGGCATCGTCTGCAACCCGAACATCCCGACCGAGGAAGGTTCACCACCCCCCACGCGCTGAAGGTCGGTGGGGCATGTGGTCGCGTCCAAACCCCTTCGCATCAGGGGCACGCTGATCGAGGAAATCGCCGTGCGCTTTCGAAGGCGGCGCGATCACCGAGGCTCGCGCGAAAACCGGGCAGGATGTGCTGCGCAAGGTGCTCGATACCGATGAGGGCGCGCCGCCTGGGCGAGGTGGCGCTGGTGCCGCACCGCCTCGCCGATCTCCGACCTCCGGGGCTCTTGTTCTACAACACGCTCTTCGACGAAAACGTTGCCTCGCATATCGCGCTGGGGCAATGTTATGCCACCTGCTTCCACGGCGGCGACAAGCTGAGCGCGATCATCAAGGCTAAGGCGGCAACAGCAGCGCGATCCATATCGACTGGATGATCGGCTTCCGGGCCAGATCGACATCGACGGCGTGGCGCAAGACGGCAGCCGCGTGCCCGTCATGCGCCAAGGCGCTTGGGCCTGGGAGAGCAGTGCGACGGCTCGCCCCTTTCATCTTGTCTCAAATACTCCGCGGGGGTCCGGGTGCGAAACCCCCGGCCTCGCCATCAAAGCGTCAGCGCCGGGATGATCTGCTTCAGGCCTGGCGATGCCCGGCAGCACGACGGTATCGCCGGTGACGGTCGCGCCAAAGCTTTTCTCGGCCAGTTCCTTGACCAGATCGTTCGGCACCAGAAGCGTGGCCTCTTCCTTCAGGATATCGACCACGAACAGCAGCACCTGATCCGCGCCGTCTTCCTTGGCGACGTCGGTCATCGAGGCCATCAGGCTGTCCTTGCGGTCCAGCACGATCTTCGGAGCGGTGGTTTCCAGCACCGAGACGCGCAGCTCCTTGCCGGCGACGGTGTATTCCTTGCCGTCCGCGCAGCAGTTCCGCGTCCGAGAAGGCCGAGACGTCGGACTTCGCCTCGAACATCGCGGTGGCCAGTTCGCCCAGGTTCACGCCCAGATCGGCGGCCAGCTTCTCGGCCACGGCGCGGTCATGCGCGGTGGTGGTGGAGAGCGGAATTCCAGCGTGTCCGACACGATGCACGACAGCATCGCGCCCTTGATCCCGCGCGGGGCCTTGGCGAGGGCATCGCCCATCAGGTCGTGCATGATCGTCGCCGTGCAGGCCAGCGGGCGGATGGTGATGTCGATCGGGCCTTGAGCCCAGGTCCACCGACCAGCTGTGGTGGTCGATGATCGCGCGGATATCGGCGGCGTTGATGTCCTTGGGCAGTTCGGCCGGGTTGTTGGTATCGACGATCACGACAGGGGTGCCGGCGTCGACGCCCGACACGATCTCGGGCTTGTCCAGACCCCAGTGACGCACGGGCGCGGCCTTGTTCGGTTCGCCCAGCAGCACGGGCTTGGCCGGGGTGCCGGCGACCTCGGACAGATACCATGCCCAGACGATGGGCGAGCCGGTCGAGTCGGTGTCGGGGGATTTATGGCCGAAACAAGCGTGGTCATCATGGAAGTCCGTCGGTTGAGGATTTGCGATGCCTTATAAGGATGCAACTGCGGCATTAAAAGGGCGTCGTGGCTTGCGCCTTGGCATTGTCCGCCGCTAACGTGCGCGAATGCAGCGCGAGAGCGATCTTTACCCGCCCCTGAAGGCGCATTTCGAAGGCCGTGGCCTGTCCGTCAAGGGCGAGGTCGGCGCGGCCGATCTGGTCGCGATGGGCGGGCCCGAGCCGGTGATCGTCGAGATGAAGCTGCGGTTTTCGCTGGCCCTGTATCACCAGGCGATTGCCCGGCTGGCGCTGTCGTCGCAGGTCTATCTGGCAGTGCTGAGGCCAGAGGGGCGCGAGGCGCGGCGCATGATGCGCGACAATACCGCCCTGTGCCGCAGGCTGGGTCTGGGGTTGATCACGGTGCGGGGGCGCGACGGATTTGTCGAGGTAGTCGCCGAACCCGGCCCCTATGCCCCGCGCCAGTCGAAGGTCAAGCAAAAGCGGCTCAAGGCCGAGTTCGACCGCCGGCAGGGCGACCCCAACGCCGGCGGGGCGACACGGCACGGGCTTGTGACGGGATACCGGCAGGATGCGCTGCGGGTTGCGCAATATCTCGCGGAATATGGTCCATCGGGTGGGGTCGCCGTGGCGCGATACCGGCGTTCCGGTCGCGCGGCGGATCATGGCCGACAACCATTATACGGTTCGCCAAGGTCGATCGCGGGATCTACGGACTGTCCGACGTCGGTCGAAAAGGCCTTGCCGATTGGGATGGCGCATTGCCGGGCTAAGGCCGGAGCAGATGCACCAGATAGGCCGCGCTGAACAGGAACATCCCGCGTTGCAGCAGGCCCGCGACATCGGGCAGAGCCACCATGGCCAAGGGCACGATGACCGAGATCACCAGCCCTGCCGCCGCCATCGGATCGGGCCGCGTCTTCTTGCTTAGGAACAACCGTCCGCCACAGGCCAGCGCGAAGCCCACACCGACCGCGTTCGCCGCGACCGAGTGCCAAAGGTCTTGCGCATGGTCCACTGGCACGTCGGGCAAGAGCGGCGCATGGGACCACAGCGCCGCGCCGATCAGCCCGAGGCCAAACAATGTCAGGCCTGCGCGCTCGACCCCGTGCAGGGTGCGCGCCCATAGCATCGCCAGCGCGGCGCCCGCGCCGAACGCCGCAAATCCAAGCCGCATCGCCCATGCGCCCGGCATGCCCTGACCGGCCTGCTGCGAGGTGGTGTGGCGGATCGGATCCAGCATGTCGGGCGACAGGAAAGGGCCCAGCACCATCGCCACAACCAACACAGCAATTCCTGCCCCGGCAACGGGCAAGGCGGGTGATGCTGGGGGGCGGGGCGCATGCATCGCACGATGCTGCGCCGCGATGCGGGCACGCGCGTTGATCTGGGACAAGATAAAGGCACTCAGCGACGGTGTGCCCAAGCCTCTTGCTCAGGCGTTTCGACCGCTCCGGGGCGGATCTCGCGCAACCTTGCCAGCGCGCTGGCCGGGTCTTCGCCGCTTTCGATCATTACGCGCAGCACGACCATCCCCGACCGGCCCAGACCGCCACGACAATGCACCAGAATGGTCTGACCTTGTGCGAGGCGCTCGTGAATCGCGAGTGACAGCCCCGCCCAATCGGCGTCGGTCGGCGGGGTGCCAAAGTCGGGAACAGGAAAGCTGCGCCATGCCAGACCGGTATTCTTCAGGGCGATAGGCAGGTCTGCGACGCCCAGATCGGCCAGTTCGGTCGCCTCGGTCAAGGACACGACCAGCGACACACCAGCACTGGCAATCGTCGCCACATCGCCCGCCAGATCACCCGATCGCCCGGGCAGACGGCACAGCATCAGGCGGCCACGGGGCAGGGCGACAGGGAACAGGCGGAAGGGTTCGATCATGACGCAAGCTGTTCGCATCGCCGCGCGATTTTCAAGCACGGATTTTTGCGTCGTGCCTGTTGACAGAGTACCCGGGCCTGCTAACTACGCCATCGTTAGCACTCGCCATCAGAGAGTGCTAAGAATTTTCCAACCTGGAACCTAGGGAGTGTTCACAGATGGCTTTCAAACCCCTTCATGACCGTGTGCTGGTCCGCCGTGTCGCCAGCGACGAAAGACCAAGGGCGGTCTGATCATCCCCGAGTCGGCCAAAGAAAAACCCGCCGAGGGCGAGATCATCGCTTGCGGTGAAGGCGCCCGCAAGGATCAGGCGAGCTGATCGCGATGGCCGTCAAGGCCGGCGACCGCGTGCTGTTCGGCAAGTGGTCGGGCACCGAAGTCACCGTCGACGGCGAAGAACTTTTGATCATGAAAGAAAGCGATATCCTCGGCATCCTCTCGTAAGGGCCTGGAGCGCTTCCCCTTCAGCTCAAAACCAAAATTCAAGGAGCCTCACCATGGCCAAAGAAGTCAAATTCGGCACCGACGCCCGCAACAAAATGCTCAAGGCGTCAACATCCTTGCTGACGCTGTCAAAGTGACCTGGGCCCCAAAGGCCGCAACGTGGTCATCGACAAGTCGTTCGGCGCGCCGCGCATCACCAAGACGGCGTCACCGTCGCCAAGGAAATCGAACTGTCGGACAAGTTCGAAAACAGCTGGGCGCGCAGATGGTCAAAAGTGGCCTCGCGCACCAATGACAAGCCGGCGACGGCACCACGACCGCGACCGTTCTGGCGCAGGCCATTGTGCGCGAAGGCATGAAAGCCGTCGCTGCCGGCATGAACCCGATGGATCTGGAAGCGCGGCATCGACATGGCCACCTCGAAGGTCGTCGAGACCATCAAGGCCGCTGCCCGCCCGGTCAAGGACTCGGACGAAGTTGCGCAGGTTGGCACCATTTCGGCCAACGGCGAAGCCCAGATCGGCCGTTTCATCGCTGACGCGATGCAGAAGGTCGGCAATGAGGTGTGATCACCGTCGAAGAAAACAAGGCATGGAGACCGAAGTCGAAGTCGTCGAAGGCATGCAGTTCGACCGTGGCTACCTGTCGCCCTATTTCGTCACCAACCCCGACAAGATGATCGCGGATCTGGAAGACTGCCTCATCCTGCTGCACGAAAAGAAACTGTCGTCGCTGCAGCCGATGGTTCCGTTGCTCGAAGCCGTGATCCAGTCGCAGAAGCCGCTGATCATCGTCGCCGAAGACGTCGAGGGCGAAGCTCTGGCAACGCTGGTCGTCAACAAGCTGCGTGGCGGCCTGAAGATCGCTGCTGTCAAGGCTCCGGGCTTCGGTGATCGCCGCAAGGCCATGCTGCAGGACATCGCGATCCTGACCGGTGGTCAGGTCATCAGCGAAGATCTGGGCATGAAGCTGGAGAGCGTCACGCTCGACATGCTGGGCCGCGCCAAGAAGGTGACGATCAAGAAAGACGACACCACGATCATCGACGGTTACGGCGAAAAGGCCGAGATCGAAGCCCGCGTCACCCAGATCCGCCAGCAGGTCGAAGAGACCTCGTCGGACTATGACCGCGAAAAGCTGCAAGAGCGTCTGGCCAAGCTGGCTGGCGGTGTTGCCGTGATCCGCGTCGGTGGCATGACCGAGATCGAAGTGAAAGAGCGCAAGGACCGTGTCGATGACGCGCTGAACGCGACCCGCGCGGCCGTTCAGGAAGGCGTGATCGTCGGCGGCGGTGTCGCGCTGGTTCAGGCTGGCAAGGCCCTGTCGGGTCTGACCGGTGCCAACAGCGACCAGGACGCCGGTATCGCCATCGTGCGCCGCGCTCTGGAAGCCCCGCTGCGCCAGATCGCTGACAATGCCGGTGTCGACGGTGCCGTCGTCGCGGGCAAAGTCCGCGAATCGTCGGACACCAACTTTGGCTTCAACGCTCAGACCGAAGAATATGGCGACATGTTCTCGTTCGGCGTCATTGACCCGGCCAAGGTTACCCGCACCGCGCTGGAAGATGCAGCGTCGATCGCTGGCCTCTTGATCACCACCGAAGCCATGATCGCCGACAAGCCCGAGCCGAAGCCGGCTGGCGGCGGCATGCCCGACATGGGCGGCATGGGTGGTATGGGCGGCATGATGTAATCTGCCTGCCACGGCATACGGAAAGGGCGGCCCTCGTGGCCGCCCTTTTTTCTTGGGTCTTTTGCAAAGCGTTAAGCCGGGGGTGGCAGGGTAAGGTCATGCGTCTGATCCTGATCCTTTCGCTTTTGCTGCCAACCCTCGCGCTCGCCCCGGCGTCCGCATGCGAACGGCCGTTTCGCGCGGGCCTCGCGGCCTTTCGCGCCGCCGACCGGACCTTGGTCGAGGTTGAGGCGACGCTTTACCGCGGCCTGGGCTGGGCGACCCGCGCGCGTGTTCTGGAACGACTGGAAGGATTGTCAGCGCGCAGCACCGCCTGTCAGGAGGTCACGCGCCTGAACGATGCGCTGCAAGGCGCGCTGGACCAGATCGCGCGGGCACGGGCGCAATTCAGCATGGCGCAGGCCGTCTGTCTGGATGAAAACCGTCGCCGCGCCGAAGACAACCTCGGGGCCCTGACGGATACCGCCGGCGCGATACGATCCCAGATCGACTTCCTTGCCGATCTGGCCACCCGATGTTGATCGCCTCGGCCAAGCGGCAGCCCGGTTTGTCAGCGTGGGGCGAGCGTGCGCCCCACGGGCCACAGGGCAAACCCAGCCAGCTTCAGATGGGCCCAAGCGAAGGGCAGGCCAATGATGGTCACGGCGCACAACACCGCGGCGACAAGATGCCCCAGCGCCAGCCACCAGCCCGCCAGCACCAGCCACAGGAGGTTGCCAAGGGTTCCCAAGGCCCCCGTGCCGATATCGGGGCCGCTGATCTCGGCGCGGCTCACCGCCTGCATCCCGAAGGGCAACAGCGAATAGCCGGCCATGACGACCGCCGAGCGCGCCCACGGCAGGCCGACGATGCTGATCGCCATGATGAGCGCGGCCAGCAACCAGCCCAAGGCCATCCATGCGCCCCCCAGCACCACCCACAGGATATTCAGGATCAGGTTCATGGATCTCTCCTCATGTTATGGATATTCACATGGGGGTCGCACCAAGGCTGTTCAAGGCCCGATCCCGCCGGGGCGATCCGGTTCGTCGCACCGCTGCGCGCTTGCCTCTTGATTGTTCGCGCACGTCGCGTTAGCGCCGCTGCATGGCACCTGCACCCCTTCTCCAGCTCTCTTCGATCGCGCTGACTTTCGGCGGCAACCCCCTGTTTTCCGACCTCGACCTGGTCGTGCAACCCGGCGACCGCTTGGCGCTCGTCGGGCGCAACGGGTCGGGCAAATCAACGCTCATGAAGATCATGGCTGGGATCGCCGAGGCGGACTCGGGCCAGCGCGTCCTGACCCCGGGCACCCGCGTCGGCTATATGGAACAGGATCCCGATTTCAGCGGATTCGCGACCTTGGGCGATTACGCGATGCAGGGCCTCGACCCGTCCGAGGCTTACCGTGTCGAAATCGCCGCCGAGGGCCTCAAGTTCGACCCATCCGTCGCAACCGAAACAGCGTCGGGCGGCGAGCGGCGTCGCGCGGCGCTGGCCAGACTGCTGGCCGAGGCGCCCGACCTCATGCTGCTGGACGAGCCGACCAACCATCTCGACATCGAGGCGATCCAGTGGCTGGAAGAACGCCTGCGCGAGACCCGCTCGGGCTTTGTGCTGATCAGCCACGACCGGGCGTTCCTCAATGCGCTCAGCCGTGCGATGTTGTGGGTCGATCGCGGGCAGGTGCGGCGGCTGGATCAATCGTTCAGCGCGTTCGAGGAATGGCGCGACAAGATCTGGGCGGACGAGGACGAAGCCCGTCACAAGCTGGATCGCAAGATCAAGCACGAGGCGAAATGGGCCGTCGAAGGGATCAGTGCGCGGCGCAAGCGCAACATGGGCCGGGTGCGGGCGTTGCAGGATCTGCGCGCCGAACGCGCCTCGCAGATCAAGCGGCAGGGCACGGCGGCCATGGCGCTCGAGGCGGGGCCCCAATCGGGCAAGCTGGTGGCCGAGGCCGACGCAATCACCAAGCGTTTCGGCGATACCGTCATCCTGCGCGAACTCAGCCTCAAGGTGCTGCGGGGCGACCGTGTCGCGCTGGTGGGGCCGAACGGCATGGGCAAGACCACCTTGCTGAAACTGCTGACCGGCGAGATGGCGCCCGATACCGGCACGGTTCGGTTGGGAACGAATCTGGAAATGGCTGTTTTCGACCAGACGCGCGCGCGCCTCGATCCCGAGGCCAGCCTGTGGGAGAACCTGACCGGCGACCCCTTGATGCGCGTCAGCGGGCAGGCCGATCAGGTGATGGTGCGCGGCGTGCCCAAGCATGTCGTCGGATACCTCAAGGAATTTCTGTTCGACGAAGCGCAGGCCCGCGCCCCGGTGCGCAGCCTGTCCGGTGGCGAACGCGCGCGGCTTTTGCTGGCAAAGCTGATGGCGCGCGAATCGAACCTGCTGGTTCTGGACGAACCGACCAACGATCTGGACGTGGAAACGCTGGACCTGTTGCAAGATCTGCTCGGCGATTATCCGGGCACGGTGCTTCTGGTCAGCCACGACCGCGACTTCATCGACCGGGTCGCGACGACCACGCTGGCCTTCGAAGGGCAGGGCCGCGTGACCGTCTACGCCGGGGGATGGAGCGACTATCAGGCCCAGAAAGCCCTGACCGAGACCGAAAGCACCCCCGGCAAGGCCGCGCCCAAGCAAGGCAAGGCACCCGATACACCAAAGGCCGGTGCAGCGAAACCCGAAGCCAAGTCGGGCCTGAGTTTCACCGAGAAGAAGCGTCTGGACGCTTTGCCGGCAGAAATCGCACGCCTCGAGGCCGAGATCCGCAAACTGTCGGACCTGTTGTCGGATGCCGATCTCTATACCCGCGAGCCGGTGAAGGCCGCCAAGGCGACCGAGATGCTCAGCCAAAGGCAGGCGGCGTTGAACGCTGCCGAGGAGGAGTGGCTGGAGCTTGAGGACAAGGCTCAGTCGTGACGGCGCCGCCACAGGGCGGCCCCCAGCAACGCAGCGACCAGCACCGACGTCAGCAGACCCGTCAGGTTGCCCAGAAGATCGGCGATCTGGGTCATCTGGCCACCGGCGAAATACCCGATCCCGACATACAGCCCCACCCAGACGGCCTCGCCCAGAACACCCATGGTCGTGAACCGCGCCCAAGCCATGCCCGCGCCCCCCGCGATCACGTTCACATAAGGCCCCACCGCGCTGAACATCCAGCGGGTCAGGAACACGGCCTGCGATCCATGCCGGGCGATCATCGTCTGCGCCTTGGCCAGAATTGCCCGCCGGGTGGCGTTGCGGTCCAGCCAACCGCGCAGCCGGTCATGGCCATATCGTCCGATCAAGAAGCCGACCTGATCGCCCGCGACCGCACCGACGAAGGCCGCGGCGATGGCCGAGGCAAGGTCGATGTCGCCCGACGCGCCGAAAGCCCCGGCAGCCATCATCGACAGGGATGACGGCACCGGCAGGGCAAGGCAGGACAGAAAGGTAATCAGGGCCAGCGCAAAGACGCCCCAATCGGACATGATCTCGAAAAATGCGTCAGTCATTGCGGGAATCGGGGTGCGCGCGACGAAAATCGGCGATGGCCATTTCGATGCGCGCAATCAACTCGGGCAGCGTGATCCCTTGTGCTTCGGCTATCTGTTCCAGACTGCGGCGCGACGGCGCGCCGTCCTGCGCGCCCAAGGCCGCCTCGATCACCTCGCGCGGGACGCCCCAGGATCGGCCGACATAGCCGGGCATCATCCAGCCTTCGATGGGCTGCTCCTGATGTGCTTCGTCTGACCAATAGATCAGCGATGCCACGGTGCGCACGGCAAAGACGGCGACGAACAGCAGCGCCGCGGCAAAGCCGATCCTGAGGGCAAGGCGGAAACGGGGGGTGCGCAGGGACATGGCCAGTCAGCTTTCAGGGCGCGGGATCAGGCGGATGAACGGCGTGCCGTAGTCCTGCGCAAGGTAGAGCATCTCGAAATCGAAATGCACCAGTTCGTCGCGCACGCGAATATCGATGGCCGACGCCTGCAAAAAGGCGCGGATCTGGTCCGAATCCCAGGTCGCCGCCTCGGCCGGGGCGTGCAGGTACTCGAAGGATGACAGAACCCGATACCCGTCGGCATACGAGGCGCGCAGCAACCGTCCGGAACGCAACGCTTCGAGGCTGAGCTGATCACCCACAAAGACGAACCCATGCCGCACCGGGAATTCAAAGCTGAAGTTCAGGATCCCGTCACCGAATTCCAGCATCTTGATCCCCGGTTCCCGCGCCACCAGTTCGGCTTCGATCGAGGCGCGGTTCAGCCAGAAATCGCGCTGCGCGGTCCGCGTGGAATCCGTCAGCACGGTGTTGGTGTAATAGCTGGCGTGAAACGACCCCAGCACCATCATCCCGATGACCAGTGCCGGCCGCAGAAGGCGTCCCGCATTCTCGATACGCGGGACGACGGGCGCCAGCATCATCGCCACGGCCAGCGACATCGTTGCCGACGACACCACATAATACCAAGCCGCCTGATGCCAGAAATGCACGGCAGTAAAGTTATATCCTGCCTTGATCAGCACCCCTATGGCGACACCCGCCATCAGCGGGCCCCAAGGCGAACGACGTTCGCGACGCAGCACCCAGTTCAGCAGAAGTGCCGAGAAAACGGTGGGGATCAGCAATTCCATGACCCGGAACGCCCCGCCCAGCAGCGCCGCCCGCGGCGGATCGTAATCGAACAGCAGCGCGCGCAGGTCCAGCAACGGCGAGAACAGCGTGACCAGCATCACCCAGGCGTTCGATACCAGCGCGCCTTCGCCCTTGGCCATGCCGCTGACGGGGGTCGGCACGCCGGTGGTGGCCGTGCTCCACAGCAGATAAACCGACAGCGCTGCCAAAGTCGGCAGCAGGATCGCCGCCGCTGCCTTGCGCCGATAGCGCCGGTCGAGATCCGGCCAGAAGGCCAGCACGAAGGCCGTTGCAATCGGCACGAACACCTCGTCCAGACGGGTCAGGACCAGCGTTGCATAGAGAAGCCCCAAGACGATCCAGAAGCGCGCCGAAAAGCGCCGCAGATCGATGCGGGTGATCACCAGCACGATCAACCCGAACAAGGCCATCGTCAGCCCGGCTTCCATACCGTCGAAGAACGCCCAGATTCCAAGGTTCTGCATCGATTGCCCGACCAGCAGGTAGTACGCCCCGGGCACCACGAGGATCGCCAGCATCCAGGCATCGGTGATGCGCTTGATGGCGGTTCCCAGAAGGATGGCACCCACCCATGTCAACAGGATCGAGCTCCAGCTCACGATGTTGATCAGCACCAGAGGGTTGTCGACCAGTGCCGCAACGATGCGCACGTAAAGCTGCCACAGCGGATGAAAGCCGTTGGTCGCCCGCTCGCCGTCGAACGACATCATCAACCCGTCGGACGATACCCCCACGCCGAGATACAGATACGAATCCCCGGCAAGGAACCAGAACGGCGTCAGCGCCCCCATGTTCCACAAGACCACCAACGGCGGCATCAGGGTGACAATGGTGACATAGGCAAGGAAGGCGGTGAATCGCATGAGGTTCCTGTGTTTCCCGGGCAGGTGTTACCAAGGGCCGGTCGACGCGCATGCCGGCTTGTCGGTGCAATCTGGCATCGAACGGGGGTCGGGCACAACGAATTTTGAACGATGTGCCCACTGGAAACGAACACAGGATGTGCGCATCGCCGAAAGGTTCTGGACTTGTGGCTTCGTTGCATTAGCATCGGGGCACTGGTTCATCCCTTGCGGTATTCGGAATGCGTGCCCTGTGCCGCTTTGGACATTCATTCGGGAGACTTCCATGTTCAAGTTACTGAAATCATCGATCTTCACAGTCTTTGCCGCGCTTGCCGCCCTGTCGACCACAGGGGCCGAGGCGCAAAACTATAACCTGCGCCCTGCTTTCGGCTCGATTCAGCTGAATGCCGGTTTCCTGCCTGACCCGGTGACCCGGCGCGTGCAGGCGGGTGGCGACAACCATTTCAGCGGCAGCAGCGGGTGCCCTGGGGGTGGCTGGTTCGCCAACGCGCCGGACTATCGGCTGCATTATCGCGCCGGGGGCTATGCGCTGACGATCTATGTCAGTGCGCCGGGCGACACGATGCTGCTGGTGAACGACCCGCAAACCCGCTGGTATTGCAATGACGACTTCAACGGTCTTGACCCGCTGATCCGGTTCAACAACCCGTTGTCGGGGCAATATGACATCTGGGTCGGCACCTACAACCGCTCGCGGGTGCGCAACGCGATGATCTATATTTCCGAACGTTGATTCGATGCCGCGATAAGGCGCGGGGCGAGCCCGCGCGCCTTAATCCAGAAGCGCCGCGATGCGCGCGGCCTCGGCAAGGCAGGGCGTCAACGCGGCGCGGTCTTCGCCGGGGAAGAACCGTGCGCGTGTCGCGGTGGGCATCGGTGCGGGTGTGTCAATGAGGACGCGCGCCCCGCGTCCTGCCGCCTGACCGGCGGTTTCTGCCTGCCACGCCCGTGCAAGGGCGATCTGCGCCGCTTTGGTGGCGCCATAAGCGCCGAAGAACTTTGCCACACCGTCGGCGCCGTCGCCGGCGTGCCAGCTTGCATCGTCGAAGAAAACCGCCCTGCCGTCAGGCGCCGCTCGCAGCAGCGGTTCGACCAAGGGGATCAGGATGCCGGTTGCGCGGACTGTGGTCGTCAGCGACTTGTCCCAATCCTTGGCGGCGATGAATTGCGCGGGCGACAGGGGCGGCACATGGACCGCAGTATGCAGCCACGCGTCCAATTTGCCCCAGCGTTCGTGGATCGACCGGCAGATCTGCGGCAGGGCCGAATCGTCGTTCACATCGGCGGGGACCAGCGTGGCCGATCCGCCCGCCGCCTGGATGCGATCGTCGAGTTCTTCGAGCGCGCCGGTGGTGCGGGCGAGCGCGATGACATGCCAGCCGCGCGCGGCGAGGGTTTCGGCCAAGGCCGCGCCCAGCCCGCGCGAGGCGCCGGTGATCAGGGCAAGGCGTGATTCGGTGGGGGCAATGTGGTGCGTCATGCCGCGGATTTGCCACCTTGGACCGCGCCATGCAAGGGGCGGGCGATTCTGCGGTTGCCCGGAACGGGGAAGGGGGGCTTTGCCCCCCTCGGGCCTGCGGCCCTCACCCCCCAGGATATTTTCAGAGCAAAGAGAGGCGTGCGCTCAGCCCCGCAACCGCGCGGCCGCCCGGGCCAGATCGGTGATGGCAGTCCAATCGCCCTGTGCCATGGCCGAGACCGGCGCGACCCAGCTGCCGCCGACGCAGGCGACGTTGGGCAGGGCCAGATAGTCACCAGCGTTCGACAGGCTGACGCCCCCCGTCGGGCAGAAGGTGGCCTGCGGTAACGGACCGTGCAGGGCCTTGAGCATCGCCGGGCCACCGGCGGGGCCAGCGGGGAAGAATTTCATCGTGCGATAGCCGCGTTCCAGCAGGGCCATGACCTCGGACGCTGTGGCCGCGCCGGGCAGCAGCGGAAGATCCTGCGCGATGCAGGCCGCGACCAGGGCATCGGTCGCGCCGGGCGAGACGGCGAAGCTCGCACCGGCTGCCTTCGATCGCGCCGCGTCATCGGCGCTCAATACCGTGCCCGCGCCGACATGCGCGCCCGGAACCGTCGCCATCGCGGCGATCGCGTCAATGGCGCAGGCGGTGCGCAGCGTCACCTCCAGCACGGGCAGGCCGCCGGCCACCAGTGCGCAGGCCAAGGGCTCGGCATGGGCCAGATCGTCAATCACCAGAACCGGGATGACCGGCGCAAGACGGCAGAGCGAAAGGGTGGCGTTGCTTTGTTCGGCAGGGGTCATGGCAAGCCTCGGGTTATGCTGCCTCGCGCATAGAGGAACACCGCCTGAAAATCAACCGTTAGCGTTAACACTACCCGCAAAAGAAGGGGCGGGGTCATGGCCCCGCCCATCGCGTCAGAAGAATGCCTGCAACCCGGTCTGCGCGCGGCCAAGGATCAGCGCGTGCACGTCATGGGTGCCTTCGTAGGTGTTGACCGTTTCCAGGTTCACCATATGGCGGATGACCTGGAAATCCTCGGAGATGCCGTTGCCGCCATGCATGTCGCGGGCGAGGCGGGCGATGTCCAGCGCCTTGCCGCAGTTGTTGCGCTTGATCAGGCTGATCATCTCGGGTGCGGCTTGGGCCACATCCATCAGGCGCCCGACTTGAAGCGCCGCGAACAGACCCAGCGTGATTTCCGTCTGCATGTCGGCAAGCTTCTTCTGGAACAGTTGGGTCCCCGCCAGCGGCTTGTCGAACTGCTTGCGGTCAAGGCCATACTGGCGCGCGGCGTGCCAGCAGAATTCGGCCGAGCCCATCACGCCCCAGGCGATACCATAGCGCGCACGGTTGAGGCAGCCGAACGGGCCCTTCAGCCCCTCGACATAGGGCAGCAAGGCGTCTTCGCCCACCTCGACCCCGTTCATGACGATCTCGCCCGTGGTCGAGGCGCGCAGGCTCAGCTTGCCTTCGATCTTCGGCGCGCTGAGGCCCGGCATGCCCTTTTCCAGCACGAAGCCCCGGATCTTGCCGCCATGCGCATCCGATTTCGCCCAGACGACGAACACATCGGCAAAAGGTGCGTTCGAGATCCACATCTTCGAACCCGTCAGGCGATAGCCATTGGCGGTTTTCTCGGCGCGGGTTTTCATGCCCGCAGGGTCGGAACCCGCGTCGGGTTCGGTCAGGCCAAAGCAGCCGATCAAGTCGCCCGAGGCGAGGCCGGGCAGGTATTTCTGCCGCTGTTCTTCGCTGCCATAGGCATAGATCGGATACATCACCAGCGACGATTGCACCGACATCATTCTGCGATACCCGCTGTCGACGCGCTCGATCTCGCGCGCGACCAAGCCATAGGTCACATAGCCCGCGCCCAGCCCGCCGTATTCCTCGGGGATGGTGGTGCCCAGAAGGCCAGCCTCGCCCATCAGGCCGAACAGTTCCGGGTCGGATTTTTCGGTGCGATAGGCCTCGATGACGCGCGGTTGCAGCACCGATTGGGCGAATTCGCGCGCCGCGTCGCGCAGCATGCGTTCGTCTTCGGTCAAGAGCGTCTCAAGGCGCAGCGCGTCATCCCACTGGAAACGTCCCAGGTCCGGGGCGTCCTTGGCTTTGAGGGTCGGTCGGTCGGTCATGGCAGGCCTCCTGAATGGTGTTTGGACCCAGTTACCATGCGACAGACGCTGTGAATACTGATAAATCGGGATGGAAGCATGAGGAAACGGAATGCAACGACGTCTTTATCCGGCCACTGCGGCGCTGCTGGCCTTCGATGCCGCCGCGCGCGAGGGGACATTCACCGCCGCGGCGCGCGACCTGTCGCTGACTCAGGGCGCGGTCTCGCGGCAGATCGCGCAGATCGAGGCACAGCTGGGCGTGGCCCTGTTCGAACGCGGCGCGCGCAAGGCCCATCTGACCGAGGCGGGCGCGATCTATGCGCGCCATGTTCGCGCCGCCCTCGAGGTGCTGGGGCAAGGGGCACTCGAGGCGATGGGACAGGCACCTGAACAGGGCTTGCGTCTGGCGATCCTTCCGACCTTCGGAACGCGCTGGTTGATGCCGAGGATCCCGCGCTTCGTGCGCCGCCATCCCGAGGTGACCTTGCATTTCACCACGCGCATCGGCCGGTTCGATCTGCATGGCGAAGGGGTGGACGCGGCCATCCATTCGGGGCGCGGCGAATGGCCCGGGGTGCGGCTGACGTTGCTGATGAACGAGATGCTGGTGCCTGTCTGCGCGGCCGACAAGGCGAACGAAGGCTTGCGTCAACCGCTGCTGGCGCTGGCCTCGCGCGCGCAGGCTTGGGCCGATTGGTGGGCACAAGCGGGCGCCGGGGGGATGGTTCCGGCGGCGACCATGCGGTTTGAACATGTCTCGACGCTGGCGCAAGCCGCTGCGGCAGGGATGGGCGTGGCGCTGTTGCCGGCGTTCCTGATCCGGCCCGAGCTGGAAGACGGTGCGCTGGTGCCGGTGGGCGCAGTGCTGCCGTCGGGCTATGGTTACTATTTCGCCGAGCCCGAGGCCCTGCCGGGGCGCAGCGTCAAGCGCGCCGTCCGGCAATTCCGCGATTGGCTGGTGACGGAAATCGAACGGGAAACGGTCGTATGATCGGGCCTGCGTCGAGTCGTCAGCGCAACAAGCCATCGGCAAGTGCGGCACCAAGGCGGTCGACGGCGTCGGCAAGGTTGGCTTCGACGACGTGCAGGTATTCCGTCCAGTCATGCAGCCCGGTGAGGTCGGACTGACCGTCCGAGATACCGCGCAGCGCGATCAGCGGAACCCCGAAGGCCTGACAGGCGCGCAGGCTGGCGAAGGTCTCCATGTCGACCATGTCGGCATCGATGGTGTCATAGGCGGCGCCGGTAACGATGGTTGCGCCTGTTGAAAGGCGGGCCGGGGCAACACCCGGAATGGCAAGGGGCAGGGGCAGTTCGGCCGGAAGGTCCAGCAAGGGGGTGATGCCCTTGGGGAAACCCAGCGGGCTTGCATCGATGTCGCGCCAAGACACGCTGGTCGCCTGATAGACACCGCAATGCTCGAGCCGGGCCGATCCCGCCGATCCTAGGGACACGACAAGGTCGGGCGGCGTGCCGGCAACGGCAAGGCGCGACAGGGCCAGCGTGGTCTGAACCGCCGCCTCGATCGGGCCGATCCCGGTAAAGACCGGGGTAAACCGCGCCGAAAGGTGGGGCCCGTATTCGGCAGGCGCGGCCATCAGGAACAAGACGTCATGTCCGGCAAGGCGGGTCAACGGTGGCAGGGTCATGCAATCCTCATGAAGCGGGCAGCGGCAGCGCTTGCCATGCCCAACGCAAGCATACCGCCCAGCGCGATCAGCATGGCGCGCTGGCGCGCGCGCGGCAGCAGCGGCGCAAAGGCGACTTGTGTCGGCGTATCGGGCGACAGCACCACGCCCAAGGTCGCGCCGGGCCAAATCTCGACCAGATCATGGGGCGGATGGGGCAGGACGACCGTGAACGGCGGCTGCCCGGGGGGCGAAACCATCAGGGTCACGATGCTTTCACGGAAACGGGCCCCCGGATCGCGCGGGCCTATGTCACGCGTCAGCACAAGCGCTTCGACCTCGGTTCCCGGAGGCGTGCGCTGGTATACGGACCACGTTTGCGCCATCGCGATCAGCGACAGCACGAGGGCCGCCGCGAAGGCAGCCCCCGAGACAAGCGAAAGAACCCGCGTCACACGCCCCGTGCCAGCGCGGCGACGCCGGTGCGCGCGATCTCGGTCAGGCCGAGGGGGCGCATCAGGTCGGCGAAGGCGTCGATCTTCGAGGGCGCGCCGGTCATCTCGAACACGAAGCTTTCCAGCGTCGAGTCGACGACATTGGCGCGGAAAATCTCGGCCAGACGCAGGGCCTCGATCCGCGCCTCGCCTTTGCCGGCCACCTTCAGCAGCGCCAGTTCGCGTTCGACAGACGCCCCTTCGGCCGTCAGATCGTGCACGTCATGCACCGGAACCATGCGGCCCAGTTGTGACTTGATCTGGTCGATCACCTGCGGCGTGCCGGTGGTGACGATGGTGATGCGCGAGCGGTGGCCCTTGTGATCGGTTTCCGCGACCGTGAGGGCTGTCGATGTTATAGCCGCGCCCGAGAACAGGCCGATCACCCGCGCCAGAACGCCGGGTTCGTTATCGACGATCACCGCGGTGTGGGTCTCGATGACCTCGGAATACGGGTCGCGCAGGTCATAGGCGGAATGCGACGACGAGCCTTGCTGGATCTTGAGGAGGACATGGGTCGTTCTCCTTACACAAGCGTCGCGCCAGCGCCAGTGATGGCGCGGACTTCGTCGGACGGCAGCAGCATGTCGTTATGCGCGTTGCCCGAAGGGATCATCGGCAAGCAGTTCTCGATGCTTTTCGACGAGGCAATCGAAGATCACCGGGCCGTCATAGGCCAGCATTTCGAGGATCGCGTCATCCAGTTCGTCGGGATGGGATCGCCGGATACCCTTGCAGCCAAAGGCCTCGGCCAGCTTGACGAAATCGGGCAGGGCATCCGACCACGAATGCGAATACCGCTCGCCGTGCAGCAACTGCTGCCACTGGCGCACCATCCCCAGACGTTCGTTGTTCAGGATGAACTGCTTGACCGGCGCGCGGAACTGCACGGCGGTGCCCATTTCCTGCATGTTCATCAGCCACGACGCCTCGCCGGCGACGTTGATCACCAAGGCATCGGGATGAGCGATTTGCACCCCGATCGACGCGGGCAGGCCATAGCCCATCGTGCCCAGCCCGCCCGAGGTCATCCAGCGGTTCGGGCCGTCGAAATGCAGGTATTGCGCGGCCCACATCTGGTGCTGCCCGACTTCGGTGGTGATATAGCGGTCCTTGCCCCGGGTCAGTTCTTCGAGGCGCTGCATCGCGTATTGCGGCTTGATGATCCCGTCCGCCGGTTTGTAGGCAAGGCGGTTGACGGCTTTTCCACGCGTCGATCTGTTTCCACCACGCGGCCAGACCTTCCTTGTTGGTCTTGCGCCCCGCGATTTCCAGATGCGCAGCAGGTCTTCCAGAACATGACCGACATCGCCGACGATCGGGATATCGGCACGGATCACCTTGTTGATCGACGACGGGTCGATATCGATATGGGCTTTGACCGAACCGGGCGAGGAAGGCGTTGACGCGCCTGGTGATCCGGTCGTCGAAGCGTGCGCCAACGTTGATCATCGGGTCGCAATCGTGCATCGCCATGTTGGCCTCATGGGAGCCATGCATCCCCAGCATGCCGATCCAGTTCTTGCCGAGGCGGGATAGGCCCTAAGCCCCATGCGCGTCGAGGATCAGGGATCCCCCCCATCGGACAGTTCGCGCAGAAGCTGACAGGCCGCCGGGCCCGGGTGATGACACCGCCACCGGTATGCAGAACCGGGCGCTCGGCCTTTCGATCAGCTCGACCAGTTGGGTGATCGCATTCAGGTCGCCTTTGACGCGCGGCTGATAGTATCGACCGCGCCTTTTGCGGCGGGGTATAGGTGCCTTCCGGCGGAGTGCACGTCTTGGGAATGTCGGACCAGCACCGGGCCGGGGCGGCCGGCGTCGCGACATGGAACGCTTGGTGGATCGTCTCGGCCAGCTTATCGGTTTCCTTGACCAGCCAGTTATACTTGGTGCAGGGGGCGGTGATGCCGACGGTATCCGCCTCCTGGAAGGCGTCGTTGCCGATCATGAAGGTCGGAACCTGCCCGGACAGCACGATCATCGGGATCGAGGTCCATCAGCGCGTCGGTGATGCCCGTGACGGCATTCGTCGCACCGGGGCCCGGGTCACCAGCACCACGCCGGGCTTGCCGGTCGAGGCGGGCATAGCCTTCGGCCATGTGGGTTGCGCGCCCTGTTCGTGCCGAACGAGGATGTGACGGATCTCGTTCTGCTGGAAGAGTTCGTCATAAATCGGCAGTACGGCACCGCCGGATAGCCAAAGACCACCTCGACACCCTGATCCTTCAGGGGCTTGAACGACCATCTTGGCACCGGTCATCTGCTGAGACATGTTTCCTCACCTTCTCTTGGTTCCGGTCGGCATCTGTGACCGGACTTTCGGCAATAAAAAACCCCCGGCTGAGGGGGGCACTGGGGGATCGTCGGTGGCGGCTTATGCCGCTCCGCCCTCTCCCCCGAAACGTACAAGTACTGCGCGCATTGCGTCGCCTTCCTGTGTGATCCGCGGGCACCTTACGAGTGCCGCAAAGCAGCGTCAACCGCCGGAACCGTGGCAATCACCGATTTTTCGACGATTTCTTTGCGAATCTTTCGTGCTGGCGTGTCTGCGCGCATGAAATGCAAAATATGAATGCGTCAGCGGTCGTTGGTCTGCGGGGGCAAGGTGATCGCTGCGACCTGTTCGGTGATCGGGCGCACCGACAAGGGATGGGGCGGATGCTCATAGCTTTCCGGGTCGTCCAGCGGGCGCCACTGGCCATCCTGATAGACTTCCAGCGCCGAGAACCGCGCCTTGTAGGCCATCTTCGCGCGGCACCAATACCCCAGATACACATAGGCAGGCCGACCTGCCGGGCCAGTTCGATGTGATCGAGGATCATGTAGGTGCCCAGCCCGTCGCGGATCTTGGCAGGATCATAGAAGGAATAGACAAGGCTTACGCCGTCATCGAGGACGTCCGTCAGGCAGACCGCGCGCAATTGCCGCCCCGATCCGCGCATGCTGACCTCGGCGCTGCGCTTCTCGGTGTATTCGATCACGCGCGAACGGACCGGCGTTTCCTCGATCATCGCGGCGAATTCGAAGATGTCCATGTCGGCCATCCCGCCATCGGCATGGCGGCTGTCGAGATATTGGCGGAACAGGGTAAACTGTTCCTCGGTCGCCAAGGGCTGGGTGGTTTCGCGATTCAGATAACCGTTGCGCCGCAGGTTGCGCCGCTGTGCCCGGTTGGGTTCGAAATCGGCGACCCGGATACGGGCGGACAGGCAGGCCGTGCAATCGGAACAGGCGGGGCGATACAGGACATTCTGCGACCGGCGAAAGCCCTGTTTCGACAGGGTGTCGTTCAATGCCTTTGCCCCTTCGCCGCTCAGCGCGGTGAAGAGCTTGCCTTTCGCTCTGACCCGGCAAATAGGGGCAGGCTGCGGCGCCGTCACATAGAATTGCGGCGCTATGGGCAGGGTGTGGCGCATCGCGTCCCCCGTCCTTTCCTGTCATGGCGCGCGGCGCTGATGGCCGTCACGGGGTTTCCGGTTTGACGTTAGCAAGGCGTCCTGATTCCGCCAAGGCTCTGACGAGAGGATGGATACGCCTGCCGTTTGCGTCAGCCCTCGAGATAGTTGTTCACGATGGTCGTCCCCACCACAAGGTCGTAGGGCCTTGCCGGTAGGGCGTCGTCAGCATCAGCGCGATGGATACGACCTGTGGCACGACGAACAGCATACCCGCTGAATAGATGCCCGAATGCCACTGGGCATTCGCCCAGATCCGGGCGTTCGCCATCCAGCCGGCGCAGGCGCAAGGCGGCCAGCAGCATCCCCAGCGTCAGCGCCATAGCGGGTCAGCAAGACCCAGCGATAGGCGATCGAGATGGCGATCCACAAGAAGGGAAACAGCAACAGGCCGATGCCCAAGGTCATCAACGCGACGGCCAGCCCCGCGATCAACGTGATGATCAGCGTGACCGCCACGTCCACCGCCCAAGCCATCAGGCGCTTGGGCATCACGTGGGCATAAAGGCCGGGGTTATCCAGCGGATGCGGCAGGCTCATGCGGTGAATTCCCCGATCCGCGCCCCGCAAGCCTCTATCAGCGCGCCGGGTGCAACGCGAAACACGTGGTTCGGTGTTCCGGCAGCGGCGAAAACCTCGGCAAATTCCAACAGGCGGGGGTCGGCGAACAGAACAGGTGCCGTCAGGTGGCCAAGGGGCGCAACCCCTCCAATGGCGAACCCGGTCACATCGCGCACCGTGGCCGCATCGGCGCGCTCCAGTGCTTCGCCTGCCAGAGCCGCAGCCTTGGTCGGGTCAAGCCGGTTGCCGCCAGCGGTCAGGAACAGGTAGATCGTGCCGCCCGACCCCTGAAAGATCAGCGATTTGACGATCTGGTCCAGCGCGCAGCCACAGGCCGCTGCAGCGTCTTCGGCGGTGCGGCGGGGCCGAGGGCGAGGATCTCGGCCTCGAGCCCCAGTTTTTCGATGGCCTCGGCGACACGTTTGAGGATTTGCTCACGACGACTTTCCTCCTGCCGTGCCGATATCGGGGCGGAGGCGCGGCGCTTCAAGGGGGCAGGGCGCGGCACGGGCCGCGCGGCGATCACTTGCGGAACTTGTCGAGGCTGACAACCTCGCCGGCCTTCTTGGGCTCGGGCTCAGGTTCCGTGTGCAGCAATTCCGCCTCGTCCTCGTCGTCTTCCTCGTCGTCGTCTTCATCCTCGTCGAACTGGGTCTCGAACTTGAGGCCGAATTCAACCGAGGGGTCGACGAAGGTCGAAATCGCATCGAAGGGAACATACAGCGGTTCAGGCTGGTTTCCGAAGTTGAGCGTGATTGCAATCCGTTGTCGTCGACTTCGAGGTTTTCGAACCAGTGCTGGATGACGATCGTGATCTCGTCAGGATAGCGCGCGCAACCACTCTGCCATCTCGACTTCGGGATGACGGGTGTTCAGCGTGATGAAGAAGTGGTGCCCGCCGGGCAGCCCGTGATCCGCGATGCGTTCCATCACCTCACGGATGAGGCCACGCATCGCCTTGTGCATCAGGTTGCCATAGTCAATTCCGGCGCTCATGCTGCCCTCGCTCGCTGTTCGGGTCAGAATAAGCGTTTGTGCGACAAAGAAAAGCCCACAGCGGCATCCATCCACGGAAAACATGCCGGCCGCTGAATTTTTGGCAAATCGGGGGGAAAGTGCAGGTTTCTGTTGCCAGGTACCTGCGAACCCCGCCTTACGCGGCTAAGCGCAAGGGCTTGATTTCGGTATTCGGCACTGCTTACGCAGCGACGGCCGCAGGAACGGTTGTCATTGGCAACTGTACGTTTTGCACCGGTAACGGTGGTGCTCACCGAGACAAAGCAAACCCTTTAGACGTTCGTCGATCCTGTTTCGGCCCCGCTCGCCCCCAATGAGGGATGAATGGTGGAGCCGCCGGGTACCGCCCCCGGGTCCGATCCGCGTATTACGAGCGCGTTTATGTCCATAGCCCGGGTTGCCCCGAACACCCTTTATATAAGGCGGCAGCGGCCCGCCCTCAAGGGGGCTCAAGGGGCGGGGTCGTGGTGGCGGCGGTGAAGCCCTTCTTCCCGCGCGCGTCGGATCGCATCGGAAAATGCCCCGGCCAGCACGCCTGTCGGAAGGGCGATGATGCCGATCCCGCCCAAGGCGGTCACCGCAGCCAGCAAGCGACCCAGCGCGGTTATCGGCACGACATCGCCATATCCCACGGTGGTCAAGGTCTCGACCGCCCACCACATCGCGCGGGGATAGAACCAAGGCCTCCGGGCTGGGCATGGCGTTCGACCAGATACAGCAGCGTTGCCGAGGCCAGCATCAGCGACAGGGCCATCGCGAAAGACAGCACCAGTTCCACCTGACGCGCACCGGATGGCCTCGGCCAGCAGGTTCATTGCCCGGCTGTATCGCCCGATCCGCGCCAGCCGCAGGATCCGCGCGATCTGCAACAGGCGGAAGATCGTGCTTTCCAGCCCGACATAGGGCACCGCCAGCGATGCCATCGCGGCGAGGTCGAGCAACGCCGTCGGTGTCAAAGCATACTGCAGCGCCGACCGGTAACGCGGGTTCAGCGCCGCCACCTCACAGGCGCGCCATGTATTCCGCCAAAGAAGACGAACAACCTGACCTTGATCCATCCCGTCAGGGCGCCATAAGCAGCGATGACATGGATCTCGGTTTCAGGATCGCGGTGACGATCAAGGTCAGGATCGCCATCACGACCACGATGTTGAATCGCGACAGGCCGGGCTGTTCGCGCATCTCGGGGTCGATCGCGGCACTGACGCGATGTCTGAGGGATTGGGCCATGTGGGCCTCAGGCGGCGCCACTATCGGGCGTCGGGGTCAGCGGTTCCAGGCGCTGGACCGGTGGAAGGCGCAATTCGCGCATGGTCGGCGGGCGTTCGACCTGCGCCGCCCCTGAGTCGTCCGCCTCCGAGGCGCGACCCTGCTCGAAACTCCACAATTCGGTGATGGCGGTGCGAATGTCGTCCGAACGACCACCGGCAATGCCATTGGCGATGCGCACGTGATACGACAGGAACCGCGCCCGAACCCGTGTCGGATAGCCTTCGGTCGGGGTGCTGGCGAACTCGGCCTCGATCAGGGCTTGCGCGGATGGTCAGCGCGGGGTTCCCAGACGCTTGCGCGAGGGCCAGATGCATCCGCCGCACCGAGCCGATGAAATCTTCATCGGGGATCGAGAAATCCGATTGAACATCGATCTCGGCGCGCAGGTCGCTGATGTCCGAGGCGCGCAACAGCGCCAGTTCGGCGCAGCCATAGGTCAATTGCAGGCGCGCTTCGGTCAGCGGGGGCAAATGGGCGTTTTCCGGCAGCCGGGTAGTCAGGCTGAGGAGCGCGGAAATCTGGTCACAGGCGCTGGCCTCGTCGGGGCGGGTCACGGACGCTCCGCCACCCGCGCCCCGCCGCGCCGTCAGCAAGCCGCGCGCTGTCAGGCGGCCCAAGGCCTCGCGCAGGGTGGGGCGTGACACTTCGAAATGGGTGCAAAGATCCGCCTCGGACGGCAGTCTATCTCCGGGCGAGTAATGGCCGCCCATGATGTTGTCCTGCAATATCTGCGCGATCGCCGTAGCGCGATCAACGCCGAAGTTCGGGCGGCTTTTGCTGCTCATGGTCGTGGCCTGCACTGATTTGATTGTGTTTTTCTTATTGTCAGGCAATTTTGACAGAGGCCCCTGGTCCTGTCAATCACTCATACCTCTGGTCGGCGCGCCCGAGCCGGATTATTGTCCGCCCAACCAGAGAGTCATCCATGCAACTGGACATTGAATTCGTGCGCGCGCAGTTCCCGGCCTTTGCCGAACCCAGCCTCGCCGGGCAAGCGTTTTTCGAGAACGCCGGGGGCAGTTACACCGCCGGCGCGGTGATCGACCGGCTGACGCGCTATTATCATCAGCGCAAGGTCCAGCCTTACCATCCGTTCGAGGCGTCGCGTCTTGCCGGCGCCGAAATGGACGAAGCCCGGCAGCGTCTGGCGGCCTTGATGGGGTCGAAACCGATGAATTCAGCATTGGCCCGTCGACCACGGCAAACACCTATGTCTTGTCGCAGGCTTTCCGCCAGTTCCTGAAGCCGGGCGACGCGATCATCGTCACCAATCAGGACACGAAGCCAATACCGGCCCATGGCGGCGTCTTGCCGACGCCGGGATCGAGGTGCGCGAATAGCAGATCGACCCGGTGACGGGGCACCCCTCGACCGTCTGGCGGCGCTGTTGCCCGGTGCGCGTCTGCTGTGCTTCCCGCATTGTTCCAACGTCGTCGGCGAAGTGAACCCCGTGGCCGAGATCGTCGCGATGGCCCATGCGCAGGGGCGTTCGTCTGTGTCGATGGCGTCAGCTATGCCCGCATGGCTTGCCCGATGTTGGGGCGTTGGGGGCGGATGTGTATCTGTTCTCGGCCTACAAGACCTATGGGCCGCATCAGGGCATCATGGTCATGCGCCGCGCCTTGGGCATGACGCTGCCGAACCAAGGGCATTATTTCAACGGCGAGACACTCTATAAACGGTTCACGCCCGCAAAAGGCCCTGACCATGCGCAAATCGCCGCCTCGGCTGGGATGGCCGATTACATCGACGCGCTGGCCGCGCATCACTTGGCGGGCGGGGCTGGCCCCGACGGCCCGTGCGGCGCTGGTGCACGACCTGATGCCGGGGCCACGAGACCCGGCTTTACAGCCGTTGCTGGACTACCTTGGCAGCCGCAACGAAGTGCGCGCCTGCTGGGCCCGCGCGACGCCGAACACCGCGCGCCGACGGTGGCGGTGATGGCCGACCGGCCCGGTGCAGCACTGGCGGCGGAACTGGCAGCGCACGGATCATGGCGGGTGGGGGTCTTTTTATGCCGACCGCGCGATCAAGGCGCAGGGTGGCGACCCCGATCACGGGTCTTGCGGCTCAGCTTCGTGCATTACACCTCGCAGGCCGAGGTCGAGGCGGTCATCAAGGCGCTGGACGCGGTGCTGTGAAACCGCTGATCCTCTGGTTTCGGCGCGACCTGCGCCTTGACGATCACCCGATGCTGGCCGCCGCCGCCGAACCGGTCAGCCGGTGCTGCCGGTGTTCATCGCCGATGACTCGGTCATCGGGTTGGGTGCCGCTGCCCGCTGGCGCATGGGCGAGGCCGTGTCCGCCTTTGCCCGCCGGTTGGCCGGTCGGGGGTTGCCGCTGGTCTTGCGGCAGGGCGATGCGCTGACGGAACTGATGCGGCTGGCGCAGGAAACGGACGCATCGGGGTGCTGTGGACCCGGCTTTATGATCCGGCATCGATCGCACGCGACACCGCTGTGAAGGAGGCCTTGGCCGCCAAGGGACTGACCGCGCGGTCCTTCGCGGGCTTCACCTTGGCCGAGCCGTGGCAGGTCGAAACCGGTGCGGGCGGGTTCTTCGAGGTCTATACCCCGTTTTGGCAGGCCCTGTCCGGCGCGTGGGGTTCCCGCGCCCGTTGCCGAACCCGTCAGCCTCCGGCCACCCGCGACCGTGCCCCGATCCGCGCGGATCGAGGACTGCGCCTTGGCGCCGCAATGAACCGTGGCGCCCCGATCCTTGCGCGGCATGCGCAGATTGGCGAGGAGGCCGCACAGGACAGGCTGACGCGGTTCCTTGATACCGCGATCGATAGGTACAAGGCCGACGTGACATGCCGGCAGCGGCAGCCACCTCGGGCTTGTCCGAAAACCTGACCTACGGCGGATGGGCCGCGCCGGCTGTGGCACGCGGCGTTGGCGATCAGATCGACAGGACCGGCCAATCCGGGGCCGAGCATTTCCGCAAGGAACTGGCATGGCGCGATTTGCGCATCATCTTGTCATCACACGCCGCATATCCTGACCCGGAACTGGCGCGAGGATTGGGATGGGTTCGACTGGCGCGCCGACGGCCCGGATGCCGAACGCTGGCGCCGTGGCATGACGGGCGAACCCTTCGTCGATGCCGGTCTGCGCGAGATGTATGTGACGGGCACAATGCATAACCGCCTGCGGATGATCGTCGCCAGCTACCTGACCAAGCATCTGCTGACGCATTGGCGCGTCGGGCAGGCGTGGTTCGACGCGTGCCTGACCGATTGGGACCCAGCCGCGAACGCGATGGGGTGGCAGTGGGTGGCGGGGTCGGGGCCCGATGCCGCGCCGTATTTCCGGGTCTTCAACCCCGCGACCCAAGCCGAGAAATTCGACCCCGACGCGATCTATCGCAAGCGGTTCATCGCCGAGTTGTCGCGCACGCCACCGCCCGAGGCACTGGCCTATTTCGACGCTGTGCCGCGTGCTTGGGGCTTGTCGCCGACGCAGCGCTATCCGATGCCGATGATCGATCTGGGGCAGGGGCGTGAAAGGGCGCTCGCCGCGTATGCGCAACGCCAGAAGCCGGAATAATCCTTGCCAGAGGCCAATCACGGGCTAGTCTTTGCTGCGGGAAAGGAACGCAGAACGGCATGCAGAGCCCGGGATGGTGGTGGTGGCGACAGAGATTCTGACTTCGACGCGGGGGCAATCGGATTTGCCCCGCTATTTCCGGCCGGCCTTCGCGCAGATCCGCCGCATGCAGACCGGGCGGCTGGATTTGGTGCTGCCCGACGGGCGCCGGTTTCGCGCCGAAGGTTCGCGGCCCGGACGCCATGCCGAAATCCGGTTGCATCACCCCGACGCCTTCGCCCGTCTGGTCCGCGAGGGGGACCTTGGCTTTTCCGAAGCCTATCTTGAAGGATGGTGGGATACCCCCGACCTGCAGGCGCTGATGGACCTCGTGTTTCACGACAACCCCGCCTTGCTGGACGATTTCACCGGCGCCGCGCTGGTGCGCGCCTATGAACGCCTGCGCCATTGGCTGCGGCGCAATTCGCGCGAACAGGCGCGCAAGAACATCTCGTATCACTACGACCTTGGAAACGATTTCTATGCCGCCTGGCTGGACGAGACGATGACCTATTCATCGGCACTTTTCCTGACCGGGCAGGAAAGCCTCGAGACGGCGCAGACCCAGAAATACGCGGCCCTCGTGGACTCGCTGGGGGTCGCGCCCGGTGATCATGTCCTCGAGATCGGATGCGGCTGGGGCGGGTTCGCCGAATACGCCGCGCGCGAGCGGGGCTTGCGGGTTACCGGGCTGACGATATCGAAAGAGCAGCACCGCTTCGCCACCGAACGCATGGCGCGGCAGGGCCTTTCGGACCGGGTGTCGATCGTGATGCGCGATTACCGGGATGAGACGGGACAATATGACGGAATCGCGTCGATCGAGATGTTCGAAGCCGTCGGCGAGCAATACTGGCCAGCCTATTTCACGACGGTGCATGACCGCCTCAAATCCGGCGCGCGCGCGACGATTCAGGTAATCACAGTGCCGAACGAACGCTTTGCGCGCTATCGCAAGAACGTCGATTTCATCCAGAAGTTCATCTTTCCGGGCGGGATGCTGATTTCACCCGAACGCTTTGCCCAAGAAGCCGGTGCCGCCCGCCTGCGCGGCGTCGGCCAGCTTGATTTTGCCGAAAGCTATTCGATCACGCTGCGCCGCTGGCACGAGAGTTTCACGCGGCGGTGGGAGGAAATCCAGCAAATGGGCTATGATACGCGGTTCCGGCGGATGTGGGATTTCTATTTGACCTCTTGCGCTGCGGCGTTTCACACGCGAGTTTGCGGCGTCACGCAATTTTCGCTTCAGCGCGACTGAGACGTCGCTGCCTGAAACCCGTTGTCGAGGAGAACCCATGTTCACGCTGATCCGGCCCATCGCCGCCGTCATGATGATGATCGTCGCCTATTATGGGGCCGTTCTGTATATCCCCATTTCCTTTGAACCGGGCCTTGCGCGGGGGATGCCCCCTTATACCGCCATGGTGGGTTTCGTCGTCGGCTGGTTGTTTCTGGGCGGAATGCTCAAGCGCCAGCTTTGGTTCTCGATCTTCGCGGGGCTTCAGGCCGGGGTCATGACGGCGATTCTCGCCTCGCTCGTGCTGACCATTCCGCGGATCTGGACCATCATCATGCGGGGTCGGTATCGAGAAGTCACCGATGCGGTTCGCGGCTATGTTGAACTGAACATGGATTGGCTGATGCGGGCGCTCAATCCTGACCTTCTGATCCCGATGGGCATCGCCTGCGCGATTGTGGGCGCCGTGCTTCACTTCATCAACCGGGGGCTGGACGCCCGCCGCAATGACCGCTGAAGCCCTGTTCCTGTACGGAACGCTGAGGGATGCGCGGGTCTATGCCGCCGTTGCGGGCGAGCCGCTGCAGGGCCAGCCAGCGCGGCTTGAGGGCCATGCGGTTGCCGAGGCCGTAGGCGACAACGGGACGGGGCTGGGCTTTCCGCTGTTCACACCGCGCGCCGGCGCTGTGGCAGAAGGGCTGATTGTCACGCCGTCCCCCGACGCGCGCGCCCGGCTGGACACATACGAGCGCATCTTTGGCTATGACCCGCAGCCCGTCCGTGTCGAAACAGACGCAGGAACCCGCGACGCCGTGATCTATGTCCCGCAGGCGGGCCGTTGGCAGGCGCGCGGCGATTGGGATCTGGCGGCATGGTCCGCCGACCGGGGCGCGCTGGCTGCCGAGATCGCGACCGACGTGATCCTTCTGGCAAGAACCCACCCGCCAGCGCGGATCTATGAACGGTATCGTATGCTGGAAGCGGCCGCGACCAGCCGCCACCGCGCGCTGGCCGAACCCGCGCCCGCGACGCTGCGCCGCGCGCCCGCCGCGCAGGACGTGGACCTTGTCGAACGGCGACTGCCCTATGCGCGCTATTTCGGCGTGGACGAGAGCGACCTGCGCTTTCGCCGCTTCGACGGTTCGCAAAGCGAAACGGTCACCCGTGCCGCCTTCATCATGGCCGATGCCGTGACCGTGCTGCCCTATGACCCTGTCCGCGATACCGTGATGCTGGTGGAACAATTCCGCTTCGGCCCGTTGGTCCGGGGGGCGCAGAATTGCTGGTCGCTGGAACCGATCGCCGGGCGGATCGACGCCCACGAAAGCCCCGAAACCGCCGCGCGACGCGAAAGCCTTGAAGAAGCGCGGCTGACCCTGGCAGCCTTGCACCCCTGCGGGCGCTACTATGTCAGCCCGGGGGCGGTCAGCGAATACATGATCTCGTATGTCGGGATCGCCGACCCGCCCGACACCGCGCAGGGGGTCAGCGGGCTGGAGATCGAGGCCGAGGATATCCGCGCCCATGTCATCCCGTTCGAAAGGCTCATGGAACTGGTCGAAAGCGGCGAGGCCGAAACCGCACCGCTGGTGATCTCGGCGCAATGGCTGGCGTTGAACCGGGCGCGGCTGCGCGCTCAGTCATAGCGCTGAGCAAAGCGCATGACGCCGGCGTTGAGCAACGCCATGAACAGCACCGCGATGGCCAACGGCAAGGGCGTGCCATCATGCGCATAGCTCATGGGGATCGCGACAAAAGCCGCCGCAACGGTCGAGACCCCGCCCATCACCGATGACGCCATGCCGGCAATGTGGCCCATCGGTTCAAGCGCCAGCGCGTTCAGGTTGCCGATCATGAACCCGATGGCAAAGAACTGGGTCATCATGAACAGCATGAAGATCCAGAACATCGATCCGGGTTCGGTGGTCGCAAAAACCAAAACGGCGACCAGCGCCGTCGCGCACTGCGCCGTGATGGCCATCACCGCGAGGCGCCGCATGCCCAGCCGCAACACCAGCCGGCCGTTCAGAAAACTGGACGGTGCCGAAAGGATCGCCACCAACGCGAACCAGCGCGGAAAGCTGTCTTCGCGCCCGAAGTAACCGGCGAAGATCAGTGCCACCTCGGACAACCAGATGAACATGGTGGAATACACCAGCGTCTGCGCCAGCAGATACAGACGCACGCGCGGATGCCCGACCACTTCGGCAAAGGCGCGGCCCAGCGCCCCGAGGTTCAGCTTGCGCCGTTTCTCGGGGGGCAAGGTCTCGCCCAGCCGGGTCGACATCCACAGCGAGGCGATCGCGCCGAAGACGACGAAGCTCCAGAAGATCGCGCGCCACCCATACAGCGCGCCCAGTCCCGCCCCGATCAGCGGCGCAACCGCCGGAACCAGGGTGAAGACCGTCATGGAAAACGAGATCACCCGTGCCATCATCCGCCCGGAATGCAGATCGCGCACAAGGGCTTGTGACACCACGCGCGGCGCGGCGGCCCCCAACCCCTGCACGAAACGGGCGGCCAGCAGGGTCGTCATGTCGGGCGCCATAGCCGCAACCACGGCCGCCGCCATATAGAGGGCAAAGCCCGACAGGATCACGCGCTTGCGCCCGAAACTGTCCGACAGGGGGCCCGCGACGAAGGTGCCCATGCCCAGCCCCAGCAGAAACACGGTCATCACCAGCTGCGCGCGCTCGGTCGCCTCGGGCGAGAGGGCCTCGCCAATCGGGTCCAGCAGCGGCAGCATCGCATCGACGGAATAGGCGACCGTCGCCATCATCAGCGCCATCAACGCGATGAACTCGCCGAAGCGGATGGTGCGCGGCGGCGTCATGACAGGCGGGCGATGTCGTCGATGATCTGTAACCACACCGAGGCAGGCTGCGCGCCCGACACCACATAGGTCCGGCCAAGGATGAAGGCGGGCACCCCCTGCAAGCCGCGTTCGCGGATCTCGGCGTCACGGGCGCGAATTTCCGCCTTGTCCGCATCGCCATCCAGAAGGCGGGCGATGACGGCCCCGTCAAGCCCGCTGGCCGCGGCAATCCCTGCCAGCGTGTCGCGGTCGCCGATGTCCTGCCCATCGACGAAATAGGCGCGGAACAGGGCCGATACGACGGCGTTCTGCTGCCCTTCCAACCCCGCCCAGTGGATCAGCCGGTGGGCGTCGAGCGTCGACGGCGTGCGCGCAATGGCCGACAGGTTCATCGGCAGCCCGGTTTCGTCGGCGGCCTGCTGCACGGGCAGATAGGCTTTTACAACATCTTCGGGGGGGCCGAACTTGGCCTGCAGGTATTCGCGTCGATCCATGCCACCGGGCTCCATGCCCGGGTTCAGCATGAAGGGATGCCATTCGACCACGAAAGGATGATCGGGCCGTTGCTCCAGCGCGGCTTCAAGGCGGGCCTTGCCGATGTAGCACCACGGGCAGATCGGATCGGAAAAGATGTCGAGTTTGGTGGTCATGAGCGCCTCAGGTCGATTCGCCGAAAATCGCAGATGGGGCGGGTGGCGACAAGGTGCACAGGTGAATTTTCCCGAAACAGCGGGGAACAGCGTTCCGGATCGCCGCTCTGACCAGAATTGAACACGCAGGGGCTTGCCACAAGATCTGGTGTCCCGCCCGACTTTGCAGGATTTGCAAAGCGGTGTGTTCCCGATTCGCACCGGCGGATTCGGCAAAACCTCACGGATCGCTGAAACAATGTTTCAGGGGTGTGGCTGGATGAAGATGCTTTGATTTTAAAAGAAAAATCACGTGAACAGGCTCAGGCATGTTACAATCGATGCATTGAAGCACCCGATTGACCCCCTTCTGCCCGGAGGCAACCGCCATGCATCACCATGCCCCCGATCGCCCTGAACTTGGCGCCCAGATCCGCACTTCGCGTCTGACACTGTTGATGCAGCCATCGCCAAAAGAACTGGAACGCACCGGTAGTCGTCGTCCAAATCCTTACGTCCAGCCATATGTCGTGGGGCTCGGCTTCGTTGTTCCGCAATCTGTTATCGAAGCGGTGACTGCGAACGGTCGGCGGACGCTGCTGGCGATCGTGGCCATACTTGCAGCGCTGGTTGCTTTGTCGTGACGATGATCTTTCTGGACGACGCGCATAACATCGAATGCACCGTCGGTCGGGCTGTAGGTCAGCCTTGCTTCTCGCCCAGCCAAGACCGCAAAAGCTTTCTGCTGATCTTGCCGTTGGCGCCCTTGGGCAGTGCCTCGACAGCGTGAAACAGCCGGGGTTGCTTGTATCGCGCCAGACGCGCGCTACCGTATTCTTGCAACGTCTCGTCGGGCAAGGGATCGCCCTGTGGCACATAGCATAAGGCGATGATGCTCACCCCCTCGCGCACGGACACTTCGATTGCGGCGCTTTCGGCGATGCCGGGATGCGTGTCGAAAACGCCCTCGATTTCCAGCGGCGAGCAGCGATATCCCCCGGCGTTCAAAATGTCATCGTCTCGGCCCAGATAATGGATCGCGCCGTCCTCGGCCATGCTGACGGTGTCGCCCGTCAGGAACCAGCGGCCGGTCATGCGCGCGCGTGTTTCCTGCTCGGCGCCGAAATAGCCCAGAAACAGGCCCGGGTCGTCGCGGTCGACGGCCAGAGTGCCGGGGGTGCCACGGGAAACGGGCTCCCCGTCCGGCCCCAGCACGGCAACGCAGCGGCCCTGCTGGACATGCCCCGAAGCGCCGTGCGGGGCAGGGTGCGCGGGGCTGGAGGATACGAAGGTCGAAACTTCGGACATCCCCAAGGCCTCGTGAATGGGGGTGCCGGTTGCATCCGTCCACGCGGCGCGTGTCACTTCGGGCAAGCGCTCGCCAGCCGACAGGCCGTGGCGCAATTTGGGAAGCGGGGGCAGAGGACTTTTGAGCATTTGCCGGTATACACCCGGCGCGGCGGCAAAGATCGTCGCGTCGAAGCGTTTCAGCAGCAGCGGCAGCTGGATGGGTGCGATGGCGGCATCCGGGATCAGCGCCGTCGCCCCGATGGCCCAAGGGTCCATCAGCCCGGTGCCCAGCGTGTAGGTCCAGTTGAAGGCCCCGGCATGCAGGACCCGGTCATCGGGGGTCAGGCCATACCAGCCGTTCCACATCATCCGCCGCGCCCAGACCGCGCGATGGGCATGCACGACTGCCCTAGGGCGCCCCGACGTTCCCGAGGTAAAGATCATGTAGGCCGCGCGATGCGGATCGCCCGCTGCCCAGTCGCACGCCGGCAGGCCGCGCCATTCGTGGAGGGTTGTCGCGCTGATCACGGGGCAGCCGATGGCGGGCAGGGCGATCCCGTCGGCGGCGATGACGGCGGCAGGCGCGACCTGTTCGGCCATGGGTGTGATTTCCGCAGCCGTCAGTTGCGACGAGGTCGGAATCGGGATGACCCCGACAGCGATCGCCCCCAGAAAGGCCAGCGGAAAATCGACCCTGTTTCCCAACCGCAGAAGGACCCGGTCCCCGGGCACGAGGCCCGCGCCCAGAAGGCCCGTTCCGACCCCGCGCACAGCGCGTTCCAGCGCCGCGAAGGACCAGCGTTCCGCCCCGGTCACGCGAAGGATCTGCAAGGCGATCTTGTCGGGCGTGGTGGCGGCATGCGCCAGCACATAGGCCGCCATGTTGAAGGGCGCCGGGCAGGGCGGAGCAGGACGGAGATCGACGATCGACAGCATCCCGAAGGCCTACCGAGGCGGGACGTCAAGGGCAAGTGGGTGGTCTCGACAAACGGGCTTCGATGACGCACAAGGTGCCGTCCGCGCCCCGAGGAAAACGACCATGAGCGACCTGTCCAACCCCAGCCTGATCCGCATCGCGCGCGCCAGCGGCGAAGAGGCCTTGGCCATGCCTGTCGATCTGGCCGAACGCGTCCGGTCGCTGCGCAAGGATCGCGGCTGGACATTGGAACAGGCGGCACAGGCGGCAGGGGTTGCGCGTTCAACATTGTCGAAGATCGAGAACGGCCAGATGTCGCCCACCTATGACGGTTTGAAGAAACTGGCCGAGGGGTTGGGCATTTCTGTCCCCCAACTGTTCACGCCGCCCCGCTCGGCCGCGGCTGGGGGGCGCATGACGGTCACGCCGTCCGGCACCGGCGAAGGGCACGTGACCACCACATATGAGCACGAACTTCTGTCCGGCGGCCTGACGCGCAAGTCGATGCTGCCCTATCGCGCCCGGATCCGCGCCCGCAAGTTCGAGGATTTCGATGGCTGGGTGCGCCACGACGGCGAGGAATTCCTGTATGTCCTGACCGGCGAGATCCGGCTGTTCACCGAATTCTATGCGCCCGTCGACATGCGCCGGGGGGACAGCGCCTATTACGATGCAACCATGGGCCACAACGTCATCAGTCTGAGCCCCGAAGATGCGACGATCCTCTGGGTAACGTCACTGGATTGACGCCTTGGGATGACGGGCCCCGCAGGGTGCCCGGTCAGCGGCTGAACCAGCCGCGCACCATGTTCGATCCGCCTGAAATATCGCGCCCGATCCCCTCGACGGTGTTGCAAGCCGAAAGGCCCGACACGCCGACAAACAGGACCAGTGCGATGAGTTTTTTTCTGCTCATTCTTGCCACCACACTTCGGGGAGGAACCCCGTCCAGTCACCATATATCGGCAATTGGTTGGAAAAATGCAACCCGTTGGTCACGGCAAGCCGGCTGACGGGCGAAAACCAGAACGGCACGGCATAGCGACCGGTCATCAACAGGCGGTCCAGCGCCTGCACGGCGGCCCGGAAATCCTGCGGATCTTGGGCGGACAGCATCGTGGTGATCATCGCGTCCACGGCGGGTTCGTTCACCCCGGCAAGGTTGCGGCTGCCCGGTTGATCGACGCCCGAACGCGCCCAGTACAGGGTCTGTTCATTGCCCGGGCTCAGCGACATCAGCCGCAGGATCGTCGTCATGTCGAAATCGAACGCATTCGTCCGTTCGACATATTGCGCATTGTCGACGACCGAGATGGTCGCCGAAATCCCCAATGATTCCAGTTGGCTGACGTAGGTATTTGCAATCGCCAATTCCAACGCCTGCCCCTGCCTGAGGAGAATCTCGAAGGCGAAGGCCTCGCCTTGGGCATTGCGCAGCACCCCCCGGTCATCGGCCTGCCAACCCGCCTCGTTCAGGCGCGCGCGCGCGATGCGCAGGTTTCGGCGGTTCGCGCGCCCGTCGCTGACGGGCAGGGCATAGGCGTCCAGCGTATCCGGCGGCAGGGCATCCATGTAAGGCGCCAGCAAGGCGCGCACCGGCTCGGATGCCGGGCCATCCCCCATGCCCAGTGCCGAATTGCCGAAATACGACGCGATCCGGGGCTCGGTGCCGGCGTTGATCGTCGCGTTGACTTGCTCGAAGTCGAACGCATGGATCAGCGCGTCGCGCACCCGCCAATCGGCGAACAGGGCCCGACGCGTGTTGAACACGAACCCGTTCATTCCCGAAGGGCGCTGGTGCGGGATCTCGATCCGTTCGACACGGCCTTCGGTAACCGCCGGGAAATCATAGCTGTCGGCCCAACGTGCCGCGCTGGGTTCGCGCCAGACACTGATCAGCCCGGCCTTGAAGGCCTCGAACGCAACGGCCGCGTCGCCGAAATGCTCATACCGGACCTCGTCGAGATTGTGCTGCCCGCGAAGAACGGCAGATCGTCGCCCCACCAACCGGATCCGGCGAAGGTGATCGACCGGCCGGGATCCACCTCCGGCCACGGTATAGGGGCCGCTGCACCCCGAATCGGGTCGAGCGAGGATTCGTCGAACGGCCGTCCGTCGAGCACGCGCGTTGCAAGATCAGGCGCAGACCCCGTCCAGCGGCAATTCGCGGTCGGGTTCGGTGAAGGTCAGGCGCAGGCTGTTCGGGCCTGTCTGTTCCATCGACGCGACCTTGTCCCACGCCGTGCGATACCGTGGGTGCCCCATGGTTCCAAAGGGTTTCGAATGACCACATCACATCGGCAACTGTCACGGGGCTGCCATCCGAAAACCGCGCGCGCTGTCGCGCAGCGATGGATTGAGCAAACGACCGCACATCGTCGGTTTCCACCTGTTCGGCGAGGACGCCATAGGCGTGAAGGCTCGGCATGGCTGCGCCCCAGCAAGCTTTGCACCGTCAGCAGGTTCACTCCCAAGGCGCCGATCCGCGCAGGATGAAGGGTTGAGCAGATCAGATCCCCCCGATTTCCGCGAAAACGATTCGCCCGCCTTGGGGCGCGTCGGGGCGCGCATGGGGGCGATGCGAAGTCCGGCGGCAGTGCTGGCTCGCCATACATCGCAATGCCGTGTCGGGGGGCAGGTCGCCGAAAACGGGGAATCCACCGCAAAAAATCGTGATTCCCGCGGTCAGCACGATGAATCGGCGCAGAATTGCAAAAAAATGGGCGCATCATCTTTTCCTTTGTCGCGGGGCAGGCGGCGGGATCCTACCCATGGGTAACGCTGGGATCCTGCCAAATCAAACTTTTACGGCTTGGAGTGTTAAAGAAGGCTATAACATGCTTACTGCTCCATTAGGTTTCTTGCCTGTATGAAACCTGCCTCAATGACTGACGCCCGCCTTGTGCGGGCGTTTTTTTTTGGCTCTGGCGCTCGCGAGGCGCTCGGCTATGCTGCGGCTGCATCATCAGCGGGGAGCATCTGGCACGGGTCTTCTGACAGGACGGCGCGCGATCGTCACGGGGTCGAATTCGGGGATCAGGCGCGGGCGTGGCCGGATCGCTCGCGGCATCGGGCGCTGACGTCGTCCTCAACTCCTTTACCGACCGGCCCGAGGATCACGCGTTGGCTGCCGACATGGCGGCGCGTCGCGTGTCGGTTCCTTATATCAAGGCCGACATGTCGAACGGCGATGGAGAATGCCGCGCGCTGGTCGAACAGGCGGGCGGATGCGATATTCTGGTGAACAACGCCGGCATCCAGCATGTCGCCCGGATCAATTCCCCGTCGACAAATGGAACGCGATCATCGCGATCAACCTCAGGCTCGGCGTTCCATGCCCGACGGCTGCGGCCTTACCGGCATGTATGCGCGCGAAGCGGGGACGGGTGGTGAACATCACGTCGGCGCATGGTCTGACGGCGTCTCCCTTCAAATCGGCCTATATCGCCGCCAAGCATGGCATCGTCGGCCTGTCAAGACGACGGCGCTGGAGGCGCGGCCAGGATGAGCATCACCTGCAACGCGATCTGCCCGGGATACGTCCTGACCCCCTTGGTCGAGGCGCAGATCCCCGACCAGATGAAAACCCACAACATGGACCGCGAAACCGTGATCCGCGAGGTGATGCTGGAACGCCAGCCCTCGCGCCAGTTCGCCACGACCGACCAGATCGGCGGCACCACGGTGTTCTTGTGTTCGCCCGCCGCCGACCAGATCACCGGAACGACCATCTCGGTCGACGGGGGATGGACGGCGCTTTTTAACCTTCGGCCTTGGGGGCGTTGCGCTTGCGGCGCCCTTGGGCGAGCTTCGGGCGACACAAGGCCAGCCTGAAATGATCAACTTGGCCGCGTCTTCGACCGACATGTCCAGCATTTTCACCGACGAGCGCGGCACGAACAGTAAAAAGCCCGAGGTCGGGTTCGGTGTCGTCGGCAGAAAGACCGAGACAAGGTCCTCGCCTGCGTCGATCCGGGCGGCGATTTCCCCCTTCGTATCGGTCGAAACGAAGGCCACGGCCACAGTCCCTGACGCGGATATTCGATCAGGCGGGCTTGCTGAAACGAGGCGTTCCGACTGCGCAAAGACGGTTTCGGCGATCTGCTTGAGCCCGTGTAATCGTGCGCACCACAGGCATCCGGTCGACGATATCCTCCTTAACTGGATCAGTGACCGGCCGATGAAATTCTTGGCCAGCCAACCCACGGTCAGCGTGAACATCAGGAAGATGATGACGCCGAAGCCCGGAACCTGATAATCGACCAGCACATCCGGAACCCAGCGCTGGGGGATCAGCGGAATGACCTTGCCATCAACGAATTCGATGGCGGTTTTCAACAACCAGACCGTCAGCGCGGCAGAACCGAAACCAATCACCAGACCTGTCAGGAACGAGGCGCGCAGCGGGCAGAGCAAGCCACGCCGATGCGGGCGGTTGGGCGAGGACATGGCGCGGTTCCCGTGTTGACGCTGCAGGTTCACCGCAGTCATGCCGCGCAGCGCACAAGCACCACGACGGGCGGATGTTCCACGCTGTCGTCAGTGGGGGTGTCGGGGTGTTTCGACCAACGCCCGGGCGATCCGGGCCGCAAGGCGCGCGTTGTTCAGGACCAGCGCGATATTCGCCTCGGTCGCCCGCCGGTCGCGTTGAACACGCAGGCCAACAAGTGTCACCTCCTTGGCGCTGATCCCCTGTTCCAGTGCAGATCCAGCGCATCTTCGATCACCGGTCGATGACCGCGCGCGGGATCGTTTTCGGCGGGGATGGGGTTGGCGATCAATTGCCCGCCCGTCAGCCAGCCGCGCCCGCATGCGTGCGCGCGGCAGCGGCCGATATGGTCCGGGTCGTCCAGCCGCAACGGCGCCTTGATCCCCACGACCGCGACCAGAAAGCCGGGGAATCATCCTGCCCAAAGGCAATCACCGGCACGCCCGACGTTTCCAGATCCTCGAGCGTCGGGCAGGTCCAGGATCGCCTTCGCCCGGCGGCCACAACCGTCACCGGGGTTGCGCCAGATCGCGCAGATCGGCCGAGATGTCGAACGAATGTTCCGGCCCCGCGATGGACCCCGCCGATCCCGCCGGTGGCAAAGACCTCGATCCCGGCCGAATGCGCGCAGATCATCGTCGCCGCGACCGTGGTCGCGCCGTGCGTTTTGCGCAGGCGAACGGCAAGATCGGCGCGGCTGAGTTTCATCACCCCGGTCGAGCGCGCCAACGTTTCCGGATCGTCGGCCCCCAGCCCGATATGGATGCGGCCGTTCATGACGGCGATCGTCGCGGGAACGGCGCCCGCCTCGCGAACGGCGGCCTCGACGGCGAGGGCGGTTTCATGGTTTTGCGGCCACGGCATCCCATGGGTGATGATCGTCGATTCCAGCGCCACGATGGGCTTGCCCGCGGTGCGGGCCTCGGCGACTTCGGCGGACAGCGCGAGGGGGGCGTCGATCATGGGTGGTCCTCTTCGTTGGCGACATAGCGGGCCGCGGTTTCCTGCGCGTGGGCAAGCCCGTCAAGACGGCTCATGCCAGCGCCTTCGGCCAGCAAATGGGCGGCCATGAAGGTATCGCCAGCGCCGGTCACGCGGCGCACGGCGATGGCGCGCGCCGGCAGGGTCAAGGTTTCGGCGCCGCGCATGGCATCGCTGCTGTCGCGGGGGCCATCGGTAACAAGGACGCGCGCGGCACCCGCGGCGATCAGCCCCTCGGCCGCGCTTCGGCTGTCGTCGAAGCTGTGGCCGCACAAGTAACCCGCTTCCTGCCGGTTGACATAGAGCGTCGTTCCCGCGTGGCCCATGATCGGCAGCAGTCGTTCGGCCTTGCCCGGGCTGGCGGGTGCGATGCGCAGCTTGGCCCGCGCAAAAAGCGGCGACACGGCGATCCGGCCCAGCAGATCGGCGGTGAGGTTGCCGTCCAGCGCGATGATCCCCTCATACGGTTGCTGCGCCGATCCCAGCCGCCCGTCGGCGAGAGGCGCGAGAATGGCATCATCCACCTTTTCCAGTGAATGCGCGTCGGCAATCGCCGCAACCAGCCCCCCGGGGCCTTCGATGGCCATATAGGCATCGGTTGGCAGGTCGGGCATCCGGTGAACAAGATCGGTGACACAACCCAAAGCGCGGACCGCCGCGATCAACTCATGCCCTTCGGGATCCTCGCCCACGGCCGACAGCAACACCGGCGTTACGCCGAAACGCGCCAGCGTCATCGCGATATTCAGCGCGACACCGCCGGGCAGGCGGGTGATTTGGCCCGGCACGTCGCCCCGGCTGTCGATATTCTCGCGCGTGCGCCCGATGATGTCCCACAGCACGGAACCGATGCAAAGAATCTGGCGGGGTTCGGGAATCATGACAAGCGCACCGTGACGATCATGGCCCTGTCCTTGGCGTGTTCCGGATCGCGCTGCAAGGCCCCGTCACCATAGATCGGAGCCTCGGTCAGCGTGATCCCGGCGACCCGGCTCCCCAGCGCCGCCAGCGCGTCGGCAAATCCCAGTTCGTCCCAGATCCCGGCGTTGACGGACAGGGCCAGAACCGCCCCCGGGACACAGATCGAAAGCAAGGGTCCGAAAGCCTCGGGGCCGACATGGCCGTGGGTGAACGTGCCCGAACTGACGATCCCCGCATAGCGGCCGGGCAGGTTCAGGGGATGGGTGACATCGGCCTCGAACAAGGCGCGATAATGGCCCTTGTCGCGCGCCTTCGACAGCATCGCCGCCGACAGGTCAACGGCATCGATCGGGCCAGACCATCCGCGTGATCGCAGGGCCTCGGCCAGCAGGCCCGTTCCCGCGCCGACGTCCAGCACGGCCCCCTCGGGCGGCATGGCGGCGACGAACGCCTGTGCAACCAGGTCGGGCAGTCGGTAGCCCATCGCCTCGGCAAAACCGGCGTCATAGGTCTCGGCCCAGTCGGCATAGAGGGTCCGGCACGACTCGGCGCCATCGAGGGAATAGGCCTGTCCAAGATCGGGGTTGCGCATGGCGTCAGTGTGTGTCCGCAGGCACGGGCCTGTCCAGCGCAATCGTCACAAGGACGACCGCCAGTGGTCAGCGCTCCATTTATGGGGAAACGGCAGGTTGGTCGAAACGCGGCTGTCGTATTCGGCCTGCGACAACAGCCGGCAGCGCGGCAAGTCGGACGCGCACCGGTGCGCAGCCAGTGCCAGTTGCGCGGGGCCGGTATCCCACCACGGATAAATCGCGGTGTCGGCATCGCGCAGCCGCTCCTTGACCGCATCCAGCATCGTCATCAGCACCGGGTGCCCGGGGCGGGCCGCAAGGAAGTTGTTGGCGAGCGAGGCAAAGCCTTCTTCGATGACAAAGACGGCATCCGCATCGACAAGCCAGTCGCCAATCGCGGCGCGCGGATATTCGTCGGCGTCGACGAACAGCCCCCCTTCGTGGGCGACCAGCGCGCAGCGGAACAGATCGGCCCGGGTCGCCGGATGAGCCTGCGCATCGAAGGCAGCGACAAGGTCTGGCTCGTTCGCCTCTAGCCAAGCGCGGGCGGTCGTCCGGTCAAAGGCGCAGAGGTCCATGTCGGGATGCAGCGTTTGCCAGGCTGCCCGACACCGTTCGAGCGCTTTCGACGACCGACCTTCCCAATAGGTTGCGATCCGCGGGACGATCCCGCCGCCGCCGACCGGCGCGGCCGGGGCGACGCGCGAAAAGTGGCGCAGTGCCGCGGCCACCGGCCCTTCGGGTTCGCGTTGGGCGTCTTCCATCACCAGATCGCGCAAGTCCAGCGCGGGCCGTCGCCCAAGAACGGCGGCCTTGAGGTCGCGAAAACGCACCAGCAGGGACGAGGCCTGCGCTGTCTCGCCCTCGAAAAACGCACGCCGCGAGGCATTGAGCAGCAAGCCCATGCGTGTGGGGCAGGCTTCCAACGCCGGGGCCAGCACAGCGCGGGCCTTGTCCATGTCGCGCAGCGCCAACGCCATGTCCGACGCCCAATAGGCCAGATCGGCGCGCTGCTGCCAGTTAATGGGATCTGGCAGGGCGGCGAGCGCCTCGCGCGGGCGGCCGAGTCGGTTCAGGATGCGCGCCCGCAACAGGGTTTGCCCGAAACGGGCATGGATCGGCTGGCGATCCGGGCCCTTGTCCAGATGCGCCAGTGCTTTTTCGGGCAAGCCGATCCGCAGCAGATGTTCGGCATCGATCCCCGCGAACCGGGGTGCGGGCTGCGCCTCGATCCGCTCGACAAGGCGGTCCCAATCGCCGAAGCGTTCCGCGATGGTCAGGCTCAGGCCATGCAGTGCCCAATCGCGCGGATACAGACGCGCGGCTGCCCGTGCCCGCCCGACCAGTGTCGGTGGCACCCGGCCTCGCGCTTCAAGCAAGGCGCTGCGCAGCGCCATCGCATGGGTCGATGCCGGCCATGTCCAAGGCTCGCCTTCGACCATCGATTCGACCAGCGCGCGGGTTTCCACGGCATCCTCGCGTTCGAACGCGAGGCTGAGCCGGGCGCGCTTGACCACGTCGTGATTGTCGCCGAACCGTTCGGCCATCAACGCCACCAGCCCGACCGCGCAGGGCAGGTCGCGTTCGCCCATCAGCGCGTCGAATACCCATGACCACAGCCCCGGCGCGGCGGGCCAGCCAGCCGGTTCGACCTGCGCGCGCCGCGACAAGGCGGCGCCGCCTTCGCGCAGCCAGTCGCGCAACAGCGACAGGCGCAGCCCGTCGGCGCCGCCAATGGTGTCGAGGTCGTCGGTATCCTGCCCGGTCAGCAGCCGCAGTTCCGACCGCGCGCGCCGGTCGTCTGCCTGATCGGGATTGTCCGGGTCCAGCCCGTCGAAGGCCGCATGCACCCCCTCGACATCGCCCTGATCCCAGCACGCCCAGGCCAGAGTCGCCCAGCGGCGGTTCTGGCCCCGCACCGCTGCCGCCAGCCCGTCGATCGCCGTCGGATCGATGCGCGTCGCCAGCGCGTGCAGGTCGATCGACCAAGGCCATTGTTCAAGCGCCCGTGTGACGGATTCGCCCGCAGGAAGGTCATGCGCGAGGATCAGCCGCAAGCGGGCCATTGCGTTGTCATAATCGTCGGCCTCGACCGCAGCGATGACGGCCTCGGCCATCATGCCGGGATCTGTCAAGGTATCGAACCACAGACGCTGTCTGAGCCGCATTTCCATCGTCTACTCCGCCGCTGCCGGGTCGAATTCGGTAAAGCGCATCCCCAGTGAACGCTCGGCTTCCAGACGGGCGGCCCAAGTCTGGCCATGCAGATACATCTGCACCTCGCGGCTGATCGCGAAATCCGCGCTTTCCCAAACGCGCGAGGTCAGAAGCTGTTGGAAACGACGCGCGTCGGCGGGCCGGGGTTGGGCGTCGGCGGCGCCCAGATAGGACAGGACCTGTCGGATGCTGGCCTCGCGGTCGGTGTGAAAATCTTCATAGTTCAGGATCAACATGTCGGGATACTGCGCACGCCAGCGCGCCGCATTCCCGGCATAATCGGCATGACGCGGAACTTGCGCGTCTTTCATCAGCTTTTCGAAGATGTCGCCCAGCTTCAAGGGTTCTGCATGTCCCTCACCCAGATGCCACAGCATGTACATTTTCAGCGCCGAAATCGCCCGCGCGGTGGGGTCGCGCAACAGATAGATGACCTTGGCGTCGGGGTTCAGTTCCTTGCATTCGGCGATTTGGTCGGCGTTGAGGATCGCGTATTCGGGGGTGAAATCCAGCATCAGGCTGTCCGGCGTAGGTCGCGCCATGAGGTCGCGATACCATTCCACGCCCCGATGGTGGTTCCAATCCCAGAAATGGGCTTCCTTTGTGGTCGACGTGATCGGATCGTGGTCCGGGAACATCTCGAACGGGGCAAAGCAGGTCAGGACCGAGTGCAGCCAGCTGGTCGAGGCTTTCTGGGCCCCGATGCAGATCACGTCGGCGATATTCCGGGCTGTCACAGCAGCGCCTCCCTCAGTCTGTCCCCTTCGCCGAAATGCAGGCCGAATGCGTCGGCGACCGCGTCACGGTCCGGGCGGGTCAGCCCGTCAAGGAAATTCAGGCAATCGGCATCCAGAGAATAGGGCCGCGTTCGCCAGATCACGTCCCGCGCACGGGCACGGATCCGCGCCTGCGTTCCGTCGTCCAGGTTAGCAAGGTCCAGACCGATGTGCCCGAACAGGCGATCCAGCGCCGCGTCGGGGTCGCGCTGGATCTCTTCGACCGACAGGATCAGCAGATCCGGATAAGCAGCCCGCCATCGCAGGATATTGCGGACATAGGCCGCGTGTTCGATCAGGCGCGCGCTGCGGCAAAATTCCTGAAAACGCGGGCCGAAAGTGATCGCGTAGTCCTTTGGGTCGGCGTTGTTCGAGGCCCATGTCGCGTGCATTCGGATCGCCGACACCGCCCGCGCCAGCGGATCGCGCAGCAGATAGATGACGCGGGCCGTGGGGCTCAGGGCCTTGCATTCCGCGATCTGATCCGCATCGAGGAAGGCATATTCGGGCGTGATGTCCAGCGACAGCTGCGTATCATCCAGCGGGCGCGTCACGACGCGATACCATGCCGGCCCCCGATGGCGGTTCCAGTCCCAGTAATGCGCTTCCTTGTTCGTCGAGGTCAGCGGCTGCATGTCGGGAAAGGCCCAGACACGCGGATGGCGCGACAGAACCGCATGCAGCCAGCTGGTCATCGCGCGCTGCGCCCCGATCCCGAGGATATCGACCGCCGAGGCGCGCATCACTTGGAACCCCCGATTTTCAGCGCAGCCAGCGTCTCGGGCAGGTCCCACTGCGCGGCATAGGCGTTGCGGTGCATGTCGAGGGCGGCGCGGTCGCCTGCGGCATGCGCCGCCTCGATCGCACGGCTGCGGCGAAACGCGTTATCGCCACAGGCCACCGACAGCGCGTGACATTGAAGCGACAGCGCCGGTTCGCCCCCCCGCATGCACAGATCGCCCAGCATCCGGAACCCATAGCCAAGGTTCCGGTGCGGATCGTCGGCGAAACCCGGTCCGGTCAATATCGGCGCGAAGGCAGGCACCACCAACCGCGCGACGGCACAGCCAAGCCCGCAACGGTTATAGTCATACAAGGCATGCACCGGTCCGGTGAAAAGCGA
>JAWKXG010000012.1:0-81649 GCA_041397065.1 Paracoccaceae bacterium | reverse complement strand
GTTGGGCGGCCTTGCTCGATCTGACAAGCCTGTCGGATGGGCCCGTGCAGATCACCGCGTCCGTATCGAACCGGGGCGATGACGCGCAGGCCTTGGCGACGATGGCCTTGATCAAGGATACATCGGCGCCCGCTGGCCATAGTGTGGCTTTCGGTCCCGACCGGGTGAACGCGGGCAGCGCGCAGGGCCTTGGCTTTGCGTTGTCGGGCGCAGAAGTCGGCGCATCCTTTGCGTGGTCGATCACGTCAACGGGCGGAGGTGCGCCGATCACTGGAACCGGCACAGTTTCAAATGCGACCGACCAGATAACCGGGATCGATGCCTCAGGGCTGGGCGACGGAACATTGACGCTGTCCGTGGTGCTGACAGACGCGGCGGGCAACCCCTCTGCGCCCGTGGGTGACAGCATCGTCAAGGACGCGGCAGCACCGCAGGTTGTTGTCGCGGGCCCGATTGGCCCCCTCAGCGAGGCTTTCACCGTGACGGTGACCTTTTCCGAACCCGTCACGGGGTTTGGCACGGACGATCTGCAATTGACCAACGGCACCGCCAGCGACATGACTGGACGCGGGCCGGTTTACAGCCTGACCGTGACGCCCGCGCATGACGGCAGGGTCGAGGTTCGGATCGGCGCCGGGGCGGCGGTGGACACAGCCGGCAACGCCAGCACGATCTCGAACCTCTTTACCGTCGAAGCCGCGCTGACGGGCACCCCGGACCCCGCGCCCGATCCTGACGCCGACGGGGACGGGCTTGCCGACGGTTATGAAAGCCCCGTCGAAGACCGCGACGGCGACGGCATCCCCGATGCGCAGGACTATGACCCGCAAGGCTATTTCTATTGCGAAGATGACGGGCGCATACTGCCGGGCGGGGGAATCACCGTGACTGGCCCGGACGGGTCGAACGCATCACTGGGCACGCGCAACAGCATCCGCATCGACCAGGACGGCAGCACGGGGTCGTATCAGTGGTTCGCCCTTCGCCCGGGGCATTTCAGCGTCACCTATCACTATCCGCCGGGTGTCGGCGTCCCCAGCACGACGCGCCTGTCGTCGGGCGTGCTGGATGTGACGACGCTTTTGCCGAACAACCCCGCCATCCTCGGGTCTTTCGAGTTCGGGAGCAGCGGGTTCCTTGCCGATCCAGGGCTGGGCGCGAACCCGGTTTTCTACAGCAGTTTCGACATCGAAGCGGGCGATCCGCATGTTCTGGGCAACAACATCCCGATGACTCAATGCGCCGAGAACGCCGTTCGCATCGCCGTGCGCGCCAACGGGGTCGAGGCGAATGGCGCCGTCCCGACAGATGCCGGTTTCGTGGTGACCCAAGGCAGGGTCGCGCTGGTCGACACCGTCGTTGCCTATACCGTCGGAGGAACCGCGACCCCGGGCGCAGACTTTGCCGCGCTGTCGGGAACGGTGACGATCCCGGCGGGCCAGACCAGCGCGCCAATCGATGTCACGGTGCTTGAAGACAGCGCCATCGAAGGGCAGGAAACGCTGGTCATCACGCTGACGGGCATCACCGCGGGCGATCCTGTCACGCGGCTCGATGCTGACCCCGCCACATTGACGGTGCAGGCCAGCATTGCCGATGACGACTTCGCCAACGTGATCGTCGTCAATCTGGATCTGGCCACGACCGAGGGGCGCGCAGGCGATACCGCCCGCATGTCCTTCGCACTGGCTGGCGCGCCGAATGCCGAGGTCACGATAGATTTCGCGGGCGACAGCCAATGCACGGTCTCGCCCGCGAGTCTGCGTTTCGACAGCGGCAACCACAACGTTGCTCAAATCCTGACGATCACGGCCATCGATGACGCGGTGGACGAGGGCGCGCATACCTGCCAGCCGACGGTCGCCATCCGGTCGGCTGATGCGCGGTTCGATGGCCTTGCCGTGGCGCTGGCCCCGGTGATGATCGCCGACGATCTGGTCGACATAGTGCGCACGCCGTTGACCGACATCCTGCAATCGGATTTCGAACGCACGATCGGCATGCAAACGCTTCGCTTCTCGGGCATCGCGCGACAAGCGCTGCGCCGCCTGCAAGCCGGGCAAGACGACACCCGCTGCGGCGTGGTCGAGGCCTTCGATGTCGACGGGGGCCTGAGGTTCGGCGTGGATGGCGGCCAGAGCACGGGCACCTTCCGCGAAGACGTCATTTCCTGCCAGACCGGCGTCCGGCGCATTCTGGATGGCGGTTTCACGGTGTCGATGACCCCTGGTTTGGGGTGGCAATGGGCGCTTGGGTTCAGCGTGCAGCACGAACGCCAACGGCAGGGCACCGACCTGTTTGGGCGGTTCTGGGGCGGGTATGTGTCGCGCAATGATGCGGGCGCGCAGGCCGACGGGCGCATCGACGGAATGGGCCTGAACGGTGGCGTCTATGGTGCGCGGGCGTTCAGCAATGGCCTGTTCCTTGACTACTATGCAGCCGCGGCGGTGGGGTATCATCGCTATGGGTTGACCTTTGCCGATCCGGCAGGCCCCATCCTTGCTCAAGGGTCTTATCGCTATGCCGGGCTGTTCGGGGGCGTCGCGTTGTCGGGCCAGACGCGCGTCGGGCGCGCGCTGGTGGCGCCACGGATCGGCCTCGATTTTGCGCATGCGCGGGCTATGGGCGGTTCGGTTACTGCCTCGCAGATGGGTTTTTCCGACACCGGGACGATTGACCTGCGGCCCGTCAACGGCCTGCGCGCCTTTGTCGAAACCCGCGTGACGCTGAACGCAGCCGAGGTGCAGGACACCCCGCGCCCCCGTGGCGCAGCAATCGAGATCACGCCGCGCCTGTTTTGCGAACGCGGTCTGGGCAACGCCGGGGCGGCCTGCGGTTTCGGCGGTTCCTTGCGGCTGAGCAACGCCGATCCCGACAGCGATCTGAGCTATCAGTTCGTGATCGATGCCGAACGCGCGGGCGATGTCGGCAGGGCGACCCTCGAATTCTCGCGCACGCGGCGCCTCATGGGTGGTGCGGGGTCCTTTGTCACGGGGCTGAACCTTGACCACACCGGGCGCGCGCAGGCGCGTATGCAGATGGACCTGAGATTTTGAGATAAAAGTGAGCATTTGATATGGTTTTTGTTCGTAATTGCACGAATACTGGGTGTCTGAGCCGGGATTTTCGCACCCGGTGCCCGTCACCCAACAAACCCGTGGCCCGGTAGAGGAGAGGAACCGTGCCCGAGACAGACCCCATTCGCGTCTTGCTGCTCGAGGACAGCGTGCCGTTGCTTGATAGGTTTGCGCGGATCGTGGGCGAGTGGCCCCGGGCAGATCTGGTGGGCGCGTGCGAAACACTGGCGAGCGCGCGTCAGGCCATCGCCACGAAACGCGTCGATATTCTGGTCACCGATATCAACCTGCCCGATGGCAACGGGATCGATGCGATCCGCATGTTGCTGAAGGAACAGCCCCATGCGCAAGCGGTGGTTGTTTCGGTCCTGCGCGATGGCCCCCGCGTGCTGGAGGCGATCAAGGCCGGGGCAACGGGCTATGTCCTGAAGGACGACAGTTCGTTGGGCATCCGCTCGGTCCTTGAAATCGTCATGGAAGGCAAGTCGCCCATGTCGGCCCTGATCGCTCGACAGATCGTCGAGTCGATCCGCGAGGAACCCGCCGATGACGCGCCCCGGCAATCGGTCACGACACCCGCGGTGCCGAACCTTCTCAGCCCGCGTGAACGCGAGGTGCTGACGGCAATCGCACGGGGTTTCACCAACAAGGAGGTTGCGACCTTGCTGGGGATTTCCGCCAACACGATCCCGGTTCACGTGCGCAACATCTATCGCAAGCTTGATACCACAAACCGGGTCGAGGCCGTCTATGAGGCGCAGGCGCAAGGCTTGATCGACTTGTGACCGCACAAGCCGAATCCCGCCGGCCTGTCTTTGACAGGGCTCTGGCATTGGCGCTGCGCCTCGCGGCGGGGCTTGCCGCGCTGGGTCTTTCGATCTGGATCGGGTTCTTGCCCTTGGGCGCATGGCTTGCCCCCTTGCCGCCGCTTGCCCCGGTGGCCTTGATAAGCGTCGATGAAAGCGGCTCCTATGGCGAGGGGTGGCTGGCCGGTCTGCTCAGCGGACAACGCTGGTTCGCCGATACACAAGACGAGACAAGCCGGACCTTTCGGCTGACGATCCCCGATCAAGTCGCGCCTGACGAAACGCGTTATCTCTGGGTGCCGCATTTCGAACAGCGCCTGGCGGTGTTGACGGGAAGCGGAAATCTGCTGCACGACAGTATCGCGGTCGGACTGCGCGGTGGTCCTATCCGCAATGCCTCTGCGCTGGTTCCGCTGCCGCCCGAGGTTATCCAGGCGTCGGGTGGCGTGTTGTTGCTGAATGTTCAGGCGAACCTGAACCGCATCGGCGCGCCGGGCCCGGTGTATGTGGCCCGTTGGGGGGACCTTGCGACATCGGTGCACCGACTGCGTCTTCTCGAAAACACGCTTCGGCCAGCGATGTTCGGCGCCTTGCTGTTCCTCGCCATCATGTCGGTGGGCTTCGTTGTTCTTCGCGGTTCGGACCCGACATATTACTGGCTGGCGGGCGCGATGATTCCTTATGCGATGGTCGAAACGGGGTTGATCACGGCGTATTTCCCGGCGCTTGCCCAAGTTGATGACCGAATATTCGCCGTGTCGGGCATCGGATCGCTGCAACTGATAGGGCTATTGCTGACCTTCAAGGGGCGCGTGCCATCACGCAGGAATTCGGTGGCATTATTTGTCCTGTATTTTGTGCTGGTCGTTGCGACTTTTTTCATGAGCAAGCCGGCCCTCGTTCAGGTCAGCGCCTTGATGGCGCTGGGAACAGCGCTGCTGAGCGCGCTTTTCCTCGTCTTCTTCGCGGTCGAAACGAGGCCCGAGCGCAGGCTGATCGATCTGGCGCTGACAGTGTCCCTGATCATGTTCATTGCGGGGATCGTGCACGATCTGCTGCTGAAATTCGGGGCTCACGAGTCAGGGGTCTATGTGTTCCGCTATGTTTCGTTCATCATGCTGACGGGGATCTTCGGCATTGTCGTCCAGCGGCAATCTGGCATCGCCGACGCTCTGGACCGATCCGCCGAGCGGATGCAGCACCGGCTGGAGGAACAGGAAAAGAAACTGGCCGAGTATCATCGCCGCGAGGCCGTGGCCCTGCAATCGCGCGCGGCCGAAACCGAACGCCAGCGGATCACCGCCGATCTGCACGACGGGATGGCCGGGTATCTGGCGACGATTGTCGCCTTGTCAGAACACGATGACCCGGACGATGGCGAGATATCGAACCTTGCCAAGGACGCCTTGAACGATCTGCGGTTCGTGATCGACGCGACCAGCATGTCCTCGCCCGAATTGCGCGTCACGCTGGCCATCCTGCGCGAGCGGTGCCTGCAACCTCTCGATGCCTTGGGGATCGAACTGTCGTGGTCGATGATCGATCTGCCCGACGATGTGCACCTGTCACATGAAGGCAACCTTCAGGTTCTGCGGATCCTGCAAGAAGCGCTGAACAACTCGGTCCGCCACGGCAAGCCGAAAACCATCGATGTGACGGGTCGCGCCATTGCCCGCGACGACGGCGCGCCGTGGATCGAACTCGTCCTCGAAAATCGGGGTGGGAAGGGTCACGACCCGGGGCGCCCGTCGCGGGGGTTTGGCACGACCAACATGATCAACCGCGCCAAGGCCCTAGGCGGTCAATTCGAACTCGTGCCCCTGCCAGACGGTGCCCGCGCCCGGCTGACCTTCCCCGCTCACAAGCAGGGTTGATCGGCGGGGCGCCCATTCCACAAGGTCCATGGGCCCCGGATCACCGCGCGCGGGTTTGGGCAAAGCTGCTTGCGCCACGGCCAATCCGGTTGGCATGGAATTCCCGATACGCCCTGGCCGAGGCCGGCAGATGCTCGCGCACGGCATCGATATAGGATTGCGAGTCGGTGCCCTGCATGGCGCGGATGATGCGATGATGCTGGGCAATCACCTCGCGCATGTGCTGGGGATCGTCGTACTTGATGGCCCGGATCGGCTGGACCATGCGCATGTAATCCTCGATCAGGCCGATCAGGGGAACGTTTTCGCAGCACGAATACTGCACATGATGAAACTGCAGGTTCAGCGCAAAGACCTGCCGGTAGTCGCCCTGACACCAGGCCTCCTCGTGCTGTTGGGCGATCTGCGTCAGGGTTTCGATGATCGACGGCGCGACGGCCAGCGTGGTCCGTTCGGCGGCCGCCGTTTCCAGCACCATGCGGATGTCATACAGGGCGTCAACCTCGTCCGGGGTATATCGGATCACCTCGACACCCTTGTTGGGGATGTGAACCAGCAGCTTGCGGCTTTCCAGTGCGGAAAAGGCGACCCGCGTCGCGTGGCGGCTGACGCTGTAGCGCTCCATCACACGGTCCTCGAACATGCGGGTGCCCGGCGCGTAGACACCGAAGACGATGTCCTCTTCGAGCAGCTTTTCCAAAGTGTCTTGCACGATCCTTCTCCGTCGAGAGCGCGATAGGGCCACGCTGGCCCAAGCCGGAAACTGGTGCAACTTTGTCATTGTCAAGATTATCAATAATCCAACTGACGAAATCGTCTACCGGCGCTCGCGCTTTGATGGGTCATGAGGTCAGGGAGGACCGACGAATGCAAAAACTGTTCAGATTGCTGGGGACAACGGCCCTGGGTGCGGTAATGGCGACTTCGGCGCTGGCCTTTGACGCAACCCAGGGGCGGCCCTTTGACGGAACCACGCTGCCCGCCTTGGTCGTGACGTCAAGCCAGTTCCAGGCACAGGAAGCGCGCTTTGGCCGCTTTACCGAAGAAACCGGGATCACCGTTCAGGTCGATTACGTGCCCTTCGCCAACATGCTCGAGGCCTTGACGGCAGAGATGGTCGGCGGGCAGGGCTATGACGTGGTCACGGTCATGGACGCGTGGGTTCAGTCGATGGACATGCTGCTGCGCCCGATCGATGAAATCGCCGAACGCGGCGACGTGAATCTCGACGATTTTCCGGGCGTTCACCGCACCCGTGGCTATATCGGCAACGAGTTGCGCGGGCTGCCGGTGCGGGGGCACGTCCAGCTGTTGTTCTATCGGACCGACCTGCTGGCGCAGGCTGGCGTAGACGTTCCGACCACGTGGGACGAAGTCGTGACCGCCTCGCAGGCGATCCGTTCGGCGACTGGCGTGTCAGGGATCGCACTGCCCTACGGGCGGAACAACGGCCAGAACCTGATGGTCTGGTATAACCTGCTGTGGGGCCATGGCGGCGACGTGTTCGACGCCGAGGGCAACCCGACCTTCAACTCGGACGCCGGTGTCGCCGCGACGGAACAATACGTGGGCTTCCTGTGCAACGACGGCATCGTGCCCAAAGGCTCGGCCAGCTTCACCGAACAGGACGCGGTCAACAGCTTCAAGCAAGGCAATTCGGCGATGGTGCCGGTCTGGTGGTGGGTGCGTTCACAACTGATCGACCTGGCGCAATCGACCGTCACCGCTGAACAGCTCGGCTATGCCTCGATGCCGATGGTCGCTGGCAGCGCGCCGACCTCGTATGCCAACACCTGGATTTACGGCGTGACGGCAGAGAGCGAGCATCCCGGGGCCGCGATGGAATTCCTTGCTTTCGTGACCGACCCGGCGCTGGAGCGTGAAATCCTGCTGGATCCGGCCCTGAACGAAGTGGTTTCGGTGCACCTGTCGAACCTGCGCGATGCGGATGTGAACGCGCGCTGGGGAGGCATGCACATGGCCGCCGCCGATGCTGCACAAAGCGCGCCGGTGATCCCGTTTGGCTCCGACTTGGCCGCGCGTCGTCGAAATCCTGGAAACCGCGATGTCGAGCCTCGCGTCGGGCGAGTCGACCGATGTCCGCGCTACGCTGGACCAAGCCGCAGCGCAGGTCGCGGCGCTGAACTGATCGAAGGGCGCAGGGGGCCATTGCCCCCAGCGCCTGTTTCCTGATTGCCGGAGAAACGCAGATGCGCGACCGCAGCCTGCCCTACATGCTCATGGCGCCCGCGTTCTTCATCGTGCTGGTGGCGACACTTTATCCCTTGGGCTATTCTCTGGCGACGGCATTTCGGGAATGGCAACTGACCCGCCAACGCCGCCCCGGCGATTTCGTCGGGATCGAGAATTTCACCAGCGCCTTTGGCAACCACGAATTCCTGAGCTCGCTGTGGGTCACCACGATCTTCGTGTCGATCAGCGTGATTTCGACAGTGGTGCTGGCAATGCTGCTGGCGCTCTTGTTGCGCAGGACAGGGCGCTTGCACACGTTTACGCGGATCATCCTGATCCTGCCCTTTGCCATGAGCCCGGCGCTGATCGGGGTCAGCTTCCGGTTCACGTTCAACCCTGAATTCGGCGTGCTGTCGCAGGGGCTGGGGACGATCTTTCCGTTTCTGCGCGGCACGGCGTGGCTAGCCGACCCCGATTACGCCATGGCGATCCTGATCGTGACCGATGTCTGGCACTGGGTGCCCTATATGACCTTCATGTGCCTTGGTGGCTTGACCGCCGTCCCGCGCGAAGCCGAGGAAGCCGCCCGCATCGACGGCACGTCGAGCCTGCGCATCATGTGGGAAATCGTGCTGCCGCAAATGCGCGGCGTGCTGACCGTGGTCGCGGTGCTCAAGACGATCTTCGCCCTCAAGATGTTCGATCAGGTGGTGACACTGACCGGCGGTGGACCGGGCGCATCGACCGAGACGCTGGCCTTCTTCATCTTCAAAGTCGGCTTTCGCTGGTACGACATGGGCCTTGCCTCGGCGCTGGCGTGGATCCTTACCGCAATCATGATGCTCGTCTCGATCTGGTACGTCCGGCAGTTGATGAGCGAACGCAAGATGGCCACGGCATGAAAAAGATCGTTCTCTGGTGGGCCGAGCGCGCGCTCCTGCTCTTCATTTCTCTGGTCGCGCTGTTCCCGATCCTCTAGATGTTCCTGACCGCGTTCAAGCGCCCGCGCGATGCCTACAGCACCTCGTTGTCGTTCACGCCGACACTGGAAAACTTCGCCACCGTTTTTGCCCACCCCTGGAACCTTGGGTCCATGGTGCTGAACAGCGTGATCGTGGCGGGCACGACGGTGCCGATTTCAGTCCCGTGCGCAGCGTTGGCAGCCTATGCCTTTTCGCGCTTTCGCATGAAGGGCCGCAAGTTCCTGTTCTTCCTTGTTCTTTCGACCCAGTTCATCCCTGCCGTGGTGATCGTTCTGCCCTTCTTCCTGATGTTCCGGCAGTTGGGGCTGCTGGATACGCGGCTGGCGCTGATCATCGTGAACCTTGCGATCGTGACACCCTTTGTCATCTGGATGATCAAGGGCTTCATCGACGCGATTCCCGTCGAAACCGAAGAGGCGGCGATGGTCGATGGCGCGTCGCGCCTGCGGGTGATCTGCGACATCGTCGCGCCCATGGCCGCGCCGGGCATCCTGACGTGGAACGAATTCCTGTTCGCGCTGATCCTGACACGCCGACAGGCGGTCACCTTGCCCGTGGGGCTGGTGAACTTCCGGACAGAGCGGGGCGACCTGTGGGAACTGATGAGCGCGGCAGGCGTGATGATCACCGTGCCGATCTTCATCATGGCGATCCTGATCCAGAAACATTTTACCCGCGGCATGACCGCCGGGGCCGTCAAGTAGGAAACCGACATGGCCGAAGTCCGACTGGAAAACGTGGTCAAGCGCGATGGCGGGTTTCTGGCCCTGCCCAAGCTGGACCTCAAGGTGAACGAGGGTGAATTCCTTGTGCTGCTGGGCCCGTCGGGGTGCGGCAAGACCACCACCATGCGCCTGATCGCCGGCCTCGAGGAAATCACCGAAGGCGACCTGTTCATCGGGACCGAGCGCGTCAACGACAAGGCGCCGAAAAGGTCGAGCTGGGCCCTCTGCTGAGCCGCCGCCCTTCGGAATTGTCGGGGGGGCAGCGGCAGCGCGTGGCTTTGGCGCGCGCCATCGTTCGGCGGCCCCGTCTGTTCCTGATGGACGAACCCCTGTCCAACCTTGACGCCAAGCTGCGCGTGTCGATGCGCGCGGAACTCAAGCACATGCATTACGAGATGGGCGTGACGACAATTTACGTGACGCATGACCAGATGGAAGCGATGACCCTTGCCAGCCGGATCGTGGTGATGAACCAGGGACGCATCGCGCAGGTGGACACGCCCGAAAAGATCTATTCCGAACCAGCCGATCTGTTCGTCGCGGGGTTTATCGGATCGCCGTCGATGAATCTGGTGTCGGGGCGGATCGAGGGCGGGCGCTTCGTCGCGCCGGGTATCGACTTGCCGATCGATGCGCCCGACCGTGCCACCGTGGTGCTGGGCATCTGCCCCGAAGACCTCCACTTGGCCGATCCTGAAACAGCGCCGATCAAGGCCCCGATCTTTGCTCTGGAACTGACCGGCGAGGCAACCTTGGTCACACTGCGCGCCGACCCGACGCATCTGTGCGCGCGCGGCCCCGCCGACTTCCGTGCCGCCACGGACACGCTGTGCGGGCTTGCGCCGCGCAAGGGTGGACGCATCAGTCTTTTCGATCCCGAAACCGGCAAGCGGTTGCCGGTCTGACACATGCCTGAGGAAGCATTCCTGCCCCATCTCTCGAAACCAGACGCCGAGAAACGCCATGTCCGCCGCACGGATTACGTCTCGTGCACCGTGGCCTTCATCGATTGCAAGAAACCCGGTTCGCACCTGAAAGAGAACTATTCGATCATCGGACCCGGCGTGACCTCGTCGGCCGAACAGGTCATCAACCTGCCCGAGGCGCATGGTTTCAACATCGGCGCCGCCGCCATGCCGAACGGGATCACCAACAACCTGCACATCCATTTCACCGCCGAGGTGTTCATGGTCTATCGCGGGGAATGAACCTTTCGCTGGGGCTCGAACGGCGAGAACGAGATCGTCGGCCGCGCGGGCGACGTCGTCTCGGTGCCGACGTGGCTGTTCCGGGGGTTCACGAACACCGGCCCGGATGACGGCTGGCTGTTCACCTGCCTTGGCGGCGACAACACGGGTGACGTGATCTTCCACCGTGAGATCATCCGCGAGGCGGCACAATACGGCCTCTATTTCTCGCGCGACAACATGCTGATCGACACTTCGCGCGGCGACCCTGTTCCTGCGCCCGAGGAAACGATCGCACCGATGTCAGACGCGCAGGTCGCACGGCTGCGCGTGATGCCGCGTGAAAAGATGCTCCAGCGGGTTGTGACGCGCGAGTCGCGCGGTTTCCGCCCCGGTTTCATCGATGCCGACCTGCCGGGATGCGGCGCGGAACTGGCGCCGGTGATCGGCGCGGGCCTGACGCAGAACCGTGACCACGTCGCGCCGATCACCAACCCCCACGGCTTTTCCATCGAATGGCTGCGGATGGCGCCCGGGACGCAGGTCTCGCCGTTCTCGCTGGATGACAAGATGGTGTTGATCCTGCGCGAGGGGGCGTTGCGGCTGGTCCTCAACGACGAGGGCGACGTGACGATCGACCTCAAGCCATGGGACACCTATTCGATCCCCGCGGGCGTCACGCGCCGGATCGAAGCGGCGCGCGAGCGCGGATCGGCCTTGGATGCGGGCGGCTTTGTCGCCCCTGTCGAGGTGTTGCCCAATTACGCCATGGCAGGTGAATGATGCGGCCGAACCAGATCCAGCAACGCCTGCGCGCGGGTCAAACCGTGGTGAACGGCTGGCTTTCCATCCCGTCGTCATACCTCGCCGAAGGAATGGGGCACGCCGGTTTCCACAGTGTGACGGTGGACATGCAGCATGGCGTGATCGGTTTTACCGATGCGTTGCACATGCTGCAGGCGCTGTCGTCGACCAGCCCGACGCCCTTGGTGCGGGTGTCGCGCCTTGATGGGCCCGAGATCATGCGCGCGCTGGATGCCGGCGCGTATGGCGTGATCTGCCCGATGATCCGCAACGCCGCAGACGCGGAGTTGCTGGCCTCGTCCTGCCGCTATCCGCCTTCGGGCACGCGCGGCGGGGGTTGCCACGGGTATCTTTTGTTCGAACGCCGACGACGCGTTGCGGCGTCTGGAACAAGGCCTCGGCCTTGTCACACCGGGCAATGACATGAGCCTGTTCAAATGGGCCGCGACGCATGCCATCGGGAGCATCGAAAAGGGCCACCAAGCGCCGAGCGGCACCGGGACCAGCGGAAATGGATACTGACGGACCGCGCTGGGTCCTCGTGCCGGGGACTCTGTGCACGGGCGCGGTCTTCGGCCCCGTGATGCAGGCGCTGGCGGTCGATCCACCCCGGCAGGTGGTGGTGCCGCTGGACCGCCCCGATATCGTGGCGATGCGCGACGCGTTGGTTCAAGTGGTGCGCCCCGGCGATATCGTCTGCGGCTTCTCGTTGGGTGCAATCGCAGTGGCGCATGCTGCCGATGTGCTGGGTCATGCGGCGGCCTTGGTGCTGATCGCGCTGAACCCGCGGGCCGATGCGCCTGAAAGGCGCGCGGGCCGCGAAGGGCTGCGTACCGGCGTTCAAGCGGGCCGCGCGGCCGAGATCCTTTCGGCCGCCCTGCCGGGACTTGTTGCCGCCCCGACACCTGGTCTTGGGGCGCGGATCGTGAGCATGGCTGAGCCGTCAGCGGGCCTGATCGATGCGCAGACCCAGTTGGCCCTGACTCGCCCCGGCGCCTTGCCCGCGCTTTCCGGTTGCACTGTGCCTGTGCTGTATGTGACGGGGGACGAGGACCGGCAGGCCCCACCCGACCTCGCCGCCGAGGCTGCTGGCGCGGCCCCGCGCTCGGTCGTGACAATCGTGCCCGACACCGGGCATTTTGCCTGATCGAGGCCCCCGGCGCCGTTGCGGCGGCAGTGCGCGAGGGATTGACCGCCATGGAAGTAGACGCATGCTGATCGGTGCCATTGGGGACGATTTCACAGGCTCGGGCGATCTGGCCAACATGCTGGCGCGCGCGGGCCTCTCGGTGCAGTTGCGCACCGCGATCCCGACCGAACCGCTGGCGCCGACGGACCGGCCCGAGGCCGTCGTCATCGCGCTGAAAACCCGCACCGTGCCCGCGGCCGAGGCGGTCGCCCAATCGCGCGCGGCGGTTGCGTGGCTGCGCGCGCAGGGGGCACCGCGGATCCTGTTCAAATATTGCTCGACCTTCGATTCGACGCCCGAGGGCAACATCGGCCCGGTGGCCGAGGCGCTCGCACAGGACCTGTCGGCGGATAAGGTCCTGTGCGAGCCCAGCTTTCCCGAAACCGGGCGCACGGTATATCTGGGCCACATGTTCGTGGGCGACCGGCTGCTGTCGGAAGGTCCGCTGGCGCATCACCCCCTGACCCCGATGACCGACCCCGACCTGCGCCGCTGGTTGCAGACCCGGACATCCGTGGGCCACTTGCCGTTGACCGCGCTGCGCGGTGCGGATCCCGAAGGGTTCCTGTCGGGTCAATGCGGGCAATTCATCATCGCCGATGCCATCGACGACGACGACATAGACCGGCTGGGGCGGCTGGCAGTTGACGCGCCGCTGGTCACTGGTGGGTCGGCGATCGGGGCAGGGCTGGCCCGCGCATTGGTGGGAACCGGGCGCAAGGCCGCAACGACATGGCAGGGCGTTGCTGGCCCTGCCGTCGTGCTGGCCGGCAGTTGTTCAGCCGCGACGCTGGGCCAGATTGCCGCCTATGTCGGGCACGCCCAGCGGCAGGTTGCCGTCGAGGATATTCTTGCCGATCCCGCCTTGCCGCAGAAACTTGCCGACTGGGCACTGACGGCGGGCGAGGCTCCGATGATCTCGGTCTCGCAACCGCCTGAGGCCGTGCTGCGCGTGCAGGAAACCCATGGACGCGAACGCACGGCCGCCGCCATCGATGCGATGTTCGCCGCGCTGGCACGGGCGCTGGTCGACCGGGGTGTAACGCGGCTGGTGGTGGCCGGGGGCGAAACCTCGGGCGCGGTGACTTTGGGGCTGGGGCTGGACAGGCTGGACGTGGGGCCGCAGATTGCACCGGGGGTGCCCGCACTGGCGGCCGGAGGGCTGCGGCTGGCACTGAAATCGGGCAACTTTGGCGGTGCGGACTTTTTCACCCGTGCGGTTGCCCTTCTGGGAGGAGAGACCAGTGCATGACGCTGCCCGCGCATTGTGCGCTGCCGGGGCGGCCCTTGCCGCGCAGGGACTTGCGCGCGCGGGGTCGGGCAATATCTCGATTCGGCTGGCGGATGGGCGGATCCTGATCTCGCCATCGGGCGAGGGGTTGGGGACGCTTGACCCCAGCACACTGTCGGTCGTGTCCCCCGAGGGACAGCCGCTGGCCGGACCGCTCGCTTCAAAGGAATTGCCGTTGCACATGGCGATCTATCGCACGCGCCCCGAGGCGGGGGCCGTGGTTCACCTGCACACGCCGCATGCTACCGCGTGGTCGATGGTTACGGGCCATGACCCTGCCGATTGCCTGCCGCCGCTGACCCCCTATGCCGTGATGCGTCTGGGGCGCGTGGCTCTGGTGCCGTTTGCGGTGCCGGGATCGGCGGTTCTGGGCGACTGGGTGCAGGAAAGGGCAGGGGCGCATTCGGCGTTTTTGTTGGCCAACCACGGCCCGGTGGTTTCGGCGCGCACCCTCAAGGACGCGGTTTTTGCCGCCGAGGAGCTTGAGGAAACCGCGCGCCTTGCCTTGATGCAGGCCGCGGTGCCGCATGCGCGTCTGGGGGCCGCCGACATCGCCGCCATCGAAGCCACATACGGGGACAAGTACCGATGAAATTCCTTGCCAATACTGGTTTTCTTTTTCCCAGCCTCGCCTTTTCGGACCGCATCCGCGCCGCGGCACGGGCAAGGTTCGACGGCGTCGAATTTCACGACGAAGTGCAGCGCCACGACCCCGGCGCCATCGCCGATCTATTGGCCGAAACGGGGCTGATGGTCGGAGGGTTGAACATCCGCATGGGCACGACGGCGGGATGCGCGGCGATTCCGGGTTCGGTTCGGGATTTCGTTTCCGACATGCGCGCCGCCCATGCCGCCGCCGAGGCGGTTCAAGCGCGCGCCATTCACGTGCTGGCCGGGCGCGGCATCACCGACCGGGCCGAGTATCGGGCCAACCTTCGCCGCGCTCTGGACCTGACCGACCGGCAGATCCTTGTCGAGCCCATCAGCCGTGCCGCGATGCCGGATTATCACCTGAACCGGCTGGACGAAGCCTTGGAAGTCCTCGCCGATCTTGGCTCGTCGCGCGTCGCGATCATGTTCGACTGGTATCATGTGATCGCGGAAGATGGCCACGAGGCTGCGATACAGGCCCTCGATCAACACCGTGATCACATCGGCCATGTCCAGGCCGCCTCTTTCCCCGATCGCAACGAGCCGGATCTGGCCATGGCAGAACGGACCCGTGCACTCGGCTTTTCGGTGCTCGGCCTCGAATATCGTCCGACAATCGACGAAGAAACAGCCTTGTCGCGGCTCAAAGGGGCTTGATCGACACCGGCACGATCATCCTTGTATTCGTGCCGCTGTTGATGCCGGCAGTGGGTGCCTTCGGGATCGACCCGGATCACCGAATAAGGACAACAGGCACCTTGCAGGCGCGGATCATGGCCGTGGTTGTCGATCCGATGATCAGGCTGCGGATGCGGCTGTGGCCATAGGCGCCCATCACCAGCATGTCGAACTGCGCCTCGTCGACCAGCTTGGCCAGCGCGGTTTCGGGCTGGCCGGGCAGGACGGATGTCTCGGCCTCGATCCCGGCGGCCTTGAGCATGGCCTTCGCATCGGCCAGCCCTGCCGAGACTTCGGCCGAGGCGGAGCCAACCGTTACCACATGCACGCCCAAGCCCTGGAACAAGGGATCGCGGGCGATGTGATCGACCGCCTTCATCGCCGACGCGCCGCCATCATAGGCGATCAGAACCTTGGCAACCGGCCTGAACGCGCGCGAGGCGACAAAAACCGGTTTGTGGCTGGCCCGCACGATGCGTTCGAGGTTCGACCCCAGATGCCCGCGCGCGAAATCCGCTGCTTCGCCCCGTTTTCCGATCAAGATGACACCCGCCTCGCCTTCGACATCGGCAACGGCCTCGACGACATCGCCGTGGCGCAGACGGGTGGTTGCATCGGCGACGCCCGCCTTTTCCAGCAGGGCCGAGGCATCCTCGAGGATGGCGCGCCCCCGGTGGCTGATGAGCTTGGCGCGCTGTGCATCCAAAGCCGCCAGTTCCTGAAGAAGGGCCGTCCGCGCGCCAAGCGCGATGGCGCCCGAATGGTCTTGTGTCGTTGCCGCCTCGCGCCGACCCAGAACATGGATCAGTTCTACGGGGGCCCCGGTGCGCAGCGCGATCCACGCCGCGTGGTCGCAAACGCTGGCGGAATAGAGCGAGCCATCGACAAGCGCGACGATCTTTTGCGGTTGGCTGGTCATGTCCTCGTCTCCCTCAGTGTGCGACAAGCGTGTCGATCGCGCCCGGTTTGTCATGCGTGGCAAGCTTGTCGACGATGGTTTCCGAGGCGGCGTTCATGCCGATGATCTCGACTTCGGCGCCGTCGCGGCGGAACTTCAGCACGGCCATGTCCAGCGCCTGCACCGACGATATGTCCCAGATATGCGCGCGGGACACGTCGATCACCACCCGGTCCAGCGCCTCGCGGAAGTCGAACGCGCTCATGAAATCCTCAACCGACCCATAGAACAGCTGTCCTTCGACAACATAGGTGCGCACGCGCCCGTCCTTCGAGATGCTCGACGTCACCTTGAACAGCTGGGCGATCTTTCCGGCAAAGAAGATCCCCGACAGCAGCACGCCCACCAGCACACCGATGGCAAGGTTGTGGGTCCAGACCACCGTCACCACCGTTGCGACCATCACCACCGACGACGAACGCGGGTGAACCGCGAGATCCCGGATCGACGACCACGAGAAGGTGCCGATCGACACCATGATCATGATCGCCACCAGTGCGGGCATGGGGATCTGGGCAACCCAGTCACCCAGAAAGACCACCAGCACAAGCAGCACCGCCCCGGCGGTGAAGGCCGAGAGCCGCCCACGCCCGCCCGATTTCACGTTGATCATCGACTGGCCGATCATCGCGCAACCCGCCATGCCGCCGATGAACCCGGTAGCCGTGTTGGCGATACCTTGCCCGATGCATTCCTGATCGCGGCTGGATTTCGTATCGGTCAGATCATCGACCAGGTTTTGCGTCATCAGGCTTTCCAGCAACCCGACAACCGCGATCGCGAGGGAATAGGGCAGGATGATCCAGAGCGTCTGAAGCGTCAGCGGCACATCGGGGATCAGAAAGACCGGCAGCGTATCGGGCAAGGCCCCCATGTCGCCGACGGTGCGAACATCCCAGCCGAAACTCATGGTCAGCGCGGTCAGGATGATGATCGTGACCAAGGGCGAGGGGACGGCCTTGGTCAGTCGGGGAAACAGGTAAATGATCGCAAGGCTGACAGCCACCAAGGCATAGGTCGGCCATGTCACGAGCGCCGGATCCAGTTCCGGCAGTTGCGCCATGAAGATCAGGATCGCCAGCGCGTTGACGAAGCCGGTCATCACCGACCTCGACACATAGCGCATCACGAAACCCAGCTTCAACAGGCCCATGGCGATCTGGATCAACCCGGTCAGCACCGTCGCGGCCAGCAGGTATTGCAGCCCGTGATCGCGCACGAGGGTCACCATCAGCACGGCCGTTGCCGCCGTCGCCGCCGAAATCATGCCGGGCCGGCCCCCGACAAAGGCGATCAGCACGGCGATCGAAAAGCTGGCATACAGCCCGACCTTGGGGTCCACGCCCGCGATGATGGAAAAGGCAATCGCCTCGGGGATCAGCGCAAGGGCAACGACAAGTCCGGCCAGCACATCGGCCCGGACATTGCCGAACCACTGGGCGCGGTAGGCATCGAATGTCATCATGCAAAAGGTTCCTGATCGACCCCGAGCCGTCGGGCCCGCGCGTCGCGTTCTGTTCTGAAGCCTTGTTCAGGTTGTCCGGCGGATCAGCGGCCGGAAGAGCCACCCGGGGGTTACACCCAGGTCCATGTTCGCTGCGTCGCCGCATACACGGTTTGCCGCCCCGCGCCAACCCGAAGGTTGCTCAGGCCGTCGCGGGCACGACCCGGAACGGCGCGCTTGCCTGAAGCGCCGTGCCCTGCAACACGCGCATGAAGCGTCGCAGATGCGCCGACCGCCCGGCATTCACCGGCAGAACAGCCGCATAATCATAGACGAAATCCATGTCGACAGGCACAGCGATCATGTCATCGGGCATCGAATGAGTCAGCGGAAACGGCGAGATAAGCGTCAGCGCGCCCATTTGCCGGGCAAGGTGCAGCGCGGACAAACCGGTCGATGTTTCGACCTGAGTGGAAGGCCGGATACCACGCCGCGCCAAAAGCGTATCGATCTGGACGCGGCTGGCGTGGCGCGGACTCAGTTGCACCAGCGTCTGGCCATCAAGTCGAGCAAGGTCCAGAAGCGGGCTTTGCGACAAGGGATGATCACGGCGCATCACGGCTGCGATCCGGGTCTTGAGCAAAGGCACCGCGCGAACGGCGTGGTGCATCCGCAGGCCAGAGGTAACGCCAAGGTCGAACCGCGACTCGGAAATCATTTCGATCAAGGCCGGCGTGTTGCGAACCTCGAGTTGCACGGAACAGCCCGGGTTCTCGGACAGAAAGCGGGCCGTGACATCCTGCAGGAAACCGGCGCAGAAACTGGGCGGCGCGGCGATGCGCAGCAGGCGGCTTTCGTCGCCGGGCGATCGCGACGCCTCGGGGCCTGCCGCATTCAGGATGCCCGAGGCGCGTTCCAGAAAGGCCTGCCCCGCAGCATTGACCACCAGACCACGACCCACCCTGTCGAACAGCGGCTGGCCCAGTTTTGACTCGAGGCTGGAAATCAGGCGGCTGGTGGCAGATTGCGACATGCGCAACGACTCGGCGGCAGCTGTAACGGTGCCAAGGCGTGTCGTCAGCACGAAGGCGGCCAGTTCCTTGAGCGTCCAGTCGGGCAGCGAATACATGCGGAAACTCGCTCAATTCTTGCGCTTTATGCATATTTAAACCGATTTATCATGCAGTGAAAGTCTGTATTCATCGAGGAAAGCAATCATCTGGCGATGCGATGGACTCTGGCAACCACATCATTGACCACGACCTCTTGCGTGCCTATCCCGGCGCCGAGGTCGTGTTTGACGATGCCTTCGTTGCTTTGCCAGGTGCCACGGGCACCCCCGCCAGTTTGTCGGGCGCCATTCGTTCCGCATGTGAAAGCGGGCGATCTTGGCCGGTCGTGCTGTTGGCGACGGGATCGCGCAGCTTTGAATCGCCCCCAATTCTGGCGCGGTGGCTGCGTCATGCCGGGATCGAAGCCGCGCTGATCGCCCCCGCGACGCAACGCGTGCCAAACCGCCCCCGCTACGTTTCGCCCACCGATGCAGAGATTTACGCCGAAGTTCACCGACTGCGTCGCTGGGAACTGGATTACACGCTGGCCCGTCTGGCCGGGCACCGGTGCTTCGACTGTTCCCGCCTCGTTGTCATGGGCCTGTCCGAGGGGGGCGTAGCCGCCGCGACATGGCGGCCCACTTGCAATGCACCGAGGCTGGTGATGGCCTGGGGGATCGAAGACAGCTATTTCGCACGATCCTTCGACCTGCCACAGGACAAAACGACGCCGATCCTGAACCTGATGGGGTGGCAGGACGCCTATTTCGGACCGCACGAAAGTCTCAGCGCGCGCGACGGGGTTCGCGGCCATGGGGCCGAAAGGCTGGCCACCTATCCGAATGCCCGCGTGGTCCTTTACCCCAGCGCCGGGCACAAGCTTCTCGAACATCCACAAACCGCCGAGGACGTCGTGACGTTTCTTCGGCGGCATCTGACCACGACTGAAACCCCTTCTTTTCCAACCTTGGAGGACGACCAATGACACCCCGGAAAACCGGACGTTTCCTGCTGACCAGTGCCATGCTGCTGGCGCTGGCGACCGCGGCACAGGCCCAGACCCTGCGCGTCGGCATCGCCACCGGCCCGACATCGCTGGACCCGCATTTTCACAACCTCGGGCCGAACAATGCCGCAATGCGCAATGTCTATGACCGGCTGATCCACATGGACGCCAACATGCGCCTGCAACCGGGGCTGGCGGTGTCGTGGACCCCTCTCGACAATACCAGTTGGCAGATCAACCTGCGCGAAGGCGTGACCTTCCATGATGGCACGCCGTTTGGGGCTGAAGACGTGGCCTTCACCATCTCGCGCATCCCCCTTGTGCCGAACAGCCCGTCGGCCCTGACCCGCTTCGTCAGCCGCATAAGCGCGGTCGAGGTTGTCGACAGCCACACCTTGATCTTGCGCACCACCAATCCGTCGCCTCTGTTGCCCAACGATCTGGCGCAATTCTCGATCCTGTCCCTCGAAACGACCGAGGCCTATCTGGCGGCAAATCCCGGCATCGCCCCGTCGATCACCGAGATCGACAGCAGCCACTTCAACTCGGGCGCACTGGCGATAGGGACGGGACCGTTTCGCCTTGTTTCATGGGCACCCGGCGACCCGATGGTCTTGAGCGCGAACAGCGATTACTGGGGCGGGGCTCCGGCGTTCGCCGATGCCGTGGTGCGCCCCATCCCGAATGACGCTGCCCGCCTCGCCGCCTTGCTGTCGGGCGACGTCGACCTGATCGACGGGCTGCCAACCGCCGATATCGCCAGCACCCGCGCCAACTCTGCTTTCAACGTGTTCGAAACCCCGTCCAACCTTGCCGTCTATCTGCACATGGACAGTGACCGCGAGATTTCGCCCTTTGTGCGTGGTCTGGATGGCAGCGAAATCGCCAACCCGCTGCGCGACGTGCGGGTGCGTCAGGCAATGTCGATGGCCCTGAATCGTGAAGCCATCGCGCGGGTCATCATGGACGGCGCTGCGACGCCCGCCGGACAGATGCTGGCCCCCGGGTTCGCCGGCGCATCCGATACGCTGGCGGCGACAGCCTTCGATCCCGACGGTGCGCGTGCCTTGCTGGCAGAGGCAGGCTATCCGGACGGGTTCGCCATCACCCTGAACGGCCCGAACGACCGCTATGTCAACGACGAGCGGATCGCTCAGGCGGTCGCACAGAACCTGTCGCGGATCGGTATCCGGACCGAAGTCTCGGTCGAGCCCGCCTCGACCTATTTCGGTGCTGCGACGCGCCTCGAATACTCGGTCATGCTGCTGGGCTGGGGCTCGTCCACCGGCGAGCAGGGCTCGACGCTGGATTCCCTGTTGCGGACGCACAACAGCGAGCTTGGCCATGGTGGAGCCAACCGCGGGCGCTTCTCGGATGCGCGCTTTGACGAAATGATCGGTGCAGCGATGCAAGTGCTGGACGAGACCGAGCGCAACGCTCAGGTCGCAGCGGCGGCAGAATATGTCATCGGGGAACGGTTCGGGGTGATCCCGATCCATTTCCAGATGAACTTCTGGGCCGCCCGGCAAGGGATCACCATGTCTCCGCGCGCGGACAACTATACGGTGCTGAGCGAGATCGGCACACGCTGAAACTCGCCGGGGCGGCCTGCTGGCCGCCCCTCGCCTGATCGAAAGGGTTGCTCATGCTGGCTTTCCTCGGCCGGCGACTGATTCAGAGCGTTGCCGTGCTGCTGGTCATGTCGTTTCTTGTCTTTCTGGGTATCTTCGCGATCGGCAACCCCGTCGACGTGATGATCGACCCCGCCGCGACCCCTCTGGAACGCGAGACCGCGATCCGCGCACTGGGCCTCGACCTGCCATGGTATCAGCAGTATTTCGCGTTTCTCGAACGCGCGGTGGCGGGCGATCTTGGACGCAGCTTTGTCTATAACGAACCGGCGCTGGACCTGATCCTGACACGGCTGCCGGCGACGCTGGAACTGGCCGTCGCGGCGATGGTGATGGCCGTGGCCCTTGGGATTCCCTTGGGACTCTGGGCCGGGCTTCACCCCGGAAGCTGGCTGGACCGCACCATCATGGCGGGGTCGATCTTTCTGTTCTCGATGCCGACCTTCTGGGTCGGGATCATCCTTATCATGCTCTCGTCCGTCTGGCTGGGCTGGCTTCCATCAGGCGACCGGGGCGAGACCGTCAGCATCCTTGGCGTGCCCTTCAGCTTTCTGACATGGGACGGGCTGACGCATCTGTTCCTGCCCGCGTTCAACCTTGCGCTGTTCAAGCTGGCGCTGGTCCTGCGGCTGGTCCGTGCGGGCGTGCAGGAACACATGAGCAGCGACTATGTCGCCTTTGCCCGCGCCAAAGGCGTGAGCGAGCGACGCATCATCGGCCGCCATGTGTTGCGCAACATCCTGATCCCGGTGATCACCGTTCTAGGGCTGGAATTCGGCAACCTTCTGGCCTTTGCCGTCGTGACCGAGACCATCTTCGCATGGCCCGGCATGGGCAATCTGCTGATCAGGTCGATTCAGGTTCTCGACCGGCCCGTGGTGGTCGCGTATCTGATGCTGACGGTTGTCATCTTTGTGTTGATCAACTTGTTCGTCGATCTGGCGTATTCCGCCCTCGATCCGCGAATTCGCGTGGGGGGCCGGGCATGAGCATCCCCTTCCGAGACCGCCCGCTGGGCATGTTCATCGCCGACTTCGTCGCAAACCCTTACGCAGTGATCGGATTGGCCGGGCTGGTTCTGGTGATCGTCCTTGCGCTCTTTGCACCATGGATCGCGCCGCAAGACCCCTATGACCTGACGCAGCTCGATTTCATGGATGGAAATCTGGCGCCCGGATCGGCGGGATGGACGGGGACAGTCTATCTGCTGGGCACCGACGATCAGGGCCGGGACATCCTGTCGGGCATACTCTTCGGCCTGCGCACCAGCTTGATGGTGGGCGCAAGTTCGGCCTTCATCGCCTTCGCTCTGGGGGCCTTGGTCGGGCTCGTCGCCGCCTATGTCGGCGGGGTTGTCGACGCGCTGATCATGCGGCTGGTGGAATTGCAGCTCAGCTTTCCGGCGATGCTGATCGCTCTGGTTCTGGTCGCCATCCTCGGGACCGGCGTCGACAAGATCATTCTGGCGCTGGTGCTGGTGCAGTGGGCCTATTACGCCCGGACAATCCGCGCGCAGGCCCTTGTCGAAAAGAACCGCGAATATATCGAAGCCGCGCATGTGCTGCAGTATTCGCACAGCCGTGTCATCCTGCGCCACCTTCTGCCCAATTGCATCCCGCCGCTGATCGTTCTGGTCACCATGCAGGTTGCCTATGCGATCTCGCTCGAGGCGACGCTGTCGTTTCTTGGCATCGGGTTGCCACTGACCGAACCCTCGCTGGGGCTCCTGATTGCCAACGGCTATGGCTATCTGCAGGCCGGTCGCTATTGGCTCAGCATTTTCCCCGGACTGGCGCTGTTGTTCACGGTGCTCTCGATCAACCTTGTCGGCGATCATCTGCGCGACATCCTGAACCCCAAAACCCGGAGGCAATGATGGCACCGCTTCTCGACGTCAGAGGCCTCGAGGTGACCTTCCCGACGCGCCGCAAGCCCGTGCGTGCCTTGCAGGGCGTGGATCTGCGTCTGCAACCCGGCGAAGTTCTCGGGCTTGTCGGTGAATCGGGATCGGGCAAGTCGGTGATGGCGCGGGCGATCATGGGCTTGCTGGCGCATCCGGGCCATGTATCCGGCGGGCAGATCCTGTTCGAGGGGCGCGATCTTGTCGGCCTCGGTCCGGACGAGATGCGGGCACTTCGGGGCAACCGGATGGCGATGATCTTTCAGGATCCCATGGCGACGCTGAATCCCGTTCTGCGGATCGAGGAACAGATGGCCGAGGCGCTTCTGGCACATGACCCACGAATGCCGCGCGAGGCTGTGCGCGCGCGCTGTCTGGAGGTGCTGCGCCAAGTCGGCATACCGGCACCCGAAGAGCGGTTGCGCGGTTGGCCGCATGAATTTTCGGGCGGGATGCGCCAGCGGATCATCATCGCGACGGCCCTTCTGAACCGCCCTGCGCTGATCCTTGCGGATGAGGCGACGACAGCGCTGGACGTGACGATCCAAGCCCAGATCCTGCACGAGATGCGCGTCCTGTGCGAGGCCAACGGCACCGCGCTGGTGTGGATCACGCATGATCTTGCCGTGGTGTCAGGCATCGCCGACCACATTGCCGTCATGTATGCGGGCAGGATCGTCGAAAGCGGGCCGGCGGGGCAGGTCCTTGGTGATCCGCGTCATCCCTACACACGGGGCCTTCTGGGGTCCATTCCCGACAATGCCCAACCGGGTTCGGCACTGGCCCAGATTCCCGGGCTGATGCCCTCTCCGGCCGATTTGCCGCGCGGCTGCGCATTTCGGCCGCGCTGCGACAGGGCAGGGGCAGGATGTGGCGACGCAACGCCCCCGGAAACGAAGGCAGGCGATCGCGTTTGGCGGTGCCTGCACCCCCTGAATGCCGAGGTGCCCGCATGACCGCCCCGCTTTTGGAACTGCGCGGCCTGTCGCGTGACTTTGCGCAGCCCGCGACGCTGCTCGAACAGGCCGCCCGGCGGGTGTCGTCGGCCACGCGGTGGCAACCGCGCAAGGTGCATGCTGTCGACGATGTTTCGTTGCGGCTCGACGCCGGGCAGACGCTGGGGCTGGTGGGGGAATCCGGGTGCGGCAAGTCCACCGTGGCGCGGCTTGTTGCGGGGCTGATTACCCCCACCAAGGGCGAAATCCTTGTGCGCGGGCGCCCGATCGACACCCTGAGCCCCGCCGAAAGACTGAAGATCCAGATGGTCTTTCAGGATCCCTATTCGTCGCTTAACCCCCGGATGAGGTTGGGCGCACAACTGGCCGAGGCCGTGCGGGTTCACGCGATTGTCCCACGGTCCGAGGCCGAGAGCTATCTGCGGCAGGTCTTCGGCGACTGCGGCATCGACCCGGTTCTGGCCGAGCGTTACCCGCACCAGGTTTCCGGGGGGCAGCGACAGCGCTTTGGGATCGCCCGCGCCTTGGCAATGCAACCTGACCTGATCTTGTGCGACGAACCTGTTGCCGCGCTGGATGTCTCGATTCAGGCACAGATCATCAACCTGTTCATGACGCTGCAACGTCAGCGCGGGCTATCGTATCTGTTCATCAGCCATGATCTGACGGTCGTTCGTCATCTCAGCCAGCAGGTGGCGGTGATGTATCTGGGACGGATCGTTGAACAGGGATCGGCCGCGCAAGTGCTGGGTGCGCCGGTGCACCCTTATACCCGTGCACTGTGGCAGGCTGCGCCGCGCATCAGCGCCTCGCGCCAGACCCATACGCCGATCAAGGGCGAGATCCCATCGCCTTTGGCACCGCCGCCGGGCTGCCATTTCCATCCGCGTTGCCCTCTGGTCGAAGCGAGTTGCAAGACGGGTCGGATCGCGCTGCGCGATGTCGGCGCCGGCCAGCGGGCCGCTTGCATTCTGGCCGAACCCGGCTGACCGGCACCTCGGATCCCTGCGCGCGGTGGCAGGTTCATGCCCGGGTGGGTTGACGCAGGGCGCTTGCATTCGGTAATCTTTCCACTTGTTATCGCGCGATAAATTTAACGCGACGTCGCGATATCACGCGTGGAAAGGCAGGGGCCCATGAGCACACCCCGTATTCGGAACATGGAGGAGTTCGCGACGGTTAGCGGGATCTCCCGCCCGACGGTGTCCAAGTATTTCAACGACCCCGAGAGCGTCCGCCAGTCGACCCGTGCGCGGATCGAGGCCGCGCTGGAACAATACAACTACACCCCGAACATCTATGCGATGAACCAGAATCGGCGGTTGACCAAGAATATCGGCATCGTCGTTCCCTATCTGGCCGATCCGTTCTTCGCCGAAATCGCCCGCCAGATCGAAACCCTTGTGATCAATGCGGGGTATCGCCCGATCCTGCTCAGCTCGCATGGCGATCCGATGCTGGAGATCGGAAACCTCGACGCGCTGCGTGCGATCAAGCCTGCGGGTGTGCTGCTGGCTCCGTTGGGGCGCAGTTCCGACCGCGAGGCCTTGGCCGCCTTCTGCGCCGACGTCCCGACCATCAATTTCGACGCCAATATTGACGGCATCGGCGAGGCATTTGTCGGCCACAACAACAGGCAAGCAACGGATATCATTCTGGAATACATGATCCGAACCGGCGAGCCGCCGAGTTTCCTTGAAATGCGCACACCCCCGAACCCGAACGCCAACAAACGCCGCAACGCCTATATCGAGGCGATGAATCGCAACGGCCTGGCGCCCGAGGTGATCCAGATCGAAGGCGAGGGCTGGGACTTGGAAGAGATCGGCTATCGCGGCGGATTGGGCGTATTGAAGGGCCGAAGCCTGCCGACCGATTCCATCCTGTGCAGCAACGACCGTCTGGCCATCGGCTTTCTGGCCGCGGCCTATGAATGCGGGTTCCGTGTCGGGCGGGGCAGGGGGAACGCGTTGCGGGTGGCCGGGCACGACAACCACCCCCTCGCGCGGTTCACCTGCCCGATGCTGACCACCGTGTCGCATGACTACGCGGCCATCGCGCAAACCAGCGTCAACACCTTGCTTTCCTTGGTGGAAACCGAAACCCGGCCCGCAAAGCGCGAGTCCACGCTTTTTGACGGAACCCTGATCCTGCGGGACTCGGCCTAGAGAATATTGACGCGATACTCCAATATTACTTTACGCCCGTAAAATTTTATTGACACAACACAAGGCCACTGACTAGGGTCGTTCAGGTATCCAGAAACCTTGGGAGGAATGAGGATGGACCTGAAACGCACCTTGGTTGCGTCAACCGCGCTTGCATTGGTATCGGGCGTGGCCCTTGCCAATACGATCACGATCGCCACCGTCAACAACGGCGACATGATCCGCATGCAGGGTTATACCGACCAGTTCACCGCAGCCACCGGCATCGAAGTCGAATGGGTGACGCTGGAAGAAAACGTCCTGCGCCAGCGCGTCACGACCGACATCACCACCAATGGTGGCCAGTTCGACATCATGACCATCGGCATGTACGAAACCCCGATCTGGGGTGCGAACGACTGGCTGGTTCCGCTGAACAACCTGTCCGAAGCCTATGACGCCGCCGACATCCTGCCCGCCATGGCGGGCGGTCTGAGCCACAATGGCACGCTTTACGCTGCGCCGTTCTATGGCGAAAGCTCGATGATCATGTACCGGACCGACCTGATGGCCGCCGCCGGTCTGGAAATGCCGACCGCGCCGACGTGGCAGTTCATCCGCGAAGCCGCGGCCGCCATGACCGACCGCGCCAACGACATCAACGGCATCTGCCTGCGTGGCAAGGCCGGCTGGGGCGAAGGCGGGGCCTTCATCACCGCGATGTCCAACTCGTTCGGCGCGCGCTGGTTCGACGAAGAATGGCGTCCGCAGTTCGACACGCAGCCTTGGCACGACACCCTGTCGTTCTTTGTCGGCATGATGAACGAATCCGGTCCGGCCGGGTATGCCACCAACGGCTTCAACGAAAACCTGTCGCTGTTCCAGCAGGGCAAGTGCGGCATGTGGATCGACGCCACCGTCGCCGCGTCGTTCGTGACCAACCCGAATGAATCCGAAGTGGCCGATCATGTCGGTTTCGCCCTCGCGCCGGACAACGGCCTTGGTCGCCGCTCGAACTGGCTCTGGGCTTGGGCGCTGGCCATCCCCGCCGGCACCGATCAGGCTGACGAAGCCCGTCAGTTCATCGAATGGGCCACCTCACGCGAGTATATCGAACTGGTCGCCGCGAACGAAGGCTGGGCCAACGTGCCGCCGGGTGCCCGCACCTCGCTGTATCAGAACCCCAACTATCTGGCGGTTCCGTTCGCACAGATGACGCTGGATTCGATCCTTTCGGCTGACCCGAACAACCCCACGGTTGATCCGGTCCCGTATGTCGGCATCCAGTTCGCCGCCATCCCCGAATTCGCCGGTATCGCCACGCAGGTGAGCCAAGAGTTCTCGGCGGTCTATGCCGGTCAGCAGACGGTCGAGGAAGCCCTTGCCCGGGCCCAGGCGATCGCGTCCGAAGAAATGGAAGCCGCGGGTTACTGATCCGACGGTCTCTGCCGGGGGCGGGCCTGTTTGCCTGCCCTCGTTCCCCACCTCTTGCCAGACGGTCGATCCTGAATCCCGACTGGCAACCCCGCGACATTCAAGCCAATCTTCGTTTTGGCGGCCTTGCAGCCGCCACGCGAGAGAGGATTATCCAGATGGCAACCCAGCACTCCCGCTCTGCAGCCCGCATCATGATGGCACCCGCCGTTGTTCTGCTTCTGGGCTGGATGCTTGTGCCCCTGTGCATGACCTTGTGGTTCTCGTTCCGGCAGTATCTTCCGCTGCGCGGCGGCGATCTGGGTCCTGCCGGGTTCGACAACTATGTGCGGTTCGTGACCTCGAGCGCCTTCTGGCCCAGCGTGACGACGACGCTGATCATCGTCGGGGGCGTCCTGCTGATCACCATCTTCCTTGGCATTTTCCTCGCGATCCTGCTGGATCAGCCGATGTGGGGCCAAGGTGTTGTGCGGATTCTCGTCATCGCGCCGTTCTTCGTCATGCCGACGGTGTCGGCGCTGGTGTGGAAGAACATGTTCATGGATCCGGTGAACGGCCTGTTCGCCCATCTGTGGCGCTTTTTCGGGGCCGATCCCGTGGTCTGGCTCAGCGATCAGCCGTTGGTGTCACTGATCGTGATCGTGTCTTGGCAATGGCTGCCCTTCGCGACGCTGATCCTTCTGACGGCGATCCAGTCGCTGGACAGCGAACAGCTGGAAGCCGCCGAAATGGACGGCGCCGGCGTTGTCAGCCGCTTCGTCTTCATCGTCTTGCCGCACCTGAGCCGCGCCGTCACCATCGTGATCCTGATCCAGACGATCTTCCTGCTGTCGGTCTTCGCCGAGATTTTCGTCACCACCGGCGGTGCTTTCGGTTCGCGGACGCTGACCTACCTGATCTTCCAGCGTGTCCTCGACGCGCAGAACGTCGGGTTGGGCAGTGCGGGCGGTGTCTATGCAATCATTCTGGCCAATATCGTTGCGATCTTCCTGATGCGCATCGTCGGCAAGAACCTGGACCGTTGAGGAGAGCCCCATGGCACGCGCCGTCACCACTCAGCGCAAGATCATCTTCACCGTCCTCGCGTGGGGATTGGGCCTGCTGATCTTCTTTCCGATCCTGTGGACCATCCTGACCAGCTTCAAGACCGAGGGGCAAGCCGTGGCCGACCCGCCCGTCTTCCTGTTCTTCGACTGGACGCTGGAAAACTATTCGGTCGTGCAGGAACGCTCGGACTACCTGAAGTTTCTGACGAACTCGATCATCATCGCCGGTGGATCCACCCTGTTGGGGATTCTGGTGGCCGTGCCTGCGGCGTGGTCGATGGCCTTCGTTCCCAGCCGCCGGACCAAGGACATCCTGCTGTGGATGCTGTCGACCAAGATGCTGCCGGCGGTGGGTGTGCTGTATCCGATTTACCTGCTGTTCATCCGCATGGGTCTGCTGGACAGCCGTATCGGGCTGGTCGTCGTGCTGATGCTCATCAACCTGCCGATCATTGTCTGGATGCTGTATACCTATTTCCGCGAGATCCCGGGCGAGATCCTCGAGGCCGCGCGGATGGATGGTGCCGGTCTGAAAGCCGAGATCCTGTATGTGCTGACACCGATGGCGATCCCGGGAATTGCCTCGACCATCCTGCTGAACTTCATTCTGGCATGGAACGAGGCTTTCTGGACCCTGAACCTGACCGCCGCTGGCGCTGCGCCCCTGACCGCGTTCATCGCCAGCTATTCCAGCCCCGAAGGCCTGTTCTTCGCCAAGCTGTCCGCGGCCTCGACGATGGCAATCGCGCCGATCCTGATCCTCGGCTGGTTCAGCCAGAAACAACTTGTCCGCGGCCTGACCTTCGGCGCGGTGAAATAAGGAGCCTCACATGGGACGCATTACGCTTGAGAAAGTCCGCAAGGCTTTTGGTGATGTCGAGATCATCCCGCAACTGGACCTGACCATCGAGGATGGCGAGTTCGTGGTGTTCGTCGGGCCATCGGGCTGCGGCAAGTCGACCTTGTTGCGGCTGATCGCCGGACTCGAGGATGTCAGCAGCGGCCAGATCACCATCGACGGTGTCGACGCAACCGAGGTTCCGCCGGCCAAACGCGGGCTGGCCATGGTTTTCCAGAGCTATGCGCTGTACCCGCACATGTCGGTGCGCAAGAACATCGCGTTCCCGCTGCGCATGGCCGGCATGGACAAGGCCGAGCAAGAGCGCCGTGTGACCAATGCCGCCGCCGTTCTGAACCTGACCGACTATCTGGACCGTCGGCCGGGGCAACTGTCCGGCGGTCAGCGCCAGCGGGTCGCCATCGGCCGCGCCATCGTGCGCGAACCGGCGGCGTTCCTGTTCGACGAGCCGCTTTCGAACCTCGACGCGGCGTTGCGGGTCGGCATGCGGCTGGAAATCAGCGAACTGCACAAGCGGCTGGCGACAACGATGATCTATGTGACCCACGATCAGGTCGAGGCCATGACCATGGCCGACAAGATCGTCGTGCTTCAGGCGGGGAAAATCGAACAGGTCGGCAGCCCGCTGGAACTGTATCAGCGCCCGTGCAACACCTTCGTCGCGGGCTTCATCGGGTCGCCGCGCATGAACCTGATCGAGGGCGCCGAGGCCGCCAGGCACGGTGCTGCCACGATCGGGATTCGTCCCGAGCATATCGATATCTCGACCAACGAGGGGCAGTGGCAAGGCACCGTCGGCGTCAGCGAGCATCTTGGTTCGGACACGTTCTTCCATGTTCAGACGGGCGCCTCGTCGCAGCCGCTGACCGTGCGGGCGACCGGCGAAATGGCGCTGAAATACGGGGCACAGGTCTACCTGACACCCCGCACGGCGCATCTGCATCGCTTCGATGCAAAGGGGCAGCGGATCGAATGAAACGGCTTGATGGAAAAACGGCACTGATCACCGGTGCGGCGCGGGGTATCGGCCTTGCCTTCGCGCAGGCCTATGTCGCCGAAGGGGCGCGCGTCGCCATTGCCGACATCGATATTGCGCGCGCGCGCGAGGCGGCGGCAGCCATCGGCAGCGCGGCCATCGCCGTCGAACTGGACGTGACGCAGCAGCACAGCATCGATGCCGCCGTCGCCGAAACTGTCGCGGAACTGGGCAGCATTGACATCCTGATCAACAACGCAGCGATCTTTACCGCCGCACCGATCGTGGAAATCACCCGCGCCGACTATCAGCGCGTGTTCGATATCAATGTCTCGGGCACTTTGTTCATGATGCAGGCCGTCGCCCGGCACATGATCGAACGCGGCAAGGGCGGCAAGATCATCAACATGGCGTCGCAGGCAGGCAGGCGCGGTGAATCGCTGGTCGCGGTTTATTGCGCCAGCAAAGCCGCCGTCATCAGCCTGACCCAATCGGCGGGCCTGAACCTGATCGCGCACGGTATCAACGTCAACGCCATCGCCCCCGGTGTGGTCGATGGCGAACACTGGGACGGCGTGGATGCGTTCTTTGCCCGGCATGAAAACAAACCTCTCGGGCAGAAAAAGCGCGAGGTTGGGGCCGCTGTCCCCTTTGGCCGCATGGGAACCGCCCAAGACCTGACGGGCATGGCGATTTTCTTGGCATCTCCCGATTCCGACTATGTGGTCGCCCAGACCTATAACGTCGACGGCGGCAACTGGATGAGCTGATGGACGACTCTTTCTATGGGGCTGACGTGATCGACCTGAACAACACCACACTGGCATCGCTGCCGCCCGAAATCGCGCGCCCGACTTATGACCGGTCGCGGCTGACGGCGGGGATCGTGCATATCGGGCTGGGCAATTTCCATCGGGCGCATCAGGCTTGGTATCTGCACCGCCTGATGCAGCAGGGGCTAGCGCAGGACTGGGCCATCGTCGGCGCGGGCGTTCGGCCCTATGACATCGCGCTGCGCGAAAAACTGCGGGCGCAGGACTATCTGACCACGCTGATAGAACTGGATCCTGCCGGACAATCGGCCGAAGTGGTCGGCTCGATGATCGATTACGTCCCCATCGTCGAGGGCAACGCCCCCCTGATCGACCGCATGGCCCAGCCTGACATCCGCATCGTCGCGCTGACAGTAACCGAAGGCGGATACTATCTGGACCCGGTCACCAAGGGGTTCGACGCGGGCCACCCTGATATCGTCCACGACGCCGCGAACCCCGATACGCCCCGCACGGCTTTCGGCGCCATGGTCGCGGCGCTGCGGCGGCGGCGGGATACCGGGATTGGCCCTTTCACCGGCCAAAGCTGTGACAACCTTCAGGGCAACGGCGCGATCTTGCGGCAGACGGTCGTGTCGCTGGCGCGGTTGAGCGATCCGGAACTTGCGGACTGGATCGATGCGCAGTGCACCTTCCCGAACGCGATGGTCGATTGCATCGTTCCCGCGACCGGACCGCAGGAACTGGCGCTGGCCCGTCATTTCGGTATCGCCGACGCGGCCCCGGTGACGCATGAAAGTTTCCGTCAATGGGTGATCGAGGATCGTTTCTGCGCCGGTCGTCCCGACTGGGACAAGGTAGGCGCGGCCTTTGCCGACAACGTCCATTCCTATGAAACGATGAAGATCCGGATGCTGAACGGTGGGCATCAGATCATTGCGAATGCCGGTGAATTGCTTTCGGTCAAGACCATCGCCGGCGCGATGGAACATCCGCTGATCCGCGCGCTGTTCGAAAGGATCGAGCGCGAGGAAATCATTCCGCATGTCCGCCCCGTGCCGGGATACAGCCCGATGGCCTATCTTGATCTGTTGATCCGGCGCTTTTCGAACCCGATGATCGTCGATACCACGCGGCGTGTCGCGTTCGATGGGTCCTCGCGCCACACCGGGTTCCTCTTGCCGTCGGTCCGCGACGGTCTGTCGGCGGGCATGCCCGTAAACGGTCTTGCGCTGGCGCAGGCCCTTTGGGCGCGGATGTGTCTGGGCACGCGCGAGGATGGCACGCCCATCGAACCGAACGACCCTGACTGGCCCGCGCTGAACGCTGCGGCCAAGACCGCGCAAGACGATCCGCAAGCGTGGCTCGAACAACGGCAATATTATGGTTCGCTGGCCGATGATCCCGGCTTTGCGCAGGCATTTGCCCATTGGTTCGCCCTGATCCGCGACGAGGGCAGCGAAGCGGCACTGCAAGCCTACCGGGCCCCCTAGGACATGAGTTACCTCGGCGTTGATCTGGGCACCTCGGGAATCCGTCTGTTGTTGACCGACGACGATGGCAACCCATTGGCATCGACCGAACGCCCTTTGACGGTCGCGCGCCCACATCCCGGCTGGGCCGAACAGGACCCGGCCGCGTGGGTCATGGCACTGGATGGTGCCATCGACGAATTGCGCGCAGCGCACCCGGCCTTTGGCGGGCTCAAGGCCATTGCGGTGGCGGGCCATATGCATGGCGCGACGCTTCTTGATGAGGTCGGCACGCCCGTGCGGCCGTGCATCCTGTGGAACGATACCCGCAGCCATGCCGAAGCGTCGCAGATGGATGCGCTGCCCGTGATGCGCGCACAGTCGGGGAACATCGTGTTTCCCGGCTTTACCGCGCCCAAGCTGGAATGGGTCCGCCGCAACGAACCCGAGGTCTTCGCCCGCACCGCGCGCGTGCTTCTGCCGGCGGCGTTTTTGGGTCTCTACCTGTCGGGCGCATATTTCTCGGATCGTTCGGATGCATCGGGCACCTCGTGGCTGGACGTGCAGACGCGCGACTGGTCGCCCGACTTGCTCGCGGCCGGGGCGATGCGCCCCGACCAGATGCCCCGGTTGGTCGATGGATGCCAGCCCGCCGCGACCCTCAGGCCCGAACTTGCCGCGCGTTGGGGTCTAGCGGGCGATGTCGTGATCGCGGGCGGGGCAGGCGACAATGCCGCAGCCGCTTGTGGTATCGGCGCGCTGGCCGAGGGGCAGGGGTTCGTTTCGCTGGGCACTTCGGGTGTCTTGCTGGTCGCGCGCGATGGCTGTCACCCACGGCCCGAAACGGCGATTCACACCTTTTGCCACGCGGTGCCGGGGCGGTGGTACCAAATGGGCGTGATGCTTTCCGCAACAGACAGCCTCAACTGGTTGTCACGTCTGTGCGGGCATGCGCCCGCCGCGCTCGTCGCGGCCCTCGGGCAAAGTCTGCGCAAGCCGGGGCGAACCCGGTTCTATCCCTATCTGGCGGGCGAACGCACCCCGCATAACGATGCGGCCATTCGGGGGGCCTTTACCGGGCTCGAGGTCGCGACCGACACGCAGGACTTGACCCATGCCGTTCTGGAGGGCGTCGCCTTCGGACTGCGCGACAGCGCCGAGGCGCTGCGCGCTGCCGGCGCCCCTCTTGCCCCGCTGTATGCCATTGGTGGGGGCGCGGCCTCGGACTATTGGCTGCGGCTGCTTGCGACTATCCTCGACGTGCCCCTGTTGCGACCCCAAAGCGCCGAGTTTGGGGCTGCGTTCGGCGCGGCGCGCCTTGCCCGGATCGCGGCGACCGGCCTGCCGCCCGAGTCGGTGATCGTCCCGCCCGAGGCTTGCGAACGGATCGAACCCGACGCCCGCCTGCGCCCGAGTTTCGAAGCCGGGTATCAGGCTTTCCGCGAGGCTTACGGCACCCTGCGCGCACTGCCCTGAAGGGACGGTCGCGTTCCTCGTCGCGTGCCCCTGTCTTTCCGGCCAATCAGTCATCTGCGGCTTGCGTGTTTTGGGCGTGATTTATGGCCTGGACCGGGTTACCCATGGTTCTGGGCGATAAACCGCGCGACGATCGACGGCGCCCCCGGACATCACCGGGCGCGAACGTCCTGATCCAACGATGAAAGACCCCCACCATGACCGGCGAATTCATGTTCATCACCTTCACGATTTTCCTCGCCGGGATGATCGCCGTGCCGCTGGCGTCGCGCTTCGGCCTCGGGTCGGTTCTGGGCTATCTGCTGGCCGGGATCGCCATCGGGCCGGTGCTGCATGGGGCCGGCGTCGATGTCGTTGGCCTCCAGCATTTCACCGAATTCGGCGTTGTGATGATGTTGTTCCTCATCGGGCTGGAAATGCAGCCCAAGGTGCTTTGGGCGATGCGGTCGCGGATTTTCGTGATGGGCGGATTGCAGATCGCGGTCACGGCCTTGGCGGTGATGGGCGTCGCGATGCTGATCGGTCAGGTTTGGTCTGTCGCGCTGACAATCGGGCTGATCTTTGCGCTGTCGTCGACCGCGATCGTCACGCAAACCCTCAATGAGAAGGGCCTGATGCGCAGCGATGGCGGGCAAGCAAGTTTCGCCGTCCTGCTGTTTCAAGATATTGCCGTCATTCCCATGCTGGCGCTTGTGCCCTTGCTGGCCCTGCCGGAATTGACCGCCGCCCTCGCGCATGGGGATGCGCATGGCGGGGGTCATGGTGACGGGGGCCTGAACCTGAACATGGTCGAAGGGCTGGCCGGGTGGCAGACGGCGCTGGTAACGCTGGCTGCGGTCGGCCTCGTGATCCTTGGGGGTCGGTATCTGACCGGCCCGATCTTTCGCTATGTCGCCCGGGCGCGTCTGCGCGAGTTGTTCGTCAGCACGGCGCTGATGATGGTGATCGCCATCGCCTTGCTGATGACGATGGTGGGCTTGTCGCCGGCGCTTGGAACCTTTCTGGCGGGCGTCGTCATGGCGAACAGCGAATACCGGCATGAACTCGAAAGCGACATTGCGCCGTTCAAGGGCATCTTTCTGGGGGTCTTTTTCATCACTGTCGGCGCCAGCATCGATTTCGGCCTTCTGAGCCAGAATCTTGCAGGCGTCATCGGGCTGACCCTCGGCCTAATCGCGCTGAAATGCGCGGTGATGCTGGGGATCGGCCGGATGTTCAGGCTGGCCGGGGGCGACAAATGGCTGTTTGCGCTGGGGCTTGCGCAGGCCGGCGAGTTCGGGTTCGTGCTTGTGTCGTTCACGGTTGCCAATGCCGTGGTGCCGCAGCCCGTGGCCGATATCCTGCTGTTGGTGGTGGCATTGTCGATGCTGCTGACGCCGGCGCTTTTCATCATTTATGACCGGTTGATCGCCCCGCGTTATTCGCGCCAGCAGGAACGCCCCGCGGACGAGATCGAAGCGGGCGCCAAGATCATCATCGCCGGGCACGGGCGGTTTGGCGGCATCGTCAACCGCGCCCTTCAGGCCGCAGACTATCAGACCACGGTGATCGACTACAGCAACGAGCAGCTTGCGATGCTGCGCCGCTTCGGTCTGCGCGCCTATTTCGGCGATGCGACACGGCCCGATCTGCTGCATGCGGCTGGCATAGACGAGGCGAAGGTGTTCGTCATCGCCATCGACAACAAGGACGCCGCGACCGAACTTGCGCGTCATATGCATGAACACCATCCCGGCGTTCACGTGGTGGCCCGGGCGATTGACCGATGGCACGTCTATGACCTGTGGGCCGCCGGTTGCCGCGACATCATCCGCGAAACGTACGACAGCTCGATCCGCGCCGCGCGGTCGGCCTTCGAGGCCCTCGGACATCCGCGCGACGAAGCCGAGCGGTTGATCGGTGTCTTCGAGGAACACGACCGTCAGGCCATGATCGAGACGGCGCAGGCGTTCATCGAAAGCGACGACCCGCACAGCGAGAACAGCGCCTATTCGATCCTGATCCGCGAGAACATCGACAGGTGGGAAGCCGAACTGAAAACAAGGATGCGCGCCGAACCCCGCGAACCGCGACACTGACGCGGGCAGGGGCGGAGGGGGCGGCAGAACGGGGAACCCCTTGATTCCACGGCTTCCTTCGACAGAACCAAAGGAACTGCAAACGGCGTCGGGTTGGCGACTGTACTCACGCACCGATAGGGTTAGTTTCTGCGCGACGGGGCCGCGCCGTGCCGTATATTTATGCCCAACCCATTGTTATCGTGCCCAGTAATCAGTCCGTTCTAGGCAACCTGCAACCTTTTGAAGGAAGCTTTCGCGTCAGCGCCTTTCAGATTGTTCCGCCCAAACTGATGCACGCACCGGCCGGCCCAGACCGCCTTGCAGCGCGACGACCGACAGAGGAAACCACGCGTGAAAGAAGAACCGTTTCTGCCCGGCCTGTTGCGAACAGTGTCACAAGACCCGTCTCGTGATGACGCAATCGCAGCGCTTTGGCGGGCGAGCTATCAGGAAGCGGATGGAGTCGAACTTGATGGCGAACTGGAGACCGCCATCGACTCGCTGCGCACCGTCGGCGAACGTTTCGAGTCGAATATCGATTTGCGGCGCCTTTTGGGGCAGTTTCACAATCCCGCGCTGCTGATCCGCAAAGATGCTACCGTCTATGACATGAATGCCCGTGCGCGTCAGGACCTGTCAATTTCCGTCGACGAGCCCGTAAGCAAACTGTCGATTGCGCTTGAAAAGGGCGAGTCCCTTGAAGAAGCAATCAAGAACCCTTCGCCTGCCGGCAGCAATTCCGGGGTCCGGCTTCTGCGCGGTTACGCTGGCGAACAGGAGAACGAGCTTACCGTCGCCTTGATCGACGTGGGGGGGCAACGTGGCCTGACCGTGATGTTCGTCATCGATCCCCGGCTGAGTGTCGAGGTCGCCCGCGAGATTGGCCGCTATAATGACCTGACCGAGGCTGAAATCACGGTTCTTTGCGAGTTTCTCAAAGGATCGTCCCTCGCCGAAATCTCGGAAGCGCGGGGCCGATCACTGGCCACCGTTCGCACGCAATTCAATTCGATCTTGTCGAAGTTCGGCGTGAAGTCACAAGCGGCGCTGGTTCGTGTCGTGCTGGGCCTGTCGTCGTTTCTGGGCGAGATCGAAGAACTGCGGCCAGTCTTCGAACACCCGTATCGTCGGAAGTTCCTGATCCCCGTTGCCGGGGGCCGCGCGGTCGAATTCTATGTCGCGGGTCACCCTGAAGGCAGGGTGGTCATCCATCCATCGGATGTGTTGTCCTATACCTTCTCGGCCGAAATCGAGAAGATGTTCTTTGACGCCGGATTGAAGATGATTTCGGTTGCGCGGCCAGGGATCGCGGCGACGGATCCGACACCGGCCGGGATGACCAAGGAACAGTGCCACACCGAGGATGTGGCGGCGGTCCTGCGAACGCTGAATATCGGCGAATTCGTCCTGTTCGGATCGGGACTGTCCTCGCCGATGTCGGTTTATCTCGGCGCGCATTTCCCGGCGTCATTGCGTCGCGTCGTGCTCAACTCTCCCATCATGCCGCGCCGGTTCTTTCGCAAGGATCAGGGCGACGCGATCCCGGCGCTGCAAGCCTTGATGCGGGCGGCATGGATTTCGCCAAAGATGCTCCGCCTGATCCTGAAAGCGACCGAGGCTCATGTCAGATTGGTCGGCGCGCGCCGATTCATCTCGGCCCAATTCTCGGCCATTCCGATGGACAAGGAGACCGCATTGCGCCCAGAGAACCTGCGCGAACTGCAGTTTGCAATGGATTCGCAGTACACACTGGGCAACAAACGCGACGAGTCCGATTTCATGTTCATGGGCATCGACTGGAGCGCGTGGATCGACGACTGCAAAGCACCCATCGCGATCGTTCACGGTGTCCGAAATCCGGTGATGATCCCCGCGATCTATGCGCGGTTTCGCGACGCCTATCCGGACAAGGTCGCGCTGTGGCCAATCCCCGAAGGGGCCGGGGCGCCCGGGATCACCCATGCGCAGGACATGGTGAATTTCCTTTGCGAGGCCTTCGAGACCGCGACCTGAATCACAAGCGATACAGCATTTGCGGTATGCGCCGCGCAGGCGACCCGACTTACGAGATTGAACCACTCAAAGGTCGGTCCTCGCCATGAATCTTGACTGCCTGCCGACGTCATCCGCTTGCGACACGTCCCTTGCTGACCAGCTGCTGCAAGGGCAGGCGCTGTTCCTGAACGAACATTCGATCCCTGACAGTCTGCGAAACGGCGAAGCGCGAATCCTGTCAACGCCCGAACAGGCGCAACGCTATCTTCAGATGCGCGGGGACGTCTTCCTGAAGGACAGTCAGCGGCGCTATGCCAATCTGGATCCCCAAGGGGAATTGTTCGTCGAGCCTTGCGATTTCGACGCAACGCATTCGTGGTTCGAGCGTGACGGAAAGGTTCTGTACGCGATCCGTATGCAATCCGCCCCAAGCGCACTGAACAACGCGAATTACGTCGATCTGCAGCCGCTGTTGGCCGGACGCGTCAGCGCGCGCGATGTCCTGATGACACGGTTCTTCACCCCGCGGGCCCAGAAGGCGGGCTTTCGCGAGGTGTTCGCCTTGTTCCAGCTCAACTATGAAATCGCGATGCGATGCGAGAAGCGTTTCGGATTTCTGACCTGCTCGCCGCTGCATGCCAAGTTCTTTTCGAAAATCGGCTTCGCGCCAATCGACGCGTATCAGTGCCGGTTCTCGGGCGAACAGAAGGTCATGGCCATGGATATCTGGGACAGGGAAAACCTCGTCCGGAGCAAGAGCCCGCTGGTCGCCGTCAACGACAGGGTGATTGCCGAAATCGGCGGCGCCCCGCCAACGAACCCAAAGCTGAATGATCATCAAGGAGATGCACACGATGACCGACAGACAGACCCGCTGGAAGGATGACCGCAGCTTTGCCGAAATCGACGCCCTCATCCTGAAAGGGCAATCGCTGTTCGCGGATGTGTTGAAACGCTACATGGCGTCGGGCAACGACAAGATGACGGCATATCAGCGGTTTCTGACGTTCGAATACCACATGACTCGGGGCGTTCAGACCTATTTCATGCGTGTCGCTGCAAGCCGCAGACTGTCGCGGATGCGCCCCTTGCGAAAGTTCTTCGTGAACTTTGCCAATGAAGAGGAACTGCACTACCTCGTGGCGGCGTCGGATCTCAAGGCGCTGAACCTGCCCATCTTGCCGATGCCCTTCGATGTCGCCTTGTGGCACGCCTATTTCGACAAGGTCACCGACACGAACCCCTTTATCCGCGTCGGAACGGCGATCATCCTCGAGAATATCTCGGCCGGTCCCGCGCGTCCTTTGGTGAAAGAAGCGCTTTCTGCGCCTTTCCTGACCCGGGAGAATACCAAGTTTCTTGTTCTCCATCAGCACGAAACGCTGCCGCACGGCGACCAAATCATTGAGGCAATCGTCAACGCGCCGCTCGAGACTGCGGATGTCGACGACCTAGTTCTGGGGGCCCAGCAAGGCATCGTCCTGTATCTGCGGCTGGCGGAATGGGCGTTGCTTTTCAACGACGAGGCAACACTGGCCGCCAATGTCCATGCACATGCCGAATCGATCAATCACGACGAGATCGAGGGGTTCAGAATGGAGCATCTGGAACTGGCCGATTGAATCACCGGGGAAGGCAATGACACGATGAAAGCCGAACGCCTAAACGCCGCGCTTGCGGCACGCGATTTCGTTGACCCTCAGGCGCGCCTTTGGGTTGACGCGGTCGTGCGCCAGCGCCGTTCGGTTCGGGCCTTTACCGACACGCCCGTCGACCCTGACGTCATTGCCGAGATCCTCGAAGTTGCTGCCCGGGCGCCCTCGGGGACCAATATGCAGCCGTGGTCGGTGTATGTCGTTCAACGGCCCACGATCGCCCGGATCGCGGCCCGGATCGATGCCGCGTATCCGCGCCCCGAGCGCGCGCAATGGACCGACTATCGGTATTATCCTGCCCGGTTCTCGGAGCCGTATCTCAGCCGTCGTCGGCAGTTGGGCACCGTCTTATACAGCCTGTTGGGAATTGATCGGCGTGACGTGTCCGGTATGCGCGCCCATTTCCAGCGCAACTATGATTTCTTCGGAGCGCCGGTGGGCCTGTTCATCACGATCTCGCGCCAGCTGGAAACCGGGTCGTGGATCGACCTTGGGATGTTCATGCAGACGTTGCTGATCGCTGCTCAGGCACGCGGGCTTGCGACCTGTCCGCAGGCGGCCTTTGCCCCGTTCCACGAAGAGATCCGCCCTGAAATCGGGATGAGCCGCGACGAAGTTCTGGCCTGCGGGATTGCACTGGGACATGAAGACGTCACAGCGCCGGAAAACGCGCTCAGGACAGCCCGGGCGCCGCTGGGCGACTGGGTCCGGTTTGTGGCCACGGGCGAACAAGAATGATGGCCGTGGCCTCTATCCGGCGATAGCATCCCTGCATGACGGATCCACACACCAAAATGCGCTTTCCGGGCTATGATGACACGAAGACGGGCGTCTTCGAGAATGCCGACGACCTGCTTGCGACGCTGACACCGACCGAGCAGCAGGGTTGGTATCTTTATACCGCTCGGGAAGGTCGGCCGATGCGATTTGTTCGCCACAACGGCGAGATCGTCGAACCCGGCACGTTCTTCTCGGACTTGGGGACGATCCCGCGTTTTCTGCGCATCGGGCGACTCTTGCAACCCGACAGCTATCCCGCCGTTGCCTTGATCCATGATTGGCTGGTTCGGCGGCACAACTGCGGCGATCAGCGATACGGTTTTCGCGAAAGCATCCTCATTCAGCAGGAAGCGCTGAAGACATGGATGGAAACCCATCCGAAGGACCGGTGCCGGCTCATCTTCTGGCTGACGCGTCAGGGGTTGAAAACAAAGCGCTCGAAGGATGGCTGGGACTATCGCTTTTCCCACTGTCCACCGACACTGGACGAATTGCTGGCCGCCCAAAGAAGATTGTCGCGGCGTCGGTGATGTTCTGCCAAATCGACGCCCTGCTCGACAGCACGGAACGCTGCCATCATTTTACATAACATTCCTTATTGGTTTTATGGATCACCCGTCCGGCCTGTCATCCCACCGCTGGCGCAAGGACGATGTCGAAGGGGCAGATCCACGCGGTCGCCCCGCCTTCGGTGCGGGCGAAAGGCGCCATCAGCGTTTCCTTGACGCCGAACACCGCGTCCGAGTCGATATAGGGGTCGTCGCCGACAAAGATATGCGTCACCAGTTTCTGATACCCCGGCGCGGTGACAATCAGATGCGTATGCGCCGGACGGAACGGGTGACGGCCCATACCCGTCAGCATTTCGCCCGCGGGGCCATCGACAGGCACCGGATAGGACACGGGCTTGATCCCGACGAAATGATAAGCGCCATCGGCCCCGGTGGTGAAAATCCCGCGATTGTTCCATTTGGGCTGAATGCCCGGCTGCTGCACGTCATAGAACCCGTCGGCATTGTCCGACCACACATCCAGTCGGGCGCCCGCGACGGGATTGCCGTTCGTATCCAGAACGCGCCCTTCGAAAAGGCAGCTTTCACCCACCCCATCCAGCGAGATATTCGCGCCCATCGGCAACTCGGGCGCCCCGACCACGTGGAACGGGCCCAGCACAGTGGTCTGTGTCGCGTTCGCAGGGCGCTGATTGTTCAGCGCGTCGACCAGCATCGACACGCCCAGCGTATCGGACATGAGGATCCATTCTTGCCGCTCGTCGCTGCATTTCTGTCCCGTGCGGGTCAGAAAATCGATCGCGATTTCCCATTCTTCCTGCGTCAGTTCCACATCCTTGATGAAGCCATGCAGATGGGTAATCAGCGATTCCATGATCTGCCGAAAGCGCGGCGCGCATTCGTCGTCGTTGATCCGCGCGATGACGGCCTCGGCCGAGTTCTCGATGTTCAGGTATTTGGCCATGTCGGCAGTCTCCTGTCTGGGGCGGCTTTGGACGGGCGGGTCAGTTGCGAAGTGATGAACCGCCAGCACGCGACCCGGTGCAACCGAATATGTGCGAAATCCGAATTTTGTTCGCGATACGAACCTTGTTGTGCGGACTTTGAACAGATCGCGCAAGATGCCCCATGCGAAACACCCCGTTCGCAAGGGGACCGGCTGCAATCACCGCCACGCTGGACGCGGGTGCGGGTTTCGTGGCACGAAACCCTGACCCTCGGACATAGACCCGGCGGCCCGACAACTTGACCCAGCAGGAGACCCGATCATGAAGCTGTGCTCTTTCATCGCCGACGGCCGCGCCAGCTTTGGCCTCGTGACCGAGAGCGGCATCGTCGATCTTGGCCGCCGGCTGGGTTTCGCGTCGCTGCGCGACTTGCTGGCCGCCGATGCGCTGGACAGCGCGCGCGCTTGTGCGGGGTTTCCCGTGGATTACGCCTTTGACGCGGTTGACCATGCGCCGGTCATTCCGAACCCTGAGAAGATCTATTGCGTGGGCCTGAACTACCGCGACCATGTCGAGGAAACCGGCAATGTCGAAACGCCCCACCCTACCCTTTTCGCGCGTTATCCCGCCAGCCAGGTGGGGCACAACCAACCGATGATCAAACCCCGGGAATCGGACATGTTCGATTACGAAGGCGAGCTGGCCTTGATCATCGGGAAAGGCGGGCGGCGGATCAGCGTTGATAATGCCCTGAGCCATGTCGCGGGGTATGCCTGCTATAACGAAGGATCGGTGCGTGATTATCAACGCCACACCGCACAGTATCTGCCCGGAAAAACCTTTATGGGCACCGGCGGATTCGGGCCCTGGATGGTCACCGCCGACGAGATCCCCGACCCGTCGACCCTGCATCTGCAAACGCGGGTTAACGGGCAAGTCTTGCAGGACTCGTCGCTGAAACTGCTGATCACGCCCATCCCGCAGATCATCGCCTACGCCTCGACGATGATCCCGCTGGTGCCGGGGGATGTCATCGTGACCGGCACGCCGGGTGGCGTGGGCTCGCGGCGCACCCCGCCGATCTGGCTGCGCGACGGGGATCTGTGCGAGGTCGAGATTTCCGGCATCGGCGTGCTGCGCAACCGCGTCGTCGCCGAAGCCTAGCGCCGCGCCTCGGCAAGAAGCCAGTCGCGGAACAGGGCGGCGTGTGGATGCTCGCGGCCTTCGGGATTGGACAGAAGCCAGAAGCTCTCTTCGACGGTCACGGGCATCCCGAAAGGCGCCACCAGTCGGCCAGACGCAAGGTCGGTCTGCACCATCGAACTGCGCCCCAACGCAACCCCCCCACCGGCTGCGGCAACCGCAAGGGCCATGGCCGTGGTGTCGAATTGCAGGCCACCACCGGCATCGGGCGCCCGGGCTCCCACCGCCGCCAACCACGTTGCCCAGCCTTCCTGATAGCCGATCACATGCACCAGCGTTTCCCGGGCCAGATCATCGGGAACCGACAGCCGCGACGCCACCGAAGGCGCGCACACGGGTTCGACCTGCTCCCATGTCAGCCGCTCTACCCGATGCCCCGGCCAGCGCCCTACCCCATAGAGGATATCGAGATCGTGCCGCAGCCCCTCGGTATCCTCGTTCCACACCGAAGAAACGATGCGCAAGGCAACGTCGGGGTTTGCCGCGCAAAAGGCGTGCAACCGCGGTGCCAGCCATGTGACGGCATATCCAACGGGGGCGCGCACCGTCAGCATGTCGCCGCGCCGCGCGCCGAAGACTTCGGCGGTGCCTGCACCCAGACGGGCGAAGGCATCCTGCACTTTGGGCAAATAGGCCGCGCCCGACGGCGTCAGGGCCAGTGACCGCGGGAGCCGTTGGAACAAAGGTTCGCGCAGATAATGTTCGAGCAACCGGACATGCTTGGATATTGCGGCCTGCGTGAGATGCAGTTCATCCGCCGCCAGCGTGAAGCTGAGATGCCGAGCCGCCGCCTCGAAGGCGCGCAACCAGGTAAGCGGCGGCAACGGTTGGGTCATCACTGGCCTTTCATCGGCGGCCCCCCGTCATAGCAAAGCCCCCGCCCGCCCGACAAGCATTCCTCAGGGAGGCATTCCGCGAACGGGGTCATTGCCCCGATATTCGTTGTTTGTCGCGCGGTGCCCCGCCGTGGTTACTGGCGCGAACCCCCTGCCCCATCTGAACCGGAGGACCGCGCATGTTCGGCATCACCCCCTCGGCCCGTCTGCGGCCTTCGCCCTTCTTCGATGCTACGGTGGCAGAGGGGGTCAAGACGTTCACCACCTATAACCACATGCTGATGCCCACCTCGTATGGCCATCCCGAAGAAGAATACTGGCGCCTGATCAACGGTGTCAGCCAGTGGGATGTGGCCGTGGAACGTCAGGTTCAGTTGAAGGGTCCCGATGCGGCGCGCCTTGCGCAGATCCTCGCGCCGCGCGACCTGTCCAAGCAGAAGGTGGGCCAAGGCAAATACGTGCCTCTGTGCAATCACCACGGCGTGCTGATCAACGACCCGATCTGCCTGAAACTGGCGGATGACCTGTTCTGGCTGTCGATCGCCGATTCCAACATCTGGTTCTGGGCGCAGGCCATCGCGTCGGAACGCGGGCTGGACGTCGAGGTCAGCGAACCCGATGTCTCGCCCCTCGCGGTGCAGGGCCCCAAGGCCGAAGACGTGATCGCGCATATCTTTGGCGACTGGGTCCGCGAGCTGAAGTATTTCTGGTTCAAGGAAGCCGAGATCGACGGCATTCCGCTGGTCGTGCAGCGCTCGGGCTGGTCCAAGCAGGGCGGGTTCGAACTCTATCTGCGCGACGGCTCGAAGGGCACGCAGCTGTGGAACCTCGTGCGCGAGGCGGGCCAGCCTTGGGGCATCGGACCAGGCAACCCCAACTGGTGCGAACGCATCGAATCGGGGCTGGTGTCATACGGCGGCGACAGCGACACAACGACCAACCCTTTCGAAGTGCGCATGGGCAAATACGTTGACCTGCACGTGCCCGACGACACCATCGGCATTCAGGCGCTGCGCCAGATCGCGGCCGAGGGGCCCAAGCGCCACACGCTGGGTCTGGTGCTGGAAGGCGACGCCCCCATCGCGCCGGGCTTCACCTGGAACCCGATCCATCAGGGCGGGCACAAGATCGGCGATCTGACCAACGTCGCCTTCTCGTACCGGCTCGAGAAGAACATCGGCTTCGCCATCGTTGCCCGCTCGCTGAACGTCGGCGACACCGTCGACTGCATCATCGGCGGCGCAACCCACCGCGGGACATTGTGCGAACTGCCGTTCCTCTGACCGCCCATCGGCGCGCGATGTGACGCAGCGACACCTCGGCCCCCGCCGAGAAATGCAGTAGGGTCGCGCGCGACTCATTTTCTTGGAAAGGCCCCGCCATGCAGACCGATTTCGAAAACCTTCTGGTTGACCGCCACGACGACGGCGTCTGGGTCGTGACGCTGAACCGTCCTGAAAAGCGCAACGCGCTGAACGCTGCCACGGTCGAAGAACTGGTGACGCTGTTTTCGGGCGCGCGCACTGCCGGGGCACGGTCGATCGTTCTGGCAGCCAAGGGCGATCACTTCTGCGCCGGTCTCGACCTTGTCGAACACCATCGCGAAGACCGCGCCCCCGAGGATTTCTGGCAGCTTTGCCTGCGCTGGCACGAAGCCTTCAACAAGATGGAATATGGCGGGGTTCCGGTGATCGCCGCGCTCAAAGGGGCGGTTGTCGGCGGCGGGCTGGAACTGGCCAGCGCGGCGCACGTTCGGGTGGCCGATGCCGGCACCTATTTCGCCCTCCCCGAGGGTCAGCGCGGCCTGTTCACCGGCGGCGGCGCGACGATCCGCGTGGCCGATCTGGTCGGCAAGGCGCGGATGATCGACATGATGCTGACCGGCCGCGTTTATCAGGGGCAGGAAGCCATCGACATCGGACTGGCGCAATACCGCGTCGAAGGGTCGTCGTTCGACAAGGCGCTGGAACTGGCGCAGCGCGCGGCACAGAACCTGCCGCTGACCAACTTCGCGATCTGCTCGGCGATCAGCCATATGCAGAACATGTCGGCCCTCGACGCCGCCTATGCCGAGGCCTGCGTCGCCGGGATCGTCAACACCCAAGCGCCCGCCCGCGCACGTCTCGAGGCGTTCGGCAACAAGACCGCAGCGCGGGTGCGCCCCAACAGCTGACGCCGGCGCGGGTCAGAACAACGGGCGTTGTTCGCTCAGGTCGGTCTTGCCGGTTCCGTGCCAGACCCGACCGCCCAGCATCTCGTGAGGGGGCAGGTCTGCCAGCGCATTGACAATGTGGAACATGGTTGGAAGCTGCTCGAAACTGGCGCGGCGGATCGTCAACCCGGCGATCCCTGCGCGGTTTCTTTGCACCGTCGGGGCCGGTGTCGTGGGGCTGAGCATGACCTGCACCCCATCGTCATGCGGTCGCCCCGGCACCAGCGGCGGGCGATAGCCGTAATGCAGGATACCGTCGCGTGGCGCACTTGGCGGCACGGGGGCGTCGTGCAGATCGTCCAGCGTCATTTCGAGGAACTCGAACCCGTCCCAACTGGCGCGGCAGATACGGCGGTTGCCGTGTTCCTGCGCCTCGGGCAAGTCGCAGTGGATCTTGGCAAAACCCAGTTCCTCGCGCCCCGAAAGGATCGGCGCGGTGAGGTTTTCCCACAGCACCGCCAGCAGGTCACCGCGCACCGCCCCGTCGCGCCCGTCGAAGCGCACCGGAAACTTGACCCCCAGCATCGTATAACCCCGGCCCGCCAACCAGCCGAGGTTGGTCAGAACGGTATGTTCCAGCGTGACGACCGCCTCGCCGTCCAGCGTGAACCGTTCGGGCAGCAGCGCGTCGATGGCTTCGGGGTCCGTGCGGAAACGAACCGTTGTCACCGTATAGGGGGATGTCGACGGGTCATATCGCCCCAGATCCGGCGCCTGCCGGGGACCGACGACCGGGCCGAAGATCACCGGCATCCGATACCGCGCATCGGGGTTGAAACGAAATTTGCCCATCCTTGCCTCGTTCTGTGAACCGGGGCCTTTGGGCCCGGTGTGCATTTCATCGAAGGATCGCGGCGCCACCCGGTGCCGTCAAGGGAAAGCAGGCGTGTTTCTTTGTTGTGGCGCTGTCAGGTCGCCGCCGTTGCGACAAGCGCACGATGGGCGATCTCGGCCGCGTCGCGCAGGTGATCGTTCACCGCACGCGCTGCTGCATCAGGGTCATGCGCACAGATCGCGGCGCAGATCCTTTCCATATGGGCTTGTCCCGGCACGGCCCTGTCGGACCGCGACAAGGTCAATGCCCGCAACCGTGAAATGCGGCTGTTGAGCCGCTGCACGATCTCCCACGCGATGGCGTGGCCCGCGGCGTCAAAGATCACCTCGTAAAAGGCCTCGGTCGCTTGCAGCAGGGCCTCGGGGGTTCCCCTGTTGCGCTGCGCGCTGAGCGCCGCAAGCGCATCCCTCAGACGGGTCTCGACCACAGGATCGGCGCGGCGGGCGCAATCGGCGGCGGCCTCGGCCTCGAGCAGGCGCCGGATGTCATAGATCTGGCGCGCCCTTGGCCAATCGAGGGTCGCGACGATAGGGCCCGAACGCGGCTCGATCTCGACCAGTCCTTCGGCCTCGAGATAGCGGATCGCCTCGCGCACCACGGATCGCGAAACGCCCAATTGGTCGCAAAGCGCGCGCTCCACCAGCCTTTCGCCACCCGAAAAATGCCCGGTAATGATCGCTTGGCGCAGGCGTTCCACCGCCAACCCTCGCAGGGTCGTCGTCTGGCGGTCAATGCGCAGGTCGGTCGCTGTCGCGGTATCGCTGATCATGCGCGGAATCCTAGGATGCGCCCGTTGGCTTGGCAAGTCATCTTGACAGACGGTCTGATGGTATACCAACATACCGCAAACGAACCCGAGGTGCCCATGCCCGCGCTGATCCGCAAGACCCTGATCCATGATGAAACGACCCTCATCGAAGGGGGGCGGGCGGCGCCCATGCCGCTGCGCCTGATCGCCGCCGCTGCGGTGATCGCGAACCCCTGGGCCGGGCGCGGCTTTGTCGAGGATCTCAAGCCCGAAATCCACGATGTCGCCCCCGGTCTGGGCGAGATGCTGACTGCGATGATCCTCGATGCAGCCGGTGGCGGCGACAGGATCGAAGGCTATGGCAAGGCCGCCGTGGTCGGGGTGAACGGTGAGGTCGAGCACGCCAGCGCGCTGATCCACACACTGCGTTTCGGCAACCATTATCGGCAGGCCGTCGGAGCGAAGACGTATCTGGCCTTCACCAATGTGCGCGGTCCGGCGAACTGCCCGGTGATGATCCCCCTGATGGACAAGAACGACGCCGGCCGGCGGTCGCATTACCTGACGGTTCATTTCGCCATCGCCGATGCCCCTGCGCCAGACGAGATCATCGTTGCCTTGGGTGCCTCGATCGGGGGGCGGCCGCATCACCGGATTGGCGACCGGTATCAGGATCTGAGAGATCTCGGGCATGATGAGTCGAACCCTGCGGCTGTCTGACGGCGCCAGCATCCGTCTGATCGAGGCGGGCCCCGGCGAGCCCCTTCTGCTGCTGCACGGCGTCGGCCTGCAGGCCGAGGTGTGGGAACCGCAACTGGCCGATCTGTCGCGCGATTTTCGCGTGATCGCCGCCGATCTTCCGGGTCATGGGGACAGTTCCGTGCTGCCCGGCGCGCCCGACCTGTCCGATTTCGTCGCTTGGACAGCGGGGCTTGTCCGCGCGCTGGATCTGGGGGCTGTCGCGGTCGCCGGGCATTCGATGGGCGCGTTGATCGCAGCGGGGCTGGCGGTTGACCATCCCGCGCTTGTCACGCGGGTGGCATTGCTGAACACGGTCTATCGCCGCACGCCTGACGCGCGCGCAGCGGTCGAAACCCGCGCGCAAGCAATTGCCGCCGGGCAGGCCGACCCGCTGGCGCCGCTTGATCGCTGGTTTACCCCCGCCGAAACCGCGCATCGCGCCCAGGTCGGCGCGTGGTTGCAGGGCGTTTCGTCGGCTGGATATGCCGCCGCTTACCGCGCCTTCGCGATGGGTGACATGACCTATGCCGCCGGAATCGCATCGCTCGCCTGCCCCGTCCTGGCGATGACCGCCGACGGTGACGCAAATTCGACCCCCGCGATGACGCAAGCGCTGGCCGCTGCGGCACCGCTGGGCCGCGCGGTCGTGCTGCAAGGTCACCGCCACATGATGCCGTTGACCGCCCCCGAGGCCGTCAACGCCGAATTGCGCCGCTGGATGGCGGCGTCTGCCCCACTCGCTCAAGGACGGATCGCATGAAATTCTCGCTCTTCATTCACATGGAACGCGTATCGGCCGAGGACGATCAGCGCAGGCTCTATGAAGAGATGATCGAGCTTTGTGAGATCGCGGACGCGGGCGGGATGCGCGCGATCTGGACGGGCGAGCATCACGGGATGAATTTCACCATAGCGCCGAATCCGCTGCTGAACCTCGTCGATCTGGCGCGGCGAACAAAGAACGTGCGTCTGGGCACGGGCACGGTGGTCGCGCCATTCTGGCACCCGATCCGCTTGGCGGGCGAGGCCGCGATGGCCGACATCATCATGGACGGGCGGCTGGATCTGGGGATCGCGCGCGGGGCCTATAGTTTCGAATACGAGCGCCTGCTGCCGGGGCTGGACGCATGGAACGCGGGTGGCCGCATGCGCGAGCTGATCCCGGCTGTCAAAGCACTCTGGCAGGGGGATTACACGCACGACGGGCAGTATTGGCAGTTTCCCTGCACGACATCCTCGCCCAAACCGGTGCAGCAACCCGGCCCGCCGATCTGGGTCGCGGCGCGCGACCCCAACAGCCATGATTTCGCCGTGGCGAATGGGTGCAACGTGCAGGTCACGCCGCTGCACATGGGTGACGAAGAGGTCATCAGCCTGATGGACCGCTTCAACGCGGCCTGCGCTGCCCATCCCGAGGTGCCGCGCCCCAAGATCATGGTGCTGCGTCACGCCTACGTTGCCGACAGCGAAGAAGACGCACAGCGCGGCGCGGAAGAGATCAACACGTTCTATTGCTATTTCGGCGCATGGTTCAAAAACGAACGCCCGATCTCGCAAGGCCTGATCCAGACCCTGACCGATGACGAGATTGCCGCGCATCCCTTCTATTCGCCCGAGGCGATGCGCAAGAACCAGATCATCGGCGAGGCACCCGAGGTGATCGCACGGCTGAAAACCTATGAATCGCTGGGATACGATGAATTCAGCTTCTGGATCGACACGGGCATGAGCTTTGAGCGTAAGAAGGCATCGTTGCAGCGATTGATCCGCGACGTGATGCCCGCCTTCGCCTGACAGGGGGACCAGATGGACCAGTTCCAGCAGTATATCGACGGGGCGTTCGACGATGGCGCCGCGCAGTTCGACAGCCTCGACCCGGCGACGGGCGTAGCTTGGGCGCGGATGCCGCTGGCGGGGGCAGAGGATGTCGATCGGGCGGTCCGCGCCGCGCATCGGGCCTTTACCCAAGGCGCTTGGCCCGCGATGACGGCGACCGCGCGCGGCAAACTGCTCTATCGCTTGGCCGATCTGGTGCAGGCTGCCGCGCCGCGATTGGCTGCGCTGGAAACCCGGGACACGGGCAAGATCATCCGCGAAACCTCGGCCCAGATCGCCTATGTGGCCGAGTATTATCGTTACTACGCCGGGCTGGCCGACAAGATCGAAGGCGCGCATCTGCCCATCGACAAACCCGATATGGAGGTCTGGCTGCGCCGTGAACCGGCGGGCGTGGTGGCGGCAATCGTGCCGTGGAACTCGCAGCTTTTCCTGTCGGCGGTCAAGTTGGGGCCTGCCCTTGCGGCGGGTTGCACGGTGGTTCTGAAAGCGTCCGAGGATGGGCCCGCGCCCCTGCTGGAGTTCGCGCACTTGGTGCACGAGGCGGGCTTTCCGCCGGGGGTGGTGAACATCCTCACCGGTGGGCCAGAGGCTGGGCACGCGCTGGCTACCCATCCGCGGGTGGCCAAGATCGCCTTTACCGGTGGGCCGGGAACGGCAAGGCATATCGTGCGCGCCTCGGCCGAGAACCTCGCGAAAACGTCGCTGGAACTGGGCGGAAAATCGCCTTTCATCGTGTTCGAAGACGCCGATCTGGATAGCGCCGCCAACGCGCAAGTGGCAGGGATATTTGCCGCGACCGGGCAAAGCTGCGTTGCGGGCTCGCGCCTGATCGTGCAGCGCAGCATCAAGGACCAGTTTCTGGCCAGCCTGCGCGCGAAGGCCGAGGCCGTCGCCATCGGCGCCCCTGACCGCATGGAAACCGAAGTCGGCCCCCTGTGCACCGCCCGCCAACGCGCCGGGATCGAGGGATTGATCGTCCGCTCGGTTGCGGCAGGCGCGCGTGTGATCACGGGTGGCAAGGCGCCCGACGGAGCGGGGTTCTTTTTCCCGCCCACCATCCTCGATTGCTCGGATGCGCCCGATGCCCCTGCCTTGGCCGAAGAATTCTTCGGCCCGGTGCTGTCGGTCACAAGTTTCGACACCGAAGCCGAAGCGCTGGCACTGGCGAATGACACCGCCTACGGGCTCGCATCGGGCGTGTTCACCCGCGATCTGACGCGCGCGCACCGGATGATCCGGGGCATTCGCGCGGGGATCGTCTGGGTGAATACCTATCGCGCGGTCTCGCCCATCGCCCCGTTTGGCGGACACGGCCTGTCCGGTCATGGGCGCGAGGGCGGGATGGCCGCCGCGCTGGAATATACCAGCATCAAGACCGTGTGGCTGCGCACCTCTGACGATCCGATCCCCGATCCATTTGTCATGCGCTGATCACGCTTGCGCGACACCGGGCAGGGCAACGTTGCGCGGGTCAAACAGCCGTGCGATTCATGGATATGCAACGCTTCACGATCTTCCCTGGCCTTCTCGCGCTGACCCTTGTGGCATCGGCTGCAATGGCCGATCCGCTGGCACCCGCGTCTGCCCGGCTGACGGACGAAACTGATCGATATCCTCACAATGTCCTTGGCGGGATCCCCGGACGCGCGACGCTCGAGGTTACGTTGGAAAACGGGACCCAACTGCGTCACACGCTGCCCGATGCGCGCGTCTTTGAAGATATCGCCCCACGTTTGTGGGATATCGACGCCGACGGAACGCCCGAGATCGTGACCGTCGAGAGCGACCAATCGCACGGCGCCCGATTGACGGCATGGGCAATCGAAAACACGGGCGAAGGCCCGCGCCTGCACCTGCGCACCGCCGGAGAGTTCATTGGCCGACGCTTCCGGTGGCTTGCGCCGCTGGGCATCGCTGATTTCCTTGGCACGGGCGCGCCTCAGATCGCCTATGTGGCCATGCCCCACCTGGCGCGGCAACTGGTGATCGTCGCCGTTGAGGGTGCACGTTTCGTGCCGGTGCGCACCCTCGATGGTGTCAGCAATCACCGGATCGGCGACGAGGTCATCACCAGCACGACCCGCCTTTGCGGCACCACGACAGAGATCGTCGTGCCTTCGGGCGATTGGCGCCGCATCCTGGGGATCCGCTTTTCCAGTGGGCAGCCGGTTATTCGCGACCTTGGCCGTTATCGGGCACAGACCGGATTGGAGGGTTTGCCCCCATGCGCCGAATAAGTTCACAGCTGTGAACATCACGCGGCCCGACGCATCAGGGCCATGATCATCGGCCCGGACGAAAACGCCCCGTCCAACGCCCGGTTTGTCAACGCTCGCAAATATCCCCCTGGGGATTGGATCGAATCGAAGCGTTGCAACATCGCGGCAACCACGACCGCAGCTTCCTCGGGGCCCATTGCCTGTCGCGCGTCATCCCACGCCGATGGCGAAATTCCCATCATCGGTCGGACAACATCGGCGGCCCGAACAAACTCGTGCCAATGCCGGATTGGTCCATCCGCATAGGTCTGGATTTCCGGGCAAGCGGTCAGGACCAGCCCCAAGGGCATCCGCGGCAGTTTCGTGTCGTCGGGCGGCATTTCGGCAGGATCGGCGTCACTCAGAGGCTCTGCCCCCGCCGCTTTCGCATGTTCTATGCGAAGTTCAAGATCATGAGAGTTTGTATTTGAATTCTGAGAGTGCTGCTCATTTTCAGCGTGATTGATGCTCGATTCTTCTGCGGATGGTTCGAGGATCCCCCGAGCGCGGATCAACGCTGTGGACAGATCATCGTGCAGAATCGCCAGATCGCCAGCCTCGAGCTTGCGACGCAACAACCGGGTCGCCGTCGCGGCCAATGCCTGAAAGGTGTCCCAGATGGTCATATCCGGCCGGATCTCGGCGCCATAGGCCGACAGCCCGGCGAGATCGCGCCGCATGAGGCTGACCGTCTCGCGCAGCCGGTGAAGGGCTTGCGTTTCGGCGCGGATCGCCTCGGCCTCGGCGCAGAATTCGGCAAATCGCGTCGCCAGCGGCGCAAGATCGAAGCCGAAGGCCACCTTTTCACCCTCTTCGATGCGGGCATAGCGCTTGCCGTTGGGGCTGTCGCGCCGGGCAATGACCCCCGCGGCGACCAGATGCGCCAGATGCCGACGAAGGGTCGATCCGGGCATGCCGTTCAGCCGGGCGCAGAGCGCCTCGTTCGACGGATGCACGACCATCTGCGCGCTGTTCCCGCCCAGCAACCCCTGCGGATGAAAGGAAACCAGCGCCTGCAGAACCCCCATGTCACGGTCGCTCAGGCCAAAGCGGGTGCGGGCAGCCGCCAGCTCACGCAGGGCTTCCCATTTGTTGACGCCACCGGGCGGCGGGGCCTCGGCCGCGGCTCGGTCAGCTGTCAGATGCGCAGCATCCATCGCCCGCCGAAAGGGCGTTACAGGTGTGTAACCCATGTTCTGCTTCACGAAGGCAAAGAATTCCCGCGCCGCGAATCACTTGGGACTTGCGGAGATCGAATCAGACCGATACTTTGAGGGTGCTAAGAACAAAGTTCGGGTCTCGTGGGGCGAAAGCTTTGCGGGACCTTTTTCTTGTGCCTGTCTCGTGCCTCCTGTGGTTGATGTTATCGGTTTCGGGGTGTCAGGACTGCCGCTTCCAACGCGCGTAGAGCGTCGTCAGCAACGGTTCGGCTTCGGCTTCCAGCCACGCGGCAAAGCCGGGATCCGACAGCGTCAGATCCAGCTTCACGCCTTTCGCGGTTCGCTGCACGATGCCGGCGGCAACGCCGTTCAGCATCAGCGGGCGGCTTTCGGCCGGAGTTTCGGGGCGGGGCACGCGGGCTGCGCGGGCCACCTTGTCAAACGCACGGACCGAGGCCGCATCGCCCCCACCGCCGTCATCGCGCGTTTGGCGCGCGAGTGTCACCAGCGCGGCGATGTCTGCACCGCTGGCCTGGATGTCTTGGGCAAGGGCCTCCCATCTGGGACGACCGACACCGGGCGCGGGGCCTATGGCCATCACAAGATCGGGGCCGATCGCGCGGGCGACCGAGACCGCCATCGACACCGCCGACTTGCCGATGTTCAGAACCTCGGCGACCTGCTGCTGTGTCCCGAATCCGCCATCCAGAAGACGGCAGGCAAAAAGCGCGCGCTCGATAAAGCTCAAATCCCGCCGGGCGCTGTTCTCGCTGACCTGCGCGCGCAGGGCGGCATCGTCATCCATTGTCGCGATCAGCGCGCGCACCTTGGGCCGCGGATCCATGCCCTGTATCGCCGCCAGTCGCCGCGCCCCATAAACCAGCCGATAGCGTTCGGGGTCGTCAGGGTCGCGCCGGACAAGGATCGGCACGCTCTGGCCATGCGCGGCAATCGATGCGCGCAGTTCCGCAAGATCGCCGGTATCCAGACGGTCGGTGGTGCGGTCGTCGATCACCTGCGCGGCATCAAGATCCCAGACACGATGCGTGTCGACCGCATCGCGCGCCGAGCGCAGGGCGCGGTTCGTTGCCATCATGCTGGCCGCGGCACCGGGTGCTCCGGCTTGCGTGAGCTGGTCCAGCATCGACAGGCGCTTTTTTCGACCGTCGCTCATCGACGCCCCCATGTCTGCTGGATCAACTGGGCGATCTCGTCATTGACGGCGTTCAGGCTTTCGATCGCTCGGTCATAGGTCGTGCGCGTGAAGGCCGAACGTTCAACCTCGTATAGCGTCTGCTTGGTCAGACCGGCGTCAGAAATGGCTGTGGATTTGAGCATGGGCGCATTCAGCACCTTGTCGCCATACATCGTGCGAAGAAAGGCAACGATCCGGTTCTGCGGTGCGTCGGTCGGTTCATACCGTGTCAACACATAGCGCATCCAGTCGTGCGACATATCCGCGCCCGACTCGGCGATCACGTCCATCAGGTCGGCGGTCATCCGCAGGAACTGGCTCATGGACATGACATCCAGCATTTCCGGGTGAATGGTCACCAAAACGCCGGTTGCCGCCGACAAGGCCGACATCGTCAGGAAACCCAGTTGAGGCGGGCAATCGATGACCACGACATCATAATCGGCATCAACCTGCGCAAGCGCTTCCTTGACGCGGAAAAAGAACAGCCCCGCGTTGCCCTGCGAAAGGGCGCGGGGGGTGTCGTGTTCGAACTCCATCAGTTCGAGGTTCCCGGGGATCAGGTCCAGCCCCGGCAGATAGGTGCGCCGGATCACCTGCGCGATGGGCACCGGATCGTCATAACGGATCGCGTCATACAAGGTCCCGCCATCGGGCAGGTCGAATTCGGGCTGAACCCCATACAGCGCGGTCATCGAGGCTTGCGGGTCCAGATCGATCGCCAGCACCCGATAGCCTTTGAGGACCAGCCGCTGCGCCAGATGCGCGGCAGTGGTGGTCTTGCCCGATCCGCCCTTGAAATTCATGACGCCGATGACCTGCATATGGTCACCGTCGCGACGACCCGGAAGATAATCGCCCGGACGCCGCGCGGTCTTTTCCAGCAAGGCGCGAAGATCATGCAGATCCTGCACAGAATAGTGTCTGCGATTGCCCGGCGTGACCTCGGGCTGGGGGCCCCGGCCCTCCAGATGCAACTTGCGCAGATAGGAATCGTTGATCCCCAGCAGCGCCGCAGCCTCGCCCGAGGTGAAGGTGCGCATGGTCTTCGAGGAATCGGGCGGAAAAAGATTCTCGCGCTGCGTCTGCAACTGCGACGCCAGCCATTCGGAATGCTGGCGGATGACCGAATTAAGGTCGTCTTGCGGACGGTGCGCGCTCATGTACCCTCGACTTGCAAGATCCGTGATTTGCTCGTTCTTCGTGTTCACGGATTCTGGCGTTTAATCACGCTTTTTCGTGACTATTGGCCCAGTCGGTAGATTCGCGCAAGACGTTTTCCATATTTTGTGGCCAGAAGCAGCCCGAACGCAAGGAAATGGCCGAAATCTGGGCCTCAACCCCGCAGTCGAAGGCCCTCAGGGTCGAACGGCGGGTGCAAAAGGACCCGTCCGCGATGCGGCTGGCCCAGAATCATCACCGAAACCTCGTCGCCCGGTGCCACCCCGCGCAGATAGGCCAATGCCAGCGATGCGCCGACGCCAAACCCATAGCCGCCGGTCGTCACCCGCCCGACGGGGCGTCCGTCAGGGGTAAAGATCGGCTCGCCGCCGCTGGCGTCAGCTTCGGCGGTATCAAGAACCTCGACCATGCCCAATTGCTCGCGCGGTGGCTGGCCCATGACCGCCGCGCAGGCCGCCTTGTTCAGGAAGTCCTTGTCCAGCCGAACCAACCCGTCCAGCCCCGCCTCGTGGGGCCAGTATTCGGGGCTGTATTCCCGCCCCCACGACCCATATCCCTTTTCCAGCCGCAGACTGCCCAAGGCCCGCGCACCGACGGGCCCTGCCCCGATGCCAGCGCCAGCCTCGATCAGGGCGGCATAGAGACGGTCCTGATCGGCTGCATCGCAGTGCAACTCCCATCCCAGATCGCCAGTAAACGAGACGCGAATGGCCGAAACGGGCACATCCGCAACCCGCATCCGGGCCGAGCGCAGGAAGGGGAAGGCCGTTGTTTCCAGCGACGTGTCCGTCAGTCGCTGCAGGAGGTCACGCGAAAGCGGACCCGCAACGTTGAACCCGGCCATCTCGACCGACTGCCGCGTGAATCGCACGGAAGCCGGGCGCGGCACGGCATCGAAGAACCGGCGGTGATACCCTTCGGCCATGCCCGACCCCACCACGAGATAGTCATCCTCGGCCAGCATGGTGACGATGAAATCGCCCGCGATCCCCCCTCGCACCCCGATCAACGGGGTGAGGCAGCTGCGCCCCGGAATGCGGGGCATGCGATTGGCGAACAGCGCATCCAGCCAATCCCCCGCCCCGGCGCCCTGCACTCCATAGCGCGCGTATGTCGAGATATCGACGATCCCTGCCCGTTCGCGCAGCATACGACACTCCGCCCCCACGACATCGAACCACGGTTGGCGGGTAAAACCTGCGCTGTCGGGCACATCCTTTGCGAAATACAACGGGTGCTCCCACCCGGCGGCAAGGCCGAAGACGGCGCCCAATTCCTGTTGGCGCGCATAGACGGGACGGGTTCGCACCGGACGACCGGCGGCGCGTTCTTCGTTGGGGAAGTGGATCTTGAAGCGGTGCGCATACTGGTCGCGCACCCGCGCCCGGGTAAAGGCGGCATCCGCCCAATCGCCGAACCGCGCGACATCCCAAGCGAACATGTCTTGATGGCTTTCACCTTCGACGATCCACTGTGCCGCCATCAGGCCCATGCCGCCCGATTGGGAAAAACCGGGGATGATTCCGTTGCAGCAGAAATAGTTGCGCAAATCCGGATGCGGCCCGAACAGCACATTCGCGTCGGGCGACCAGATCATCGGCCCGTTGATCACGCGCTTGATCCCCGCCGCGCCGACGACCGGCACCCGGGCGATGGCGCGCAGCATGTTTTCTTCGATCCGGCCGAGGTCGTCCGGAAAGAGGTCATGCGCGAAATCCAGCGGCGTGCCGTCTTCGGCCCAGAACCGCATGTCGCGCTCGTATGCGCCGACCAACAGGCCCTTGCCCTCTTGCCGCAGGTAGTATTCGCCGTCCCGATCGGCGACCGAAGGCAAACGACGATCCAGAGCGGCGATCTCGGGGATCGTCTCGGTCACGAAATACTGGTGTTCGGTCGGTTGCAGCGGCAGCGTGATCCCCGCCAGCGCCGCCACCTCTCGCCCCCAAAGGCCGGCCGCGTTGATGACCCAGTCGGTTCGGATATCGCCCTTGGGCGTGCGCACGATCCAGCGGCCATCGGCCTGCGCCTCGGTCGCGGTGACAGGGGTAAAGCGGTGGATCTCGGCGCCGCGTTGCCGCGCGCCCGTGGCATAGGCCTGCGTGACCCCCGACGGATCGACGTTCCCGCCGGATGCTTCGAACATGATGCAGCGGATACCGTCGAAATTCACCAGCGGATGCAGGCGCTCGGCCTCGTCGCGGGTGATCTCGTGGAAGTTCAGTCCATAATACCGGGCCTTGGCCGCCTGCAGGCGCAGTTGGTGTTCGCGGTCGCGGGTCTGTGCCAGATACAGAGAACCGGGCTGGAACACACCGCAGCCCTGCCCCGTCTCGACCTCGAGGCTTTTGTACAGATCCATCGTGTAGTTCTGGATCCGGGTGATCGTGTTGTTGTCGTGAAGACCGTGGATATTCGCCGCCGCGTGCCACGTCGATCCAGACGTGAGTTCGTCGCGTTCAGCAAGACGATGTCCAGCCAGCTTGGCCAGATGATAGAGGATCAAGCACCCGATCACCCCGCCGCCGATGACAACTGCCTGTGCCTCGCTGCGCATGGGCATCTCTCTTCACTCTGGTGCGGGCAGTGTGGCGCGGGCTTCGAGAGCGTTCAAGGGGCCTCGGCGGTCCAGACACGAAAGCGGCCCTGCCCGGTCACCTCGCGCACGAGGCCCCTTTCGGCCAGCCGGTCCAGATTGCGCTGCACCGCCGCCCGCGAGGCCCCCGTTTCAGCCTCGGCCAGCGGGGCGGGCACCAGCGGCCACGTCTCGAGGACATCCAAAAGCAGCGCGGGAACGCGGCCCGACAGGTCGGCCGTGGCCGCATCAGCCCGCTGGCGCCAGACTCGCAGCCTCTCCAGTGCCAGCAAGGCGGCAAGGCAGGCCTGCGCCGCACCCTCGATCCAGGCGGAGAGTTTGCGCAGCGGCTCGCCCTGTCCGCGCAAGGCCCCCGGTCCGGTCGTGACCAGCGGCAGGAACTGGGCCCCCTGCCCCGGCGAGCGGCTGAGGGTCGCGCCATGGCGGGCCGCAAGAACCGCCGCCTCGACATCGCGCGCCTGTTCAGGGCCGATCATCCGCCAAGCATGGAACAGCATCGCCGACTGCGTAACGGGGTTGAGCCCGGCGAACGCGGCCAGTGTATCGGCAAGATCGGCAACCGCGCTGTCAGCCGGACGTTCAAGGAAAGCCGCCAACCCCTGTGCCGGCGGCGGCCCCTCGGTCAGGCGGCGCACGGCCCAGCCGGCGCGGGCGATGGTGTCCTCGGTCTCGGCGGTCGATCCGATCCGCAGTGCCAACCACAGGCCCAGACGCTCGACCGCGAATCGATCGCCGGCCCACCACGCGATGTCGGCGGCCTCGTTCAACGCCAACCGGTGGTTCAGACCGGCCCTTTGCCGGGGGTCTGCCATGCGCAACCGCGCGTCCAGTTCGCCAAACAGCAGCGCCAGATGCGCCAGTTCGCCAGCCTGCGCAGCCTCGGCTCGCCGCCATTCGTCCGGGTCGAACAACAACCGCGAGTCGGCGCGCGGCAAGGGCGACAGATCGTCGTCCTCCACCGGCCCGGGGAGAAACCACAGGTCGTCGTCGTCATCCCCCATCACGATATCCCCGACGCTTCTTCGAGGCGGCCAGCCGCGCCATCGCCCGCCTTGCCTCGTCGGCACTGGCAAAGGCGTCGATCTTCTGTTGGCCACGCGTTCCGATCCTGCCCCAGCCCCGCACAAGGCACCACGCCCCGAACAGATCAGGCGCGACATCGAGGCGATAGAACCGGTGACGGTTCCGCGCGGGCGAGCGGTTCACGAGATAGGACACCATGCGCAACACCGGATCAGGTTTCAGCCCGATCCTAGCGTCTTATGCGCAAAACACTAGTATTTTGCGCATAATATGTCAGGCCATCGCGTTCAACAGGGCCTCGCCTTCGGTAAATCGCAGGCCCATCTCCGCGGCAACCGCGTCGCGGGCCGGGGCCAGCATGCCATGCAAGAAATAAAGACAATCGGATTCGAACCGATAAGGCAGCGAAGGCCGCTCGACACGCCGCGCAACCGTTTCGAACAGGGCCTGCTCGGCCATCGTCAGGCCGTCCATCGACAAGCCCGCCGACTCGAGCAAGCGCCGCGCGGCCAGCCCGGGGTCGGGGGCGATCGTCTCCGACGCAAGGATCATCAGGTCGGGATAGGCCACGCGCCACCGCCTGACCTGCGCCGCAGCATCGGCATGATCGCGCAGGCGCAAACGTTCGCACAGGGTCCGGAACCCGTCATCGAACCGGATCACGCGCGTGTCGGCTTGGGCATTGTTCGTCGCAGCCATCACATGCGCCCGGATCATCGACACCGCTTGCGCCAAGGGATCGCGCAGCATGGCAATCACGCGCGCGGTCGGGTTCAGGGCCTTGCATTCGGCGATCTGGGCCGGGCCGAGCAGCGCATAGGACGGCGATACGTCAAGACTGCGCTGCGTGTCGTTCGCCGGGCGCAACACCGCCCGGTACCAATCCGGCCCGCGCTTGTGGTTGCGATCCCAGTAATGCACGCCCTTGCGCCCATCTGTCAGCGGCGAGAAATCGGCAAAAGGCGCCACAGCCGGGTGAGCCGCGAGGACGCGATGCGCCCATGTCGTGGCAGCGCGCTGTGACCCGATGCACAGGATGTCGGCGGCATTCTCGCGCTTGGGGATGATCGCGGGGGCGGCAACTGGTTGTGGCGCGGGCTGCGTGCCCCGCAGCGCGTGGATCAGCGCGATCACCTCTTCGCGCAAATGCCCGAGGTTTTGCGGTTCCAACTGCGCAAGCAATTGTTCGTCGCTGTTCTGCGGACGCAGCCACGGCGACACGTTGGGCGAATACAGCGTGCGCACCCAGGAAATGACGTCCTCGTCGCGCATCCGGCAATATTCGCCCCAGTTCCAGACCGACCGAAGCGGGACGCCAAGCGCCTCGAAATGATCGAAGACGGGCTCCATGTTGTATTGGCTGCACATCGCGTGCTGAACGGTCGAGCCTTCGGGCCCAACGATCGACAAGGCACCCTGAAAACAGCCGATATAGGTCAGGGTCGTGCAGCGGGGCTCGAGCTGGCCATAGGCCACGAAACTGCGAAACCGGCGCCGCAGGATCGCGATGTTCTGGTCGATCCGGCCCAGAAGCTGCCGCCCGTGAATCGCCGACCCTTCGGAAAAGATCAGGTGCTTGGCCCCGGCATAGGTCTTCATCTGCTCGATAAGCGGCATCCGCTCGGGATGGATGACCTCGATCCCCAGTTGACGCAAGCACGAGACCAGATAGACCTCGCCCGCCGAAAACCCCTGTTCGCGCGGCATCAGCGTGCGCGCGACGAAGACGATCCCCTTGGGCTCGATCTCGGGCAGGTTTCCGGCGATCCGATCCTCGACCAGGTCGAGATACTCGTTCACCGTGCGCGGCCCGTCCAGGAATTCGGCTTGCGCGGCGACTCTGAGTTCGCGAAACAGCGTCGGTTTGTGGATAAACCGGATCTGTTCGGGCGGAATGCGCAGCCATTCCATGATCGCCCGGAACGAACGCGATGCATCCGCATACTCCATCGGCCTGCCAACCGGCCGTGAAATACAACGGCATTCCGGGGCATTCCGCCATCGCCTGTGGAATGCGCGAGATGGTTTTCCGAACGCGATGTGCCCGAAATGTCCGTCATGCATCGAAACAAAGACGGCAGGTTCCTCGACAATGTCGGGGTTGCTGTCGTCGATTTCCGGTGCCGATGCAGATCCGGCTGCCGTGTTGCCAGGCGCGCGATGGTCTGATTTTCAAGAGCCGGCCACAGCACGCCCGGATTCCTGCGGCCAGAGATGAAAGCCCCGGCAAGCACGTCGTGGAAAACGGCCATCGGTGGCAAGGATGTCATCGTGTCAACGGTCCCGGCGCATAGGCAACTGGAATTCGAAACGTCCGGCATGACTAGACCATCTGCGCGCCGGATTCCAAAGGATTTTCCGCCGATCGCTGGTTGTCGACCCTCAGGATAGCGGCAACCCCAGAAGTGCCCGCGTTTCGGCCGGGCTGGCGATCGCCCGCCCCGCATGTCGCGCGCATTGTGCGAGGGCCTCGACCAGTGCACCGTTCGACCGGGTCTTGGCCCCGTCCGGCAGATAGAACGTGTCTTCGACCCCGGTGCGCAACATGCCGCCCAGCTCGGCGGCGCGCTGGTGCACGGGCCAAATCTCGGCCCGGCCGATCAGTGTCGCCTGCCAGAAGGAACCGGGGTTCAGGTAATCCATCAGCAATTCAAGCAAGCGCGCGTCGACCGGCATTCCCGATGCAACACCCATGACCAGATTGTATTGCGCCCTGCGCGCCATGCCATTGCGCAGATACATCTCCACCGACCGCACGATGCCGGTATCGAAGCATTCGAATTCGGGCAAGGTTCCGGTCTCGGCCATCACGTCGAGGAAATCGGCGATCTTCGACGGCAGGTTGTCGAACAACATCGGCGGCCAAGCCCAATTACCATCGGCCTTGAGCTTGAGATAATTCAGCGACCCGGCATTGCAGGCCGCGATTTCGGGGCGCAGGGCACGGATGACATCCAGCGGGCCGGCATAGTCAGGGCCAACGACGCCGGTCGTCTGGTTGATGACGATCCCCGGGCAGGCATCGCGGATGGCGTCCACCACATTGCGCGCAACGGCCGGGTCCCATGTTGGCAGATGGCCCTTGCCCGGCTCTTGGCGGCGGAAATGGATATGGATGATCGACGCGCCGGCGTCCATCGCCTCGCGTGCCGAAGCAGCGCAGGCTTCGGGCGAAACGGGCACCGGGTGCTGCGTCGGGTCGGTCAGCACCCCGTTCAGCGCACAGGTCAGGATTGCCTTGTCCATGGGATTTCCTTTCGCGGCGTCAGGGTTCGTCGGGCGTGATCACGGCGACCAAGGCCCCTGAGGCCAATTGCGCCCCCACGCGCGTGGCAAGTTCGGACACCTGTCCGGCAACGGCCGCGCGCAAGGGATGCTGCATCTTCATCGCTTCGAGGACGGCGATCGTCTGGCCTTGGGCGACGCGGTCGCCGGGCGCAACATCCAGCGCCACCACAACGCCCGGCATCGGCGCGACAACGCGGCCTGACCCCGCCGCACCGGCTGCCCCCTCCCACGGTCGATCCACCGTGGCCGACAGGGTGCATGTGCCCGCTTGCAGGTCGATCCTGCCCCCGTCGCAGGCAAAAGCGATATGTTCGGCACGATCATCGACCATCAGCCGTGCGCGCATCCCGTCGCAATCGCGCAGATGCACCCGGTGGCGCCATGTAGATGCGTCATCACCACCCTCGACGGTCCAGTCGGCAGGGCCATCGATCCGCACCCGCAGCGCATGCCGATGCTCGTCGATGACAAGATCCACCGGTCGCGGCACCCCGCCATCCGAGGCAAAGCCGATCAAATCGTCATCCTCAAACCCGGCAAGCGCCATCGCCCGCAATGTCTGGTCGCGCACCAACAGCGCCGCCGCCATCGCCATCCTGCGCGTCAACGCGACATCATCTTGTGCAAAGGGGCCATGATCGCGCAAAAAGCCCGTCGTCGCCTCGCCGGCAGCAAAGACCGGATGCGCCACAACGCCGTGCAGGAACGCGGCGTTCGTCGGCAGGCCAAGGATGGCCGTCTGCGTCAGCCCCGCCACAAGCTTTTGCCGCGCCGCTTCACGCGTGGGGCCCCACGCAATCACCTTGGCCAGCATGGGGTCATAGTAGGGCGACACCTCGAACCCGGTGGCAATGCCCGCGTCGATCCGCAACCCCGGCAGATCGGGCGCGGCAAAACCCGTGATCCGCCCGGTGACGGGCAGAAAATCATGGGCCGGGTCTTCGGCATACAGGCGCACCTCGATAGCATGGCCGTTCAGGCGCAGGTCATCCTGCGTCAGCGGCAATGCCTCGCCTTGGGCGACGGCAATCTGCATCGCGACCAGATCAAGGCCCGTCACCGCCTCGGTCACCGGGTGTTCGACCTGAAGCCGCGTGTTCATCTCGAGGAAATAGAACTGCCCGGTATCCGTCAGCAGGAACTCGACCGTCCCCGCCCCGACATACCCCACCGCCTGCGCCACCGCGACGGCGGCGGCCCCCATGGCGCGGCGCAGATCGTCGGTCATGACAGGGCACGGCGCTTCCTCGACCACCTTCTGATGCCGCCGCTGCACCGAGCAATCACGCTCGCCCAGATGAATGACGTTGCCATGGCCATCGGCGAAAATCTGGATCTCGACATGACGCGGATCGATCATCGCGCGTTCAAGGATCAGCGTGTCGTCGCCGAAGGCGTTGCGGGCTTCATCCCGGGCGCGCGTCAGGGCCTCGGGCAGGGCTTGAGGGGTCTCGACAAGACGCATCCCGCGCCCTCCGCCCCCGGCGGATGCCTTGACCATCACGGGATATCCGATCCGATCCGCCGCCGCGATCAGCGTTGCGTCGTCCTGCGCGGCATCTTGATACCCGGGAACACAGGGCACCCCGGCGGCGATCATGAGGCGCTTGGCCGCAGCCTTGTCGCCCATCGCCCCGATCGCCGAGGCGGGCGGGCCGACAAACACCAACCCGGCGGCCGCAACCGCACGGGCGAAGTCCGCGTTTTCGGACAGGAAGCCGTATCCCGGATGGATCGCCTGCGCGCCCGACTGCCGGGCCGCCGCAAGGATGGCTTCGGCATTCAGATAGCTGTCCTTCACCGGACCCGCCCCGATGCGCACGGCGTCGTCGGCCATGCGCACATGCGGTGCCCCGGCATCGGCGTCGGAATGGACCGCCACACAGCGCAGCCCCAGTGCCTGCGCGGTGCGGATGATCCGGCAGGCGATCTCGCCGCGATTGGCGACCAGCAGCGTATCGAACCGATCCGTCATGTGCGCCCCCTCTGTCATGCGCGGGCCACGCCAAAACTGTTAGGCCTGAGGTCGCGCGCGCGGGCTTCCTGCGCGGTTTGCAGGCAAAACGCGATCACCTTGCGGCTGTCGCGCGGGTCGATCACGCCATGGTCCAGCACCCGCCCCGAGGTGAAGAACGGCGAGGCCTGGGCATCGAACAGGGCCCGGATCGCGGCATCCTGACGCGCCAGTTTCTGTTCATCCACCTCGGCCCCGCGTCGGCGGGCCGCAGCCCGCGCGACAAGGCCCATGGTGCCGGCGGCCTGTTCACCCCCCATGACCCCGGACCGTGAATTGGGCCATGCGAACAGAAAATCGGGTTCGAAAGCGACCCCGCACATGCCATAGTTGCCCGCGCCGAAGCTGGCGCCGACATAAAGGGTGATCTTGGTCACGCGGGCATTGGACACCGCCTGGATCATCTTGGAGCCGTGCTTGATCATCCCGGCGCGCTCGACCTCGGTGCCAACAAGATATCCGGTCGTGTTGTTCAGGAACACCAACGGCGTCCCCGCCTGATCGCAAGCCTGAATGAAATGCGTGGCCTTGTTGGCCCCGGCGGGGTCGATCGGCCCGTTATTCGCCAAGATCCCCACGGCAATGCCATGGATGCGCGCCTGCAGGCACAGGGTTCCCGGACCGAAATCGGGTTTGAACTCCAGAAAGGAGGAATCATCGACGATCCGTGCGACCAGTTCGCGCGCGTCATACGGGGTCTTGAGGTCGGCGGGAACCACGCCTGCGATCTCGTCCGGGTCATGGCGCGGCGGGGCGAAGGCGGGGCGCGCGGGCGCGACCCGGTTCCGGTTCCAGTCAAGCCGCGCCAGAAGGTCGCGCGTCAGGGCAATGGCGTGGGTGTCATCCTCGGCGAGGTATTCGACAAGCCCGGTGACGCTGGCATGCATCTCGGCGCCGCCCAGTTGCGCATCGGTCGTCTTCTCGCCCGTGGCAGCGGCGACCAGTGCCGCACCCGCCAGCGCCGCCATGCCGTTCTTTTTCACCGCGATGACATAATCGGACATCCCCGGCATATAGGCCCCGCCTGCCGTCGATGGCCCATGCAGCACCGCGATGGTCGGCAGGCCCGCCGCGGACAACCGCGCGAGGTTGCGAAACACCGCGCCGCCAAGCGCCCAATCCTCGACCCGGTAATTCATCAGATTGGCGCCCGCGCTTTCCACGAGATGCACGAAGGGAAGTTTCTGGCGCAGGGCCATTTCCTGCATCGACAGAACAGCCTGAAGGGCAAACGGGCTGAGCGCCCCGGCATTGATCCCGCTGTCATCGACCACGATCATGCACCGCACCCCGGAAACAAAGCCGATGCCGCCGACGAAGGTCGATCCCGGCAGGGTGCGCTCGGGGTCGTCACTGTCCGCCAGATAACCGGCCAGACTGTGCAGCCGCAGGAAAGGCAGGCCGGGATCGAGCAGCCGCGCCAGCCTTCCGCGCGGGGTGATCTGGCCACGTTCACGGAACCGGTCGCGGCGCTGTTCCGAAGCCTGCGCGGTGCGCGCTTCGAGGTCGCGAAGCATCGCCACTGCATCCAGCATCGCGGTGCGGTTCGCGGCGAACGAGGGCGTTTCAGGGGTGATCGTCGGTCCTGTCCACATGGGCAATCCTGTCACGGGTGGCGCGGGCACCCTGAAACGATACGAAGGCACCCCCAACCGCGCAAGCCGCGCCCGTGGTGCCCCGGTGGTGACGTTGCGTGACGATCAGCCCCGTCCCAGCAACAGGTCCCACAGGGCTGCGGGGTCCGGGGCATCTGTTCCCCGCCAGCCGACGATCTGATCGGGCCGGATCAATGCGAGCGGCGCTTCGTAAAGGTCGCGCAGCGCCGGATCCGGAAGATCGGCAACGGTCAGCGCAAGGCCCCGCGCCGCCGCCTCGGTCATCAGGGCGTCGGCCGCCGGGGCATCGGGGCCAAGGCGCAGCAAGGTCCAGTCGAAGCTGAAGCGATCATAGAGTGACTCCCCCTCACCCAGCCACCAATGCGGCGCGCGCCCGCCCGGTATCGCTGTCTGGCGATAATGATCCGATGCATCGAGCGGGACGGGCGCATCGGCCGGGGGCAGCACCGGCGAGCCGTCGTAGCGCGTGCCGAAGGTAATGCCGGGAATGTTGAACTCGCGACGCGCGTGATCCTCGAGATAGGCGCCGGCCACGCGGCGCAGTTCAGCCCCGCGGTCACCCGGTTCCTCGATCCCCGGGGCTGGAACATAATTGCCGATGGAATCCGCAAAGCCCCGCGCATAGCCGGTGTTGCGCTGCGCCGAGGCCCGGCGCTCGTGCTCGTAACTGTCGAGCAGCGCGGGGCCCGCCTGCCCCTTCAGGGTCGCAGCGATCTTCCAGCCCAGATTCACCGCATCTTCGACCGCCGTGTTATAGCCCAACCCCCCGGTCGGCGTGAACAGATGGGCAGCGTCGCCGGCGATGAGCACCCGCCCCTTGCGAAAAGAGCCGGCGACCAGTGCATGCCCCGCCGTCCACCCCCGATGAGACAGGATTTCGCAGTCGATATCGATGCCACAGGAGAGCCGGAAGAAGCCGCGCGCATCCTCGTCGGTCAGCGTCGCCTCGTCCTCGCCTTCGGCCAACTGGGTGTGAAAGGCAAACTCGCCCTTGCCATCGACCGCGGCCATGAAGGCGCGTCTTTCGGTGTTGAAGGTCCAGTGCATCCATGCCGGGGAAACACCAGTGGCGCGGTAGAAATCCGGGCAACGCAGATACACGGCATACATGCGTCCACCCATGAACGGGCGGCTTTGGCCATATTCGCCTTCATACGCGATTCCGAGACTACGGCGTACGAAACTGCGGGCACCGTCTGCCCCGACAAGGTAGCGCGCGCGCACATCCAGCGCATCGCCGCCCGCGACGGCGGACAAGCTGCAATCAACGTGTTCGCCAGTATCGTCGAACGCGGTCAACGACCAGCCAAAGCGGATATCGACATCGCCCGCGGCCTGAGCGTGGCGCAGCAAGACGGGCTCGACGTATTTCTGGCTGATCCGATGCGGCGCCTCGGCTGCCGTCCACGAACCCGAATTGCGCGCGACCAGATCGCGGGCTTTTGCCGCCGACGGCAGGCGAAACCGCGCCAGTTCATGGCCCGCATATCGGGTGAAATAGGCGATGTCGGTAGGATAATCGGCAGGCAGACCCAGCGCGCGGATCTCGTTGGCAAAGCCCAGCCGGCGGAACAGTTCCATCGTCCGGGCCTGCGTCGCGTTGGCTTGCGGGTTGAAGGCCGTGGTTTCCTTCTGGTCGACAAGGACGACGCTGTGACCGCGTCGCCCCAGTTCGATCGCCAGCATCAGCCCGCAGGGCCCGCCCCCGGCAATGACCACGTCGACCGATGCCCTCATTTAACCGCCCCCCTGTGTTCAGCCCCCGACACTAGCCAGCCAAGCCACAGGCGGCAACGCGTAAGGCGGCAAGGATCAGCGATCGGCGAGGATCATGTCGGCGGCTTTTTCGCCGATCATGATAGCAGGGGCGTTAGTGTTACCGCTGACGATGGTTGGCATGATCGAGGCATCTGCCACCCGCAACCCGGCGATCCCGTGCACCTTCAGCCGCGCATCCACGACCGCATCAGGCCCCTGCCCCATGCGACAGGTTCCGACAGGGTGATAAACCGTGCGCGTTTGCGCCCGGATGAACGCCCGCAACCCGTCGTCGTCGCGCACGTCATCGCCCGGCAGAATCTCGGTAAGGCCCAACCGTGCCATCGGTTCCTGCGACAGGATCTCGCGCGCCAGTTTGACGCCGCGCAGCAAGCGTTCGACATCGGTTTCGGCCTGCAGAAGACCCAGGTCGATGTCTGGCGCGCCATCGGGGCGCGAACGCGATACACTGCCCCGGCTGTCGGGGCGCAGGATGCAGGTGTGCAACGAGACCCCGTGCCCCCATTCGGCAACGCGGCCACGGTGGCTCTTGCGGCCGGGGATGAAGTGAAACTGCAGGTCCGGGCGCGGCTCTTGTGGCTGGCTGCGCACGAAACCGCCCGCCTCGACCATGTTCGATGCGAACATCCCGCGGCGACGCACCAGATAATTCACCAGATCCAGCGCCCGTGCAGGCAGGGTCGGAACTGATACACCCCAAGGTGTGCGCGATCGGCTGCGCGTGATGATCATCACGTCGGCGTGGTCCTGAAGGTTCTGCCCGACGCCCGGCAGATCGTGAACAACCGCGCCGCCAAATCCGCGGATCATCGCCGCAGGGCCGATCCCTGAGCGCAGCAGGATATCCGGCGAGCCGATCGCCCCTGCCGCCAGAACCACCTCGGCCCGCGCGTGCACGGTTTCTTCCCGCCCCTCGGCATCGCGGTAGGTCACGCCACTGGCACGGTGGCCGTCGATTTCGATCCGCTGGACATCGGCGCCCGTCAGGATCGCAAGGTTGGGCCGCCCGCGCACCGGCGACAGGAAGGCCGCGCCCGTCGAATGCCGGCGGCCATCTTTCTGCGTGACCTGATAGATGCCGACGCCTTCGGGCTCTGGGGCGTTGAAATCGGCGCAGGCCCGGATCTGCAACTGCTGGGCCGCGGCGATGAAATCGTGATCCGTCGGGTTGCTGGCGACTTGGTCCGAAACCGACAACGGCCCGCCCTGCCCGTGCAAATGGGGGTCGATCCCGTCACGCGTGTTGTCCTCGGACCGCCGGAAATAGGGCAGGACAGATTCATAATCCCAACCCGTGCAGCCCTGCGCGGCCCAATCGTCATAATCCGCGCGATGCCCACGGATATAGATCATCCCGTTGATCGCCGACGATCCCCCCAGAACCTTGCCGCGCGGGATGGTGACGCTGCGCGCATCCAGCCCCGCTTGCGGGGTCGAAACATAGCCCCAAGTATGGCGCGGGTCCTTGGGCAGCACCGCCACCCCCAGCGGGGTCGAGATCAGCGGGCTGGTATCGCGCCGCCCGGCTTCGAGCAAACAGACACGGATACGCGGATCGGCGCTGAGACGGTTCGCCAAGACGGCACCCGCCGACCCTGCGCCGACGATCACATAGTCGAAATACTGCCCCATGCCCTCTCCCCCGGATGCGTGGCACCATCGCGCCCGACAATCACGCTAGCCTTCTTCGTTTGGTTTATGTTTGGTAGGGTAGCCCCGACAAGATCCGAAAGCCGCGCCATGCTCGCCCCTCCCGATTCCGACGGCACCAACGCAGCCTTGTTTGCCAGCTTTGCCGATACGGCCTTCATCGACGCATCGCTGTCAGCATGGCAGGATCGGGGCGGGTTCTTCTTGATGTCGCCCGACGCGTCGCAATGGCCCGGGATCGACGCCGTGCGCCTGCCCTTCGCCGCGTCACTGCCCGACTCGCCCGAGGCGGCCAGCGACACGATCCTTGCAGACCTGCACCGCCACGCAGCGGAAAATCCGGGCATGGCCTGTCTGATCGTCGACATGGGTTGGTCGTTGAACGTGGTCTGGGGCGCTGCGATGATTGAACGATGGGGCAGCATCGTCGAAAACTTCGTCCAATCGCGGCAGATCGCCGTCATCTCGTTATATGACACTGAAACGCTGGTCGAAGACCAGCTTGCCGCGGCATTTCGGTCGCATCGCTATTTCGCTTCGCCCTCAGGGCTGCACGAAAACCCCCACTGGCTGCCGCCGGCACTGATCGCCACCGCCACGGTCGAGGAACAATACGGCTTTCTTCTGGGTCGGATCGTGCCCGAGATGGCCGGCCGCGCCTTCAGCCGCCGGCACAACCCGGCGCTGGCCCGGGGCGCGACACCCAACTGGGTGCCGGGCGCGCGACAAGGACTGGCGCGACCGACCTCGGCGCAGCGCTGGCATATCCACTGCCTTGGGTCGCTGCGGGTCTTCGTGGCCGGAAACGCGCCCGTCGACTGGGCTATCGCCGGGGCCGCCCCAAAGAAATCGCGCGCGCTTTTCGCCTATCTTCTGACGCATGGTGACAAAGGCTGCCATACCGATACGCTGGGCGAATTCCTGTGGCCCGATGCCGAATCCGAAGAGGCCAAGCGCGCGCGCCTGCGTCATACTCTGGCCATGCTGCGCAAGTCGCTGGGCGGGTCCGACACGATCCTGCGATCGGGCGAATCCTATCGTCTGAACATCCCCGAGGGCAGCTGGATCGACATTCAGGCTTTCGAACAACTGTGCCGACGCGGCCTGTCGCTGTTGCGGCACCGCGATCACCGCGCCGCGATCCGGGTCTACGAAGCGGCAGAGCGGCTCTATCAGGGTGATCTGTTTGCTGATCTGCCCGTCGAATACGTGCAATCCGAGTTCCACGATTGGTGCATGCCCCGTCGGATCTGGCTGCACGACATGGCGGTCAAGCTGCATTACGACCACGCGCGCGCGCTGCTCGCCATGGGCCGCCCGCGCGAGGCTCAGGAACAAGCGCAAGAAGCTGTCCGCCTCGACCCCGCAAATGCAAACGCGCACATCGAGGTGATGCGCTGCTTCGCCGCGCAAGGCCGGCACGATGCGACGCGGCGTCAGTTCTATCTGTATCAGCAAGCCGCCGAACAATTCGCCGACCCCGACGAGATTGCCCATGTCCGGGCCGAAATGGAGGCCTTGTTTGCAGGCCCGCGCGATGGGGCCCCCAAGGCCAGGTCTGGAAATCGCGATGCGAAAGCCTAGACTTACGCCATGAAACTGCCAGCCCCTGCTCCGTCAGAAATCAATGCGGCGCTGTTCTGCATGCCGGCCGAGCCCGATTTCATCCGGCGCGCACTGGAAGGCGTGGCCCCCACGCCTGTCCTGATTGGCGCCGAAAGTATCTTTGCCCGCGAAGTGCCGCGCTTGCCCTATCACGCCTTCGGCCTTGCCGCCCTGCCGTTCGACGGGGCCGAGACCCTTGCGCGCCTGCGTGCATGGCTGGCCGACAACCCGGCGACGCGGTCGGTCCTTGTGGACATGGGCTGGGCGCTCAAGGCGATGCTGGGTGTCGGGCTGATCGAAAGCTGGGGCGTCGTGGCGGAACAGGTTGCCGCCGATTGCGGCGTGTCTGTCGTGTCGCTGTATGATCAGGATAAGCTGATCGAGGAACAACTGCAAACCGCACTGCGGGCGCACCAGCAATTCATCGCGCCGTCGGGACTGTATGAAAACCCTTACTGGCTGCCGCGCGACCTGCTGACAGCCTCGACGCTGGACGAACAGCTTGGCTTCATGCTGGGCCGCGTGGTCCCCGATTTCGCGGGCCAAAGCTTCTTTCGCACCTTCGACAAGGCGGCGGCGCGGGGCGCCTCGCCCCATTGGCTGGACGAGGAACGCGTCTCGCTGGGTGCGCCCGGACAGCGGGGGCGCTGGCATATCCATTGTCTGGGCCCCTTGCGCGTCTTTCTGGACGGCACGCGCGAGGTCGATTGGCAGGCGATGAGCGGCGCCCCGCGCAAGACAAAAACACTGTTCGCCTATTTGCTGAACGCGGGCGACAAGGGGGCGCAGGCCGACCAGATCTGCGAATTGCTCTGGCAAGGGCCCGAGCCCGAAAAGACCAAGCGCGCGCGCCTGCATCATACCGTGACCATGCTGCGCAAGGCTCTGGGCGACCGCGACGCGGTCTTGCGCAATGGCGATTATTATCGCCTGAACGTCCCCGAGGGCAGCCTCGTGGACATCACCTCGTTCGAACAGCTTTGCCGCCGCGCCCTGTCTCTGGCACGCCATGGGCACGAGGATGCGGCCCTGTCGATCTATTTCGAGGCCGAGAGGCTCTATGCCGGCGATCTGTTCGAAGATCTGCCGCTGTCCTATCTTGTGACCGAAACCGAAGACTGGATCATGCCGCGCCGCACATGGCTGCGGGAAATGGCGATGCGCGTGCATTTCGACCTGTCGAAACTGCTGCGCCGCTATCGTCGCTATGGCGAGGCCCTGCACTGGGCGCAGCGGGCCGTTGCCATCGACCCCACGAACGAGGCCGCCAACGCCGAGGCCATGCGAGTCTTTCACGTCATGGGCAGGCCTGATGCGATGCACCGGCAGTTCCGGCAGTATCGCGCCGCCATCGCCGCGCTTGGCGGGGTTGGCGAAGGGTTGGAGATCCGCGCGGTCTATGACGAGCTGTGCCGCTCGCTTGACCGGCTGACGCCGTCGCAACGCAAGACACGGGAACTGGTGCTACGCTGAGCCTTCCCAGAAGGTGATGCCGGTAATCGGATCGACGCGCAGCGGGATGCTCTGGCCGATGGCCACGACGCGATCATGCGCCACGTAATCGGTTTCGCCGAAATGCCCCGATTTCGTTTCCCAACGCATCGCCGCCCCGCGCGGCCCCCGGCTGGAAATTCGCCCGACCGAACTTACCGGGGCCGCGAAATGGCCCGTCACCTTGCCGTTGATCCGTTTGCCGAACCGCAGCGCCCGAACCAGCGCGCGCCACTGCCTCAGCACCGCATTCCCGGCCAGCGCGACGATCACGATCAGCGGCCAGACCAACAGGCCGGGCGTCCCTGCAAAGGCCAGAAGGGCAGCACAAGCAGCGGCGAACAGGGCGATCCAGCTCGAGGGCCAAGACATCATGACCAGCATGGATGGCAGGATCGAAGGCGCGGGCGTTCCTTCGTCGGGGGCGGGCAGCGCGCCGGGAAGATCACCTTCCCACCATTGCCTTGCGCTGCGGTCGTCTTGCAGAACGCGGATCGTCGAGCCCTTGGGCGGCACCCAGCGCTTTGTGATCACGAGCGAACGCCCAGCCCTGCCATCGGGATCGGTCCACAGGATGCGGTGGCGCGGCAACATGGCACCGCTGCGCAAAACCTCGACCCCGGTGACCTTTGCCTTGATCCAGTGACCACCCTGCAAGGCCCGACGCTGCGACAGGACACGCAGCACCGTCGGCAACGCCAGTGCCGCCGCAAGCGCCGCCAGCGGCAAAGCAAGAATCCGCAGCGATTGGCCGGTGGCATCGACCGCTGTCGGGTCGGGCGCCTGCGAGGCCAGCACCGCAACAATCGCGACCCCGATCGCGAGCCATGGCGGGCGCATCATCACCAGCGGCAGGAAACCATCGGCATTTCTGGTCGTCACAGCTTGTCCTCCCACCATGTGCGGCCGCTGACCGGATCGGCATAGACGATGATCCGGGTGCCCGCGCGCGGCAGGGTATCGGCGCGGGCCGGGCCCCAATGTCCCTTTGCGCCCACGGCATCCTGCCAGTTCAGACGGCGCAGCGGGAATCCGTCGCTTCGCCAGTTGGTCTCGCTGTGCCCCGTGACGACGGCTTGACGCACCTCGCCACTGCGCGCCGCGCGCCACATGGAAACCGTATCCCGCGCGCGCAGGGCACCCATGATCGTGCCGCCACCGAACAGGATCACCTTGGCATAGAGGGGCGTGCCCTCGGCGACAAAGGTGAGGACGCTGGCCAGCGCCAGCAAGGCCAGCGCGATCCACATGCGTGAAAACCACAAAACCCGAAGCGGGTTGAACGGGCGGCGAACGAAACCGCGCCCGGTCATCCAGCGGCCCCGCGCGCCATCGCCTGCCCGAGGTCGATCAGAGCCTCGGCCAGGGCAATCGACGGATTTTCGCGCCAACGCAGGCGGGCGCCTTCAGTTGTCACGATGACGACCGGCGCCGCCTCGTGCCCAAGCCACGCCGTCAGGGCCGGAGCACAGTGGGCGGAAATTCGCAGGGCCTCGGCCGGATCGGTGCCCAATACCGTGACCCCCGCGAACCTCGCCTCGTCAACCGCCCGCAACCTTGACAGGTGACGCGTGACGGCAGGGTCGTCGACACCGCGCAACAGCGCCCCCGCGAAGCCGCCGCCCAGCGATGCAAAGGCTTCAACGGCAGGACCGGCGTCGATGGCCGGGCCAATCACGACAAGGCCCTCGGCAACGCGCAGGCCGTTCAGGTGCACCGTCATGCCGCGGATCTGCACATTGCCGTTTTGATACCGCGTGATCTCGGCCTGCCAATCGTCGCCGCTGCCCGGTTCGAACCGGATGCGGGTCGGTTTTCCGCCCGACGCAGCGATGCGCTCAATGCGCCAGCCTCGGCGTTGTCCAAGGTCGGCCAGTGCCTGCCCCTCGCGTCGGGCAGGCAGGACGGCGAACCACAGGAACAAGACACCAAACAGGCAAAGGATCAGCGCAAAGCCACCCAGGCCCAGCCAGTTCACCCCTTCAGCCGTCTGCACCTGAAAAGCGATCATGCCGAACCCTTGCCCTAGTTTCCCGGCCCAGAATCGAGCACCGCATCCGGCCCGGGGGTTGGCGCGAAATTCTGGCGCGGCAGCACCACATCGAAACGGCCCGAAACGGGATGCGAGGTCCCGCCGGCGACGGGCTCGATCCGACCTTCAAAGTGGCCAGCGATCGAAAAATGGGGGGGAATATTATCGGCGCGGGTGATCTGCACGCGCATCGAGCCGTCGACATCCTGCCATAGGCTGCCGTCGGCGGCGGTGATGTTCAGATGGGGATAGCGGGCCGGGCCCGTGCCGTCTTCGCCGAAGGTCAGCAGTATCGTGCCGCCCGCAGCGCCGACGACGTGGATAGATACCGCGCCGACATTCCACCACGTATCGACCCCGGCAAGGTCATCGGTGACCGGTCGCGTCTGGGCCCGCGATCCGATGGTTAGCGACAGCTCGCCGATTTGTTCGCACAAGGCCGGCACAGGTGCCAAGGCCAGCCACGCGGCCAGCGACAGGGTTTTCAAGGACATCAATGCAATTCCATAGGTTTCAATTCAGAAACCGTTCCACCGACGCGCGATTCTGTCAAGCGGCACAAAGTGGCGTCAGACCAGCCCCATCGCGATCCAGGGAAACAGGATCACCAGCATCAAGCAAGCCAGCATGAGCAATATCCACGGGATGACCGCGCGCACGATCACGCCGAACTTCTCGTTGAAGGCGGTCATCGCGACGATCAGGTTCAGCCCGAACGGCGGTGTCAGGATGCCGATCTCGAGGTTCAGGATCATGATGATCCCCAGATGCGTATCGCTGAACCCATAGGCCTGCGCCATGATCTTGAGGATCGGGGCCATGATGACGATGGCCGACCCTGTATCCATGAAGCACCCGACCACCAGCAGCAGCGCGTTGACAACCAGCATGAAGACCATCGGGCTTTCGACATGCGATAGCGCCGCGTCGATCATCAAGCGCGGCACCTGATTTTCCACCAGCACCGCATTGACCGAGGCCGCAACCGCCAGCAACGGGAACAGCGTGCCAACCAGAACGCCCGACTGCACGATGGTCTGCACGAAGTCACGGGGCTTCATCTCGCGGTAAACCAGCACCTCGACCAGCACGGCATAGCCGATGGCGACGGCGGCGGATTCAGTCGGGCTGTAGTGCCCCGAGTAGATCCCGCCCAACAGGATCACCGGCATCAGGATGGCAAAAAAGCCGTCCTTGATCGCCCCACCCAGTTCGGCCCAGCGGAATGCCAGACGCGGTTTGTCCAGATTGACAGCCACGGCATAGACGGTGAACACCAGTGTCAGCAGGATGCCCGGGCCGACGCCCGCCTTGAACAGCCGCACGATCGAGCTTTCGGTGATGATCCCATAGAGGATCATCGGCACCGACGGCGGAATCACGATACCCAGTGTGCCGCCCGCGCACAGCGCCCCGATGGCGAAGCTGGAGGAATAGCCGTTTTTCGTCAGCGCCGGATACAGCACCGACCCTACTGCCAGCATGGTGACGATGGACGAGCCCGAAATGGCCGAGAACACCGCACAACTGAGGATCGTCGCCATGGCCAGCCCGCCCGGCAGATGCCCGGTCAGCGCCACCAGCACCCGCACCAGCCGCGCCGCGATGGACCCGCGCGCCATGATCTGGCCAACCAGCACGAAAAGCGGAATTGCCAGCAGAACTTGCCGGTCCATCGCCGCCCATACATCCTGCGCGAAATAGGACAGCTCTCCTGCCCCATGGGTCATCTGCAGCAGCAGCGCACCCGCGATCAGCGCCCAGACAAGATTGACGCGCAGCGCCAACAGCGCGACCAGCACGCCGATGATCAGAACGCCGGTCATTCCGACACCCCTGCCCGCACAGGCGCCAGCCCCGGCAACGCGGCATAGAGAAGATGACGAACCGCGCTGAGGCCGAAACCGACGGCCAGCGGCACCTGCATCGGCCACAATGGCAGCCGGATCGTCGGGTTCGTTTCGTTGAAAAAACGCGTCTCGGCGATGAAGCGCCAGCAGGCGACCAGCACCACCAACGCGATTGCCGCCCCCAGCACATGCCCGACCCGTCTTAGGCCCGTTTCCCATGCTGCAGGCAGCAGCGCATCGAACACCGTGGGGCGCAAATGGGCGTCGCGCCCGGTGGCAAGATCAAAAGACAGCATTGCTGCAAGGATCAGGAAATACAGCGCCACCGCGCTGGCCCCGAATATTCCGCGCGCGAATATCTCGCGGCCGATGACATCGGCCAGCAACAGCAGGGTCATCGCGGCAAAGGACAACACGACCACGGCGATCTCGGCCTTGGTCAGCCATCCCAGCAGCCGGGCGGCCAGCGCTTCCATCGGGTTCTCCTGTCCGGTCGGGGGCGAGGCACGAATGCGCCCCGCCAGTCTTGTGCCGGATTATTCGGCCGGACAGGTCTCGCGCACCGCCAGCATCGTGTCCAGATAGGCCCGGGCACCGTCACCCAATTCCGCCAGCAGCGGCTCCCATAATGCCTGGCCGGCGGCCTGAACGCGCGCGCGATCCTCGGCCGACAGTTCGTGGATGGTGGCGCCTTGCGACCCGGCGATCTCGGTCAAACGGGCCTCGAAGCCGGAATACATCGCATTCAGGCGCGCCCAGTCCCAACCTTCGTCGCTGGCCTGCGCGAGCGCCGCGCGCGGGCCTTCGGCAAGGCCTTCCCATGTGCGACCACCCACCAGCACGGCACCGACGTTATAGTTATGCTGTGTCAGGTAGTAGTGCGGCGCCAATTCCGCATGACCCGTCGCCACCCAGAAGGCCATCGCCGTATCGACCAGCGTCACCATGCCCGTCGACAGGGCCGATGCAGTTTCGGCCGTGTCCAACGGCACGGGCGTGGTGCCCATCGCCTGCCAGAACTGCACCGCAACCGGGATCGGCAGCGAACGCATGTTCTGCCCGGCGACATCATCCAGACTGCCCAGTTCGTTGACCGAGGCCATGTTGTTCCAGCCCAGCGGCACGAAGCCAGCGAAATAGCCGACATCGGCCAGAACTTCGCGGGTCGGCTCCTCCAGCAGTGGCAACATGCACGAGGCCTGCGCATCGGACTGGAAGACGCCGGGGAACAGCAGCGGCGAAAGTTCGGGCTTGATTGCGGCCAAAGCGACGATGCCGCCCGACCAGATCTCGATCCGGCCACGCAGCGCCTGCGACAGCGTCGCGTCTTGCGCGCCCAGTTGCCCACCGGGGAACAGTTCGACCGACAACGCACCTTCGGAATGCTGCGCCACGAGGTCGCGGAAATTGGTCATCATCGCATACCACACCGACCCTTCCGGCGTGACGGTCGCGAATTTGAGGGCTTGCTGCGCCTGCCCCGGCACGCTGAAGGCCAGAGTGCCGGCCAAGCCAAGCGCCGTTCCGGCAAGCATTTTCCTGATGGTCATTGTCTTCCTCCCTGATACGGGGCGCGACCCTGCGGGCGCGTCCCCTGTTGATTGGTGTCCCCACCCCCTGTCGGGGTGCGAGAGCATGGTTCATGGCTTGCCGTCGCGGCCTTGCAGATCGACGACCAGCTTTCCTGCGACCTTGCGCGCTGCAAGCGCCTCGAGCGCGGCGGGCGCGGCCGCCAGCCCGGCGACGATCTGCGGATTGGGCCGGATGCGACCCTGTTCATACAGTTTGAACAGCTCTTGCACGGCGCGGTGATGCCCGGCTGGATCGCGCTGCACGCTGGCCCCCCAGAACACGCCGATCACGCTGCACGCCTTGAGCAGTGGCAAATTCATGGGCAGGTTGGCGATGCCCGCAGGGAAGCCGACGACCAGATAGCGCCCTTCCCATGCGATCGCGCGCAGGGCCGGCTCGGCATAGCCGCCGCCCACGGGATCATAGATGACATTCGCGCCGTCTTTTCCGCAAAGCGCCTTGAACGCTTCGGCCAGTGCGCGCGAATCGTCTTTGCCATCGACGCTGGCGGGATAGACGATGCCGTCATCCGCACCCGCCGCCAACGCGATGTCGAGCTTGGCCTGAGACGAACAGGCCGCAACGACCCTCGCACCGAGCGCCTTGCCCAATTCGACGGCCGCCAGCCCGACGCCACCTGCCGCGCCCAGCACCAGCAGGGTCTCGCCCGGTTTGAGGGCGGCGCGTGCCGACAGGGCATGATACGACGTGCCATAGGTCATCAGGAAAGCCGCGGCATCGGTGAAGGGCATTGCATCGGGAATCCGCATGATCCGCCCTGCCGCTGCCGTCACGACGCGCTCAGCCAGCGCGCCCCAGCCCGTCACGGCAAGGACACGGTCGCCCGGTTTCACGCCTTCGACACCTTCGCCAATCGCTTCGATTACCCCGGCGCATTCGGATCCCGGCGCAAAGGGGCGCGGCGGCTTGAACTGATACAGGTCGCGGATGATCAACAGATCGGGGTAGTTCAGGCCGACAGCCGCAACCCTGATCGCCACCTCGCCCTTGCCCGGGGCGATCGCGGGGGTGTCGACCAAGGTCAGGGTTTCGGGGCCGCCCGGTGTCTGGCTGAGAAGTGCTTTCATCCGTATGGTCCTGTGCGCTTGATTTGGGGGCATCGTGCCAACATTACAGATTGTTGACAATCTTAAAATGCACAAACATGCTGCAACAGACAGCAAAGGCGCCGCAAAGGAACGCATCGTGCAGATCGTCGACAGCCATCACCACCTCTGGGATCTCGAACGCAACGCCTATCCGTGGAACAAGCCCGAGGATCACGACCGGGGTTGGGGTGACCTGTCGTCGCTCAAACGCACGTTCAATGTCGAACACCTGCGCGCCGAGGCTGCGGCGGCAGGGCTGGAATTGCTGAACTCAGTGCATGTTCAGGCCAATTGGGACCCCGCCGACCCGGTGGGTGAGACCCGCTGGCTGGCCGAGGTCGCGGCGAACACCGGTCTGCCTGGCGCCATTGTTGCCTTCGCCGACCTGTCAGCAGAGAACGCGCGCGACGTTATTGCGGCGCATTGCGCCTTTGACGGGGTGCGGGGCATTCGGCAGGTGCTGAACCGCCATGAAGACCCCCGCCTGAACCGCGCCCCGCGCGATTATCTGGCCGAATCGCAATGGCGACGGGGGTTCGCAGCCTTGGCTGATCATGGCCTGTCGTTCGACGCGCAGATCTATCACCAGCAGGCAAAGGCCCTCGCCGAACTGGCTCATGCGCATCCCGAAACGACGATCATCCTCGACCACGCGCTGATGCCCGCCGAACGCGACGAGGCCAATCTGGCGGGCTGGCGCGAGGCTGTGGCCCTTCTGTCCGACTGCCCGAACACCGTGATGAAGATCAGCGGTTTCGGCATGGTCGACAACCGCTGGACGGTCGATTCCATCCGGCCCTTTGTCGCGCATTGTCTGGACCGTTTCGGGCCGGAACGCGCGATGTTCGGGTCGAATTTCCCGGTTGACCGATTGATGGCCGATTACGGGCGAATCTGGTCGGCGTTTGACACGCTGACGGCGGAAATGGGCGAGGACGCGCGCGACGCGCTCTTTTGCGGCACGGCAACGCGGGTCTATCGGCTTTAGGCGCTTTTCGCCTGAGCATCCGCTTGCAAGAGACCGATCGCGAAATTGCGTGACCGCTGGACGATGCTGCGAGCGGTCTTTTCCGCCGCCTCGGCCTGGCCCTTGTCGATCTGCTCGATCAGGGCCTCCCACAAGGCCAGAGATTCCGCACGGCGCGCCTCGGTCGAGACGCCCAGCCGGGAATAGCGCAGCGTTTGATGGAAAAGCACCGTCACCATCGAAGTCAGGCGTTCGGACTGCGAGACCTCGCTGATCGTCAGGCCGAATTCCTGCACCGCTGCCACGAAATCGCC
>JAWKXG010000011.1:0-83381 GCA_041397065.1 Paracoccaceae bacterium | reverse complement strand
CGCGACGAGGGAAAAGGACAATGCGGGGTTGCGCATGCAGATGGCGAAATACGCGCGCAGCGCCGCCTTGCCTTGAAGCACACCGTCCGGCGTGCCGACGCGTTGCGCGACCAAGGGCGAGCGGATGGTGACATCCTCGGCATAATGGTCGAGCACAGCGTCGAGGTCGCGGCGGTTCCACGCGTCGCACCAGTCCCGGGCACGGGTTTCGGCGTCTTGCGGGGTCATGGCCGCCTCACATCCGGAACACGCCGAAGCGCGTGTCGGCAATCGGCGCGTTCAGCGCGGCGCTCAGCGAAAGGGCGAGAACCTCGCGCGATTGGCGCGGGTCGATGATGCCATCATCCCACAGCCGCGCCGCGGCATAGAGCGGGTGCGACTGGCGGTCGAACATCTCGATCGTGGGGCGCTTGAATTCGGCTTCGTCCTCGGCAGACCAAGACTGCCCCGCGCGTTCGATCCCTTCGCGTTTGACGGTGGCCAGCACCCCCGCCGCCTGTTCGCCGCCCATCACCGAGATTCGCGAATTGGGCCATGTCCACAGGAAACGCGGCTGATAGGCACGCCCCGACATGCCATAATTGCCGGCGCCGAAGCTGCCACCGACCAGCATGGTGATCTTGGGCACCGAGGTAGTGGCGACCGCCGTCACCATCTTGGCGCCATGGCGCGCGATGCCCTCGTTTTCGTATTTGCGGCCTACCATGAAGCCGGTGATATTCTGCAGGAAAACCAAGGGGATCTTGCGCTGCGAGCAGAGTTCGACGAAATGCGCGCCCTTGATAGCGGCCTCAGAGAACAGGACGCCGTTGTTCGCAACAATGCCGACGGGACAGCCTTTGACATGGGCAAAGCCGGTCACCAGGGTTTCGCCGAAGCGGGGCTTGAATTCATCAAAGCGCGAACCATCGACGAGGCGCATGATCACTTCGCGAATGTCATAGGGGGTGCGCAGGTCGCCGGGGACAACGCCCAGGATTTCCTCGGGGTCATAGGCTGGTTCTTCGGGGCTGGCCCATTGCACCGTGTCGGGTTTGCGGCGGTTCAGGTGGCCGATGGCACGGCGCGCCAGAGCCAGAGCATGCGCATCATCCTCGGCCAGATAATCGGCCACGCCCGATAGCCGCGTATGCACATCGCCGCCGCCCAGATCCTCGGCGCTGACGACCTCGCCCGTGGCGGCCCTGACCAGCGGCGGGCCGGCCAGGAAGATCGTGCCCTGGTTCTTGACGATGATCGTCACGTCCGACATCGCGGGCACATAGGCCCCGCCCGCCGTGCACGAGCCCATGACCACCGCGATCTGCGGGATGCCGCGCGCCGACATGTTGGCCTGATTATAGAAGATGCGGCCGAAATGGTCGCGGTCAGGGAAAACCTCGTCCTGGTTGGGTAGGTTCGCGCCGCCCGAGTCGACCAGATAGACGCAGGGCAGGTTGTTCTCGGCGGCGATTTCCTGCGCGCGCAGGTGCTTTTTCACCGTCATCGGGTAGTATGTGCCTCCCTTTACGGTGGCGTCGTTGCAAACCACCATCACCTCGTGGCCATGCACAAGCCCGATGCCCGCGATCACACCCGCGCCGGGGGCTGCGTTGTCATACATGTCGTGCGCGGCGGTCGCGCCGATTTCGAGGAAGGGCGAGCCGGCATCCAGCAGGTTCGCGACGCGCTCGCGCGGGGGCATCTTGCCCCGACTGACATGACGGGCCAGCGATTTCGCGCCGCCGCCCGCCGCCGCCATTGCCGCTGCCTCGCGCACGGTTTCCAGCGCTGCGAGATGGGTGGCGCGGTTGGATTTGAACTGGTCGGACGAGGTCAGGACGGACGAGGTGAGTTTCATTTTACTTTATTTCCGTTTGCTAACGTCGAATTTGAAGTACTGCCGCTTAACGGCTGAGTAACCCTGAGAAAGATCGAGGGTGTGGATTTGTTCATCGAAACGAAGTCCATATATCCTCCTTCGACTGTTCAGAATTGCATCCATGAGTATCGCCATCTGGAGCAATGCTCGCATGTCGTCTTCCTGCGACAATTCTTCTGTTCCAAAGCCAATTGAAACGCGCTCTACACTATCCTTCCAATCAACCCAACTCAGGCCAGAAATAGGTTCATTTATTTCCTGCCAATCCCCACCACTTTTTTGCACTCGCAAAGAAGCTCCTGCCCGAAAATTCTTAGGCTTTCCATGCTTGATGGCATTCAGCGCACCTTTTTCGCGAAGAAGCGCGACTTCATCAAGAAAGAATGTCTCATACCCTAGATACGTGGCATCATCTGGTCGAAAGTAGCCAAGAAACATAATCTTACATAGCCATTCTGAGAAGTTCAGCGAACCAGCGGAATTCTTCAATTCGAACGCACTCGGCACCTCATCGTTCAAAATATTTCGAACTGCCTCCGAAAGCTCTCTCTCGCGCAACATCGAAGCGACACGAATGTATGGCCAAGCTGGGTGACCGGAAAGACAAAGCAACAGCATTGTTTCCGCAGAAAAATAGCGAAGCACCCTAATCTGAATTGCCTTATAGTTTTCGAATTTCCTCGCCGAATCCTCGAGCTTTATAATTATCGGGTGATCTCCTATTTCTTGATCTTCCAGGCTCATTCTGATTGGTACGGGCGACGTTTCAACCAACGCACGTGCGGATGTCACAAAAAAGAATGGGTCAAAATCATCAATTGTCGATTTTTCCACATCGCCGATTAATTTCATAATATCGAATTTTTCGGTATCATCAGTCATAAAGAATACTCTCCCGCGCGGCGCTTCAATTCCTTGCGGATGATCTTGCCGGTGACGGTCATCGGCAGTTCGGCTTCGAAACGCACCTCGCGGGGCACCAGATGGGCGCTCAGGCGGGTGCGGATATGGGTTTGCAACTCGGCCTCGGTCGCCTGCGCGCCGGGTTTCAGCACGACATGCGCGCGGATGCGTTCGGTGCGCTCAGGATCGGGCACGCCGATCACCGCGGCCAGCGCGACGGCGGGATGGCGCAGCAGGCAATCCTCGATCTCGGAAGGGCCGATGCGGTAACCGGCCGAGGTGATCACGTCATCCTCGCGCCCGACGAACCGCAGATAGCCCGCGTCCCACATCCCGCGGTCGCCGGTCAGCATCCAGTCGCCCCGGAACTTTTCCGCCGTGGCTTCCGGTTTGTTCCAGTATTCCAACAACATAGAGGCCGATCCCCGACGCACGGCGATATCGCCCTCCACGCCCTCGCCCAGCGGACCGCCGGGGCCCAGCACGGCAAGCTCATGCCCCGGAACAGGCTTGCCGATGCAGCCGGGGCGCGGGGCGAACAGCGACCCGGCGCTGGAGGCAATCATGTTGCATTCGGTCTGGCCATAGAATTCGTTGATCGTCAGGCCAAAGGCCGCCTGCCCCCAAGCCAGCATCTCGGCCCCCAAGGGCTCGCCGCCCGAGGCGACCGAGCGCAGGCCGGGCAGCGCCATCTCGGCGGCCTTGAGCATCTTGAGCGCGGTAGGCGGGAAGAACACATTGCGCACCCTGCCCCGAGTGATCACGTCGCGGGCGGCTTCGGGGGTGAACTTGGGCAGGCGCGCGGCCACCACCGGCACCCCCAGCGCAAGCCCCGGCATCAGCACGTCGAACAGGCCGCCGATCCATGCCCAATCTGCGGGGGTCCAGATCACGTCGCCGGGTTGGCCAAGCCGATCATGGCTGATTTCCACGCCCGGCAGATGGCCCGTCAGCACCCGATGGCCATGCAGCGCCCCCTTGGGTGCCCCCGTCGTGCCCGAGGTATAGATCAGGATCGCCTGGTCTTCGGGGCCGGTATCAACGGGTTCAAGATCGGCGTCAGGCAGGGTCAGCGCTTCGGGCACCAGAGGCATGACTCCGCTCAGCTTCGCGGCGCCCTCAGGGTCGGTCACGACCAGCCGCGCGCCGGAATCCTCCAGCCGGACGGCCAATGCGTCGGGGCCGAACAGCTTGAACAGCGGGACCGAAATCGCCCCCAGCGACCACACCGCGAGATGGGCCGCTGCGCACCACGCGTCCTGACTGCGCAGCACGCCCACCCGGTCGCCCCGCTGCACGCCCTGCCCCGCCAGATGCGCGGCCAGCGCGCGGGTCATGCGGGCCAGATCGCCATAGGTCACATCTTGCCGCGCACCGCCTGAAAGGTCGATGATCGCCACGCGGTCGGGCATATCCAGCCAGTCGAAACAGGCCTGCCGCGCCATGTTCAGACGCGTAGGGAGCGACCAGCGAAAACTGTCACGGATCGTCGTGTAATCGCCTTGCGGAAGAGGTCCGGCGGTCAGTCATCCAGCCACCCTCCAGCAGCAAGGCGTGATGCGCGGTCAGCCGCATCTGGCATTCCGCCCATTCAAAGCCGCTGTGAACCCCGTCCCATTGCGCCTGTCGCCAGTCGCAGGCGCTGGTAAGATAGGTTTGAAACGTGGCCTCCAAGACTTCGAGGGTGTCGATGGGGGTGCTCCGCTGCGCAGCACGGGCCTGAACCTCGGCCTCGGCCGATTGCAGCGCCGCGCGGGCGGCATCGGCGCGGCCTTGCCAGAATGCGCGTTCATTGCCCAGACACAGGCCCCGCGCCATAGGCCCCGCCTGAGCCTCGCAGGTGCGGGCGGCCATGCCGATGCAGGTGTCGTGCAGCCCTGTCGCAAGGCACTGGTCAATCACCACCGGGTCAAAGGGCAATTCGTCCTGAGCCCAGAGGGGGGTGGCGACCAAGGCAAGGATCAGGGCGCTGCGCATGGGCTTGCCCTCACTCGCCCAGCAGTTCCGAGCGCACGCGGCGCAGGGCAAAGGTGCGTTCGGCAGTCAGACTCATATGGCAATTGGCGCCTGCCAGTTGCCGCATGGAGCCCGAGCCCCACATGCCATAGCGCATCGTGCATTCGGCATCGCGAAACGCGATCCATGCCCGCTGCGCGTCACGTAGCTGATCGGCGCGCACGGCGAACTGCGGGGCATTCGCCCGGTCGGCATTGTCGAAATTCTGCGCCTCGGCACGGGCGAGGCCGTATTCGGCGTTCAGCAACGCGTCCCAGGCATCACGCTCGGCCAACATGCAGAACATCATGCCGACCGTCGTTTGACCGTCCGGAGCGCCTTCGAAGCAAGCCGCCGCCGCGTCGCCGATGCATTCCTGCTTGTCTTCCTCAAGACAGGCCGGAATGCCCCCCATGAACTGGTCATACGGGGCCTCGGCCAGCGCCGGGCTGGCCACCACCGCCGCAACGAGGGCCAGCGCCCTCATGCCTGTCGCGCCATCAGCTCGCGGCCCACCAGCATGCGCCGGATTTCCGAGGTGCCCGCGCCGATCTCCATCAGCTTGGCATCACGGAACAGCCGCGACACCGCCGAATCGTTCATGAACCCGGCCCCGCCCATGGCCTGAACGGCCTGATGGGCCTGCACCATCGCAACCTCGGACGCATAGAGAACACAGGCCGCCGCATCCTGACGCGTCACCTCGCCCCGATCACAGGCTTTGGCGACCTCATAGACATACGCGCGGGAGGTGTTCATCGCGGTATACATGTCGGCGATCTTGGCCTGCATCAGTTGGAAATTCCCGATGGGCTGGCCAAACTGCTTGCGCTCCAGCATGTAGGGCATCACCTCGTCCATGCAGGCGGCGATGATGCCGGGGCCAATGGCGGCCAGCACGACGCGTTCGTAATCAAGGCCCGACATCAGCACGCGAACGCCCTTGCCCTCTTCGCCGAGGATATTCTCGAACGGGACTTCGACATCCTCGAACACCAGTTCGGCCGTGTTCGATCCGCGCATCCCCATCTTGTCGAAATGCGCCGAGGTGCTGAACCCCTTCATCGTCTTTTCGATTAGGAAGGCGGTGATCCCCTTGGACCCCGCCGCCGGGTCGGTCTTGGCATAGACGACCAGCGTATCGGCGTCAGGGCCATTGGTGATCCAGTATTTCGTGCCGTTCAGGACGAACCGGTCGTTCCGCTTTTCCGCGCGCAACGACATGCTGACCACATCGGAACCCGCGCCCGCCTCGCTCATGGCCAGCGCGCCGACCTTGGCCCCGCTGACCAGATCGGGCAGGTATTGGGCTTTTTGCTCGGCGGTTCCGTTCAACTTGATCTGGTTGACGCAAAGATTGGAATGGGCGCCATACGACAGCGAGACCGAGGCCGAGGCGCGGGCGATTTCCTCGACCGCGACGGCATGGGCCAGATAGCCCATGCCGGCACCGCCGTATTCCTCCGAGACGGTAATGCCCAGCAACCCAAGATCCCCCATCTCACGCCACAACTCGGCAGGGAAATTGTTGGATTTGTCGATCTCGGCGGCCATCGGGCGCACCCGATCCTGCGCCCAGCGATGCACGGTATCGCGCAGCGCGTTGACGTCGTCTCCAAGGTCGAACTTCATCGAGGCGTTGAACATGGACATCCCCTTATTGAACGGTTGTTCAATAAATAACGGGGCGTGCAGATTCGGTCAAACGAAAACCCGGCCGCGTGACGCCGTGTCACGCCATTTGGCAGCGGCCTCAGCGAAAGACCAGCAGCACCGTCCCGGCGAGGATCACGGCCATCACGCGCAGGAACACCTTCCACGCCAGCGGTGTCGACAACAACGCCGTGAGCAAGGCCCCCGCCGCCGTCCAGAACAGGCAGACGCCCAGATTCAACGACGAGAAGGCCACCGCAAGGCGCGCGCCTTCGATCCAGGGGGCGGCCCCGACCCCGTAACCCGCCGAAGCCGCGAACTGCACTGCCCAGACCTTGGGGTTAATCCATTGAAAAGCAACGGCGGTCAGAAAGCCCATCGGCTTGTCGCCCGCCTCGCCCGCCGCGCGTGGCTTGGCCGACGCCTTCCACAGCCCCCATGCCATCCACAGGATGAAAGCCCCCGCGCCGATTTGCAGCGCCAGCTTCAGCGCAGGCGTCGCGGTGACGACGGCACCGACCCCCAGCCCGGTAAAGAACGCGGTGATGCCCACGCCGCAGGCCACGCCCAGCAGATGCGGCAGGGTGCGCAGGAACCCGAACCGAACTCCCGACGCCGTCAACATGATGACATTGGGCCCCGGCGTGAACAGCCCCAGGAAGACGAAACCATACAGCAACGGATCGAAGAACATGGTCATCCTCGGCATGAAAGAAGGGCGGCGAAAGGATCGCCGCCCCGTGTGTTACTGCGAATTGGGATCAGCCGCCAAGGGCGAAACTGGGCAACCAGAGCACCAGCGCGGGGAAGACCACGCACAGGAACAGACCAAAGACCTGCAAGCCCACGAAGGGAATGATCCCTTTGTAAATCTGCTGGATCTTCACCTCGGGCGGGGCAACCCCCTTGAGGTAGAACAGCGCAAAGCCGAAGGGCGGTGTCAGGAACGATGTCTGCAGGTTCACCGCCACGAGGATCAGGAACCAGATGACAATCGGGTTCGATACCCCGTCCCACACCCCGACATGCCCGCCGAAATCCAGCAGCGCCACGATCGGTGCAAAGATCGGCAGCACGATCAGCGTGATCTCGATCCAGTCGAAGAAGAAGCCCAAAGCGAAAACCATCGCCATCAGCACCAACAGGATCGACCACGGACCGGCGCTGGTGTTCTGGATGAACTCGACGATCAGGTGTTCGCCGCCGATTGACTTGAACACGAAGCTGAAGGCCGTGGCACCCACGAAGATCCCGAACAGCATTGCACCAGTCAGCGACGAGCGCACGCACACATCCTTGAAGGTTTCCCAGTTCAGGCGCTTGTTGAACCACGCCAGCAGCACCGAACCCACCGCACCGACGCCCGAAGCCTCGGTCGGGGTGGCAAGACCGGCAAAGATCGACCCCAGCACCGCGACGATCAGGAAGATCGGCGGCAGGAACGACCGCAGGATCATCTGCCAGAAATCGGCGCGGGTCGACGGGCCCATGTCATCGGCCATCGGCGGGGCCAGCTCGGGCTTCCAGCGGCACAGCAGGAAGATATAGACCGTATACAGCACCGCCAGCAGCAGCCCCGGAACGATCGCGGCAATGAACACCGTGCCCACGGGAACCGACAGCAGGTCCGACATGATCACCAGCATGATCGACGGCGGGATCAGGATGCCCAACGTCCCCGAGGCGGCAATCGTGCCGGTCGCCAGCGGGATCGAATAGTTCGCCTTCATCATCACCGGCAAGGCCATCAGCGTCATCATGACGACCGACGCGCCGATGATCCCGGTTGTCGCCGCCATGATCGTGCCCATCAGCGTGACCGACAACGCCAGCCCGCCCGGAACACGCCGCAGCAGGACTTGCAGGGCTTCGAGAAGATCAGCGGCAACGCCCGATTTCTCGAGCATGGTGCCCATGAAGGTGAACATCGGGATCGCCACCAGCACAAGGCTGGCCATCGTGCCGCCGTAGATGCGCAGCGGCACCAGCTGGATCTGGTCGAGGCGGAAAACCCCGGCCCAGTCACCCAGCACCGCGAAGAACAGAGAGATCCCGCCCAGAATGAAGGCAACGGGATAGCCCGTGAACAGCACGACGGCGAGGACGCCGAACATGATCAGGGGCATGAGATAGATAAGCGTGTCCAACATTGTGGTCCCCGATCAGTTCTGTGCCACGGCGTGGTCGGCGCCGGCGTATTGTCCGGCCTCCTCGCGCATGCTGGCCGGGCCGAACAGGAACACCACGCTCTTGAGCGCCGCGGCCATGCCGGCCAGCGCCACGAAGACGAATCCCGCAGGCAAGGCACCCTTGATGATGAAGCGGTGCGGCAGGCCCGTCAGCGCGTCCGAACCTTCACCGATATGGTAGGCCCGCAATGCGTTCTCGGCGCCATATTCGATCACGACATAGCAGTAAGGCACCATGAACAGCAGCGCCCCCAGCAGTTCGATCCATGCGCGTGTCCGTGGCTTGAGGGTCTCGCGCACCAGTTCGATGCGCACATGGGCATCCTTGATGTATCCAAACCCCAGTGCGAACAGGAACAGCGCGGCATGCAGATGCCATTCCATTTCCTGAAGGCGGGTCGAGGTGAAGGTCTGATACCACAGCGTGCTTGTGAAATCAGGGTTCCATGCCAGGTATTTGCGCTGGATCACGTCATACATGATGATCAGCATCATCGGCACGAACAGGAACGCCGCCAGCGTGCCGACGCGGATGCATGCCTTGCCCAGCCCGTCGGCCGCGTCCAGCATGAAGCGGAACGGCCCTTGCGAAGCCCGGCGCAGCGCGATGAACCCGGTGACGATAAAGAACACCGTCACGATCCACAGCAGGGGCGTCGCGTATCCAACAAGGGGCTGGAAGAAATCGAGGGTCGCCTGAGCCTCTTCCCAGCCGTCCCGCTGACGCCGCACGACGCGGGCAAGCTGGTTCAACTGCGTCTGCGTCAGTGACAGCGGTGTCGAGAACATGACCGACGACCAGCCCAGAAGCGTCGCCGCAGCGAACCACCCCGGGCCGGCGCGCAGGATCAGTGCCCCGATATGCGAAACGATGATGACGCCCAATGCATAGAAAACCAGCATCGAGGTCGGATCCAGCACGACGATCACGGCCGCTGCAGCAATCGTGAGGATCGACAACAAAGTGCCCACGGTTCTTGCCCCTTGTCAGGAAACCAGAGAATTCGGGGGCACCCCGTGAATCAGGATGCCCCCTTTCTTTCCTGTCAGACCGATCTCAGTCGAGATAGGCCAGATCGCGCCAGCGACGATAGTTCTGGCGGAAGGTGGTGTAGCTTTCATAGACGCGGGCAAAGTCTGCGTCGGCAGCGACCTGCTCGGCTGCGACTTCTTCCCATGCCGCTTCCAGACGGGCCAGATCTTCATCCGCCCAGCGATGGATCTGCACGCCATGCTCGTTTTCGAGCGTCTGCAGAGCCGCAACCTGAATCGCTTCGCCTTCGGCCAGACCGTAGGTGATGTTCGCGTCGCAAACGCTTTCGATCATCAGCTGGGTCCGCTCGTCCAGCGATTCCCACAGGTCGAGGTTAATCATCAGGTCGAAGAAGGTCGACTGCTGGTGCCAGCCGGGGAAGTAGTAGTGCTGGGCAACCTGATAGAAGCCGAGGTTGAGGTCGATCGCCGGCATCGAGAATTCGGTCGCGTCGATCGTGCCCAGTTCCAGCGCCGGGAAGATGTCGCCGCCAGCCAGAAGCTGGGTCGAGACGCCCATGCGCTCCATGACCTTGGCGCCCAGACCGAAGAAGCGCATCGACAGGCCGCGCAGGTCGTCGACCGAGTTGATCTCGTTGCGGAACCAGCCCGAGGCCTCGGGGGCGATCACGGCGCAGATGATCGAGTGGATGTTGTGGGGTTCATACAGTTCCTCGAGGAACTCTTCGCCGCCGCCGAACTTCAGCCAAGCGAGGTATTCCGAGGCGCGCGGGCCAAAGGGAACAGCGGCCAGCAGCTGCAGCGCCGGCACGCGGCCCGCCCAGTAACCGGGGGTCGACCAACCGGCTTCGACGGCGCCCGAACCGACCGCGTCGAAAACTTCGAGAGCGGGAACAACGCCGCCGGGGTTCTGGAAGGTGACCTGGATGTCGCCGCCGGTGATCGCGGTGATCTGTTCGGCGATGCGGATACCCAAGGCGCCGAGCTGCGGCAGCGAGCCTGGATAGGTCGATTGCAGGTTCCACGTCTGCTGAGCCGAGGCTCCGCTTGCGGCGACGGTGGCAACCAGTGCGGTCGTGGCAAGAATTTTCTTCATGTCTCTCTCCCTGTGAGATGTCGGTCGTCGAGGCGTGATCTTGCCCTGAAAACCGATCGGTTCAAGCGACCACGCCGGATCGCCTGCGTCAACCGGAACGACGGAAAAGCCGCCTGAACAGGGAAAGGAATCTCCTCCACCCCGTCAGAGGTAAAATGTTCTTACCAATTTGTCCAAGAAAAAATCACGGACGAGTGAAATCCGCCGGTTCGCTGCACGAATCCAGTGCAAGCCAGATACCGTCGCGTCCGCGCACCGTCAGTTGTGCCACGGGAACGGGCACTCGGTCGGCAAGGGGCGTGACGCGGAAGTCGCGCAGGATCATCGCCAGCAGCAGCGGGCCTTCGATCATCGCGAACCCGGCCCCGGGGCAGGCCCGCGCCCCCGCCGAGAACGGGATGAACCCTGCCCGCGATGCCGTCTTGCCTGCGTCGGTCTGCCAGCGATGGGGGCAAAAGGCGTCGGGCTCTGTCCAGGTCGCGCGGTGGCGGCCCAGATGCCACGGGCTGATCACGACTTGCGCCCCCTTGGGCACCGTGCGCCCGCGGAACAGATCGGCCCGCGCCGCATCGCGCACCATCATCGGCACCGGCGGATACAGGCGAAGGGCCTCGCGAAAGACATCGCGGGCCAAGCGCAGCCGCCCCACATCGCCCAGCGTCATCGCCGGATGCAGCACGTCGCGCGATTCGGCGCGCAGGGCCTCTTGCGTCGGCGGGTCGATCGCCACGCAATAGAGCGCCCACGCCAAGGCCGAGGCCGAAGTCTCGTGCCCCGCCAAAAAAAACACGGCGACCTGATCCACCGTCGATTGCGCATCGAGGGTGGCGCCGGTCTGCGGATCGCGCTGCGTCATGATCTTGGTCGCAAGGTCGTCAGGCGCCGTCCCTGCCGCGATCTCCGCCTGCCGCGCGGTCACCAATTGCGCGATCAGCGCCCGGATCGTCCCGGCGGCCTTTCGGCTTTCGCGCCCCTTGCTGCGGGGCAGTCCCGACGGCAACAGGTGGCGCAGCCAGCGCGGCAGGCGCAGCATTGCGCCGAGGCTCAACAAGGGTTGCGTGCGCTGATAGGTCTTGAACGCCTGAAACACCGCCGCCGCTGCGCGGTCCTCGATCGGGACCGAGAACATCGCGCGAAAGATCACGTCTGCCGTCGCGTGGCTTGTCTGGGCTTCGATCTCGACAGGCGTTCCATCGGCCAGCCCCCTCAGGCGACGCGTCATGGCTTCGCCCGCCTCGACCATCGCCGGAAAAACGTCGCGCAGCCGACCGCCTTCAAAGGCTGGGTCGATGATCCGGCGCTGGCTTTGCCACAGCGCCCCGTTCGAAATGAAAACCCCCTGCCCCAGCAGGGGTTCCAGCCCGGCCGCAAGTCTTTCGGCCTTGGGAAAATGCGCGGCATCTTCGTCAAGGACCCGCCGCCAGAGCGCCGGATCATTGACGAGAAAGCTGTGAAGGAACGGCAGCTTCATCTCGGCCATCTTCGCGTCATACAGACGGTCAGGATTGGCCGACAGGATATCGCGCCGGAAATTCCGGACGTACCGCCAGAACGCGAAGCGCCCCGTGCGCGATGCCGGTTTGGGCGGGATCGGCGCCATTACCGCCCCTCGCCATGGGGGTTGAAGCTGACAGCGCGCCGGCTGGGCGACGGATTTCGCCCGCCATAGCGCGCGGCAAGGGTCATCGGCCCGGCGGTGATCTGGAAATAATCATAGTCCCGCGGGTTGTCGAACGCGGCAAGATACTGGAAATGCAGCCGGAAGAACCGCCGCCGCAGCTTGCGCCATGTCTCGGGCCTCAGGCTTTCGGAAAATGCCGCCGACACCACCAAAGGCCAGCGCTGATCAGGGCCCGCAACACCGCTGCACGCAACCGGGTCGCACAGGCTGAAGCAACAGCCATCCCCCTTGGCGCTGATGTCGACCCATGTCAGCCGTGCGTCTTCGGACAGGGCGCGCAGGTCGCGGCGCAGGGCGTGGGCCTCGGGCAGATAGCTTTGCATGGGAACGGCATGGCCCAGTGTCAGAAAGGCCAGAAGGGGGCCCCCCTCCGGCATCCCGCGCCGCAAAACGTCGGCCAGCACCGACACCCCGAGGGCCGCGCCCGAGGAATGCCCCACGACCAGCACCTCGTCCACAGAAGGATCGCCAAGCGCTGCCTCGACCCTGTCGGCGAACTCGCGCATTCGGGCGACCAGTTCTGGTGCATAGGCCCCTTTGCGCGCCGCGACATGGGCGAAGTCATACATCAGATAATAAGCATAAAGCTTGCCGTCATAGCGCCGGAACGCATGCAAGACCGCCCAGGCGACAGTGAACAGGGCGCCCGCTCCCAGGATCACACCCACGGCACCGGGGATCACCAGCGCCACCGCCCAGCCTGCGGCATACCCCAGAAGGACCGCGATCAGCAGTTGCCCCAACAGCATCACGACAGGCCAGAAGGCCGCGATCATCGGCGCGACCCGCAGCCGGACAAGGGCCACCAAGGCCCCGCTCGCGGCATAGATCCACGCCGTGCGCGCGAGCAACGCATAAGTGCCAAGAATGCCTCGAGTCATGCTTTCTTGCACAAGGTCCGCCCAGACGAGAACCGCGACATGCGCCTCGGTCCGGGTTTCGCCGATCCGCGTTCGGACCGTCCAGCCGTATCCGGGCGAACCTTTTTCTTGCGGCGACAGGCTCAGGCGATACCCGCTGATCGCAGCTTGAGCGAGGCCTTCGCGCCGATACAGCTCGCGATAACGCCGGGGCGGAAAGGGATCGAAACCGGGCAGGTAGAACACCTGCCTGCGTCGCACCTCGCCTGTCTGTCGCTCGGCCATGACTCGCCCCGGGTTTTCGCGAAGGCTACTGCCATTGCCCGACGATGAAAACCCGCGTCAGCCTAGCGAAGACAGACCCGGAAAAACTTCGAGCAGCCAGAACGAGAACGCGGCAAGCGCCCCGGTCATCAACGCAAGGCCCACGGCGACCAGCAACAAACCCATGACCTTCTCGATGACGCCCAGCCACGGCTTGATGCGGTTCATCAGGGGCATCGCCCGGTTGATGAAAATCGCGGCCAGCAGGAAGGGCAAGCCCAGTCCGATGGCATAGGCGCCCATCAAGGCCGTGCCGCGTGTCACCGATCCCTCGGTTGCCGCCATGGAAATGATCGCGCCCAAGATCGGGCCGATGCAGGGCGTCCAGCCAAAGGCAAAAGCAAGGCCCAGCACATAGGCCCCCAGCGCCGACCCGCCGCGATCTCCGGCATCGATACGCGCCTCGCGCATCATGAACCCGATCCGGAAAACACCCAGGAAGTGCAGCCCCATGATCATCACGATCACACCGGCAACCTGCGCGAAGGTCTCGCGGTATTCGAGGAACAGCCGCCCGAGCGACGATGCCGCAAAGCCCATTAGCAAGAACACCGTGCTGAGCCCCATGACGAAGAACAGCGCGGGCATGGTGGCCTGCCGCGAGCCCCGTTCGTTTGTCAGGTCGCGCATCGTTATGCCCGACATATAGGCCAGATAGGGCGGCACGATCGGCAAGACGCAGGGGCTGAGGAACGACAGGATCCCCGCCATCAGCGCCACCGTCAACGAGGGCAGCAACGCTGCATCGAACACATCGATTCCGAACATGACACCTCCGCTTGCGACGGTTCCCAGTATGACAACGCCCCCCGGAAGGTCACCGGGGGGCGGCATCACGATTGCATCAGCGGATCACTTGTTGCGCGACCACCAGCCCGAACGACGCGGCTTGGCCGGGGCCTCGGGTTCGGGGGCGGGCTGGGGCTCGGGCTGAACTTCTGTCTGAACCTCGGCCACGGCCTCAGGCGCGGTTTCCGCAGCAGTTTCGGCAGGCATTTCAACGGGCGCTTCTGCGGCGGTTTCCACAGCCGGTTCGACTGCGGCTTCGGCAACAGGTTCCGCCACGGCTTCCGCCTCAGGTGTGGCCTCGGCGGCGATCTCTGCCGGGGCCTCGTCCGCGGTTTCTACCGGTGCTTCGGCCTCGGCCTTGGGCTTGCGGCGGGTCCGCGTGCGCTTCTTGGGCGCTTCGACCTCGGCTGCGGCAGGTTCTTCGGCGGTCACTTCGGCCACGTCTGCGATTTCCGCTGCCGCCTCGGCCTTCGGCTTGCGCCGGGCACGCGTGCGCTTCTTGGGCGCGGGTTCCTCGACCGCTTGGGGGGCGGCGGTTACTTCAGCATCGGCACCAGTATCGGCAGGCGCTTCGGCTTCGCCGTCACCCTCGTCGCTATCCCCGTCGTCCGCACCATTGGCATCGGCGCTTTCATCGGTTTTCGCGTCGGCACCCTGACCACCGCGACGGCGACGCCGGCGGCGACGCTTGCGCTTCGACCCGTCGCCCTTGGCATCGTCACCTTCGGCCGAAACCGCAGGGGCTGCCGCGGGGGCTTCGACCTCGTCGTCTTCGACCTCGTCCTCTTCGGCGATGGCCAGTTCATCGTCGATGTCCGCCATGGTCTTGACGTCCAGCGACACAACCGGCGCCGCCTGCACCGACACGATGCGAGTCGCAGTCTTGAACTTTTCGATGCTGTAGTCGGGGCTCACCAGCGCGGGATCGGCCTCGATACGGATGGCCATGCCATACCGCACCTCGATCTGCGCCAGATGCTCGCGCTTCTGGTTGAACAGATAGTTGACGATTCCCACCGGCGCCTTGACCAGCACTTCTTTCGACCGGTTGCGGGTGCCCTCTTCTTCCAGTGCGCGCAGAATTTGCAGCGCCAGCGAGTTGTCCGAACGGATCAGCCCGGTGCCATGGCAATGCGGGCACGGCTGGGTCGTCGCTTCCAGCATGCCCGGGCGCAGGCGCTGGCGGCTCATCTCCAGCAGGCCAAAGCCCGAGATGCGGCCCACCTGAATGCGGGCGCGGTCGTCTTTCAGCTTGTCTTTCAGGCGCTTCTCGACGGCGGCGTTGTTCTTGCGCTCTTCCATGTCGATGAAGTCGATGACGATCAGACCGGCAAGGTCGCGCAGACGCAGTTGCCGCGCGATTTCTTCCGATGCCTCGAGGTTGGTCTTGAGAGCCGTGTCCTCGATCGAACCTTCACGCGTCGACTTGCCCGAGTTCACGTCGATGGCGACCAGCGCCTCGGTCACGCCGATGACGATGTAACCGCCCGACTTGAGCTGAACCACCGGGTTGAACATGCTGCCCAGATAGCTTTCCACCTGATAGCGGGCGAAAAGCGGCATCTGTTCGGCATATTGCTTCACGTTTCGGGCGTGCGACGGCATGATCATCTTCATGAAGTCCTTGGCGGTGCGATATCCCGCCTCGCCCTCGACCAGAACTTCGTCGATGTCCTTGTTATACAGGTCGCGGATCGACCGTTTGATCAGGTCGCCTTCCTCGTAAATCGGTGCCGGCGCGATCGACCGCAGGGTCAGGTCGCGGATCTGCTCCCACAGGCGGAACAGGTATTCGTAATCGCGCTTGATCTCGGCCTTGGTGCGGTTTGCCCCGGCCGTGCGAATGATCAGGCCCGCGCCCTCGGGCACGTCGAATTCGCTGGCGATTTCCTTGAGCTTCTTGCGGTCCACCGCGTTCGTGATCTTGCGGCTGATCCCACCACCGCGCGCGGTGTTCGGCATGAGCACGCAATACCGGCCCGCCAGCGACAGATAGGTCGTCAGCGCCGCGCCCTTGTTGCCGCGCTCTTCCTTGACGACCTGAACCAGCATGATCTGGCGAACCTTGATCACTTCCTGGATCTTGTAGCGGCGCGCCCGAGGACGCCGCGGCAGGCGCACTTCCTCGGCGATGTCTTCCTCGGCGACCGATTCGATCTGGTCGTCGACATCGCTGGCATGATGCGCCGCGACATAGGGTTCGTCTTCTTCGGCGGGGGTATCATCGAGATCGACGATATCCATCGACCCGAAGGTCTTGTGATCTGTGCCCTCGGCCTGTGCGGCCATGGTGCCACCGCCCCGGTTTTCCTCGTCCGCGACGTCGGCGGCGGGTTCTTCCGGCGTAGGAGCATCCGATACGGGAGCATCCGATACGGGCGCCTCGGCCGCATCGGCCTCGTTCACCGCATCCGTTTCGTCGATTGTGATCTCGGCAGCGGGCTCGGCAACCGTTTCGGTCGAAACATCGGCAGCCGCCTCGACCGCGCCGGAGTCGATGTCGTCGATCGCCACCACGTCATCCGACGCCTCATCCGCGGGCTTGCCATCGGCGCTGCTCTTGCGCCGCACCTTGCGGGGCTTGCGGCTGGCACCATCGTCATCCTGCGCGCGCACCAAGGCCCGCTCTTCTTCCAGAAGGGCCTGACGATCAGCAGTCGGGATCTGATAATAATCCGGATGGATTTCGGCGAAGGCCAGAAAACCGTGGCGGTTCCCACCGTAATCCACGAAAGCGGCCTGCAACGACGGCTCGACCCGCGTGACCTTGGCCAGATAGATGTTGCCTGCTAGTTGGCGCTTGTGGATCGTCTCGAAGTCGAATTCCTCGACCTTGTTGCCGTCCACGACGACGACGCGCGTTTCTTCCGCATGCGTCGCATCAATAAGAAGTTTCTTTCCCATAGTCTCTCGCTGTCCCCGCACAACGCGACCGGATCGCCCCTTGAGGGGGCGTTCGGCAAGGTATCGAGGGGAATTGTGAAGGCGATGCAGGGCGCAACGGGACGGAGGGAGGCGCCTTCGCGCGTCCCGTTCACGTCCGATGTTGATGCGCACCATGGCATCGCGGTTACTGCTCCGATGCGGGAGGCGTTTACGCGCCCCACCTGCACCCGTTCAAGGCCTAGCCGGAGTCATCCCTGCTGGGCATTCCAACGGCCATCAATGGCCGATCCCGCCTGCGCGCCAGCCGAAACGGGGATTGCGCAGGCTGTGAATTCGTCAAAGACCTGTTACAAATCGGTCTTGATCAACAATAGGGGCTAAGCAGGCCGCACTGCAATGGCAAAAACGCGTTTCCTTCGCATGTGAATCGCAATCAGACGTAGTCCGCGCGGCTCAGGCCGTATTTCGCCATCTTTTCATTCAGGGTCCGGCGCGGCAGGCAGAGTTCCTCCATGACCGCCACGATCGAGCCCTTGTGCCGACGCATCGTGTTGTCGATCAAGGTGCGCTCGAACGCCTCGACATAATCCTTCAACGGCTTGCCCTCGGTGGTCAGCGCCCCGCGCGCCACCTCGTTGTCGGCCATCACCAGCGAAATGACCGACCCCTCGCCCCGACGGTTCTGCAAAACGGCCTGCTCGGCGATCGAGATCAACTGGCGCACGTTTCCGGGCCACGGCGCCTGCAACAGATAGGCCGCATCCTGCGCCGAAAGTTCGGGCGCGGGGCAGCCATACTCCTCTGCGTAATCGGCCGCATACGAGGCAAACAACGACAAAATATCCTCACCTCGGGTGCGCAAGGGTGGCAGCGTCAGCGTCATCGCGGCAAGGCGGAAGAACAGGTCGGGGCGCAGGATGTCCTGCAACGTGCGGCCCGGCTTGTGCTCGTTGCAGATCGCCACGACACGCGTTGGCGGCGGGCTGGGTTGATCGTTCAGAAAGGCCAGAAGGCGGGCCTGCGCCGTCGGCCCGAGGGCTTCGACATCCTCAAGGCACAAGGTGCCACCGCGCGCCTCTTCGACCAGCGGCAGACCGCCGGATTCGACCGGCCCGAACAGCTTGGCCATCAACCCCTCGTCATCGGCGCCAAGGCAGGACACCGAAACAAAGCGCCGCCCGGCCCGTGGACCCACCGCATGCAGCGCGTGCGCGACAAGGGTCTTGCCGGTGCCGGTCTCGCCATCGATCAGCACATGCCCGTCGGCTTGCCCGAAATCGAGGATATCCTCGCGCAGCTTGACCATGTCGCGCGAATTGCCGACCAGCCGGCGCATCAGTGTCGAACCGTCCGACAGTTCATGCCGCAGCGCCCGGCTTTCAAGCGCCAGCGCGCGCGCCTTGAGGGCCTTGTGCGCAAGGTCTGTCATCCGGTCGGGATCGAACGGTTTTTCCAGAAAGTCGAACGCCCCGAGGCGCATCGCCTCGACCGCCATCGGCACGTCGCCATGTCCGGTGATCAGGATCACCGGCAGGCCGGCATCAAGCCCCATCACCCGCTTGAGCAACCCCATCCCGTCAAGGCCCGGCATGCGCATGTCGGTGATCACGATCCCGGGGTAATCCGGGCCCAGATGCGGCAAGGCCTCGTCAGCGCTGGCGAAGGCTTCGGGCGTGAAACCTGACAGCGACAGCCACTGGCTGATCGAGGCGCGCATGTCCTGCTCGTCGTCGATCACCATGACCCGCGACAGTGACCGCCCCCCAAGTTGCGATGTGCCTTCGCTCATGATCCGCTTCTCCTGCTTGCCGCTCCATGGTTCCCGGAACGGTCGAAATGTCCAATAAAATTAGCGTTCCATCCCCGAGAGGACCGGCAACGCGATATCGAAGGCAGCCCCGCCTTCGGCGACGTTGCGCGCCGTCAGGCGGCCCGCGTGGTCGCTGACGATCTTCGACGAAATGGCCAGCCCCAACCCCGTCCCCTCGCCCGCCTTTTTCGAGGTATAGAAAGGCTCGAACACCTTCTCGATCTCGGCAATCCCGGTGCCGTTGTCGCGGATCGTCAGGGTCACCGTATCGCCCTGCGTGAGGATCACGTCGATCTGCGGGGCATTCACCGCCGACGTCGCATCCACGGCATTGCGCATGATGTTGATGATCACCTGTTCCAACCGCAGCCGGTCGCCCATGACCATCACCGGTTCCTTGGGCAAGGTCCGCACGACCAGAACGCGCCGCTCACGCAGTCGGGGTTCCATCATCGCCAGCGCCGCGGCAATGCAATCGCGCAGGTCGAAAGGTTCGAACGCGTCGCCCCCTTTGCGGGCATAGGATTTCAGCTGCCGCGTGATCGCGCCCATACGGTCGATCAGGTCGTCGATGCGCTGCACCGACACCAGTGCCTCTTCGGGGCGATGCCGGTTGAGCAACAGCCGCGCCCCGGCCAGATAGGTTTTCATCGCCGCCAGCGGCTGGTTGAGCTCGTGGCTGACCGCCGCCGACATCTCGCCCAGAACCGCCAGCTTGGACGACTGCGCCAGCGTTTGCTCGGCCACGTTCAGTTCCTGCTGCGCCTTTTCGCGCGCGGCAATCTCGCGTTGAAGGCGCTGGTTCAACTGGCGCAGTTCGACGGATTCGCGCTGGAAGACTTCGGTCTGCGACCACGCCCGCCGCGACAGCACATAGAAGACACCCGACAACAGCAGCGCGAAGGCCATGATGACCAGCGCCAGAACGCCATTCACCTTTTCGCGCACGCCGTCATAGGTCGTAAAGCTGATCAACCGCCATCCCCGGTGCCGCACCCGCGTTTCGGCGCGCAGCACGGCTGTGTTCAGCAAGAAAGCATCGGGCGGCCTGCCTGCAAGGTCTGCGGTGTAACGCAAGGCGCGCTCGACCGCGGTCGGCGCATCGCGCAGGGCCAAGGCTTCGGCCTCGGTCCGGCCCCGCCAGCGCGGCTCGGTCGCCAAAATGATCCGTCCCTCGCTGTCGAGCAACGCGACGGCGTCGGCGAACCCGGCCCAACTGCGTTCGAACTTGGCAAGATCGACCTCGACCGTGACGACCCCGATCACCTGCCCGCCCGAGCGGATCGCACGGGCATGAAAGAACCCGTACCCCCCCGAATCGCGCGGTTGCACCGCAAAGATCGTGTCCGACGCACGCCGGGCCTCGACAAAGATCGGGTCATTGGCACGGGCGACACCTAACCGGACACGATCGGTGGCGGCAACGACGCGACCCGAGGCATCGAGAAGTTCAATCGACGCCGATCCCACATCCTGCTGCAATCCGATCAGCAATTGCGGGATCGACGCGAAATTCCCTGCCTGCAACGCCTCGCGCAGGACCGGGTCGCGGGCCAGCAGGATCGGCACCACCTGCGTGCGCTGCAATTCGGCCTCGATATTCCCGGCATAAAGTACCAGCCGCAATTCCGCGCGGTTTCGGGTATCGACGGTGAAATTGTCGCTCAGCCAACTGTCAAGCACCCAGACCACCGCGACCGCCGCCATCACCAACGCGCCGACCAGCACCTTGCCCCATGTGGGCAGGCCAAACTGCGGCACGACCGCTGCGGTGGGGGTCAAGCTGTCCTTGCTCATGCGCGCACTCTAGGGGGGCGCGGACGCGGGCTCAAGCGAGGGCCGTTCAGGTAAGCGTCATCACGCCCATCAGGCCGTGGAACATCGCTGTTCCGTCGGTCCCGCCATGGCGCGCGTCGATTGCCCGTTCGGGATGGGGCATCATGCCCAGCACGCGGCGGTTCTGGGACAACACCCCGGCGATGTCACCCTGCGAACCATTGGGGTTCGCAACATAACGAAATGCCACGCGGTCCTCGCCGGTCAGTCGGGCCAAGGTCTCGGCGTCGGCCTGATAGTTCCCGTCATGATGCGCGACAGGGATCGTGACATGCTGCCCCTTCTCATAACCCTGCGTGAAGGCGCTGTCGGTGGTTGCCACTTCAAGCGCGACGGGCTTGCAGATGAACTTCAGCCCCGCGTTGCGCATCAAGGCCCCCGGCAGCAGACCGGTTTCGACCAGAACCTGAAACCCGTTGCAGACGCCCAGCACGTAACCGCCGCGTTCGGCGTGCCGGATCACCGCACCGGCAATCGGCGACTTGGCGGCGATGGCGCCGCAACGCAGGTAGTCCCCAAACGAGAACCCGCCGGGAATACCCACGACATCCGTTCCTTCGGGCAACGTGGCATCCTTGTGCCAGACACGGACAACTTCGGCGCCCGCGGCCTCGAAGGCGACGGCAAGGTCACGATCGCAATTCGATCCGGGGAAGGTGATGACAGCGGCTTTCATGGCGCGATCCTTCGATAAGGCGACGACAGCTTGGCGGGGGCCGGTCAGGCTGCGCCCCCTTTAGCCCCGCCATGCCGTCAGGAAAAGGGGGAATCAGGCTTGCGCGCGCAACAGCAGCGGCATCAGCGCCCGCGCCAGCGCCTGTGCGCCCTGCGCCGGGACGTCGGCGGCATAATCCCACGTCAGCCAGCCGCGCTTGTCGGCGGCCTCGTTGTTGCGCGGCTTGTCGTCGACCAGCAGGATTTCGGCCGGCGCCATGTTCAGGGCTTTCTCGATGGTCTCGAAGAACTTGGCTTCGGGCTTCATCGCGCCCATCTCGCCCGAGGCAAAGACCCCGTCGACGCGCTCGGACCATCCGCCTTCCAGCATCAGATACCGGATTCGCCGCGCTTCATTGTTCGTGGCCAGCACCTGCACCAGCCCCGCTGCGGTCAACAGCTCCATCAGTCGCAACAAGTCGTCATCCGGGTTATGGCCGGCCTCGAACCAAGCTTCGAGGATCTCCTCGGCCCCCAGCCCGGCGGCTTCGGGCAGTTCGGCAAAGGCCTCGAGCCGGTCGAGGATATCCACCTCGCCGCACAGCACCTTGCGCGGTTGCGCAAAGACCATGCGGTTCAACGACCCGGTATCCAGATCGTATTCGCGCGCCAGCAGATCCTGCCAGCGGTTCGGATCGCGGTTCAACACCCCGTCTAAATCCCAAGCGATGGCGCGGATATGTTCGATCCCTTCCAAAGCGTCAGCCATGGTTCAGCCGCGCCATTAGCGCATCCATGACCGCCGAATTGCCCGCCGCCCGCGATCGGAACAAGGTCGCCTGCGAACACAGCACCGGCTCGGCATCGAGGATCTTCAAATGGTTCGCCCTCAACGTCTCGCCGGTCGAGGTGATATCGGCCACCGCCTCGGCGGTCAGGTTCCGGATCGTGCCCTCGGTCGCGCCTTGGCTGTCGACAAGCTGGTAATCGGCGACCCCGTGGCGGCGCAGGTAATCGCGCACAAGCCGGTGATACTTGGTGGCAATCCGCAAGCGGAACCCGTGATCCGCGCGGAAAGCCGCTGCGACGGCGTCAAGGTCGTCCAGCGTTTCGACATCGACCCAGCAATCGGGAACCGCGATGATCAGATCGGCGTGGCCAAAGCCCATCGCGGCGATTTCCTCGACCTGCACGGGCCAGTCCACCAGTTTCTCGCGCACCAGATCGGTGCCCGTGACGCCCAGGTGAATGCGCCCTGCCGCCAGTTCGCGCGGGATCTCGCTGGCTGACAACAGCACGAGGTCGACCCCGTCGATCCCTTCGACGGCGCCGGAATATTCACGCTCGGCCCCCGTGCGCTTCATGATGATGCCGCGTTCGGCAAACCAGTCGAAGGTCTTTTCCATCAAGCGGCCTTTTGACGGCACACCGATCTTGATGCGAGTCATGCCCGGCCCTCCTGCACCAAGAGAGCGGGACGGATCACGCCCCCCACCGCCGGGATCGACCCGCCCTGCCCCAGCACCGCCGTCAACGCGTCATACCGCCCGCCCGAGGCCACCGGCGGCAGGTCCGCCCGCGCCGGATCGACAAAGCCGAACACGAAACCGTCGTAATATTCCAGCGTGGTTCGGCCATAGCTGGCCTCGAAATCAAGGTCATCCACCGCGACACCATGGGCGGCCAGCACGCCAAGCCGGGTCTCGAACGTGGTCAATGCCGCACCGATCCACGGCATCACCGCAGCCAATGCGCGCATGGCCGCCAGCGCCGACGGGGCCTTGTCCGAAACGCGCGCAAGCCCTTCGAGCGCGTCTACAACGGCGCCGGGGATCGGTGCCGTCTGCGCATCGTCCAGCAGTCGCGCCATCCGGGCCTCGACCTCGGCGCGGGTGCGCAGGCCGATCTGGGGCGATGTCGCCGCGACCGGGTCGCCGGCTTGCAACCGCGCGAGCAAATCCGCCCGCCCCTTGGGCAAGGGCGCCCGCCCGGCAAAACGTTCCAGCAAAGTATGAAAGCGGCGTGGTCGCCACAGGTGACGCATCAACGCCGCCTTGCGGGTGTCGCTGGTGGGCAGGCCCTGAACCGCCGCGCGCAGGATTCCGATGTCGCCTATTGCAGGGCGCAACCCCCGCCCCGCCAACAGCCTTGAAAACAGAGCGAAAACCTCGGCGTCGGCACGCAAGGGCTGTTCACGATCGAACACCTCGTAGCCCACTTGCAGATATTCCGACGCCCGCGCCCCGGCCAGGGTCTCTTGCTTGCGGAACACCTCGCCCAGATAGCAATAACGCGCCGGTTCCGCCCCACCCGCCATATGCGCCTGCACCACCGGCACGGTGAAGTCGGGCCGCAGCATCATCTCGCCCTGCACCGGGTCGCTGGTGACATAGGCGCGCGCGCGGATGTCCTCGCCGTAGAGGTCCAGCAGCGTGTCGGCGGGTTGCAGCACGGCCGCCTCGACCGGCACCGCGCCCAGGGTCTGGAACGCGGTGAACAGGCGCTGGCCTTCGGCACGAACGGCGGGTGTCACGCGTCGCCTCGCAGCATCGCCTGCACGGCCGCAACCATTTCGGACCGCGCGACTTCGACCTGCGCCGGGCGTTCCTTCCATTCTTCCAGCGTCGCGTTCTGGGCGATTTTCGCACCCAGCACCAGATCCTTGATCTGCACCACGCCGCGCTCGGCCTCGTCGGACCCTTGGATGATCGCGACGGGCGATTGCCGTTTATCGGCGTATTTCAACTGGTTGCCAAAGTTCTTGGGGTTCCCCAGATACACCTCGGCGCGGATGCCCGCTTTGCGCAGATCGGCGACCATCGCCTGGTAATCGGCCATGCGCGCCTTGTCCATGACGGTCACGACCACCGGACCCTGCGCGGTTTCCGCACCCCGGCCCTTGGCCGCCAGCGCCGCCAGCAAGCGGTCGACACCGAGGGAGACGCCCGTCGCCGGCACCGACTGCCCGGTGAAGCGCTTGACAAGATCGTCATAACGCCCGCCACCGGCCACGCTGCCAAACTGCCGCTTGCGGCCCTTTTCGTCGAGGATCTCGAAGGTCAACTCGGCCTCGAACACCGGGCCGGTGTAATAGCCAAGTCCGCGCACGACCGAGGGGTCAATGACGATGCGGTCGGGGCCATAGCCTTGGGCGGCTAGCAGTGCAGCCATTTCTTCCAGTTCGGCAACGCCTTCGGCGCCGATGGTCGACCCGCCGACCAGATCACGCAACACGGCGCAGGTCTCGGCCCCGCTTCCGCGGCGCGCCGCCGTGAAGGCCAGCACCACATCCGCCGAGGATGCCGGCAGCCCTGCTCCCTTGGTGAAATCGCCGCTTTCGTCCTTGCGACCTTCGCCCATCAGCGCGCGCACGCCGTGCTCGCCCAAGCGGTCCAGCTTGTCGATGGCGCGCAGGACGATGCCGCGCTCGGCCTCGAACTTCGACGGATCGGACGGGTCCAGAACCCCCGCCGCTTCCATCACACCATTCAGAACCTTGCGGTTGTTGATCTTGACGACATAGTCGCCGCCCAGCCCCAGATCCTCGAACACATCGGACAGCATGGCGCAGATCTCGGCATCCGCCGCCACGGTCGAGGCCCCGACCGTATCCGCATCGCATTGATAGAACTGCCGAAAACGCCCCGGCCCCGGCTTTTCGTTGCGCCAGACCGGCCCCATGGCATAGCGCCGGTAGGGCGAGGGCAGATCGTTACGATATTGCGCCGCGACGCGGGCCAAGGGCGCGGTCAGGTCATAGCGCAGCGCCAGCCAATCGGCGTCGTCCTCTTGCCACGCGAAAACCCCCTCGTTCGGGCGGTCGACGTCGGGCAGGAATTTCCCCAGCGCCTCGACGGTTTCCACGGCCGAGGTTTCCAGCGGATCGAACCCATAACGATGATACACCGCCGCGATACGGTCCAGCATCGCCTTGCGGGCCGTTACCTCGGCGCCGAAATAATCGCGAAAGCCCTTGGGCGTCTCGGCGCGCGGGCGGCGGGGGGCTTTGATCTTGCTCATCGGTCTGTCCCGGGATCTGGTTGCGCGTGGTCTAGCCCAAGGGACCGCAGGGGGCAAGCATCCGGGCGTTGACCGGCGCGCGCGAAAAGCGCAAAGCTGCCGTCATGACGGATACCCAAACGCTCGAAGAAAAGATCGCCCACCTGACCCGCATGGTCGAGGACCTGTCGGACGTCGTCGCCGGGCACAGCCGCACCATCGACCTGCTCTCGCGCCGGGTGCTGGCGCTGGTCGAACGCGAGGCCGAACGCGAGGTCGCGTCCGGCAGCGAAATCCCCATCGCTGACCAAAGACCGCCGCATTGGTGAACCCCGGGCAGCGGGAATGCACAGGGTGGTCCCGGTTAACCGGCCAGCGAGGGCGTGGTGGATGCCCGGTGTCGGGGAACCGGACGGGTTACCGGGGGCGCGGCGGGATTGGGGAGATGGTGAGATGGTGCGCAATGAATGCCCACCCTACGCTGGGATCATCGATGCAACAGAGGCGCCAATTACTGCCACTTGACGGCAGTGCCATTGACGCTGACCATCATCATGTTGACAGCGGAGCCCGTTGATATTGAATGATAACTAATATCAACCGCAATCACTGCGTTCGCGCCCAAATGGGCTGCTTTGATCTTTACGTCCTCAAACGCCATATTGCGCGCGTCTTCAAACGTTTTCTGAACTGTCCCACTTCTTCCGCCGACGACGTCACGAACATTCGCAAGGAAGTCTTTGAAAATGTTCATGCCAAGGACGACGTCCGATGCAACAATTCCCAAACGCTCAACATCGCCCACGAATTTCTCAGTAGTAACAATTATCGATGAGGCTTTAGCTCGAAGTTCCAAATCGGCGTCAACGTTCGATCGCTCAGTCGCTTCTGCTTCGGCTTGTGTGTTGTCTTTTCTATTTGCCAAACTTGCGGCAAAGCAGTCGCCGCATAATCCATTACCGCCTTCAAAAAAGCTCTTATCTTTACCGCACGATGCGCATTTTGCCACAATAGATACCCTCAATTCGTAAAAAAGATATTGAAATCAATAAGAAATCACACATCCACATCCTCAACAAACCGAGCATTCTCTGAAATATACTGAAACCGCAACTCCGGTTTCTTCCCCATCAGCCGCTCGACCAGATCACCGGTTTCGCCCGGAATATCCTCGTCAATCGACACGCGGATCAGTTTGCGGGTTTCGGGGTTCATGGTGGTGTCTTTCAGGTCCTTCGCGTCCATCTCGCCCAGGCCCTTGAAGCGCGAGACGTCGATCTTGCCCTTCCCGCCGAGTCCCTTGGCCAGCCATTCCTGCTTTTCAGCCTCGTCCAGGCAATAGACGCGGCGCGCGCCCTGGGTCAGGCGGAATAGCGGCGGGCAGGCCAGATAGAGGTGGCCGTGGTCGATCATCGGGCGCATCTGGGTGAAGAAGAAGGTCATCAAGAGCGAGGCGATATGCGCGCCGTCGACATCGGCGTCGGTCATGATGATGATCTTGTCATAACGCAGGTCGTCAACACGGAACTTGGTGCCCATCGACACGCCGAGCGCCTGGCAGAGGTCGTTGATCTCGGCGTTCTGGCCCATCTTGCCGGACGCCGCGCCCAACACGTTCAGGATCTTGCCGCGTAGGGGCAGCAGGGCTTGCGTCTTGCGGTCGCGGGCCATCTTGGCCGAGCCACCGGCCGAGTCACCCTCGACGATGAACAGCTCCGTCCCCTCGCGGTTGCTGGCGGAACAATCGACCAGCTTGCCCGGCAGGCGCAGTTTCTTGGTCGCGGTCTTGCGCTGGGTTTCCTTTTCCTGACGGCGGCGCATCCGTTCCTCGGCGCGCAGCACCAGAAAGTCGAGGATCGCGCCCGCCGATTTCGGGTCGGCGGCCAGCCAGTTGTCGAAATGGTCGCGCACGGCCCCTTCGACCAGCCGGGCGGCTTCGGTCGTGGCCAGACGATCCTTGGTCTGGCCGACGAATTCGGGCTCGCGGATGAAGCACGACACCAGCGCGCAGCCGCCCGCCGCCATGTCCTCGCGCGTGATGTCCTTGGCCTTGCGGTTGTTGGCCAGTTCCCCATAGGCACGGATGCCCTTGAGGATCGCCGCCCAGAACCCGGCCTCGTGCGTGCCGCCTTCGGGCGTGGGCACCGTGTTACAGTAGGATTGCACGAAGCCGTCGCGCGCGGGCGTCCAGTTGATCGCCCATTCCACGGAACCGGGGACGCCGAATTTCTCTTGAAACTGGACCTTGCCGGCGAAGGGTTTGTCGGCATAGGTCATGTCGGACCCAAGCTGCTCGTTCAGGTAATCGGCCAGACCGCCGGGGAAATGGAACACCGCCTCCATCGGCGTGTCGCCATCCTCGATCGCGGATTTCCATCGGATTTCCACGCCCGAGAACAGATAGGCCTTGGACCGCACCATCTTGAGCAGGCGCGAGGGGCGGAAACGCAGGGCGCCAAAGATCTGTTCGTCGGCGTGAAAGGTCGTCGTGGTGCCGCGCCGGTTGGGGGCAGCGCCCAGTTCCTTGACCGGACCCAGCGGGATACCCCGTGAAAAGCGCTGTTCGACCAGTTTGCGGTCGCGCGCCACCTGCACGATCATGCTGTCGCTGAGCGCGTTGACGACGGATGCCCCGACCCCGTGCAGCCCGCCCGAGGTTTCATAGGCCTTGCCCGAGAACTTGCCCCCGGCATGCAGGGTGCACAGGATCACCTCGAGCGCGCTTTTTCCCGGGAACTTGGGATGCGGGTCAAAGGGCATCCCCCGCCCGTTGTCGCGGATCGTCACGCTGTAATCGGCGTGCAGCTCCACCTCGATCCGGGTGGCATGGCCGGCGACGGCTTCGTCCATGGAGTTGTCGAGGATCTCGGCCACAAGGTGATGCAGCGCCCGCTCATCGGTGCCGCCGATATACATCCCCGGGCGTTTGCGGACGGGTTCCAGACCTTCCAGAACCTCGATCGACGAGGCATCATAGGTTGCGGACTGGCCGGAGAGAAGATCGGTCATGCGCCTGCTCGATTCTGAGTTGTCGAATTGTTCGCGCCAATAGACCATTCCGTCCCCGCGCGCGCAAGCGATAGGGCGTTGCCAGCGCCCCTCGTTTCGGTAAACTCGAACCCGGAAGGAGCACCACCATGGATGAAATGGCTCAAGGGGTCGAGAACCTCGTCGTGATCGCCGTCTGGACCTTGTCTCTGACCGGCGCGGTTCTTTTCTTCGTCGCGATGTGGGTGGCCTACTTCCGGTGCCGCCGCAAGGAATTGCGCCGCGCCTTGTGGACGCTGATCCTTCTCGTGATCCTCAGCTCGGCTCTCAGCGGTGCTTCGATTGCGCTCAATGCCGATTACCTCGAAGACCCGTGGAAATGGTTCCTTGTGTTCGCCGGTCTGCCGCTGACGCTGGGCTATGCCTTCGGCGCGATGCTCGGCTTGATCCGGACGCCGGACGCCTGATCACAGCGTTTCGGCCTCGCGTTCCTGCATGAGGGTCCGGAAGATCGGCCGCGACTGGCAACGTTCCAGCCACGCCCGCACCATCGGGAATGGGGCCAAGGCGGGCGGATGCGGCTGGGCATAGCGCAAGCATTCCTCGACCATGATGTCAGCCACCGTAAAACGCCCGCCCATCAGCCAGTCGCGCCCCTGAAGATGCTGCTCGATCCGTGCCAGCGGTCGCATCAAGGCGGCGCTCGCCGTCGCCAGAACTGTCTGACCGTCGGGCGTGTCCTGACGCCCGGCGTCGCAGGTCATCAGGATATCCAGCGACGGCGCTTCAAGCGCCGAAATGGCGACGAAGCCCCATTGCAGAGCCTCGCCATCCTCGGCGGCGTTCGCGGGGGCCAAAGGCCCGCCGCGTGTTCGCGCCAGATGCAGCGTGATCGCCATGGACTCCGTCAGCACCTGCGTGCCGTCGCGCAGGATCGGCACCTGCCCTTGCGTGTTCAACGCCCGGAATGCCGGATCGGCGGTGTTGAACGGCGCCCCCGGTGCCGAAGGGTCGGCCAGCCGATAGGCTTGGATCACGGGCACGAACTCGAAAGGCACGCCCATCTCGCGCAGCAACCAAAGTGGCCGCATGGCGCGCGAGCGCAAGTTTCCATAGAGCGTGATCGCCGCCGCCGGGGCCGTCATTCGGCGTTGCGCATCGCCCACATGGCCTGAAAGGCCGGGCGTGCCTGACAGCGGTCATACCACCGCTTGAGGGCCGGGAAGGACTCGATCAAACCGGGGGCCGCCGCGACATAGCGCACCGTTTCCTCCATCACGATGTCGGCGACGGTGAACCGGTTCCCGACCAGCCAGTCTTGCGACTCCAGATGGGTGTCCAGCCGCCGGAACGGGCGTTGCAGCTTGTCAGCCGCGGCCGCGATCCGGGCCTTGCCCCCTTCGGTATCGGCCTGCCCACCCATGAAGGTATACAGGATTTCAATCGCTTGCGGCTCGATCGTCGAGGCCGCAAGGAAGGCCCATTGCAGCATTTCGGCCTCTTCGGCGACCGAGGCAGGCGCGACCGGGCCCCCTGCCTTGCGCGCCATGTAGAAACAGATCGCCAGAGACTCGCCCAGACAGAGGCCATCATCCTCGAGCGCGGGCAACTGGCCCATCGGATTCACCCGCAGGAATGCCGGCGAGGCCGTGTTCAGCGGTGCGTCCTCGGCCAGCGGATCCGCCACCGAGGCGGCAAACGCCACCTTTTCGCGGCGATACGGCAGGCCCAGTTCCTCGGCCGTCCAGACGGCGCGTGTGGTGCGAGAGCGAAGGGTTCCATAGATGGTCAGCATGAGAGCCTCGGTTGCGGTTTCCGAGGCGGAGCCTATCCGCCGCCCGGCGCGTTGCAAGCACAATCCACGGGCTGAAACCAAAAGCGCGCCCCGTGGGGCGCGCGAATGGGGATGGTGGGCGATAAGGGATTTGAACCCCTGACATCTTCGATGTGAACGAAGCGCTCTACCGCTGAGCTAATCGCCCTCCGTGGCGGGGTTCTTAGCGAGTCTGCCCCGCAGCCTCAAGAGCAAAAAAGCGCACAAGGATCAGTGATTTTGGTCCCGCGTTTTTGACGCGGCATTGACGCGACCGAAGGCGACAGGAATTGCATTTATGTGCTGACGTGCCACGCTTTGCCCGTCAGCGTGGGAGGACAGCATGACAACACTTATCAACGGATCACTAGAAGTGCGCGACTCTTCGGGAACTCAGCAGCGCTTTCTCATCGACGGCGATGGGGCGACGATGACGATCTCGCCCGGGCCGCAAACCGCACGGGTTGTTCTGATGGATCGCGCCGGGGACACCCGGCTGGTCCTCGACGGCGAAAACGCCAGCATCGAGGGAAACAAGGGCGGGAATATCACCCTGCGTGACGGCACAAGAACACGGCTGAGCTTTGACGGCAGCAACGGATTCTTGCACCTCGGCGGTGCGACCGACAGCGTTCTGAACCTTGTCCGCGACGGGGACAACATGCATATCGGGCTGGGAACGGGCGGCGGATTCAGGATCACGCAGCCCGACGGCATCACGCCACGCGTCGTGATCCAGCCCTTTGGGCAAGTCGAGATATACGACACGAATGGCGCACTGACCTTCAAGATCAACCCGGAAACGGGCGATGTGTCGCTGCGTGGAAGGCTTGTTCAGCTCTGAAAGGAAACGGCCCGCCGGTGGGGCGGGCCGTTTTCGTCTCAATGTGCGGTCTGCGTGGCCGGACCGGCTTGGGCAACCCGGGCCAAGGCGGCGGCCTCCTCGGCGGCCTCGTCCCATTCGACGGGGTCGGGTTGGCGCACCAGCGCATGACGCAGAACCTCGCGGACGTGGCTGACGGGGATGATCTCCAGCCCCTGCTTCACGTTGTCCGGGATCTCGGGCAGGTCTTTGGCGTTCTCTTGCGGGATCAACACCGTGGTAATGCCCCCGCGCAACGCGGCCAGCAGCTTTTCCTTCAGCCCGCCGATGGCCGTCGCGTTGCCGCGCAGCGTGACTTCGCCGGTCATGGCGATGTCCTTGCGCACCGGGATGCCCGTCAGCACCGACACGATTGCCGTGACCATCGCCAGACCCGCCGACGGGCCGTCCTTGGGCGTGGCGCCATCGGGCACGTGGACGTGGATGTCCAGCGTATCAAAGCGCGGCGGTTTGACCCCGATTTCGGGCGAAATCGACCGCACATAGGACGATGCTGCCTCGATCGACTCTTTCATCACGTCGCCCAGCTTGCCGGTCGTCTTCATCCGGCCCTTGCCCGGCAGTTTCAGCGCTTCGATCTGCAACAGATCGCCGCCCACCTGCGTCCAGGCCAGCCCGGTGACAACGCCGACCTGATCTTCCTTTTCGGCCAGACCGAAGCGGTGGCGCGGCACGCCCAGGAAATCGTCGAGATTCTCAGCGTTCACGTCGACCTTGGCGGTCTCGCGCTTGATGATCCGCGTGACTGCCTTGCGCGCGATCTTGCTCAGTTCGCGCTCGAAGCTGCGCACCCCGGCCTCGCGGGTATAGTGCCGCAAGATGGCCGTCAACGCGTCGTCGGACACGCTCAACTCGTTCTTTTTCAGGCCGTGGTTCTTGATCGCCTTGGGCAGCAGGTGCCGGCGCGCGATCTCGGCCTTCTCGTCCTCGGTGTAGCCAGACAGCGGGATGATCTCCATCCGGTCCAGCAGCGGCCCGGGCATGTTATAGCTGTTGGCCGTGGTCACGAACATCACGTTCGACAGGTCGTATTCGACCTCCAGATAGTGGTCGACGAAGGTCGCATTCTGTTCCGGGTCCAGCACCTCCAGCATTGCCGAGGCCGGGTCACCCCGGAAATCCTGCCCCATCTTGTCGATTTCATCGAGCAGGATCAGCGGGTTCGTCGTCTTGGCCTTTTTCAGGGCCTGAATGATCTTGCCGGGCATCGAACCGATATAGGTCCGACGGTGGCCACGGATCTCGCTCTCGTCGCGCACACCGCCCAAAGAGATGCGGATGAACTCGCGCCCCGTGGCCTTGGCGACCGATTTGCCAAGGCTGGTCTTGCCGACACCCGGAGGCCCGACGAGGCACAGGATCGGGCCTTTCAGCTTGGCCGACCGCGACTGCACCGCGAGATATTCGACAATGCGTTCCTTGACCTTGTCGAGGCTGTAGTGATCGGCATCCAGAACCCGCTGCGCCAGCCCGAGGTCCTTCTTGACCCGCGACTTGACACCCCACGGCAGCGTCAGCAACCAATCCAGATAGTTCCGCACGACCGTGGCTTCGGCCGACATCGGCGACATGGATTTCAGCTTTTTCAGTTCGGCCTCGGCCTTTTCGCGGGCTTCCTTGCTGAACTTGGTCGACTTGATGCGGTTTTCCAGTTCGGTCAGTTCGTTCTGACCGTCCTCGCCATCACCCAGTTCCTTCTGGATGGCCTTCATCTGCTCGTTCAAATAGTATTCGCGCTGGGTCTTCTCCATCTGCGACTTGACGCGCGACTTGATCTTGCGTTCGACCTGCAGGACGCTGATTTCGCCCTCCATCAGGCCATAGATCTTTTCCAGCCGTTCAGAGACCGACAGCGTTTCCAGCAGTTCCTGCTTGCGCGGCACATCGACGCCGAGGTGCCCGGCCGCAAGATCCGCGAGCTTGCCGGGATCGGCGGCATCGGCGATGGCGCCGATGGCCTCTTCGGGGATGTTGCGCTTGATCTTGGCATAGCGCTCGAAATCATCGGTCACGGCCCGCACCAGCGCCTCGATCGAAGCGGGATCGCCCATCGACTCGTTCAGCGGCACGGCTTCGGCCTCGAAATACTGCATATTGCCGATGAAACGCTCGACCTGAACGCGCGACTTGCCCTCGACCAGCACCTTCACGGTGCCGTCGGGCAGTTTGAGCAGTTGCAGAACATTGGCCAGCACACCGACGTGATACATGCCGTCGGGGCCCGGGTCCTCGGCCGCGTGGTCGATCTGCGTCACCAGCAGGATCTGGCGATCGTCCCGCATGACCGCCTCAAGAGCCCGCACGGATTTGTCACGGCCCACGAACAGCGGAACGATCATGTGGGGGAACACGACCATGTCGCGCAGGGGGAGAACGGCGTACGCGGTTGCTTGGCTCGTCATGAATGACCTCGATCTTTGTGTCGGCCCGCACCCGAACGGGGCACCGGCCTTTGTCTGGTAACGTATTTGGGCCGCGTGGACCTGGAATTCAACACCCCATGACGTTCAGGTAACAGTCCAGTGTGGCGCAACTGTGCAGCAATTCTGTCTGTTTCGCGACCCATTCCGAAAGTGCAATGTTACGCCGTAACATCGAAGCGATGCCAGTGGTGCAGGACGTCGTCGCCCACCCGGCGCAGGGACCCAAGCCGCCAACGTTTCGGTTCGATCCCGGTCACCCCCATGGGCCCGATAGCCGGGGTGCCATCGGCGCCAAAGATGTGGCCCGCCCCGAACACAACCAGCTCGTCCACCAGATCCGCTGCCAACAGGCTTGCGGCAAGACCGCCGCCGCCTTCGCACAAGACCCTTGTCAATCCGCGCGCGCCCAGCCGAGCCAGCGCATCGGGGGCATCGATCCGGCCCATCGGATCCGCGGCGCAGCCGATCAGGTCGGCGCCTGCCTCTTCCCATGCCCGGCGCGCGGCGGCTTGCGGATGGGGGCCATGCAACAGCCAGACCGGCGCTTCGGCGGCCGATCGTCCCAACCGGCTGGCGACGGGCACACCCAACCGGCTGTCGGCGACGATCCGAACGGGTTGGCGCACCGGGCCCAGATCGCGCACGCGCAAATCGGGATCATCGGCGCGCGCCGTTCCCGCGCCGACCAGCACCGCGTCGTGGCGTGCGCGCATCATGTGAACGGCCCGGCGTGCCTCGGGCCCGGTGATCCAACGGCTTTCGCCGGTGGCCGTGGCGATCCGGGCATCAAGCGTCAGCGCAAGCTTCAGCGTCACCATGGGGCGCCCGCGCGTGATGCGCGACAGAAACCCAAGGTTGGCGCGGCGCGCCGCCTCGGCCTCGACCCCCTCGGTCACGGTGATCCCCGCAGCACGAAGCATCGCGTGTCCCTTGCCCGCAACCCTTTGATCGGGGTCGGTTAAGGCCGTGACAACCCGTGCGACACCTGCCGCGATCAGCGCCTCGGCGCAAGGGGGGGTTTTCCCGTGATGGGCGCAGGGTTCCAGCGTGACATAGGCCGTCGCCCCGCGCGCTGCGTCCCCGGCTTGGGCCAGCGCGCGCACCTCGGCATGGGGGCGCCCGCCCGGCTGTGTCCAGCCCCGCCCGAGGATCACGCCGTCACGCACGATGACACAGCCGACGGCCGGGTTGGGCCATGTCTGACCCAGCCCGCGTTGGCCCAACGTCAGCGCCAATTGCATGAATCGTGCGTCGTCAACCGGCATGCGTCCCCCCTGCCCGTGCGCCCGTGTGCCGGACGAGGTCACCCGGTTCCGTCGCAGGCCTCAATCGTCTTGAACGATGTTCGGGCGCAGTTCCGAAACGAACTTGTCAAAGTCATCGGCGGCCTGAAAATTCTTGTAGACCGAAGCGAAGCGCACATAGGCGACGGTATCGATCCGCGCCAAGGTTTCCATCACGATCTCGCCGATGGTCCGGCTGGGGATGTCGGTCTCGCCAAGGCTTTCCAGACGCCGCACGATGCCCGAGATCATCTGTTCGATGCGATCCGCCTCGATCGGGCGTTTCTGCATCGCGATGCGGATGGACCGGTCCAGCTTGTCGCGATCGAAGGCCTCGCGCTTGCCCGAAGACTTGATCACCACGAGGTCGCGCAACTGCACCCGCTCGTAAGTGGTGAAGCGCCCGCCGCAAGCAGGGCAAAAGCGGCGACGACGGATGGAAACGTGATCTTCGGCCGGACGCGAGTCCTTGACCTGGGTGTCGACATTTCCACAGAACGGACAGCGCATGACCTCCCTCGGGGGTGTGAACCGCGTGTTGCGCAGGGACTATAGGGTCCACGCCATGGCTTGTGTAGAGCAAAAACGCCGCCCCCAGATGAAGGGCCCCGATCACGGGGCGGCGCTGACGTCAGTCGAGGACAACGACCCGCATGTTGTCCGTGCCGACATTCGCCACCATGTCGAACAACACGCGCGCATTGTCGGGATGCAGGCGCACACAGCCGGCGCTGGCCGGGCGGCCCAGCCGGCTGATCGCATCGGTGCCATGGATCGCGTAATCGCCGTCATAGAAGATCGCAAAGGGCATCGGCGCGTTGTTATACCGGCTGGATCGATGGTTGCGCGACAGCCATTGCGCCGTGAACTCGCCCCGTGGCGTGATCTTGCCCGCCCGCGCCGTCGAGACCGGCCATTCATAACGCAATTGTCCGTCGACATAGACCCACATCGTCTGGTCGGTTACCGACACCCGCGCGACGATGGCATCGGCCCGCGCCATCGCGGGAACCAGCAACAACAGCGCCAGCAAGGCGCCTTTCAAGGTGTTCAACATGCATTCCCCCCCGGGTTGCAAGAATGTATCGGGCATGAAAACGCCCGTATCCCTTGATGAAAAACACCCGATGCATGAGTCAAGTCTATGCCGGCAATCGCCAGACAATTACCGCCCGAGCGTGACAATCCCGCCCGCATCCAGACGCAAGACCCTGTCCATCCGCGCGGCCAGGTCCAGATTATGCGTCGCGATCAGCGCCGCCAGCCCGGTTTCGCGCACAAGGTTCATCAAGACGGCGAACACCTGTTCGGATGTTTCGGGGTCAAGGTTGCCAGTGGGTTCATCGGCCAGCAGCAAACGCGGTGCATTGGCCATGGCCCGGCAGAAGGCGACGCGCTGTTGTTCGCCGCCCGACAATTGCGCCGGCCTGTGCTGGGCCCGCGCCGACAATCCGACCCCCGCCAGCAGCTCCTCTGCCCGCGCCTGCGCCCGCGATCGCGAAACGCCATTGGCCAGCTGCGGCAACACGATGTTTTCCACCGCCGAGAATTCGGGTAGCAGGTGATGGAACTGATAGACAAACCCGATCTCGGCCCGGCGCGCGGATGTCCGGGCGCGGTCGCCCATGCGCGTCATGTCGATCCCGGCGATCTCGACCCGCCCGGTGTCGGGCGTGTCCAGCAAACCCGCGATATGCAGCAAGGTCGACTTGCCCGCACCCGAGGGCGCGACCAGCGCGACGACCTCGCCAGCCGCGACGGACAAGGACGCGCGGCGCAGAACTTCGACCTTGCCCCGCGCATAAGTCTTGCCGATCTGATCCAGTAGAAGGACGGTCTCACTCATAGCGCAGCGCCTCGACCGGGTTCATGCGCGCGGCACGGCGCGCGGGAAAGATCGTCACGATGAAGGACAGACCCAGCGACAAGCCCACCGCCTTGAGCACATCGACCAGCCGCAATTCGGCAGGCAAGGCATAGATGCCGCGCACCGAAGGGTCCCACGCCCCGCCCCCGACTGTCGCGTTGACGAAGGCAAAGATCGGGTCGATGTAAAGCGCGAACAAACAGCCCATCACCACGCCCAGCAGCGTTCCCACCAGCCCGACCAGCGAACCACACAGGAAGAACACGCGCAGGATCGACCCTTCGGACAGGCCCATGGTGCGCAGGATGCCGATGTCGCGGCCCTTGTTCTTGACCAGCATGATCAGCCCTGAAATGATGTTCATGGCCGCGATCAGGACAAGGATGGACAGGATGATGAACATCACGTTGTCTTCCATGTCGAGCGCGCGCAGGAACGACCCCGCACTGTCGCGCCACGTCCAGATCATCGCCCTCGGCCCCCCGGTCCGCAGCAGATCGAAGACACGATCCTCGACGTTTTCGGGATTGGTCAGGATGACCTCGATCTCGTCGGCAACGCCGTCGCGGTTGAAGAAACTCTGCGCCTCGATGAAGGGCAGATAGGCCCGCGTTCGATCGATGTCGTAACGCCCGGCGCTGAAGATATAGACCACTTCATAGCTGTTGATGCGCGGCGTCGTGCCGAAGGCGGTGCGGACCCCCTCGGGCGAGATCAGGCGAATGCGGTCGCCGATGCCGACGCCCAGTTCGCGCGCAACCCCGACCCCCAGCGCAATCCCCTGATCGAACCGGTTCAGGTCGCCGCGCGATTGGTCTGACATCGCAACCCGCGGGATGGCCCGCAGGTCTTCCAGCGCAATGCCGAACACCTCGACTCCGGCGTTGCGCCCGTCGTGGCTGGCCATGACCTGCCCCTTGATCAGCGGCGCGGCGCGCACGACACCGGGCATCTCGGCCAGACGCTGGGCAAGATCCTGATAATCCTCGATCGTGCGGGACAGGGCGCCGCTGGGGGTGACCGTCGAGCTGTAATAGATCGTCGCATGGGCATTCGCGCCAAGCACCGTGTCCACGAACTCGGATCGGAATCCTGATCGCACCGCCAGCGTAGCGATCAGCGCGAAAACCGCCAAAGCGACGCCGATCAACGAAATCCAGGTCATGACGCTGACGCCACCCTCGGCCCTGCGAGCCCTCAGATACCGCCAAGCGATCATCCATTCGAAGGCGGCAAAGGGGGCAGTATTCACAGCGAATGTCCAAGGATCAGGAAGGCCGCGCGCAAGGTCGGCGCAAAGCGGACCGTGGTCAAGAGGCAAGTTTTCACGTCTTCGTCGTGTAAAGAATCTTTGACTCTATGTTCGATATTGATTACTTCGTGTTGCAACTGCCATACCTTGCGAGGGAAAACTCATGCCCGTCGGCGAACGCGAATCCTTGACCGGCCTGATCAGCATGCTGCTGGTCATGATCCTGTTTGCATGGCGCCTGAACGGGCTGCACGCCGCGGGTGCCTTTGACGGGGCCGATGCCTTGCAGGTCTGGGCGCGGGCAGTCCTGATCCTGATCGGCGTGTCGATTGGCATCGCCATCGTCGTCCACGTCGCCGTGCATCTCCTGCTATCGGTGCTGACCGGCGATGACCTCGACGAGCGCCGGGACGAGCGTGACCACCTGATCGAACGCCGCGCGCTGACGTGGGGGTGGTATCTTCTGTCGTTCGGCATTCTGGGCATCGTTGTCGATCTGGCGCTGGGCGCCTCGGGCCTTCGCGCGCTGAACCTGATGATCGCCCTCTGCGCCGGGTCCGAGGCGTTGAAAGATGCCGTCAAGCTCTGGCTTTATCGGCGCGAGGCCTGAGCCAATGGCGCAGATCGAAAATCGCATCCGCCGCCTTCGTTTCGACGCGGGAGAAATGACCCAAAAGGAACTCGCCGACCGCGTCGGCGTGACGCGCCAGACCATCCTTGCGATCGAGAATGGCAAATACTCTCCGACACTGGAATTGGCCTTCCGGATCGCGCGCACCTTCAACGTCGGGATCGACGACGTCTTTACATTTCTGGAGTAACCCATGCCTGACAGCCCTGCCCCAATCCGCGCCCCGGCGCGGCTGCTCCCGCTTGCCTTGCTGCTGACCATTGTCGCCACGATCCCCGTACTGAATGCGGTCGCCTTGTCCGCGCAAATCCCGCTGGGACTGGTGCCTGAAGGCAGCCTGCGCCTGATGATCGCACCCTTCTCGCTGTTCACCCATGCGGTGGCGGGGGTTCTGTTCGGTCTTGCCGGGCCCCTTCAGTTCCTTCGCGCTTTGCGTCACCGTTTCGGAAGCCTTCACCGCGTGGCGGGCTATGGTTTCGTGGTGGCCGGGGTCCTGCTCGGCGGGTCGGGCCTGTCGTTGATCGTGCAGGTCGACGCAACCACCACGACCCTGCCCGTTGTTGCCCGCACAATCGCTGGCGCAGCGCTGATCGTGGCCCTTTGGCTGGGCCTCGCGGCGCGCACCCGGATCAGGCACCGCGCGTGGATGATCCGGGCCTATGCCATCGGCATGGGATTGGGAATCGTCGGGCTGGCGTTCTTTCCGATCTACCTGATCACCGGGGCACCGCCATCAGGGCTGGGCGCCGACATCCTTTTCGTGCTCTGCTGGGGGTTCAGTATCGTCGGCGCCGAAATCATCATCCGCCGTTTGGGGCCGATCCCTTGATTGACACCCATGGCATTGGCCCTTGCAGATGGCGGCACCCCGGCTTTGATCGGATCAGCACCGAAGCACCCGTTACCGATGCATTATCAACGGCTTGCAGGGACATTCTGTTGACTTATATGAAGAAATCGAGTCCCGCCGCCTGTGCCAGTTCATCCCCCCGGACCAAATCTGCCGCGATGGCAATCTCGGGCGCGAGGGTGCGATCGGTCTCGAGCCTCGGCACCTCGGCGCGCAGGCGCCGGGCGACGGCCAGCAAGGCGTCCGACGTGACCAACGGCGCACGGGTTTCGATGCCTTGAACGGCGCAAAGCGCCTCGACACCCAAAATCACGGCAAGGTTGTCGTTCATCCGCCGCAAGCGCCGTGCGCCATGCGCCGCCATCGAGACGTGATCCTCCTGATTGGCGGAGGTCGGGGTAGAGTCTGTCGAACACGGTGTCGCAAGGTGCTTGTTCTCGCTCATCAGCGCGGCAGTCGTCACCTCGGCGATCATGTAGCCCGAATTCAACCCCGGCCCTGGTGTCAGGAACGGCGGCAGATCGTGGCTGAGCGTCGGATCCACCATTAGCGCGACACGGCGCTGCGCAATCGCGCCGATCTCGGACAGCGCCAGTGCAATGATATCTGCTGCAAAAGCAACAGGTTCCGCGTGAAAGTTCCCACCCGATAGGATCCCTGCCGGGGTAACCAGCGGGTTGTCGGTTACGGCGTTCGCCTCGGTTTCAAGGGTGCCGGCGGCAAAGCGCAACAAGTCAACCGCTGCGCCCAGAACCTGTGGCTGACAGCGGATGCAATAGGGATCCTGCACCCGTGTATCGCCGTCGCGGTGGCTCTCGCGGATTTGCGAACCGGCCATCAGGTCCCGCGCTGCCGCCGCAACCTCGATCTGGCCGCGGTGCCCGCGAAGCCCGTGAATCGCGGCTTCGAGTGGAGCGGTCGACCCCATGATCGCGTCCGTCGACAGGCAGCCGGTGACCAGCGCAGCCCGGGCGAGGCGCCACGCATCAAACAGCCCCGCCAGTGCTAGCGCTGTTGAAAACTGCGTGCCGTTGATCAGCGCCAATCCTTCCTTGGGGCCCAGCACAACGGGGGACAGGCCCGCGCGCGCCAAGGCCTCGGCCCCTGACAGACGCTGGCCTTGGCAATCGGCCTCGCCCGCGCCGATCATCACTGCCGCCATATGCGCCAAGGGGGCCAGATCGCCCGAGGCCCCCACCGACCCCTGCGCCGGGATCACCGGGACGACATCGCGCGCCAGCATCCCCTCGATCAGCGCGATCACGTCCCAGCGCACGCCCGACGCCCCCCGCCCGAGGCTGAGAAGCTTGAGCGCCATCATCAACCTGACTGTCGGCGCATCGATCGCCTCGCCCACGCCGCAGCAATGGCTGAGGATCAGGTTGCGCTGCAATGTCTCGGTATCTTCGGGGCGGATCTTGACGGAGGCCAATTTCCCAAAGCCCGTGTTCACCCCATAGACCGCGACTTTGCCCTCGGCGGCGCGGCGGACCTGCTCGGCCGAAGCTTCGACCGCTGGGCGGACACCGGGATCCAGCGCCGCCGGACCACCCCGACGCCAGAGGATTTCAAGTTGGCCAAGGCCGGTTTCGCCCGGGATCAAGCGGATCATGGAACACCTTTCAAGGAAACGCGGCAGCGCTGCAAAGGAAAGACCTTTCAACGTCAGACATTCAATCAGCGCTTGCCGTCCGATCTGATTGCCCTATTATGTATATACTTATTTGTCGCGTCAACGGGTCTCGATCAGCGGACCTTGACGGGTGACGACCGGCTAGACAACACAGCGCCAGTCTGGGGAGGCGCCGATGCAAGGAATGATGGGTTGGCAGGACGTGCGCGACGAGGCGCTGCGCCGGATTCGCGCACGGGCATGGCAACCGGGCGAACGTATCCCCGACGAGGCCGATCTGGCCGCCGAGTTGGGCTGCGCGCGGGCGACCGTCAACCGCGCGCTGCGCGATCTGGCCGAGACCGGCCTTCTGGAACGCCGCCGCAAAGGGGGAACACGCGTCGCGCTCAACCCGGTGCGCAAGGCGACATTCGAAATCCCCGTAATCCGGCTGGCGATCGAAACCGCCGGGCACCGACCGGGCTATCGCCTGTTGTCCGACGGGCTGGCCCTGCCCCCGGACGCAATTGCGGCAGACTTTGCCCCGGGTGCACCAGTGCCGCTGCGCCATGTGCTGGCGCTCCATCTTGCGGATGACCGACCCTATTGCCTTGAAGATCGCTGGCTGAGCCCTGACTCGGCGCCGCCTTCGGTCTCTTTTGCGACGCTCAGCGCGAACGAATGGCTGGTTCAGAACATCGCCTTCAGCGGCGGCACACTGGCCTTTCGTGCGGCACCCGCCGATGCCGAGCAAGCCCGGTCGCTGGAATGCGCGCAGGGCGATCCGCTGTTGGTGCTGGAACGCATGACACAGGCGTCGGGCGCGCCGATCACGCGCGTGAGCCTGTATCACGCGCCGGGGCACCGGCTGGAAACGACGCTCTAGGCCGGATAGACCGCCGCCTCATAGAGGGCCCTGATCCGCGCCGTCAGGGGGCCCGGCACCCCGTCGCCAATCGTGCGGCCGTCGATCAGGGTCACCGGGGTCACGCCGCCCAGCGTGCCGGTCACGAACGACTCCTCGGCACTGTAGCACTGCGCCAGCGTGAAATCGGTTTCGCGCACCGTGATGCCGGCCGCGCGACACGCCGCGATCACCGCCCCTTGCGTGATCCCGCGAAACGAGGCCCGCCCGGTCGAGGTCCAGACTTCGCCCTTGCGAATGATGAAGAAATTCGTCGAGTTGCACGACGCCACGAAGCCCGCCGGATCCAGCATCAAGGCCTCGTCCGCGCCGGCGTTGATCGCCTGGATCAACGCCTGAATCAGGTTCAACCGCGAATGCGAGTTCAGATGCAGGTCGAACACGTCGGGGCCGGATGTCCGGAAGGTCGAGGTGAACAGCCGCAGCCCCTTTGCCTTGACCTCTGGACGCGGGGTCTTGAACTCGGCCACGATCACCACGGTTGGCCCTTGCACAATGAATCGCGGATCCTGGTTCGGCGTGGATTTCACACCGCGCGTGACCATCAGGCGGATATGGGCGCCGTCCTCCATGCCGTTCGCGCGCAGCACGGCCTCAACCGCCATGCGCAGCCCCTCGCGGCCCTGCGGGATGTCGATCGCGATCGAGCGCGCGCCTTCGAACAGCCGGTCCAGATGGGCATCAAATTGTAGGATCGTGCCGCGCACCAGCCGCAGCCCTTCCCAGACGCCGTCGCCGAAGCCAAACCCGGCATCGAATACAGACACCATCGCCTGCTGGCGCGGCACCAGCGCGCCGTTCACCCAGACCAGAACGGTATCGTTGCGCGGGTCAGGAAGATATCCCTGCGCGGCGGTTGTCGTGGCGTTCATGCTGCCCCCCGTTTTCGGCCATTGGGGGGCCTGCGTCGGGGGATGTCAACCGATCGCGTATCCAGCACCGCGCACGGTGCGGATCGGGTCATCGGCACCCTCGATGCGCAAGGCCTTGCGCAGCCGCCCGACATGAACGTCGACGGTGCGGGTATCGACATAGATGTCGCGCCCCCAGACCCTGTCCAGCAACGCCTCGCGCGTCCAGACCTTGCCTTCGCGTTCCATCAAGGCGGTCAGCAGGCGGAACTCTGTCGGGCCGAGATGCAGTTCGACGCCAGCCCGGAAGACGCGGTGGCTTTCGTGATCCAGCACGAGGTCGCCGACCTGCAGCGTCCCCCCCCCCTGCGCCGGGCGGACGCGGCGCAGGTTCGCCCGCACCCGGGCAACCAGTTCGTTAACGGAATACGGTTTCACGACATAATCGTCGGCGCCGGTATCCAGCCCCCGGATCCTATCCGATTCCTCGGATCGCGCCGACACCATGATGACCGCCGCCTGCACGGCAACCTTGCGGGCCTTCAGCTGGCGGCAGACCTCGATGCCCGAAACCCGCGGCAGCATCCAGTCCAGCAAGATGACGTCGGGTTCTTCCTCGGCGGCGATCAGCAGCGCTTCCTCGCCATCCGAGGCGGTGCGCACACGAAAACCCGAAGCCTCGAGGTTGTAACTAAGCAGAGCGCGCTGCGAGGCCTCGTCATCGACCACCAGCACCAGCGGTGCAAGCGCGCCCCGCATCAGCGGCGCACCGTATCTTCGGGAGCGATATGCACACTGGACGTCGAACTACCCTTCGGCCGCGCCGCAACTTTCGAACCTGACGCCAGATAGATCACATGTTCGGCCAGCGACGTGACATGGTCGCCCATCCGCTCGACGTTCTTCGCGATGAACAGGTAATGCAGGCACGGCGAGATCTTGCGTGGGTCTTCCATCATATGCGTGATGAATTCCCGAAACAGCGCGTTGGTCATGTGGTCGACGTCCACGTCACGCGTGATCGCCTCGGTCGCCAGCGCCATGTCGAGCTGGGCAAAACTGTCCAGCGCGTCGCGCAGCATCTGCGCAACTTGACGCGCTTGCCGCCGGATCGCCGCCCCCGCGCCTTCGATCTCGACCGAGGTCGCCAGCACGGGCACGCGCTTGCCCATGTTCTTGGCCAGATCGCCCAGACGCTCCAGTTCTGACGCCATCTTCATCACCGAAATGACCGCGCGCAGATCGCCTGCCTGCGGCTGGCGCAGGGCCAGAAGGCTCACGACGCTCTGGTCGATCTCTTCCTCGATCTCGTCGATGCGCTTGTCGCCCTCGACCACCTGCCGCGCGAGATCTTCGTCGCGGGCCTCCAGCGCGTCGGCAGCTTGCGCGATGGCATGTTCGACATGCCCGCCCATCATCAGGATCGCTTCGCGGATCTTCTCGAGATCCTTGTCGAAGGCTTGGTCGATATGCAGTCGCTCGGTCATGATCCGTTCCAACATTTCTTGCCGTGCTTCTAGCCCGGCAGTGTGACACTCATGTGACAGCCGGCGCCGAACCTGCGCCAACGGCCTCGGGAAGGACGACCGCGAAACAGCTGCCCTTGCCGATGTCCGACGTGATCACCAGACGCCCCCGGTGCCGGTTCACGATGTGCTTCACGATCGCCAACCCCAGACCCGTTCCGCCCATCTCGCGCGAGCGGTGGCCATCCACACGATAAAACCGTTCCGTCAGCCGGGGAAGATGCGTCGGGTCGATCCCTTCGCCCTGATCATGCACCGCCATGCGGATCATCGCCGGTGGCCCCGGTTCACGCGAGAGAGCAATACGCACGGTCTTTCCCGCGCCGCCATATTTCATGGCGTTCTCGACGAGGTTGTGCATGACCTGAACCAACTGGTCGCGGTCACCCAGAACCACCGCGCCCTGCACGCCATCCTCGACCCGCAGGTCAATCGAAGCATCGCCGGCCTGCGGTGCCAGCGCCGCGACGGTTGCCGCGACGATATCGGCAGGCGCGATCCGGTCGCGCGGGCGCACCCTCTCTTGGCTCTCGACGCGCGACAGCGACAAGAGATCGGCGACCAGCCGCGACATGCGGTCAGCCTCGCGCCGCATGATCGACAAGAAGGTCTCGCGCGCGCCGGCATCGTCGCGCGCGGGGCCTTGCAGCGTTTCGATGAAGCCCGCCAGCGCCGTGAGGGGCGAGCGCAGTTCATGGCTCACATTCGCGACGAAATCGCGCCGCTGCTGTTCGGCAACCTCGATCAGGGTCGTATCGCTCAGCACTACCAGCAGGGCGCCCACCTGCCCGTCTTCGAACACGGGCGCGACGCTGAAACTCAGGATCGTGTCAGTCGTCGGGCCCGGGCGCCGGATCTGGGCGCTCAGACGGACGTCGCGCGCACAATGCCCCTGAAGCCAACCGAAGGCGCGATCGAGAACGGCGGCGGCCTCGGGCTGGCGCAGATACGACAAGGCCATCGCACCGGTCAGCGGTGCGGCGAACAGGTCCTGCGCTGCCGCGTTTGCCGCAGCGATCCGCCGGTCGGGGCCCACCAGAAAGGCGGCATCAGGCAGCGCGTCAAGGATCGCCGCGCAGTCATGCCATTTCGTCGCTGCCATCGCTGTGCCTCATCCCGCCGGGCTTGCCCAGACGCGTGTCGCATCCGCATGTAACGGTTTGATGACGGCCGCGCCGCGTCAACCCCTGTCGAACCGGTTCGCCAATGCCCGCAAGCCGTTTGCCAGCACCAGAACGTCGATCCCGACCGCAACGAAGTTCGCCCCGGCCGCAATCCAGTGGCGCGCCTGGGCCTCGCCCGTCGAAAGGATGCCCGCCGCCTTGCCCGCCGCGCGAATGCGCGCGATCGCATCGCCGATCGCCTGTTGCACCTCGGGCGCCTCGGGCTGACCCCTGAATCCCATGTCCGCCGACAGGTCCGCCGGGCCGATGAACACCCCGTCCACCCCTTCGACGGCAAGGATATCATCCAGCGCGGCCAGACCCGCGCGATTTTCCACCTGCACCAGCAGGCAAACCTCGGCATCGGCCTTGTTCACATAATCGGCAATCCCGCTGAACCGCGAAGCCCGTGCCAGCGCGGCGCCCACACCCCGCGTGCCTTCCGGCGGATAGCGCATGCCGCGGGCCAGCTCTTGCGCCTGCGCACCGCTTTCGACCATCGGCACAAGGATCGTTTGCGCGCCGATGTCCAGCGCCTGTTTCATCATCCATGTTTCGCCAATGGGAAGGCGGATCACCGGATGCGACCGCGACCGGCCCAGAACCGCCAGCTGCGCGCGCATCGACCGCAGGTCATTAGGCGCGTGCTCGCCGTCGATCAGCAACCAGTCAAACCCCGCCTCGCCCGCGATCTCGGCGGCATAATCGTCGGCCAGCCCGACCCAGCAGCCGATCTGCACCTCACCCGCGGACAGTGCCGCCTTGAATCCGTTGCGTTCCAGTTCGGCCATGGCTGTCTTGCTCCTTGCTGCCGTCTTTGCTCGTCAAATATCCCGGGGGAGGCCGCAGGCCGGGGCAGAGCCCCCAAGCGCCAGCCAAACCCAACGCCGGGATCGCCCTCTCAAACAGGCGCCAATTCCCGAAGGACACTGCCCGCAAGGGTCACGTCGGCCTCGGTGCAGGCGAAACTTCCGACCTGAAAACGCATGACGATCCGGCCCCCGGTCCGCCCCTGCGTCACATAGATCCGACCGTCGTCGTTCACCGCGTTCACATAGGCGATCATTGCCGCATCATCGGCGCCTTTCAAGGCCAGCGTGAACAACGACAGAACCGGCTCGGTCACGATCTCGAACCGGGGATCGGTGCGCAGGTCCTCGGCCAGCGCCTGCGACCAGCGCACATGGTCGCGGATGACCGCGCGCAACCCGTCCAGCCCATAGGCCTTGAGCACGAACCACAGCTTCAGCGCCCGGAAGCGCCGGCCCAAGGGCACCGACCATTCCGAATAGTTGATAAACCCGTCCTTGCCATGCGTGCGCAGATATTCCGGCTGGATCGCCAGCGTCTTGACCAGCGGTTCGGGGTCGCGCAGGAAATGCGCGCTGAAATCGAAATTCACGCCCATCCATTTATGCGGGTTCAGCACCAGCGAATCCGCCAGTTCGATCCCGGCCCAGAGCGTCCGGAACTCGGGGCAGATCATGGCCGCGCCCGCCCAAGCCGCATCGACATGGCTGTAGAGTCCTTCGGCCTGCGCAATCGGCAGAATCGCCGTCAAGTCATCGCACGCCCCTGTCCCGGTGCCGCCCACGCAGGCCACGACGCCCGCCGGGATCATGCCCGCAGCACGGTCGGCGGCGATGCGCGCGCGCAGGGCCTCAGGGTCCATCCCGCGCAGTGGCCCGCAAGTCGGGATCCGCACGAGGTTCGCGGCCCCGATCCCGGCGACCCAGATCGCCCGGTCGACGGAACTGTGCACTTCGTCCGAGGCATAGATCCGCACCTGCGGGTTTGCCGCCAGTCCCTGCCGATTGCCCGCCCAGTCCAGCGCGCGTTCGCGCATCGTGAGGATCGCCGCCAACGTTGCCGATGACGCCGAATCCTGAATCACCCCATGGAACCCTTCGCGAAGGCCCAGACCTTGGCGCAGCCAGTCCATCATCAGGGTTTCGATCTCGGTCCCGGCGGGCGAGGTCTGCCACAGCATCCCCTGCTGCGCGAGGATCGAGGCGACGAAATCCGCCAGCATCGACGGCGGCGTCGCGTTCGAGGGGAAATAGGCGAAAAAGCGCGGGTGCTGCCAATGCGTCAGCCCCGGCATTACCTTCTCATCAAGTTCCCCGAGGATCGAATCCAGCCCCTCGCCGTGTTCGGGCGGATGGGCTGGAAAGCGTGCGGCGATGGCGCCGGGAACCAAAGGCGCTCGGACCGGCTTGTCGGCAAGGCCACGATGATACTCGGCGCCCCAGCGCGCGATCTGCGCACCAAGCCGTTCGAAACTGTCCCAATCCTGACGCGGGGGGGTGGCCATGCGATGCTCCTCGATTGTCCGCCTCAACAAACCCGATATTGCTTTACAAAGCAATTAAATTTGGGACTCACGCGGGCTTTTCGTGCGCGACCCTGCACGCGGTCTGCACCGGCAGTCCAGCCTGCATCAGGCGCACGATCGGCCACGGGGTGAGGATCGTGACATTCCCTCGTATCGCGTCGATCGGCTCGTGCCCGGCGAATCCCCACGCCCACCATGCCCCGTGCGCGCGCACAACGGCCTTGCCCGGTTCCGGAACCCCGACGACCCCGTCGGGCACCTCGTCGCTGCACAACATCATGGTGCGCCGCTGCGCGCCATCCAGCCTTGCCGCGTGAAGCACCCGGTCGATACTATCGGCATCGGTCGCACCACCTATCACCCTGCCCCACAAATCGCGGAACATCATCCAATCCGCGCGGCGGCATTCGGCACAGGGGCGATGCCCGGCGGCATAGGCCGTTGCCTCGTCCGCGAAGAACAGTTCGGTATAGCGGCCCGGCTGCAAAAGCGCGCGCTTGCGCCCGCGAAAGGCGCACAGGCAGGTGATCCAGCGCCGGCCCCGATGGGTGCGAACGATACGCCCATGATCGTCATGCAGGCACCCCCGGTTACCGAACCACGCGCCACGGTCGGGCACGGCGTGCAGGGCTCCCCAAGGATCGACGCGATTTTGCAGCATGGCCCCATCCTGCCTGAAACCGGACGCGATACAACGCAAAACGGGCCCCGCCATGGGGGCCCGCTTGCCACACCGGAAACCGTTTACCAACCGAACAGGAAGGTCACGCCCGCCTCGCCACCGGTCTGGGTCACATGGCCCTCGGTGCCGTCGCCGAACTGGAACAGCCCGTGCGCGTTGTTCCCGCCCGACTGGCTGATCGTGCCGGTGTGGTTGTTGCCCTCTTGATGGATGTAGCCGCGATTGTTCGGCCCCGACTGATACAGCCCGGCGGCATTGTTGATGCCGTTCTGCGTGACATGGCCGTTGGCGTCGATGTCCTGCGCCAGCGCGAAGAACGCGAGGCCGGCACGAATGGCCTGCGCCTCGTCGGGGTTCGAGGCATTGATGCTGACCGCAAGCTGACCGCCGGCAAAGGCGGGGGCTGCGGTGATCAGCGAGGCGGCCAGCGCAAGGGCGGCAAGGGGTTTGGAAAAGATGGTCATGGCAGTGATCCTTGAATGAATGGGTTTTGAAATCGTTCGGGGAATAATCGGGCGGCGGAACCGCCGCCCGATGGGTCACAGATCGCGCGCTTGGCAGGACCGGTTCCGACCGTCCACGCGGATCTCGAGGTCGACAAGGTGACGCTCGGGGCCACCGGGTAAGCGGGTCTCACCCAACCGGGCCGGGGCACCCGGCGCGGCCTCGAAGTCGCCGGACTGGCGCAGGGAAACGCTGCCACCCCCGGTGCGCGAGGTGATCGCCATCGCATAGGTGCCGCGCACCCGGATGTCCGAGTCGATCCGACCTTCGATCAGGGTGCCCCCGGCCACCGGATCCAACGCGATTTCGCAGCGGATCGGTCCTTCGGCGGATTGCGCGATCACGGCCGGAACGCCGACAGCAACGAGGATGCCCGTGGCCAGGGCAAGGCGGAGGGACAACGGGTTCATGGCCTGTCCTTTCATTCCTGAACGATGGCGACGACATTGCCGTGGCCGTTCTGGCTGACGCCGGTGCTGTTGTTATGCCCGACCTGCACGACGGCCGTCACGTTGCGCCCGCCGGTCTGTTCGACGGTGGCGGTATTGTTCGAGCCGATCTGCGCCACGCCCAGCCGGTTGCGCCAGCCCTGCTGCTGGGTGTCGACAGCGTTGTTGCTGCCCGACTGGCCGACGACGGTGCGGTTGCGCCAGCCGTCTTGCGTGTTGATCGACAGGTTCGAGCTGCCGTCCTGAATAACCGACAGGCGCTGGCCGTGGCCCGACTGGCCGCCACCGATCTGGTTGTTCAGGCCCCACTGCTCGACGATGATCTGGTGCCCACCGGCAAAGGCGGGGGCAGCAACGAGCGAGAGGACAGCGGCAGCTTTGAAAACGATGCGAAACATGGGGGTTCTCCGAAATGAGGGTTTGAAAAGGTGGTTACAGTGCTTTGTCTCAGGGCGTCCGGGTTCGGTTCATCCGTCGTCGGGATCGTCCTGCCCCATCACCGTGGCGAATCCCCGTCTGACAGGCAAAAACACCGGCGGGAAAACCCATGACGGCAGGATGTTATCAAATAACATTTTGATTTTGTTCAGTTTCCGTTGATTCTCCACCGATCAGCCCCGGACCTTGCCGTTCAACCCCGTAACGCGCGCGTGATCTGGATCAAGGCGGCGACCTCTGATCTGGTGCAATCTGCGCCGGTATCGGGCGGATCCGGTGCGCAAACGAAGGCGACGATGCGACTCACGCTGCGAACGAATCTGGCGATGCGGACCTTGATGCACTGTGCGGTCAGGGGGCCCGACAGTTTGCGCACGGCCGATGTGGCCGAGGCGTGCAATGCCTCGTTTCACCATGTCGCCCAGGTCGTGAATCAACTGGAAAGCGCGGGTTACCTGCGCACGGCGCGGGGTCGCGGGGGCGGAATCGCCTTGGCATTGGCGCCGGGCGACATATGCGTTGGCAAGGTCGTGCGGTTGTTCGAGGCCGACATGCCCTTCGCCGAATGCATGGACCCGGCCCGCAATACCTGCCCGTTGCACACCGGCTGCCGATTGAAAGGCATGTTGTGCGAGGCGGTGAATGCCTTCTACGCAACACTCGACCGCTACACAGTCGAAGACCTCGTTCGGCAAAACCCGGCTCTCGACAGACTCTTTCATGCCGAAGAACCCGAGGTCCTCACGATCGGGTGAGGTTCGAGACCTTGCACATGTTCAGTGTTCAGGAGTAAGGGTGCCCCGAGCCTTCAGTGGCCCGCACCCCTTTCCTGCACGAGGCCTGACATGACAACCGACACCGTCCATGGTTCGACCCGTATGGTCATCGGCTCGGTCGCGATGCTGCTGTTGCTGGCCGCGCTGGACCAGACGGTGGTTGCGACCGCCCTGCCGACGATCGTCGCCGATCTGGGCGGGCTCGAGCATCTATCCTGGGTGGTGACCGCCTATATCATGGCCTCGACCGTCGTCGCGCCGCTCTATGGCAAGCTGGGTGACCTCTATGGCCGGCGGCGCATGGTCTTCGTGTCGGTCGGGTTTTTCCTTGCCGGGTCGCTGTTGTGCGGGCTGGCGGACTCGATGTTTTTCCTGATCGCGGCGCGCGCGGTCCAAGGTCTGGGCGGCGGCGGGCTGTTCGTGCTGGCCTTGTCGGTCATCGCCGATGTCCTCAGCGCGTCGGAGCGCGGCAAGGTGCAGGGTATGTTCGCGGCCGTCTTTTCGGTTTCGTCGATGATCGGGCCGCTGATCGGTGGCTGGTTCGTCGAGATCGTCAGCTGGCACTGGATCTTTCTGATCAACCTGCCGCTGGGCCTGATCGCCGTGCTGCTGTTCGCCAAGAGCTTCCCGGGTCATACCGCGACACATTCACATTCCATCGACTGGATGGGCGCCATCTTGCTGTCGGTGTCGCTGGCGGCGTTGACGCTGCTGACGTCGCTGGGCGGGCATTCTTTCGCTTGGACGTCGGTGCAGGCCATCGGACTTGCCGGGCTGACGCTGGCGGCGGCCATCGGCTTTGTCCTCGTCGAGGCGCGCGCCGCAGAGCCCCTGCTGCCCCTGTCGCTGTTTCGCATGAACGTGATGCGCAATACCACCGCCATGAGCTTCATGATCGGCGCGGTGATGCTGGGGGCTGTGACCTTTCTGCCGATCTATCTGCAATTGGCGAAAGGCGTGACGCCGATGGTCTCGGGGCTGATGCTGGCACCGATGACTCTGGGGATCATTTCCGCGACGACGGTCGCGGGCCGCTATATGCGCAGCACCGGGCGGTATCGCCTGCTGACGCAATGGGGATTGGCGATCGCGATGATGGCCGCCCTCAGCCTGACGCAACTGGATGTCGCCACGTCCGGCTGGCTGTTCGCCGCGCAGCTGATCGTGCTGGGCTTCGGGATGGGGCTGGTTTTCCCGGTCCTGACCACCGCCGTGCAAAACGCGGTCGAGCGCCACAACATCGGGACGGCGACCGCGGCGAGCGTCATGTTCCGGCAGATCGGCGGCTCGCTGGCGGTGGCGCTGTTTGGCGCGATGATGACGGCCGGCCTGTCCGATCGCCTTGGGGGCAGCATGTCGCTGGGTTCGGAAATGGCCCCGCAGGCCTTGGCCGCCCTGCCCGCCGAAGTGCGCGGGATGATCGCCACGGCCGTGGTGGGGGCAATCACGCCGATCTATTTCGTCGTGGCCGGCGCCTGTCTGATCGGGCTGTTCTTCGCCTTCACGCTGCGCGAGATCCCCTTGTCCACGCGCCAACCGCCGCAGGCCGCCCCTCAGGAATGAGGACAGCGACCGGGCTTGATGTCGATCAAGGGCGTTCCGTCCACCGCCTCGAGCCCGCGGACGATCAGGCGGTTTCCCGACCGCCCCACCAAGGCCACGGTGGACACCGCGATGGGATTGGGCCGCACCGGCGAGCGCAAGGCGAAAACCCCCCGGGGCCCGTCGCCATGGCTGGGGTCGATCACCAAGAGATCGCGCCGCGCGCGGTGAAACCAGAGATACACCTCGAGGAACTCGAATTTTTCGACCCCTCGCAGGGCCTCGTCCCACGGGGACGCCAGCACCAGCGCGCAGTCGGGCCCGTCCAGCCGACCTTGTTTGGGGCAATCGGCCAGCGTTGGCCAAGGCGTCTCGGCGTGCCCGATGAACGTCAACGCGGCATCATGCGACAGCGGCTGCGCGGTGAAGGTCTCGCCGGGTTTCAGGGGCTTGTGCGTCATGTCGTGGCGGCGATGAAATCGGGGATGATACCGCTTGCGGCAATATAGGGCTGCGGATCGACCCCGGCAAAAAAGCCATGCCCCGCGATCATCACCGTGAAGCATCCTGCCGCCTTGCCGCCAAGGATGTCGGTGTGCAGCGTGTCACCCACCATTGCGACCCGCTTGGCGGGAAGGTCCAGCCGCGCCAAGGCCAGTTCGAACGCCCGGCGGTGGGGCTTGCCGACCCAGATCTTTTCACCCGGCAAATCGGCGGCGAAATGACCCGGTTCCCAGCTGAACCCGGTCTCGCGCGGGGCGACAACATCGGGGTTCGCCACAAGAACCGGACGCGGCCGGGCGCGCAGTGCCTCGGCCAATTGTGCTTGTTGCGCCGCGTCCCATTCTTGCGAGGACAGGAAAACAAAGCCCTCGGCGCTGTCCAGCGCGGCCGCGTCCAGCGCGACCACCTCGCCCGGCAAATCGTCGAAACGCGCCCCTGCTGGCGCAATCGCCGCCCAGCGGATCGGACGGCGCGCCATTTCCTCGGCCGCGATCTGGCGCGAGGTCAGAACTTCGTCCATCGTGAAGTCAAACCCCCAGCGGGCAAAACGCTGCACCGCCGCTTCGACCGTATAGGTCGCGGCGTTCGACAGGATCACCAGCCGCTTGCCAGCCGCCCGCATCCGCGCGATCCGTTCCAGCGCCGAGGGGATCACATCCTCGCCCTTGTTCAGAACACCATAGGCATCGAGGATGAATCCGTCATAGCGGTGGAACACGTCTTCCAGCGTGCCGATTGGGGCGCTGAAGGGCGGAAAGCCCGGCTTGGGCGGCATCAGGTGGTCCAGCGCGCGATACCGCGCAAAGGCCCAGCGGGCGTTGGGCTGGATTTCAGAACGCGACACGGGTCCCCCGGTTCTCGGCCTCGGCGCGGGCCAGCACATGGGCGGCGCAGGCCAGATCCTGCGCGATCACCCCCAGCGAACGATAGGCGGTAATCTGCGCGGGATCGCTGCGGCCGGGCGCCGCACCATCAAGCACCGCGCCGATTTCCCCGACGATGGCCTCAGGGCGGTCGACCAGTTCACCCGCTTGCGCCAAGGCCGACGCCCGCGAATCCACCCAAACGCGCGCCCGGTTGACGACGGCCTCGTCCACTTCGCACTTGCTGGCGACCGACGCCCCCACGATGTTCAGGTGCTGCCCGGCTTGCAGCCATGCGCCCCTCAACACCGGGGTGGGTGAACTGGTCACCGTGCAGACGATATCGGCGCGTGCCACCGCGGATTCTGCCCTATCGGCAGCGCGGATCGACAGGCCCGGATGCGCGGCCGTGGCGCGGCGCACGAAATCATCGGTGCGCTGCGGATCCCGGGCGACGATCTCGACACTGGACACTGGCCGCACCGCGCAGATCGCCGCAAGATGATGCCACGCCTGCTCGCCTGCCCCGATCAGGCACAGGCGCGTTGCATCCGCGCGCGCCAGCGCCCGCGTCGCCACCCCGGAGGCCGCCGCCGTGCGGATCGCCGTCAAGAGCCCCGCGTCCATCATCGCCACCGCACCGCCGGTTTCCGGTTCGAACAGCACCACCGCGCCGCGATGCCCCGACAGGCCGCGGGCCGGGTTCTGCGGAAACAGGCTGACCAGCTTGACCCCGAAAACCTCGGGCATTGAACCCGACATGACCCCCATCAGGTTCGCGCCCCCGACCGGCACCGCATGGCGCAGGGGCATCACCGCCTCGCCGCTGGAAACGCGGCGCATCGTGCGATCGACGATCTCGATCGCCTCGGCCATCGGCAGCAGATCTGCGACGTCGTCGTTGGACAGGACCCTCATGCGACGCCGTCCTGCCAATCGTCGGGCAGCGCCTGCAAGCCCAGCCGGGCGCGGATCAGACCGGCATAAAGATTGGGGCGCAGCACATAGGGGAAATGCCCGCCCCAGGCAAAGCGGAACACCTGCGCGCCGTCCCAGCGCGCACGCACGCCGGCGCGCAATTCGGGCGGGATCAGCGGGTCGTCATCGGTTTCGATCACGGTGACACGCCCGGCGGGATACGACGACCCGCCCAGAGGTTCGGCGGTCTTCAACGCTTGCAAGCGCATGCGCAATTCGCCTTCGGGGATCCGACCGGCCACTTCGGCCAACAACAGATCGACAAGATCGGCCTGTTCGGGATGCGTCTGTCCCCAAGCCGCCATCGCCCCCGCGAAGCCCGCCCGCAAGTCACCGATCGGCGCCCGCTGAAGATCCAAGGCATAGGGCGGTCGTTCGGCGATGCCGGCCGTGCTGGCAAGGGTATTCGCCGCAAAGAGATGTTCGACCCGCTCGGGCGCGGCCAGCGCCAGCGCCTGCGCGGCATAGCCCCCAAGGCTGGAACCCAGAACCGCCGCCTGCCCGATCCCGCGTTGGTCCAGCAGCGCAACGATATCGTCCAGCCACTGCGCGATACCGCCATCGGCAGGATAGCTCAGCGCCAGAACGCGCCTTTCGGGCATCGCTTCGATCTGCTGCCAGAAGATATCCGCCCGCCCCAAGGTGCCGGGCAGAAAAACGAACGCGGCCCCCGATCCGCCGGTGTCGATCACCCCCCAGTCGCGACCGTTCAATTCGACGCGCTCCTCGCGGTGACGCGCGGCAAAGGCATCGCGCGCGGCGATCAGATGGTTGTTCATGCGGCCCTCCCCCATCCCGGCCCTCCGGGTTCCGGCATCCTGCCACCGGCACGCGGCGAAAGGAAGCGTCAGCCGCGTCGCGGAAGCCGCGCGACCGAGGCCAAGATCACCAGCGCCAGCCCGACGAACGCAATCAGTGGCAGTCGCTCGCCGCGAAAGACCATGCCGAAGACCACGCTGAACCCCGGCATCAGGAACATCGCCAGCGCCGCCTTGTTCGCCCCCGCCTGCTGCACCAACGCATAGTTCAGCAAGTTGGGCGCGACCGTCGCCAGCACGACCAGCGCGATCAGCAGCCCGATCGCCGGCCCCGAAGGGACCACGCTGACCGGCCCGTCGATGACCAACGCCAGCGGCCACACCGCCAGCGTCCCCACCGCGAACATGCCCGCCGACAGCATCAGCGGTGCCATCTTGCGCCGTCTGCGAAACCACACATTGCCTGCGGCATAGCTCAGCGGCGAGATCAGCGTCAGCGCCGTGCCCAGCCCCGCCTGCCCCAACCCGTCCGCCAACAGCCCCGGCCCGGCCATCAGCAACACGCCGCCAATCCCCACCGCGATGCGGATCGCCTGTTCCAGCGTCGCGGGCTCGTCCTTCAGGAACAGCGCCGCCAGCGCCAGCGTGAAGAGCGGCATCGTGGTATACAGCATCCCGCCCATCCCCGTGGGGATATACTGCATCCCGGCGGCCATGCTGACGAACGGGATCGCCACAACAAGGATACCGCCCACCAGCGCGGTCATCAGATCATGCAGGTCAGGCTTTTTCTGAGCCCCCAGCAGCCCGGCCGCGATCACCAGCAGCGGCAACCCCAGCGCCGAGCGCAGTGCGCCCAGCGTCCAGGGCGGAAAATGATCGACATTGAGAGCGATCAGCAAGGGCGACGCCCCGAACCCGGCCGCCGAGAGGATCAGAAGGATGGGGGTGGGCATGGTGGCCTGCGTTGCTTCGCCTGTGTAGGTAAAGCGAAGGGGGGACAAGGGCAATAGGGCCGCTGGATATGGTTGACTTTCGGGGCCCGCTCAACACACGGTGCGCGTGTGTTACTGAAGAGGCTGCCATGGACCACGAACCGCTTCCAAACCTGTTTGTTCATATCGCGCGCGCGGTGATCGCCGTTTTCCCGGTGCTGATCATCTTAGCTCTCCTATTGGCGGCGCTTGATTTCTTTTTTGCTGACAGCGGCTCAGGTTCCGTTAAAGCATTCATCCCGATCTTTATTGCCTATTTCCTGCACCGCTCTGTCCTGTTTCAACCGGCCAGCTGGCTGCGCCCGAATGCTGGACAGTTGAACGGCCAACCGATGCCGCCGGAATATATCGGCCGGTTCATTGGCGCGTCACTCATCCCCGGCGTACTGATTTTTCTCTTGGCGATTGCCATCGGCCTATCAATGTCAGATGAGTTCGGAAGCAACGAAACCATCATTGTCCTCGTGGTCCTTGTGGGATTCGCGATGTGGGTCTACCTTTCCCTGTTCGGCATGCAGTTCCCCGCAATGGCTGCCGGAAGGCGTTTTTCCATGATCGACCCGCTACGCGCCACATGGGCGAACCGTGGTCGCGTGGCAATTGCGCTTTTGTTTGTGTCCGGCCCGATCTGGCTCCTGGTTCTGGTCGGCGCAATGTTCCTAGCGACAGTCATCGGCCCAATGACAACCGGATGGGATCCCGTTTTCAGAGATCTGCTTTCTTCGTTCGCCGGCGAACTGTTCTCGATGATCCCGTCAGTCGCCACTGTCGTCATTCTGTGCCGTGGCTATATCCGGCACTATCCACGGTAGGCGTCTGCTAAACAGGGCGACAGCATCAAGACACCCTAGGACCCCACCGCCTTCTTCAGATGCACATAGGTCTCGTCATAGCGCCGTTGCAGATGGTCCTCGGCGCGGATCACCCGGCCCGATCCCAGCGGCGCGACGTTGGTTTCCGGGTCGGGGTTGAAGAACAAAGGCACGGAAATCCGCTCCCCGGCGCTGCCCCGCACCCGGTGCAGGGTCGCCACGATCCGCCCGTTCGACCAGCTTTCCAGCATCTCGCCGAAATTGATGACGAATTCCCCCGGGCGAGCGACGACCGGCATCCAGACTCCCGCACGCGTCAGCACTTCCAATCCCGGCACGCCATCGGTCGCCAACAGGGTGAGGCAACCGTAATCTGTGTGGGCCGCGATGCCGAAATCCTTCTCGCCCGCCCAATCGGGGCGCGGCGGGTAATAGTTGCCGCGCAGCAGCGCCATGGGCTGTGCGAACAACCCGTCGAACCACGCCAAGTCCTCGCCAATCGCGCCCGCGATCGCGCCCAGCACCTGCAGCGCCAGCGCCCGGGCATCGGTGTAATACGCCTCGATCACCATGCGGAACTCGGGCATCCCCATGGGCCACAGGTTCGGCGCATGCACCCGCCGGGCCGATCCCGGCACTTCGAACCCCATGTCGAAGACTTCCTTGTAGTCGGGGTTCGCCATCGGGTCGACCTGCTCGGACTTGGGCCCGCCCCACCCCCGGCTGGCCCCCGTGCGCGCCATGTCGACACGGGCCTTCTCGGCCTCGGGCAGCGCGAAAAAGCCGCGATAGGCCGCCAGAACCCCCCGCACCCGGGCCGGTGAAAGGGGCGTATTCGACAGGGTCAGGAACCCCACCTCGGCGGCGCCACGCCGGACCTCGGCGACCTGCGACGGATCACCGGCCATGAGCGCTGCGAAATCGATCCGCGGAACAGGGGAATGGGTCATGTCGGGCCTCCGTGGTGTCACGCGCCCCGGACTACACCCTTCGCCGCAGCGCAGCAATACAAGCGGACGTGAGCCCCTTCATCTTGTCCAAAATACTCTGGGGGGTGAATTTGCGCAGCAAAGAGGGGGGCAAAGCCCCCCTTCCCGCGGCGCAGCCGCGCCCCCGCCAACGAGGGGCGCGGATCACAGATCCGCGTCCCCGAGGCGGCAGGCTCTCCTCAGACGATCACGCCTTCCAGCGCGCGATGCGGTGCATAGATCTCGACCAGCTTCGCCGCCGCCGCCTCGGGCGCCATTTCGACGCTTTCGCCGGTCTTGCGGCTGGTCAGTTCCACCACGCCTTTTTCCAGCCCGCGCGGCCCCACGGTAATCCGCCACGGCAGGCCGATCAGATCCATCGTCGCGAACTTGGCGCCCGCGCGTTCGTTGCGGTCGTCATAGAGCGCTTCCAGCCCCTCCGCCGCCAGCACCTTGTAAAGCGCCTCGCAGGCCGCATCCGCTGCCGCGTCGCCTTGCTTGAGGTTCACGATCCCGGCGTGGAAGGGCGTCACGCCCTCGGGCCAGATGATGCCCTTGTCATCATGCGACGCCTCGATGATCGCGCCCAGCAGACGCGACACGCCGATCCCGTGCGACCCCATCTCGACCGGGACGCGCTCGCCCTTGTCATTGACGACAACCGCGCCCATAGACTCGGAATACTTGGTGCCGAAATAGAAGATCTGCCCGACCTCGATCCCGCGACCCACCTTGCGGTGTTCCTCTGGAACGGCGTCGAACAGCGCCGCATCATGCGTTTCATCGGTGCGGGCATAGAGGGTCGTGAACTCCTCGCACACCCCTTCGACCTGCGCGCGGTCGTCGTAATCCACCTCGCGCTGCCCCAGTTTCAGCGCGGTCACCCGGTCGTCATAGAAAACCTCGCTCTCGCCCGTTTGCGCCAGCACCAGGAATTCATGCGTGTTGTCGCCGCCGATGGGGCCAGAGGCCGCGCGCATCGGAATCGCGGTCAGCCCCATGCGCTCATAGGTGCGCAGATAGCTCACCATATGGCGGTTATACGCGTGCAGCGCCGCCGCCTTGTCGATGTCGAAGTTATAGCCGTCCTTCATCAGGAACTCGCGCCCGCGCATCACGCCAAAGCGCGGCCGCACCTCGTCGCGGAATTTCCACTGGATGTGATACAGCGTCAGCGGCAGGTCCTTGTAGCTGCCCACATGGCCGCGGAAGATGTCGGTGATCATCTCCTCGTTCGTCGGGCCATAGAGCATGTCGCGGTCGTGGCGATCCTTGATGCGCAGCATCTCTTGCCCGTAATCGTCATAACGCCCGGATTCGCGCCACAGATCGGCGGGTTGCAGGGTGGGCATCAACAGCGGGATATGCCCCGCGCGCACCTGTTCCTCGTGCACGATCTGCTCGATGCGTTTCAGCACGCGGTAACCCAGCGGCAGCCACGAATAGATGCCCGCCGCCTGCTGGCGGATCATCCCCGCGCGCAGCATCAGACGGTGCGAGACGATCTGCGCCTCGGCGGGGTTCTCCTTGAGAACGGGGAGGAAATAGCGGCTCAGACGCATGACATACCTTTGCGAAGTCGGTTTGCTGCTGTCTAGGCGATTGCACGGGTTCCGGCAAGTCATCCGCGCCGGTCACGACCGCGTGCAGTGCGATTGACGGACGATCTGGCAGGGGCTAGCCTCATCGTACTTAAAAGTATGGAGTTTACTCGATGAAAGTTTTTCTTGCTCTGGCATTTGCCTTGATTTCACCTGCGGCATTCGCCGAAACCCCCGCCCCCCTGACCGCCGAAACCGCGCTGCCCGTCATCGAACAGGCGTTCTCGCAAAACGGCTGCGCATTCGCGATGCAAGGCGGCGAACTTGCCATGGCCGAAGCGATTGCCACCCTTCTGGGTACGGATGTCGCCACCGTCACCAGCCGTGAGAACGGCAATTGGCAGGCGATCAATCAGGCGATGGACGGGTTGATCACGTCAGGACGCTTTGCGCCCGATGCCGATGCCGGCGTTTTCCGCCTCGCCGGGTGCGAACCCGCCTGAGGCGCTGACCCGCCAAGCTGTCCACCAACCTGGCCGCATCCGCGCGGCCAACCATGAGTCAACCGCTGCGCCCCTGTTCCCCCCGCCCTCAAACCGCGCTATAGGGCGGGGAGATCGAGGGGTTGCATGGATACGCACAGGCCCAAAGGGCATGACCGGATGTTGGCGGGGTGGTTCTGGCGGAACCATGTTCGCCGGTGGATGCCCTATATCCTGCTGGCGGGGCTGTTCATGGCAATTGACGGCTCGATGGTCGGGGTCCTCTCGGCCCTGTTGCGGCCGATGTTCGACAGCGCGCTGGTGCCCGGTCAGGACGGGATGATCCTGTGGGTGTCGCTGGCGATCGGTGGGTCGTTCGTGCTGCGCGCGGCGACGGCGCTGATCTATCGTACGCTGATGGCCTATGTATCGGAAAAGGCGGTGACCGGGTTGCAGGTCAGCCTCACGCAGCACCTGATGGGGCTGGATCAGGGGTTCCACCACGCGCACCCGCCGGGGCAGTTGATCGACCGTGTGCGCGGCGACACGCAGGAAACGGCCGCGATCTTCGAGCGCCTCATCCCCGGCGTGATCCGCGACGGCGTGGCGATTGCCGCGTTGCTGGGTGTCGCGCTCTATACCGACTGGCTGTGGACGCTGGTCGCGCTGATCGGCGCGCCGCTTCTGGTGCTGCCCTCGGCGATGCTGCAACGCGTGGTGCGGCGCATGGGTGTGGCGGCGCGCGATGCCTCGGCGGCGGCCTCGACCCGGCTCGACGAGATCTTTCACGGTGTCGTCACGATCCAGCGCAATCGGCTGGAGGGGCACGAGGCTTCGCGCCTGCGCCGCGTGCTGGACAGCTATCTGAAGGCCAAGGTTCGCACTGCGGCGGGTCAGGCGGCGATGGGGTCGATGTCGGATCTGGTGGCGGCGCTGGGCTTCGGGCTGGTGCTGACGCTGGCGGGCTCGCAGATCGTGTCGGGCGAAAAGACGGTCGGCGAGTTCATGTCATTCTTCGCAGCCATCGCCTTCCTGTTCGAACCGCTGCGCCGCCTTGGCGGGCTGACGGGGGCATGGCAGACGGCGCTGGCCTCGCTCGACCGCATTCACCGCCTTTTGCAGGTTCAGCCCAGCATCACCCAGCCCGAGGGGCCTTTGGCCACCCTGCCCGCACCGGGACACGAGACGATCCGTTTTGACGATGTGACCTTTGCCTATGACGACGCGGCCGTGCTGCGCGGCCTCAGCTTCGAGGCCCGCGCGGGCCAGACAACGGCGCTGGTCGGGCCATCGGGCGCGGGTAAATCGACGGTCTTCACCTTGCTGACACGTCTTGCCGACCCGCAGGGCGGATCGGTGACGCTGGGTGGGCAGGATATCCGGCGGATGGATCTGGGCGGGCTGCGCGGACTGTTTTCCGTGGTCGCCCAAGACAGCGCGCTGTTCGACGAAACGCTGCGCGACAACATCGTGATGGGGGCGCCCGACGTGTCGGAAGACCGGCTTCAGGCGGCGATCCGCGCGGCGCATGTCGACGAATTCCTGCCTCAGCTTCCGCAGGGGCTGGACACGCGGGTCGGGCCGCGCGGGTCGGCCCTGTCGGGCGGCCAGCGCCAGCGTGTGGCGATTGCCCGGGCGCTGCTGCGCGAGTCCCCGATCCTGCTGCTGGACGAAGCGACGTCGGCCCTTGACGCACGATCCGAGGCGCTGGTCCAGGGCGCCCTTGAAGGGTTGTCCGAGGGACGCACCACGCTGGTCATCGCCCATCGTCTGGCGACCGTGCGCAAAGCCGACCGGATCCTTGTGCTGGAGGCCGGGCATCTCGTGGAATCGGGAACCCATGACGAGTTGTTGGCCCGTGGCGGCACCTATGCCTGGCTGCATGCGTTGCAGTTCGAAGGAAAGCCCGAGGACTAGGCCGCCTTGCTGTTGCCAGCATCCAATTCGGCGGCAAAGCTCACCCGGAATGCCGCGCCGCCCTGCCCGGGCAGATAGGCGATGTCTCCGCCCAGATTCTGCATGATCTCGCGACAGATCGCCAGCCCCAGCCCGGCACCGCCGGCCTTGTGCGTATCGCTCAGCCGCGCGAATTTCTCGAAGATCAACGACTGACTTTGCTTGGGAATGCCCGAGCCGTTGTCGATGAAATCCACCATCACCTTGCGGCCGCGCCGATGCACGACAATGCGCAGTTCAGGGCGCGCGGCGTCGCAATACTTGCGCGCATTCGACAGCACGTTGATGAAGACTTGCGTGAGGCGGTTGATATCGGTGCGGATGCGCAGCGCCTCACCGGTGCCCGAACGGTGCATGGTAAACTGGCGTTCAGGCATCACCGCGTTCGAGGCGCGCAAGGCCCTGTCGATCAACTCGCCAAGGCTGGCTTCCTGAATATCCAGCGTGACGCGTCCGCTCTCCAGAACGCTGAGGTCCAGCAGGTCGTCCAGCAGCCGCGTCAGTCGGATGCTTTCATCATGGATGATCTGGGCATAGCGCACCTGTTCCTCGCCGTTGACATCCTCGAACATCAGGATCTCGGAAAAGGCGCGGATCGAGGTCATCGGCGTGCGCAGCTCATGGCTGATCTGGCTGAGGAAGCTGTCCTTCTGAACGCTCAGCTTGTGCATCTGTTCGTTCACCTCACGAAGCTGACGCGCGGTGCGGGCCAGTTCCTCGGATTTCGCTTCGAGCTGGGCAGAATGCTCCATGATCTGCGCGGTTTCCGAGGCCACGGCCACAAGGTCGTCAACCGTGACGACGCGCCCGCCGACGATTTGCGCGATCATCGCGTGCGAGGTTGCAGCCCCCACCGAACCCGCCAATTCGCGTTCCAGCCGATCGAGGAAATCGGGGGTCGGGTCAGGCAGATACCCGCCCTTTCCCTGCCGCGCGGCCTCGCGTTGAAAGAAGCTTTGCGCCTCGGCCGCGCCCAGAACACGCTGCGACATGGCCAGCAGATCCTCGACCTCGTCACCTGCCGTTTCGCTGGACCACCCGCGCGCTCCGGATTCAGGGTTTGCCGCATCGGTGTCGAACACATTGACGAACTGGGCGGACTGCACCCTTTCCATCGGGCCGGGAAAGGACACCAGCGACCCGGTGACAAAGCCAAGCCCGTTGAGCATCATCGACCAGAAAAGAGTATGCAGCAGCGGGTCCATCCCTTCGACGCCGAACAGCGCCTGAGGCCGCAGCCAGCCGATGCCAAAGGGCCCCTCGGCAAGGAAGGTCGCCGAAAACACCACCCCCGCCCCCAAGGACGGCAAGAACAGCGTATAGAGCCATACCAACGCCCCGATCACCAACCCCGTTGCCGCGCCGATCCGGCTGCCGCCGCGCCAATACAGCGCCCCGATCAGGGCCGGCAGCACCTGCGCCATGCCGACAAAGGCGATCAGCCCGATGGCCGCTAGCGACCGCGACCCCTCGGAAACGGCGAAATAGACATAGCCCAGCCCGAGGATCCCGCCGATGGACAGCCGGCGCGCGTTGAGAACCAGCAACCGCATGTCGCCCAGATCGCGCCGGGCTTCGGCCTGACGTTGGCGCAGCCAGAGCGGCACGACAATATGGTTCGACACCATGGTCGCCAGCGCCACCGACGCCACGATCACCATCGACGTCGCCGCCGAAAACCCACCCAGAAAGGCCAGCATGGCCAAGGCGTTCTGGCCCTGCTCGTGCGGCAAGGTCAGAACGAAAAGGTCCGGGTTCATCCCTTCGGGCAACAGTTCAAGGCCCATCACCGCGATCGGCAATACGAACAGGCTCATGGCCATCAGATACAGCGGAAAGGCCCAGGACGCCGTTGCCAGATGCCGTTCGTCAGCGTTTTCGACGACCATCACCTGAAACATGCGCGGCAAGGTCATGACGGCCACGCCCGCCAGCAAGGTCAGGCCCATCCAGCGGGGCGGTTCGATCCGCCACGCCTCGCGGTCGGCGGCGGCGATCCGGGCCATGATGTCGGCCGGCCCTTCGGCCAGCCCCCAGACCACCCATGCCCCCACCGCCAACAGGGCGACCAGCTTGACAACCGCCTCGACGGCAATCGCGGTGACGACGCCGTGATGCTGTTCGTTGGCGTCGAGGTTGCGCGTGCCGAACAGGATGGTGAATAACGCCAGCCCAACGGCCACCCACAAGGCCATCTGCTGCGGGGCCAACGACTGATCGGCCGCGAACGCCCCGAAGCTGAGGGCGATGGATTGCAATTGCAGCGCGATATAGGGCGTGGTGGCGGCCACCGCCAACAGGGTCACGATCACCGCGACAAGGTTCGATTTGCCGTAGCGCGATGAAATGAGGTCGGCGATCGAGGTCACGCGCTGCGCCTTGCCGACCCGCACGAGCTTGCGCAGCAACCACCACCATCCGACGAAGACCAGCGTCGGGCCGAAATAGATCGTCAGGTATTCGAGGCCCGAACGCGCCGCGTAACCCACCGCGCCGTAAAACGTCCACGCGGTGCAATAGACCGACAAAGACAGCGTATACACAAGCGGCGAGCGCAGGAATCGGGGTTTCAGCCCGCGCGCGCGCAGGGCCTCGGCGCGGTTCTCGGCGATCGAGGCGATGACGAACAGGAAAACCACATAGGCCAGCGCCGCCGGGATCAGGATGTTCAGCGTCATGGCGCCTCGTCCTTGGGCGCGGCTGGTGTCGGTGCGGCGGCAGGCGGCTGGCGTTCGGTTCCGCGTTCCTCGCGCATCAGCGCGGCGCGCAGGGGCCGCGACAGGATAAACGCCACGATGACCAGCACCAGCCACAGGCAAAACAGATAGACCGCCTCGTTGGCGGTGTTATGCGCGTCGTTGCGCGTCCAGAGGACGGGCAACAGCACGAGGATGAACCCCACCACGGGCAGCACCCGGGCACCATCCATCAGACGTCGGCGACGGTAGGCCGTGCGTTCGACGAACAGCGGTGGCCGCGGTCGTTTCATCGCCGCCCCGCAAGGTCGCGCACCAGATCGCGCAGCGCGGCGTTGGAAAACGGCTTGGCGACGAACGCGCTGGCCCCTTCCGCCAGAACGCGATCCCGCAGATCCGCCTGACCGCGCGCGGTCAGCATGATGACCGGAACGCCCGCCGTCCGCTCATGGGCGCGCAGCGCTTGCAGGATATCCAGCCCGCTGACAGCCGGCAGCATGACATCCAGAATGACCAGCGCGGGCGGCGCTTCGCGCAGCGCCTCGACAACACCTGCGCCGGTGTCATTCAGACTGACCAGCCAGCCGTCGCGTTCAAGGATGAACCGGATCGCCTCGGAAATGTTGCGCTCGTCCTCGACGATCCACACGGTGCGTGAGGCGTCGCCAGACACTGGGACCCCCGCCGACACATCGGCTGGCCCCGGAACTCCCGTGCCATCTTGCCCCATCGATGTCCTCCCCTCGGCCTCTCCCCCGGCCCCGGCGGGTGTCGGACTCCCCGCCTGAGGGAACTATCGGTGCAAATCAAAAAGCTGTCAAAGATTTCGACGCGGCACGCGGGTCATTCGCTGACGATCGACGGCTCGCGCCGGGCTGCGCAGGCCTGCCGCGGGCAGACACGGCAGCTTGAACCGACACCTAGAACATCCCGCGGGGCCGACAAGCTGGCGGGCATGGCGGCTGCCGCCGGGGTCAGCAGCATCAGCGATTGCCAGACTGGCGGCGCGTCAAAGCGCGGCGCGCCATCGCCGGTGCAGATGGCATGCGCCACAAAGCGCGTCGTCGGCAGGCCCGCGAATTCGACCATCTGCGCCACCGGACGCCCGGGTTGCGCCAAGGCCTGATACAGCGGCCACAGCGGGCAGGCCCCGCCGAACCGAGGCGCATTGAACCCGTCGACCGGGCGACGAAACACCAGCGTGCCCGAGCCATCGCAGATCACCAGCCCGAAGCGCGGAATCCCGGCCAGCTTGGGAAGGGTGGCCAGCCGGCGGAACAGGCGCGGCAAGGTCGTGCCCAGAGACTCGGCGATATGGTCGGGCCGGAACCCCTGCCCTTGCGCGAACATCGCTGACAGCGCCGGGACCAGCCGGTCCAGCGGCAACGCCTGTGCATCCGCCCATGCCCGCGACAACCAGTCGATCGCCAACGCGCGCGCCGCCTCCGACGCCAGTTCCGTTTGGCCATCGACAAGCAAGGCCCAATCGGGCGGCTCGGGCTGTTCGAGAACCGCGACATGGAAATCCTGCCCCTCCAGCCAACCTTCCAGTTCTTCTTGCGGGGCGGCAAGGGCGGCGTCTTCGGTCGAGGTATCCAGATAGGCGACCAGTGCCTCGGCCGCATTCGCCAACCGGACCGAGTCGGCATGCACGTTGCCGTGAAACAAGGTCCGCCAGTTCGGCTCAAGGTCGTCGGTTTCGACTAGGATCGCGGCCGTCGACTGAACGCCGGTCACGGCTGACACGATCTCGTGCAACGCGGCGGAAATATTGGGGTCATGGGCCATCCTGTCGGCCAGACGTTCGATGGTTCCGCCCTGTTCCTGCGTTTTTTCGAACAGGTCCACCAGCAACGCCGCCCAGCCCGGAAAACGGCCGACGAATTCCTCGACCCGGTCGGTTTCGGGTTCGGTGCCCGGGCGCGCCTGTGCGACCGCCTCGCGCAGGGTGGCGATCTGCGCGTCGCCCGTCGCCTCGTCCAGCGCTTCGGGCGCGACGCGCAGGGCCTCGGCCAGCGCGCGCAGCAACCGCGGACTGGCGCGCCGGCGGTTGTGCTCGATCAGGTTCAGATACGAAGGGGACACCCCGGCCTGCCGCGCCAGATCGGCCTGCCCGATCTGCCGCGCGGTGCGCATCATGCGAATGCGCGTTCCCGAGAGCGCCGTTTTCGCCATCGCTTGCCTCCGTCGCCAAGGTGATACACCATGCCCCCATCGCGCGCCACGTCAAGGACCGAAGGTTCGGGCCACGGCACGCGGTTCGAACGCGTCGGGGCGGCACTGCCCGCGGCGGGGCAAGCGGTGGGAGAATGAGCCTTTTCACCCGCACAACCCTGCCGTATAACGCCGCGGATATGCAAAACAGGGAGCCGGACGGGTTCCGCCCGCACGAGGATGACCATGAGCAAAGATCATACCACGGCCGACGTCGCCTTCATTCAGGCGTTGGCCGAAATGCTGAACGCGAACGATCTGACCGAGATCTCGGTCAAGCGTGAGTATGGCGAGAACGACACCCTGAACGTTCGGGTCTCGAAACAGGTGACGATGGCAGCACCGGCACCCGCCGCCTATGCGATGCCCGCCCCGGCTGCAGCGCCCGCCGCATCCGCCGCACCGGCAGCAGCCAGCGCCGCCGCCAGCGCCGACCCCAGCGATCACCCCGGGGCAGTGACCTCGCCGATGGTCGGGACGGTGTATCTGGCGCCGGAGCCGGGCGCGTCTGTCTTTGTCAGCGTCGGCCAGCAGGTCAACGCCGGCGAGACGCTTCTGATCATCGAGGCGATGAAGACGATGAACCACATCCCCGCCCCCGCCTCGGGCACCGTCAAGCGCATCCTCGTAGGCGACGGCACGCCCGTCGAATACGGCGCGCCCTTGATGATCATCGAATAAGGCCGAGCGCATGTTCGACAAAATCCTCATCGCGAACCGGGGCGAGATCGCCCTGCGCGTGATCCGCGCCTGCCGCGAGATGGGCATCCAGTCGGTCGCGGTCCATTCGACCGCCGACGCCGACGCGATGCACGTGCGCATGGCCGACGAGGCGATCTGCATCGGCCCGGCCTCGTCGCTGGAAAGCTATCTGTCGATGCCTGCGATCATCTCGGCCTGCGAGATCACGGGCGCACAGGCGGTTCACCCGGGCTATGGCTTCCTGTCGGAAAACGCGAACTTCGTGCAGATGCTCGAGGATCACGACATCACCTTCATCGGCCCGCGCGCGGAACATATCCGCATGATGGGCGACAAGATCACCGCCAAGGACACGGCCAAAGCGCTGGGCATCCCGGTCGTGCCGGGGTCCGAAGGCGGTGTGCCCGACGTCGCGACCGCGAAGAAGGTCGCCGGCGAAATGGGCTATCCGGTGATCATCAAGGCGACAGCCGGCGGCGGCGGCCGCGGCATGAAGGTCGCCAAGTCCGAGGCCGAGCTGGAAACCGCCTTCCGCACCGCGCGCAGCGAGGCGAAAGCAGCGTTCGGCAACGACGAAGTCTATATCGAGAAATACCTGCAAAAGCCCCGCCACATCGAGATCCAGGTCTTCGGCGATGGCAAGGGCAACGCGGTGCATCTGGGCGAGCGGGATTGTTCGCTGCAACGCCGCCACCAGAAGGTGTTCGAAGAAGCCCCCGGCCCCTGCATCACGCAAGAACAGCGCGACCGCATCGGCATGATCTGCGCCAACGCGATTGCCAAGATGCAATATGCGGGCGCCGGCACCATCGAATTCCTGTTCGAGGATGGCGAGTTCTACTTCATCGAGATGAACACCCGCCTGCAGGTCGAACACCCGGTGACCGAGGGCATTTTCGGCGTCGACCTCGTGCGCGAGCAGATCATGGTCGCCTCGGGCAACAGCCTGTCGTTCCGGCAGGAAGACCTTGTGATCAACGGCCACGCGATCGAGGTGCGCCTGAACGCCGAGAAACTGCCGAACTTCACCCCCTCGCCCGGCAAGGTGAACACGTTCCACGCCCCCGGCGGCCTTGGCGTGCGGATGGATTCGGCGCTGTATTCCGGCTACAAGATCCCGCCCTATTACGACAGCCTGATCGGCAAGCTGATCGTGCACGGACGCGACCGCCCGGAAGCGCTGGCGCGCCTCAAGCGGGCGCTGGGAGAGCTGATCATCGACGGGATCGACACCTCGGTGCCGCTGTTCTTTGCCCTGCTGGAGAATGACGACATCCTGACCGGGGACTACAACATCCACTGGCTGGAGAAATTCCTGGCCGAGGATTTCAAGTGACACGACGGGAGGGGGCTTTGCCCCCCTCTTGGCCTTCGGCCAATTCAGCCCCCCAGAGTATTTCTGACAAGATGAAAGGGCGCCGATGCGGTTGACGCCTGAGCTGATCGTCCGAGCCTATGCTGGAGGAGTCTTTCCGATGGCCGAAAGCGCCGAGGCGGCGGAGATTCATTGGTTCGAACCGCGTATGCGGGGGGTTTTGCCACTGGAGAGCTTTCACCTCTCGCGCTCTACAAGGCGAACGCGGCGGCGCGGCGGGTTCCGGTTTTCCTGCGATGCGGATTTCACAGGCGTGATGGCGGCCTGCGCCGACCGGCCCGAAACCTGGATCAATGCTGACATCGCCGAAGTCTTCACCGCACTGCACGCGCTGGGGCTGGCGCATTCTGTCGAGGTCTGGACGCCGGACGGCGCCTTGGCTGGCGGGGTCTACGGGCTGGCCTTGGGGGGCGCGTTCTTTGCCGAAAGCATGGTTAGCCGCGTCACGGGCGGATCGAAACTGGCACTTGCCGAATTGGTCGCGCGGCTGCGCTGGGGCGGGTTTGTGCTGCTGGATACGCAATACCTGACCGCGCATCTGGCCACGCTCGGCGGGATCGAGATCCCGCGCGCGCGCTATCGCGAACGCCTTGCCGCTGCGTTGACGACAACACCCGACCCCGACACCTTCACGGCGCAGAACGCGCTGCGGGCCGATGGTGCTTTCTGGCAGGATTGACGACCGCGGCAGTCAAAGGAAACGGTGGATCGGCAGATGGCCGACAACGCCCGTGATCGCGCGGCGCCACCAACGACAGTGGGGTTCGCGAAACAACGCGGCCTCGCCGGGGCGGGTCCAGCACAGGCGTCCGTCCTGCAGGGCAAGGCGATAGGCGACATCCGGACCGGTCGCCGCGTCGATCATCCCCGCAAGATCGGCCACGACGGGCGCATCCGACAGGATCACCCCGGTTTCGGTATTCAGAAACGCCGAGCGCATGTCAAAATTGAACGAGCCGACAAAGCCATGCTGGCCGTCCACCAGAAAGGCCTTGGCATGCAGCATCAGACGCGGGCGGGTGCGCGGCGCCACCTCGTGGATCTCGACCCCGGCGGCAAGCAGGCGACGCCGATACCACGCATAGGCCCCGTGCACGAACGGGTTGTCGGCCATCATCAGCGCATTCGTCACGATCTGCACCCGCACACCCCGTTCGGCCAGCGCGCACAGCGTCGCCAGCCCCTGCGGACCGGGCACGAAATAGGGCGTCAGGATGCGCAATTCCGTTTGCGCCGACGACAGCAGCGGCAACAGAACCTCGGGCATCCAGCCATGGCGACGATCATCCAGCGCCTTGTGCGGCGGATCGCCCACGAAGGTTGCGGTGTCGCCCCAATGGAGCCGGGATGGATCAGGCAATGCGGGCATTTCCCGCAGTGCCCGGCCCAGCCGCGCTTCCGCCCCCGGCGCGGCCAATCGCCGCCGCAGGCGGCGGCGATACCGGCGCAGGCGAAAACCGCGCGCGGGCGCAATGCGGCGGATCGGCTGCGCGATGCCCGAATTCCAGAACGCGTCGAAGAGTTCCTCGGCCTGCCGCAACACGGCGCCCGCCATCAGGATGTCGAGGTCGGTATAGTCATGCCCCGTGCCGCCCCCAAGGCCGAAATATTCGTCCCCGATGTTCCGCCCCCCGGTAATCATCAGGCGGCCATCGGCTATCATCAGCTTGCCGTGCATGCGGCGATTCAGCGGCATGAGGTTGAACAGAAGCTCGAGGCCACGTTTGAGACCCCGATCGCGGTTGCGCACCGGGTTGAACAGGCGCACCTCGATCCGGGGATGTTTGTCCAGCGCGCGATAGGCCGGGTCGCGGCCCAGCACGTTCACATCGTCCAACAGCATCCGGACGCGCACCCCCCTGTCGGCAGCGGCGAGGATTTCGGCCGACAGCCTGTTCCCGGCAAGATCGTCGTTCCACATGTAATAGAGCAGATCGACCGACCGCCCCGCCCCCGCCACCATCGCCAGCCGATGCGCCAGCGCTTCGTGCGGATCGGGCACCAGACGCGCGCCCGACTGCCCGGGATGGCGCAACTCGACCGGGGCAAGGGCATGGTCGAGGGCGCTGTCCATCCCCAAGGGAAGCGCCGTCGCGGGGCGCCCGGTCGGAAAGGTCAGGAACCGGCCCGCCGACCACAGCCCTGCCAGCACGACGCCGATCAACGCGGCAGGCACCAGCAGCAGGACAAGCAGGAGCGGGCTCATAAGGTCAGGCGCGCCTTGATGGGCAGATGATCCGAGGCACGCCTCGCCAGTGGGCTGTCATGTGTCGACAGGTCGCTGATCCGCGAGCGCGCGCAGCCGATGATCCGGTCCAGCGGGAACAACGGTCGACGCGCCGGGAAACTGGCGACATGCGCGGAGCGTTCGACCGCTTCGAGGCCCTGCTTGATCGGCATGAGCGAGCATCCGGGCCCCTGCCGCCATTCGTTCAGGTCACCCATCATCAGGGTCGGCATCTCGGGCGAGACTTCGGCGGCGAGGCGTCGCGTCTGGGTCAGCCGCGATCCTTTCAGCAACCCCAGATGCGCAGCGATCACCCGCAGCGGCTGATCGCCGAACCTCAGGTCAGCGATGATGGCGCCGCGCGGTTCCAGCCCCGGCAGGTCCAGCAACGAGACCGACTCGACCAGGGCACCGCGCGCCAGAACAAGATTGCCGTGCCAGCCATGAGCCAACGCCCCCTTGCGATCTTGCAGGGTCAGGGGCGTCAGCCCGGTCTCGGCTTCGAGGGCGGCCAGATCCAGCACGCCGCGCCGCGTGCCGAAGCGCCGGTCGACCTCTTGCAGGGCCAGCAGGTCAGCACCCAGTTCGCGGATGACGGCGATCACGCGATGCGGGTCGCGGCGGCGGTCGGCCCCAATCGCCTTGTGGATGTTATACGATCCGACGGTCAGCGTTGTCATGGTCTCTCCCGCTCAGGCAAGGCACTTTCGGGCGAACTCGGCGATTCGCTGGGTTACCGCCGCCGGTTTTGCATACCAGACAAGTTGCCCCTCGGAAGGTTCTTCGACCAGTTGAAACCGGGACGCGTCGTCGCAGAAGGCACGGACAAAGCGCAGGGCGATCACGGCGTCCTGACCGCCATGGATGACCAGCACCGGGCAAGTGCTGCCCAGAACATTGGGCCGCCAGTCCCGCGTGGCGAAGATTGAGTCGCCGAGGAACCCTTGAAGCCCCTGCGCGACGGTAAAGTGATACCCGTCGATCAACGCCCGCGCGATGGCGGGATCACGCGCCACCTGTTCATCGCGCGTGCCCTCGGCATAGAGCGACCGCAAGATCTGCCCAACGCCCGCGCTGTCGATCTGGGCCATCCCAGCACGCAGGACGGTGGGCAGAAGCGCCGGCGCGAACTTGGCCGTCAGGGCGATGGCCTTCTGCCGTGGTGCCATCGCGCGGATATGCTGGAAGCTTGAAAAAGGGACCATGCCTGCCACCATGGCCACCCCGGCCACCATGGGCCCGAGCCTGTGCGCGCAGAGGAAGGCCGGACGCGAGCCCCCCATATGTCCGACCAGCACCGCCCGCGTGATCCCCATCTGGCGCAGCGCCTGCCCCAGGTCGCGCGCGAAACGTTCGGGCAGGTCGCGGAGCCGGGCATCGGGCTGCGATTGCCCGAAATTCGGGCGAACCGGCGCAATCAGGCGAATCCCCGAATCCTGCGCATGGCGCGCGACGAACGGCAGGATCCCGATCCCGTCGAGCATCCCGTGCAGCATCACCACCGGCAATCCGTCGTCGGGGCCGACGCAATGCAGCGCGAGGTATCGCCCTTCGTCCAGTTCGATCCGTGATTCACGCAGGCCGGTTGCGTCAATGGGAGGGACATCGTTGCGCCCTTCCAGAACGCTCAGGACCGCCACCAGCCGCATCAGCTCGCTCTGGGATGTGGTGCGTGTCTTGGCGAAAACCGCCTTGAGCTGCGCCCGCAGCGTATTCTGCGACCGCCCCGTTTCATCGGCGATGCCGGCAATGTCACCCCCCAACGCCAGCGCCCGAACCAGATCGCATTCGCGGGGGGTGAGGCCGAAACTGCCCGTCAGCGCCCCTTGCAGCTGCGGTTTCCACCCCATGATCAGCGGCCGGACCTCGATGGCATAGCCTTCAGCGAACGGCGCCCGCACCGTGACCAGCGCCAGCAACCCACCGCCCGGTGCGCCCGGGATCGGGCGATCATCGGGGAACGCCATCGAAACGACGGCAAAGCGCCCCTCCACCGGGGCCCGTTCGAAACTGGCAAGATAGGTCCGCAGTCGTTGAACCCCGTCGGCATCCAGCCGCGATTCAAGATCGGCCAATGTCGGCCGGGGCCCCATCACCGCCGCGCCCTCGGGCGACAGGTCGGACAAGACGCCCCCGCGCCCAAGGCGGAGCCATGGCGGCGGCCCATCGTCCCGCGCCGCCGAATCGCCCCGACCCACGCGCTCGAACAGCGCCATGGCCCGGTGAAAATGGTCGGCCAGATCCCGGTCGAAAACGACATCCTGTGCAGCGGCAGAACCCGGATCCCACTCCAGCCCCTCGGAGCGTGCGCCGATGAACTGCGCCCAATCCTGCATGAAGTCGTGGAAATGTTCGGGCCTGAGGACGACCTCGTAGATGCCGCGGATCACGCGATCCTTTTCCTCGGGGTCGGCGTCGGCAGGGTCGCGGGGACTGGGCATGTTCCGGGCTTTCCAGTGTTTTTCCGACTTTAACCCGAATGGGTGAGGTCGCAAGTCCGCGCGTGTGCCAAGACTCTGCTATTCCGACGACCAGACCCTTTCCACCTTTTCATTGATGAATGGATTGGCGTTCATCGGACCTGAATACACTGGGCCGGAGCCCGTTTCTGGACCGGGCCGGTTGGGAAAGACGATCGCAAACTGTGGTGTTCGCACAGGATTTTGCTTCAAAATCAACACGGATGCCGGGCTGCGCCTCGGCATCCGTTTTTTCTGCCGTCTTTCCTTTTGCGCCGCACGGCGTATCTTGCCGTCAAACAGCCAGACGAGGACGGCAATGCGCGATTATCAGAAACCGGGCCGTTCGGCCGTTTACGCCGACTCCGCGATGGTGGCGACGTCCCACCCGCTCGCCACCCAGACAGCCCTCGCCCTGCTGCGCGATGGCGGCAACGCGATGGATGCCGCCATCGGCGCGGCAGTCCTGTTGGGCCTCTTGGAACCTCAGATGACCGGGATTGGAGGGGATTGCTTCGTTCTGTTCACGGCCCCCGGCGACTCGCAGGTCAAGGCGATGAACGGGTCGGGCCGTGCACCCGCGGCCCTCGACGCGGCCGCCCTGCGGGCCCGCGGTCTGACCGCCATCCCGACCTATGGCCCCGAATCGATCACCCTGCCCGGTGCGGTCGATGCCTTCTGCCGCCTCAACGCCGAATGGGGACGGATCCCGCTGGCTGATGTGCTGGCGCCCGCCATCCACTATTTCGACGCCGGTGTGCCGGTCGCGCCGCGCGTCGCGCATGACTGGGCGCGCGCCGCGCACCTCGAAGGCGATGCGCGCCGATTCTTCCTCACCGACGGCGCGGCCCCCGCGACCGGCGCGCGTTTCGCCGCCCCCGGACAGGCCGAAGTCCTGCGGCGCATCGCCCGCGAGGGCCGCGCGGGCTTCTACGAAGGCGAAGTCGCACAGGACATAGTCGACAGCCTGCGCGCCATGGGCGGGTGCCACACGCTGGACGATTTCGCCGCCGTCGCCTGCGATTACACCGAGCCCGTCAGCAGCCTCTACAAAGGGGTCGAACTGGTGGAACACGCCCCCAATGGTCAGGGCGCAACCGCGAACCTGATCCTGAATATCCTGTCCCATTTCGACCTCTCCGCCCTCGACCCCTTCGGCCCTGAACGCACCCATCTCGAGGCCGAGGCGACGAAACTGGCCTATGACGCGCGCAATCGCTTCCTTGCCGATGCCGACCACACGACCCGTCTTGCGCACATGCTGTCATCGCAAACGGCCAGCCGGCTGGCTGCCCTGATCGATCCTCGTCACGCACAGCCCAGCCTCACCCGCCTGACCGAGGAGATCCACCGCGACACCGTCTATCTGACCGTGGTCGATCGCGACCGCATGGCCGTGTCGCTGATCTACTCGGTATTCCACAGCTTCGGCTCGGGCCGCGCCTCGGCAAAGTTCGGGATCAATTTCCAGAACCGGGGCGCGGGCTTCACGCTGGAAGCCGGACATCCCAACGAGGCCGCTGGCGGCAAGCGCCCGATGCACACCATCATCCCCGGCATGCTGCGCCGCGACGGACAGGTGCTGATGCCCTTCGGGGTGATGGGCGGCGCCTATCAGCCCTGCGGCCACGCGCGCGTCGTGTCGAACCTGTGCGATTACGGCATGGACCTGCAAGCCGCGCTGGACGCGCCGCGCGCCTTTGCCGGGCTGTTCTCAGGGCAGGACGGACTGGCGCTTGAAACCGGCTATGACGCGCGCTGCTTCGACGCCTTGACATCGATGGGCCACGCAACGCGCTGGTCGGACGAGCCGCTGGGCGGGGCGCAAGCAATCTGGATCGAGCCCTCGGGCACCTTGATCGGCGCCTCTGACCCGCGCAAGGATGGCTGCGCGATGGGCTATTGATCCGGGCCTTGCCATCTTTGTTCTGAAAATATCCCGGGGGTGAATGGGCCGCAGGCCCAGAGGGGGCAGAGCCCCCTCACTCGTCCCGTCACTGGCTCAGCCGGTCTCCAAGGCGCGGCCCAGTCGGGGCAAACCCGCCTTCTTCATCGCGTTGCGCAATGCCCGCCCCTGAAGGCCGGGCCAGACCCGTGCGACCTCGGCCTCGACCACAGCGCGATGCGCCAGCCACAGCGCCATGGCGAAATCATCGGGTGCGCGCGCCTCGATCCCATGCAGCGCCAGCGCCCGACGGGGAAAGTCGCGCAGGTTGAACGTGACCAGCCAGCGCGCCTGTCCCGCGATGGCCCCCGCCAGCACATGCCGGTCAGCCGCATCGGGAAGGTCCAGCAGGGCAACGTCGCCATCCTGCACCAACCCGTCCGGCCACCGTGTCCGCATGCGGGCCAAGGCCTCGGCCGCGCCGGCCTCGCCCTTGCGCGCGGTGACGTGCAGCCATTCGGCCGCCACGCTGGGGGACCACAGCGGCAGAAACAGACCCCGGTCGGCCATGCCCAGCAGGAAATCCCGCAAGATGGGCGGGAACAGGACGCAGGTATCCAGAAAGGCCTTATCCATCCAGCCGGAACGCCAGCGCCTTGAGATATCCGCTCTCCGCCAGTTGCGGCAGTTGCGGATGGTCCGCCCGGCAAAACCCGTGTGGATCAATTGTGCTGAACGGCCCGCCTTGCCGATGCCGCGCGTGCAGGCCGCCCGGAACTGCGTCAGGTCGGCCGCGTGCGAACAAGAACACAACACCAGATACCCGCCCGGCTCGACCAGCGGGGCCGCCAGACGCGCCACGCGTTCATAGGCCCGCAGCCCGGCGTCCAGCGCCTGACGATGCGGCGCAAACGCGGGCGGATCGCACACGACCAGTTCAAAGCGCGCCATCTCGGCATTGAGCGCCTCGAGCGCGTCGAAAGCATCGGCCTGCCGGGTCTCGAACCGGTCGGCGGCGCCCATGGCCTTCGCGCCCGCCTCGGCCAGTGCCAGTGCCGCCTGCGATCCATCGACCGCCAGCGCCTGCGTTGCACCAGCCGCCAGCGCCGCCAGCCCGAAGCCGCCAACGTGGCTGAACACGTCCAGCACACGACCGCCCTGCCCCAGTCGCGCGGCGACGGCATGGTTCTCGCGCTGGTCAAAGAACAGCCCGGTCTTCTGGCCACCCATCAGGTCTGCCATGTAGACCGCGCCGTTCATGCGCACCGGCACCGGCCCGTCAAGGGCGCCTTGCAAAACGACCATTTCCTCGGGCAACCCCTCGAGCCCACGCGCGCGCCCGGAGCCGTTCTTGACCAATGTCTGGACACCCGTGACCTTGACCAGCGCCGCGCTCAAGGCGGGCAGATGCTCTTCGGCCCAGGCCGCGTTCGGCTGGATGACCGCGACATCGCCGAAACGGTCGATGATGACACCGGGAAATCCATCGGCCTCGGCATGGACAAGACGATAGAAGGGCTCTCCATACAGACGCTCGCGCAGCGCCAAGGCGCGGCGAATGCGCCCCTCGAACCAGCCCGCGTCAAGACGCGCCCCGGGGTCGCGGTCCAGCATCCGCGCGATGATTTTCGACGCGGGGTTGACCGTCACCAGACCCATCGCCCGGCGCTGGTCATCCTCGAGCACTGCCAAGGTCCCGGCAGGCAGCGCCTTCGTGCGCCGGTCCAGCACGACCTCGTCGGCATAGACCCACGGAAAACCGTGGCGGATGGCGCGCGCCTCGGCCTTGGGGCGCAGACGGATGACGGGGCGAGTGATCGACATGGCGGCGAGGTCCTTGGTTCCAAGCCTCTCCCATATCCTTGCTCAGGACGCGGCAAAAGCCAAAAGCGACAACGCCCGCACCGGTGCGCGGTGCGGGCGTTGGTCTTGACGGGTCTGAACGCGCGGATCAGGCGTTTTGCGGTGCCGCCGAACGATGCAGGCGGGCGGCGATCATGCGCATCAGGGCGCGCATGCCGTCGGCAATGGCCTTGCCCTGCGCGGCACGGGCCTGACGTTCGATGTCCAGATAGTCGACGGTGGAATATTCCATGGCTCTTACCTCGTGTGGGTCGGGCCCGGATCGATCTCAAGGGCCCTTGTGCGATGAGGTCAATCTACGCCGCAGCGCGGCATTCGAGTAGGCCCGCAAAGCTCAAACCCGGGTTGCGCCCGATGCAAGGCTTCTGCCCCGGACGCGACACTTGCCATGTTAGCGTTAACGGTTTATATCGCGCGACAGAATTCCCCCGGCTCGCGCACGGTGCCGCAGTCTGCCGCGCGCCGATCCGGATCCGGACTTGCCCGAGGAACACCCATGACCACCGACCCGCGCCTTCTGGACATCACCGCCCGCATCGTCGACCGTTCACGCCCCACCCGTGACGCGTATCTGGCGCGGATCGCGGCGGCAGGCCGCAAGGGACCGGCGCGGGCGCACCTTGGGTGTTCGAACGCAGCGCATGCTTATGCGGCGATGCCCAACAAGGACGATTTCGCGGCAGAGCGCCTTCCCAACATCGGGATTGTCACCGCCTATAACGACATGCTTTCGGCCCATCAGCCTTACGAAGTCTATCCCGGACTGATCCGACAGCATGCCGCTGAATTCGGGGCCACCGCGCAGGTCGCGGGCGGGGTGCCGGCGATGTGCGACGGCGTGACCCAAGGGCGCGACGGCATGGAACTGTCGCTGATGTCGCGCGATGTGATCGCGCTGGCGTCGGGCGTGGCGCTGTCGCATGATTGCTATGATGCGGCCTTGTGGCTGGGGATCTGCGACAAGATCGTGCCGGGCCTGATCATCGCGGCGGCCAGCTTCGGCCATGTCCCATCGGTCTTCGTGCCTTCGGGACCGATGCCCTCGGGCCTGCCCAACGACGAAAAGGCAAAGGTGCGGCAGGCCTTTGCCGCCGGTCAGGCCACGCGCGAGGATCTGATGCGCGCCGAAATGGCCGCCTATCATGGCCCGGGCACCTGCACCTTCTATGGCACTGCGAACACGAACCAGATGCTGATGGAGATCATGGGGCTGCAACTGCCCGGCTCCAGCTTCGTCAACCCGAACACCCCCCTGCGCGCGGCGCTGACCCGGGCGGCGGTTGCGCGGGCGGCGGCGATCACCGCGCTGGGAGACAGCTATCAGCCCGCCGGCCATATCCTAAGCGAAAAGACCTTTGTGAACGGTATGGTGGGCCTGATGGCGACGGGCGGATCGACCAACCTGCTGCTGCATCTGCCTGCGATGGCGCGCGCCGCCGGTATCATCCTCGAGCTCGAGGATTTTGACGCCGTCGCGCAGATCGTGCCTCTGATGGCAAAGGTGTATCCCAACGGGCTTGCCGATGTGAACCATTTCCACGCGTCGGGCGGCATGGCGTTCCTGATCGCCGATCTTCTGGGCGCGGGCCTGCTGCACGCCGATATCGAGACGGTCATGGGCACCGGACTTGCGGCCTATACGCGCGAGCCAGTGCTGCGCGACGGTGAACTGGCGTGGGTCGATGGCCCGCAATCCAGCCTGAACGACAAGATCCTGCGCCCGGTCGCCGCGCCGTTCCAGCCAACCGGTGGCTTGCGACAGTTGAGCGGGAACCTCGGCAACGGGGTCATCAAGGTCTCTGCCGTGGACCCGGCGCGCCATGTCATCGAAGCCCCGGCGCGCGTGTTTCATGATCAGGAAAGCGTCAAGGCCGCATTCCGCGCTGGTGAATTCACCGGTGATACGATCGTCGTCGTTCGGTTTCAGGGGCCACGCGCGAACGGCATGCCGGAACTCCACAGTCTGACGCCCATTCTGGCGGTCTTGCAGGATCGCGGGTTGAAGGTTGCTCTGGTCACCGATGGCCGCATGTCGGGTGCGTCGGGCAAGGTTCCGGCCGCGATCCACGTCGCGCCCGAGGCCGCCGCCGGGGGGCCCATCGCACGGGTGCGCGATGGCGACCGGCTGCGCCTCGACGCCGTTGCCGGCACCTTGTCGGTTCTTGAACCGGATTTCACCAGCCGCGCGCCGGTCACTGCCGATTTGTCGGCCAATGACTGGGGCACCGGGCGTGACCTGTTCGCGCGGCTGCGCCAAGGCGCCAGCGACGCGACGCAAGGGGCCTCGATCCTGTTCTGACGGTTCAGCGCAGGTCGAAGCGCAGGTTGATGCCCATCCGGTTCTCGTCGAACAGATTGATCGTCGAGTCGGTGACCTGATGCACGAACTCCACCGCCATGTCGGCGCGTGGCCGGACCGTCAGGCTGAGCCCCTGCACGCGGTCGGCCCGTGCCGCGCCCAGAAACAGGCCACCATCGGCCACCTGCTGCCAGATACCCACGCTGACCGGGCGCGTCCCCCAAAGCCACGTGGCATTCGCCGACAGCCGATGCCGCATCGCGGTTTCCCCGGCCACCGGGGCGGCAAGCGTCAGGTCGACCCCCGTTGTCGCGCGGTTCCAGACGGCGGTCCAGCCGAAGGACAGTGCATTCTGCGGGCCGGGGTCCTGGAAGTAGCGCGTGACGCCCGCGCTGAATTCGTGCTCGCTGGTGCCGGTCTCGACCAGATGCGCAAAGCGCAACGACGCCGTGGCCGTGGTGGTGCTGGACAGGCTGCGCCAGCTGCGAGCCCCGGTCACGCAGACGTCGGCGAAGGTCCAACCCCGAAGATGATTGCGCGCGCAGGCCTCGAACCCGGCCTGACCGCGCCCGATGCCATGTTCCGGCGACCAGACCGCTTCGAGCGATCCGCGCAGGTCCAGATACCGCCCCTCGCCATAGCCAAGCCGCAGATCGCCTGCACCACGAAGGCCCGCAACCACACCCGATAACGCCCGCCGCGCGGGGTCGACCTCGAACGCGAGGCCGAAGATGTCGAACTGGTCGTTCAGAAACCCGCCGTTGATGTTGGCGTCATAGGACAGGACGGGGCTCCAGCGGAACTGCCGCGACAACACAGCCGGACCGCTGCCCGCGAAATAGAAACCAGTTTCCTGCAGGCTGCTCCGCATGGCCGCCCGCAAGCGGGGGTCATCGCGGTGCTGCAAAGTGGCCTGCCCCAGTGTGAACTGGCGCAACCTCTCGGACCCGGAAAGCCCGGCCAGCATCGCCCGCGTCAGCGCGTCGGCATAGGCCTGCACAGGGGCCACAAACACCAGAAGGACAAGGCAAAAGGCACGGAACAGCATGAAAGAAAGACCCAGACAATTACCGCCTTGATGGCGGCTCAGGGGCGAATGTCGTGGGGGAAAAAGGCGCAATCAGGGCAGATTGGGGGCCTTTGTGGAAACAATGCCCCATCTGGCAGACATTGTTGCCGATCAGGAAACGCCGAACGGAATGATTGTCAGTTCGACGCCCAGAAAACCCCATCGACGCCAACATCCAGAGTTTGCCCCTGAAAGTTCATCGTGCCGGATGCTTCGAACACGCCGCCTGCCACCAGATCATCGCGCGCAGCCCCACCGACCGTGCCCAGCAAGGTGCCCGAGACATCGGCCGCGCGGCCGCCGAGGTGCACCATCAACTGATAGACCTCGCCGTTGACTTCACCACCGAACGCCCCGGTTTCAATGTTGAACGGCATGTTCTCGCCCAAGAGATCGACAAGGAACATGGTTTGCGGCGTCGATTGAGGCGTATGATAGTAAAGCGTCCGATTGATGATCCGGACAGTCGCAGTCTGGTTGTCGAAGTCGAGCGACATCCACAGTGACCCCGAGTCGCTTTGATTGGCGAAGTTCGGTCGCCCGGTGCCAATTTGTGCAACGCTGTAGTCGCTGCCCGATAGCACGATCTGCCCGCCTGCCGAGGCGACTGCGGCGGGGTTGAAATCTTCGACATCGGCGGTCAGCCGCAAGACACGCTGCAGGGCCGAGACCGGATTTCCGCCGCCATCGATCCATGAGTCGTCTTGGCCGATGATCTCGACAAACACGCGGTTGCGCACCGCGGCGCTTTGAGGATCGACCAGACTGCGGAACCCGGCCGGCGAGGCGGGGTTGGAGTCTTCGAACTGTGCGACAATCGCCGCGTCACCGGGCTGCAATTCGCTGCGGCGCACCCGGGTAAAGCCGTTGTGCTGCGTGACATAGGTTTCATACCCGTCGGTCGGCACCGTGGCCGCGCGCGTCGTTCGCGCGCTCAGCGTTGTCGGGGCGCTTGTCGTCATGGGGGTGACCCCGACAGGGCCCGAGACACAGGCCGACAACGGGACAAAGGAGAGAAGACACAAAGCAAGGCGCCGCATGGCAAACCTCAAATGATTTCATCTGCTTACAGTGTCTACGGGCGAACAGGGGCGCCATTAGGGCCAGTTTGTGGAAAATTCGCCGCGAAGTCGGGGCGCGCGCGTCAATTCGACGCCCAGAAAACGCCGTCTGCGGTCAGCGTGCCGATATAGGGCATCGTTCCTTCGGCCTGGAATATCCCGCCCGCAACCAGATCGTCCGCCGAGGAACCACCGACAGCACCCAGAACAGTGCCTTCCATGGTAACGGTAAAGGTGCCGACATTGCCCAATGAATGGATCGCTTCGCCGGTGATCTCGCCGCCAAACAAGCCTGTTTCGGGATTGAACGCCAGGTTTTCGCCCAACAAATCCAGCGAGTCGTTGCGTTGGGCATAGCGCCACGTCCGGCCGAAGTCATGCACGATATGCAAGGCGGCGGTCCTGTTGTCGAAGTCCAGGCCCAGGTAAAGGACATTGTCGGCGCTTGTGCGGAGTGCGCCGCCACCGCCCATGATGACGTGATCTCCACCGAGCAAGGTGATTGTCCCTCCGGCCCGGGCGATCTGGGACAGGTTCGCCGCGTCGACATCCACGGTCGATCGCAACACCCGCTCTACCGACGTGCCCGGACCAGCCATCTCGCCGATCACTTCGATACTTACGCGATTGCGCACCGATGCATTCTGGTTTTCGACGAGGCTTCGATACCCGGCCGGCGATGCCGGGTTGGCATCTTCGAACTGCGCGAGGATCAGATCGTCGCCTGCCTGCGTATTGCTGCGCCGCACACGGGTGAATCCGTTGTGTTGGGTCACATAGGTCTCGTATCCGTCGGTTGGAACGGTAACCGCTCGGGTTGTCCGGGCCGTCAAGGCGACTGGCGAAGCGCCTGTTGGCGCACTGGTGCTCATCGGAGTGACACCCACAGGGCCGCTGACACAGGCAGAAAGGACAATGAAACTGGTGCAGGCAAAGACAAGACGCATGGGAACTCCGAACACGGGCTTCAGAGGGTCTAGCGTCGGAGAAAGGCATCACCGTGCCGCAAATTTGCGCAAAAGATGATTTTTTTGCGTTAGTTTTCCCGAAATGCGAACTTCAGGCCAGCCCGCGCGTGTATCGCCGTTCCAGCCAGCGAAACGCCAGCGCGATCAGCCCCGCGATGGCCATATAGATCAGCGCCAGCAGCAACAGGGGTTCATAGATGATGAACGTGTCCTGCCGCACCCGGCTGGCGACGGCATAGATGTCGATCACCGTCACCGTCGCCACCAGCGGCGTCGCCTTCAATTGCAAGACGGTCTCTCCGCCCAGCGTCGGCAAGGCGCGTGCCAGCGCCTGCGGCAGCAAAACACGGCGGAAGGTGGCAAAACGCCCAAACCCATAGGCGC